>NZ_JAAEAH010000089.1 GCF_010998615.1 Myxococcus sp. CA023 | reverse complement strand
CACCGAGGCCCCTCAGGCCCCGGTGGAGGCTCCCCGCGCTGCCGTGCCGGCTCCCGCCGCCGCGCAGCCTCGTCCCTCTGTTCAGGAGAGCACCACCTTGCCCCAACCCCCCCCACGCTCACCGGTACCGCCGGCAGTCCGGACGTCTTCGAGCACTCCTTCGTCCGCGACCGTCGTCTCCCGGGGCCCCGCGCCTGGCTACCAGCAGCGTGGTGGACCCGGTGGTGGTCGTCCGGGTGGCCCGGGTGGTCCGGGTGGTCGTCCCGGTGGTCCGGGCGGCCCGGGTGGTCGCCCCGGTGGTCCGGGCGGCCCGGGTGGTCGTCCCGGTGGTCCGGGCGGCCCGGGTGGTCGTCCCGGTAGTCCGGGTGGTCGTCCGTCCTACCAGGGACCGGGCTCCTATCAGGGCTCCGGGCGTCCCGGTCAGGGACCGGTGCGTCCGACCTCGGCGCCCGGCACGGGTGTGCAGGCCTCGGCCTCGGCTTCTCCGACGCCGCAGGGCCCCACCATCATGGTCGGCGGCGTGCCGCACGCCCAGGTGTCGCCCACGGGCACGGCCCGTCCCACGGCGACCCAGGCCGTCGTCATCTCGCGCCCGCTCATCCAGGTGCGCCGCGTGACGCCCACGGCCGGTCAGGCCAAGCAGTACCCCATGGCACCGGGCCGCACGGGCATCCCCGAGCGGCGTGAGTACAAGGTGGTCCCGGACCACCTGGGCCGTGGCCGCGAGCTGGTGGACGTCTCCAAGAACAAGGAGCGTGGCCAGCGCAAGCGCACCAGCGGTGATACGCAGAGCGTGTCCAAGCAGGAACTGACGGACATGGTCTGGGGCCGCGTCACCATCCCCATCCGTGGCAAGAAGCGCAAGCCCACGAAGAAGGGCGCCAAGACGCAGATCACCCAGATGGCCGAGGAGAAGAAGGTCATCAAGCTGCAGGAGGGCATCTCCGTGTCCGACCTGGGCCAGCGCATGGGTGTGCGCAGCGCCGAGCTCATCAAGAAGCTGATGGGCCTGGGGAAGATGGCCACCGCGAACCAGCTGGTGGACGCGGACACTGCGGAGATGATCGCCGGCGACTACGGCTGGAAGATCGACCGCGTGGGCTTCGAGGTGGAGGACTACCTGCCCGAGGTGGAGGCCCGTCCCGAGGACGAGCGTCCCCGTCCGCCGGTCGTCGCCATCATGGGCCACGTCGACCACGGCAAGACGAGCCTCCTGGACGCCATCCGGAAGGCCAGCGTTGCCCAGGGTGAGGCCGGTGGCATCACCCAGCACATCGGCGCTTACAGCATCAGCACCGCGCGCGGTGACGTGACGTTCCTGGACACGCCGGGCCACGAGGCCTTCACGTCCATGCGTGCCCGTGGCGCCGACGTGACGGACATCGTGGTGCTGGTGGTGGCCTCGGACGACGGCGTGATGCCCCAGACGGTGGAGGCCATCAAGCACGCGAAGGCGGCGGAGGTGCCCATCGTCGTCGCCATCAACAAGATGGACTTGCCGGCCGCGAACCTGGACCGCGTGAAGAAGGACCTGGCCACCCACGAGCTCGTGCCGGAAGAGTGGGGCGGGGACACCATCATGGTGCCCGTCTCCGCGAAGACGAAGGAGAACCTGGAGCTCCTGCTGGAGAACCTGGCCCTCCAGGCCGAGGTGCTCGAGCTGACCTCCAACCCGAGCCGTCCGTCGGTGGGCGCCATCATCGAGGCCAAGCTGGACCGCGGCCGTGGCCCCGTCGCCACGGTGCTGGTGCAGGAAGGCACGCTGAAGCTGGGTGACGCCGTCGTCACCGGCTCGCACTACGGCCGCGTCCGCGCGATGACGAACAGCCGCGGCGAGCAGGTGAAGGAAGTGAAGCCGGGCTACTGCGCCGAGGTCGTCGGTCTGTCCGGCGTGCCGGGCGCGGGTGACGCCATCAACGTGGTGGCGGACGAGAAGGCGGCCAAGCAGATCGCCGAGCACCGCAACATGAAGGAGCGGCAGACCGAGCTGTCCAAGGTCAGCCGCGAGTCCCTGGAGCAGCTGTTCGCCAAGACGAAGGCGGGCGGTGGTCCCAAGGAGCTGCGCGTCGTCATCAAGGCGGACGTGCAGGGCTCGGCCGAGGCCGTCAGGCAGGCCGTCCAGAAGCTCTCCACCCACAAGGTCAAGGTGGAGGTGGTCCACTCCGGTGTGGGCGCCATCACCGAGGGCGACGTGATGCGGGCGGCGGCCTCCAAGGGCGTCGTGCTGGGCTTCAACGTCAACCCGGAGTCCGGAGCGGAGGCCGCGGCCAAGGCCCAGGAAGTGGTGCTCAAGAGCTACTCCATCATCTACGAGCTCATCGACGGGGTTCGTACGGAGATGGAGGGCCTGCTGGAGCCCATCCGCACCGAGCGCAAGCTGGGCCGTGCGGAGGTGCGCAACACCTTCAACGTGCCGCGTCTGGGCACCATCGCCGGTGCGGCGGTGCTGGATGGCGTCATGAAGCGCGGCGCCATCGTCCGCCTCATGCGCGAGAACAAGCAGCTGTTCGCCGGGAAGATGGCGTCGCTGCGGCGCTTCAAGGACGACGTCAAGGAAGTCGCTCAGGGCTTCGAGTGCGGTATCGGCATCGAGAGCTTCAACGACCTCAAGCCCGGTGACATCATCGAGGCGTACGAGATCGAAGAGACTCGGCAGAGCCTGACCTAGTCGCAGGAGAGCCCCGGCGCCTCCCTGAAACCCTGGGAAGACCCCATCTTCCCAGGGTGCTGATGCCCGGGTTGCCACGGCCTTCAGGCGTGGCCACCCGTGGCAAGGGGGACATTCATGTTCGTAGGTGTTGCACGCCTCACCCTGCAGATTCCGGACAGTGGCTCGCTGAAGTCCAAGCGGCAGGTGCTCCGCCGGGTGACGGACCGGCTCAAGGCCCGCTTCAACGTGGCGGTGGCCGAGGTCGAGGACCAGGATCTCTGGCAGAAGGCGTCACTGGCGCTCGCGGTGGTGGGCAACGAGCGACGCCACGTGGACGAGCAACTGGAGAAAATCATCCACTCCGTCGAGGAGATGTACGTCGCCCCGCTGTTGTCGCGGGAGACGGAAATCCTCGGCTTCGGGGACCAGCTCTTCGCGAGCGGCCAGGCGGCCTCGCGAGGTTCCTTCTCGGCGCGGGCCGTGGATGAGGACGCGGAGGAGTTGGACCTTTCCCCGGAGCAGGCGGCGGCGCATTCGGAGGCCGCCATTGCTCGCTTCCTGCGTGGCGAGCGCGGCTCGCTCGCGGAGGCGGAGGGGTTGGGAGAGTGGGAAAGCCGCCATGAAGGTGGCATGGATGGCGGCACGGGCCGCCCGTCTCCGTCGAGCGGTGGACGGATGACGTTCGACGAGGCACGGGCTCGGGCCCGTTCCCTGCGCAACCCGCGAGACTGGGAGAAGAAATGACGACGCATTCCCGACCGGAGCGCGTGGGGCAGGAAATCCAGGCGGCCATCGGTGACTTGCTCACCCGGGGCATGCTGAGGGACCCGCGCATCGGCTACATCACGATTACAGGCGTGAAGGTCTCCCCGGACCTTCGCGTGGCCCGTGTCTTCTATTCGATGATGGGCAGCGAGCAGGAGCGGGCGGACACGCAGAAGGGCCTGGAGGCCGCCAAGGGCTTCGTGCGCCGCGAGGTGACGTCCGCCGTCAACCTGCGCGTGTCGCCGGAAATCTTCTTCTCCTTCGACGAATCGGTTGGCGAAGGTGACAAGATTGACCGCCTGCTGCGCGAAGTCCGAAACAAGGAAGGCTGGTAGGTCCAGCTCCGGGCCTCCACGATTGGCGTGCCATGGACGGCGTCCTCGTCATTGACAAGCCCACCGGCCCCACGTCGTTCGACGTGGTCCGCCAGGTGCGTTCGCTGCTTCGCCTGAAGAAGGTGGGCCACACGGGGACGCTGGACCCGCTGGCCACTGGAGTGCTGCCGCTCTGCCTGGGGGAAGCCACCAAGGTCGCGGGCTTCATCACCGAGGGCGACAAGGCCTACGACGCCACGGTGCGTCTGGGCTCGGAGACGGACACCCTGGACGCGGAAGGGCAGGTGACGGCGCAGGCGCCCGTACCAGCCCTGACGCCCGCGCTGATTGAATCCGCGTTGGCGCGCTTCCGGGGCACTTTCGATCAGGTCCCACCCATGTATTCGGCCGTCAAGGTGGGCGGGAAGCGGCTCTACGAACTGGCCCGTGCGGGCGAGGAAGTGGAGCGCGCGGCCCGCCAGGTGACGGTGTACGAGTTGGTGCTGCGGGACTTCTCCGCCGAGCGCCTGCAGCTGTCGGTGCGCTGCTCCAAGGGCTTCTTCGTGCGCACCCTGGCCCAGGACGTGGGCCGGGCGCTGGGCTGTGGTGCCCACCTGGAGGCCCTGCGGCGCACCGCCAGTGGCCCCTTCACCCTGGCGCAGGCGCTGCCGTTGGCGGACGTGCCGGAGCTGCTGAAGGAGGGCGCGCTGGCCAGCCGGCTGATGACCATGTCGCATGCGCTGGTGGAACTGCCGGAGGTACGGGTGGGCGCCGCCGATGCCAAGCGCGTCTCCCACGGTGTCCCGGTGGAGGTCCCCGCCGGGAAGGTGGGACGGGTGCGCGTCATGGGCCCGGACGACGCGCTGCTGGCGGTGGCCGAAGTGGCTGGTGGCCGCCTGCGCTATCTGCGCGTCCTGGTGTAACGCCGGGATTTTTCGCGGGGTTGTGGCTGTACCTCTTCTCACGGTCCCGGACTTTCCGGGGCTGGCGGGCAGGCGTCGAAGGTTGACCCCACGGGGGGTGAAGCTTATAAGCCCCCCGCTCGTTAGATGGATGCACCCGGTCTGTACCCCTCCGCGGACCGTGGTGACGCGAGCAGCAACCTCCACCGGAGCGGGCAAGGAAGAGTCTCATGTCGCTGCACCAGGAGCGTAAGTCGGAGCTGGTGTCGAAGTTCCGGACCCACGAGTCGGACACGGGTTCCCCCGAGGTCCAGGTGGCGCTGCTGTCCGAGCGCATCACCATGCTCACCGAGCACTTCAAGACGCACAAGAAGGACCACCACTCCCGCCGCGGTCTGCTGAAGCTGGTCGGTCAGCGCCGCCGCCTGCTGGACTACCTGAAGTCCAAGGACGTCGCGCGGTACAAGAAGCTCATCGACGGCCTCGGCATCCGCAAGTAGGCAGTTGAGCAGGACCCGGGGCGCTGGCAGAAACCAGCGCCCCGCGCGTTTAGGACGTAGGCCGTAATGCAGTGACGTGAAGCAGTCGAAGCGCGGTGGGTGGAGGCGGGCAAGGGAGTGGTGGCTGCGGAGGTTTTGGTTTCCGTTCGGATGGGCTGACCGCGGTCGGCCCCTGCGACCAGGGATCAAAAGTTCCGAGACATCCCTCCGGCGCTCCGCAAGCGCCCTCCGCAGTACATGCTGGCGGTTGCCTCAACTGGCGCCTGTTCCAGGCCCTGGTGACCGCTCATACACCCCGAGGGCCCTCCCGGGGTGCCGGGTCCATTTCTCGGACCGGGTGCGCGCGGTGGGGTCTTCGCCCCTGAAGGATCCAGAGGCACGGACATGTTGAAGAAGAGCGTCAAGATTGGCGAGAGCGAGCTGAGCATCGAAGTGGGTCGTCTGGCGAAGCAGGCCGACGGTTCTGTGGTGGTCCGCTATGGCGACACCATGCTGCTGGTGACGGCGGTAAGCGCCCGGGAGAAGAAGGACATCGACTTCCTTCCCCTGACGGTGGAGTACCAGGAGAAGCTGTATTCGGCTGGCCGCATCCCCGGCAGCTACTTCAAGCGCGAGGGCCGTCTCACGGAGAAGGAGACGCTGGCCAGCCGCCTGGTCGACCGCTCCTGCCGGCCGCTGTTCCCGGAAGGCTACGCGTACGAGACGCAGGTCATCGCCAGCGTCATCTCCTCCGACCCGGAGAACGAGGGTGACATCCACGGCATCACCGGCGCCTCCGCGGCGCTGTGGGTGTCGGACATCCCGTTCGACGGCCCCATCGCCGGCATCCGCGTGGGCCGCGTCGGCGGTCAGCTGGTGGCCAACCCCACCGCGAAGCAGCGCGAGCAGAGCGACCTGGACCTGGTCATGGCGGTGAGCCGCAAGGCCATCGTCATGGTGGAAGGTGGCGCGGAGGAGGTCTCCGAGGCCGACATGGTCGCGGCGCTCGACTTCGGCTTCAAGACGGCGCAGCCCGCGCTGGACCTGCAGGACGAGCTGCGGCGCGAGCTGAACAAGCAGGTTCGCTCCTTCGAGAAGCCCGCCGCCGTGGACGAGGGCCTGCGCGCCAAGGTGCGCGAGCTGGCCATGGACGGCATCAAGGCGGGCTACGGCATCAAGGAGAAGGGCGCGCGTTACGAGGCGCTCGGCAAGACGAAGAAGGAGGCGCTCGCCAAGCTCAAGGAGCAGCTGGGCGACGGCTACACCCCCCTGGTGGAGAAGCACGCCAAGTCGGTGGTGGAGGACCTGAAGTACGAGCACATGCGCGAGATGACGGTCAACGGTGGCCGCATCGGCGACCGTGGCCACGACGTGGTCCGTCAGATTACGTGCGAGGTGGGCGTGCTCCCGCGCACCCACGGCAGCGCCGTCTTCACGCGCGGCGAGACGCAGGCGCTCGTGGTCACCACGTTGGGCACCAGCGATGACGAGCAGCGCCTGGAGATGCTGGGCGGCATGGCCTTCAAGCGCTTCATGCTGCACTACAACTTCCCGCCGTTCAGCGTGAACGAGACGAAGCCGCTGCGTGGCCCGGGCCGCCGTGAAGTCGGCCACGGGGCGCTGGCGGAGCGCGCGCTGCGCAACATGGTGCCGAAGAGCGAGTCCTTCCCGTACACGGTGCGCCTGGTGTCGGACATCCTGGAGTCCAACGGCTCCTCGTCCATGGCCTCTGTCTGCGGCGGCACGCTGGCGCTGATGGACGCGGGTGTTCCGCTCAAGGCCCCGGTGGCGGGTATCGCCATGGGTCTGGTGAAGGAGGGCGACAAGATTGCCATCCTCTCCGACATCCTCGGTGACGAGGACCACCTGGGCGACATGGACTTCAAGGTGTGCGGCACCTCGAAGGGCATCACGTCCATCCAGATGGACATCAAGATCACCGGCCTCACGACGGAAATCATGAGCCGCGCGCTGGAGCAGGCGCGTCAGGGCCGCCTCCACATCCTGGGTGAGATGCTCAAGACGCTGGCCGAGTCCCGCAAGGAGATCAGCCAGTACGCGCCGCGCATCACCACCATCCAGATTCGTCCCGAGTTCATCAAGAACGTCATCGGGCCGGGCGGCAAGGTCATCAAGGACATCATCGCCCGCACGGGTGCCGCGATTAACATCGAGGACTCGGGCCGCGTGGACATCGCCAGCGCGAATGGCGAGGCCGTGAAGGCCGCCATCGCGATGATTCAGGCGCTGACCCGCGAGGCGGAAATCGGGAAGATCTACACGGGCACGGTGCGCAAGATCGCCGAGTTCGGCGCCTTCGTGGAGCTGTTCCCGGGCACCGACGGCCTCATCCACATCTCCGAGCTGTCCGACAAGCGCGTCAAGAGCGTCTCCGACGTGCTGAACGAGGGCGACGAGGTGTTGGTGAAGGTCGTCAGCATCGACAAGACGGGCAAGATTCGTCTGTCGCGCAAGGAGGCCATGGCGGAGCGCGCCGCGCAGCAGGGCGCCGCCGCGGGTGAGGCCGCCGCGCAGCCGGCGCCCGCGCCCACGCAGCCGGACGCCAAGGCCTGATTCGCGCCCGAAAGCCCGGGCTCCTTGATTGAGAGCCCGGCGCTCATGACGCCCCCTTCCGCCACCGCGCGGGAGGGGGTGTTTTCGTTTCGGGCCGGGGTGGCTTAGACACTTCCGGGAGGGCCGTGCGTTGAGGTGCGAGCCCCATCCGCACGGAGGCTGTTTGCCACCTCGACCACCGCCTGCTTCGTCGTCCACGCCCTTCCTGGCGGACGTCTCCCGTTTCCTGGGGGCCTTCCGCTGGGCGTTCATGCCGCTGGGCCTGGTCGCGTTGGTGGCGGTGGGGGTGCATTCGGCGGCGGACACGCTGGATGAACGGTTGCTGGCGCTGGTGGACCGGGTGGACGCGGGCTTCGACGCGCTCGTGGGTCGCTATTCGCTGACGGCGCCCCTGGTGGAGTGGGTATCGCTGGAGCAGCGCACCCGGATTGCGCGCTTCCTCGCGCTCGCGTGGGAGCTGGCCGCGGACGTGGTGTTGGCGCTGCCCGCGCTGGGCTACCGGGAGTCCGCCGCACCGGTTCTGGCGGAGGCATGGCGCGTGGTGCTGGAGCCCCAGAAGGCCGCGCGTCCGACGTGGCGTCAGCTGTGGTCGCGGTGCCTGCGCAAGCCCACGCCGATGCGGTGGCTGCGGCCTCTGGCGACGGCGGCCGTGGTGCTGGCGGGCGCGTGCGCGGTGGCCAAGCTCATCCAGGGCTCGGTGTACCTCTCCTGGCGTGAGCTCTTCGGGGATGGTGTCGCGGACGTGGCGGCGCGGGCACTGGCGGTGGCCTCGCTGGTGGGCGTCCTGGTTTCGCTCGGGTGGCGCGCGGTGCTGCGCAACCTGCAACACGCGGATGCGGTGTGTGAGGAAGCCGGAGGCAGAGCGGCCTTGCGGCGCGGACTGCTGGGCTGCGCGGTGGTGGTGCCGCTGGCCGTGGCGGCGGTGGTGGATGCGACGCCCGTGCTGTCTTTCTTCCGGTAGGTGCCCATGTTCCCGCGCCAGGCGAAAGGACTGTTGGACTTCTGCATGGCGACGCTGTGCTTGTGGGCGGCGTACCACCACACGCCCGCGGGCGCGCTGGTGCGCAAGGCCACGGCATGGGCCACGGGGACGCGCAGCAGCGCGCGGCCCTTGCTCGCGTACTATGACGGCGTCAGCGGCACCTCGCTGTCACCGACATGGGTGGCTCCCGACGTGCCTCTGTCTCGGGCCCTCACGAACGCGGAGGCCCTGGCCTGGGGAACCCACCTGGCGCTCAAGGGCGCCCAGGTGCGAGCCCGCCAGCCCGCGCTGGAGCTGGCCGCGGAGCTGGGCGTCCCCGCCGCGTCGCTGTTGGATCCGCAGACGGGCCCGGCGGCCGCGCGCAGCCTGCACACCGCGCTGGCCAAGGACTTTCCAGGGGAGGAGGCCCGGCTCACGGCGCTCTTCGCGGGCCGCGTCCCCGCGCGCTACGCGCTGGAGCGCGTGGAGGCGGAGGGTGGGGCGCCCACGCTGGAGCGCCTGTCGGGGCAGCTCCCGCCGGGCTTCGAGGACGCGTCCGTGGGCGCCGCACAGGCCCTGGCGCTGGCCACCGCCTTCGGGCTCGCGTGGCCCGTTCATGAGAGTGCGCGTGTAACGAGTCCCTTCGGCGAGCGCTTCCACCCGGTGCTGGGGCGCAGGAAGATGCACACCGGTGTGGACCTGGGCGTGCCGGTGGGGACGCCCGTGGTGGCGGTGGCGGATGGTGTCGTCCGGCGTGCCAGCGAGGACGCCGTGAATGGCCGCGTGCTCGTGGTGGACCACGGGCGGGGCGTCACGACGGCGTACTGTCACAACTCGGAGCTGCTGGTGAAGGTGGGACAGCGCGTGAGCCGGGGAGAACTGGTGGCGCACTCGGGCAACACGGGGCGCTCCACCGGTCCCCACCTGCACTACCAGCTGGAGCTGGCGGCGCGGCCCATGGACCCGCTGAAGTTCCGCACCGCCTTGCGGTCCGTGGCGAAGGACACCGCGCCCTGAGGGGCCGACGCGCGCGGTTGTCACGCCGCCGTGGCACGAAGCGGCGGCAGCTGTGTTAGTCCCAGCGCATGTCTTCCCCCCTCACGGTGAAGGTGCGCCGCGTGCGCACCCATGCGGAGCCCCTGCCACTTCCCCGCTACGAAACGGCACAGGCCGCGGGCCTGGACCTGCGCGCGGACATCGACGGGGAGCGGGTGCTGGGGCCCCTGGAGCGGCTGGCGGTGCCCACCGGGCTCGCGCTCGCGCTACCCGCTGGGTACGAAGGGCAGGTGCGTCCGCGCTCGGGCCTGGCGTTGCGGCATGGCGTCACGCTCCTCAACTCGCCGGGGACGGTGGACGCGGACTACCGGGGGGAGGTGCAGGTCATCCTCATCAACCTCTCCAACGAGCCCTTCACCCTGCGCCGGGGCGACCGCGTGGCCCAGTTGGTGGTGGCCGCCGTGCCGCCGGTCTCCCTCCAGGAGGTGGAGCTGCTGGAGGAAACCTCCCGGGGTGGAAATGGCTTCGGGTCCACGGGACGCTAGTTGCTGACTTCCTCGCTCGGCGTTCCTTGATGACAGGGGAGCGTGCAGAATAAGAGGCTGGGCCTTCCCCCGAGGTGGCCCCCCGACTGCCTCCTGGAGTACGCCAGCTTTGCTTTGCTACCGCTGCGGCAGCCTCGTTCCTGCCTCCCAAGACACCTGTCCCACCTGCGGGCTGAAGCACGATGCCTCGGCGCGTCCTCCCGCCGGGGCGGCTCGCCGGCGCGGCGCGGACGGCGCACCCTACAAGCCAGGGGACGTCGTCGCCGGCCGCTACGCCATCCAGGAAGTGGTGGGCTCCGGGCCCATGGGCTTCGTCTTCCGAGCCCAGGACGAGGAGATTGACGTCGAAGTGGCGCTCAAGGCGGTGCACCCGCGCCTGGTGCAGCAGCCCGAGGAGCGCATGCAGTTCGCGCTGTCCATGCGCGTGGCCAAGAAGCTCAATCATCCGAACCTCCTGCGCGTGTACGAGGAGGGCGTGGATGGGGACCGGCCCTTCATCACCATGCAGCTGCTGGAGGGCATGACGCTGCGCCGGATGATGGAGCAGCGCACCGCGCGGGGGCAGCTCTTCTCGCTGAAGGAAGTGGAGCCGCTGCTGTCGCAGATGGCGGCGGCCCTGGACGCGGCGCACCGCTTCGGACCGCACTCCGACGTCAAGCCGGAGAACGTCATCGTCCTGCCGGACCTGCTCAAGGTGACGGACTACGGCCTGGGCCTGGCCGTGCCGCACCTGCCCTTCGTGCAGGCGCAGAAGGGGCAGCGCGCGGACGTCTACATCGCGCCGGAGTACGTGGGCGGCGGCGAGTTGGACACGCGCATGGACGTGTACTCGCTCGCGGCCATCGTGGGGGAGATGCTCACCGGGCTCGTGCCCGAGGACGGCGTCATCCCCGGTCTGACGATGCACCACCCGGACCTGCCGACCTCCATCGAGGCACTGTACCGGCGCGCGCTCAACTTCAACCCGCTGGCCCGTCCGAAGACGGCGGGTGAGTTCCTCACCGAGTTCTCCAACATCCTGGCGCGCACACCGGCCGCGGTGGTGTCGCGCGCGCGGAGCCTCCCGGCGCCTCCGGGCTCGTCGGCCGCGAACACCGCGAGGCAGGCGGCGAGGCCTCCGCCCCCGGTGCCCACGGGCATGCTCCCGGCCGTGCAGGAGGAGGACCTGCCTCCGCCGCCCGGTGTCGCCGCGCCCAAGCCGCCCGCGCCCATTCCGGACCTGCCGCCACCGGTGGATGCCACGCAGCCGCTGGACGCGGCGTCGCTGGCCGCCATCATGGGACGGGGCAAGCCCGCGGCCTCGCCCGCGCCGCAGCACCTGACGGAACAGGCGCTGCCCTTCATCGCGCCACCCGCCGTCGCCGCGAAGGCGGCACCCTTGGCGCAGGGCAGTGCTTCGCGGCCTGGGTCGTCTCCGCCCGTGCCCTCTCGCTCCACGCCAGCGCGGAAGGATTCCGAGGACGCCAGTGAGCGTGGCGCCGCGTCCGCGCAGGAGGTCGCGTCGAGCCGCTCCGCCGCGCCCACGCAGTTGGATGTCCCCGCGGTGACCGATGGCCGCTCCAGTGCGATGACCCTGGACGAGGCGCCAGCGGTGCCCGCGGGCCGCCCCGCCGCGCCCACGCTGGACGCCGCGCCCGCGGTGGGCCGCTCCCGGTCGCGTGCTCGCGACGGCGCGCAGGACGAGGCGCCATCTCGTCCGCGAGAAGGCGGCGCCGAGGACACCGGCAGCCGTGCTCGCGGCCGTGCCTCCGAGGACTCAGGTGTTCGCACCCGCCGCCGGGGTTCGGAGGTGTCAGACCCGGGCTCTCGTTCCGGCGCGAAGCGGAGCGAACCGTCGGAAGTCTCCAGTTCTCGCGCCGCGCCTCGCGGAGCGGTGCTCACCAGGTCCGCCACGCGCGCGGCGAAGCCCCAGCGTTCCATGTTGAGGTTGCTGGTGCTCGTCCTCGGCTGCCTGGCGTTGGGCGCGGGCGGGGGCTTCCTGGCCATCAAGGCGCTGCAGAAGTCCAGAGGGCAGGGGACGGCGCCTGTTGCCGGGCCCGGTGGCGCGGCAGTGCTGGCGGCGCCCGTGGGCGGCTGTCCCGCGGGCATGCGGCTGGTGAGTGGCGGAGCCTTCAAGATGGGCCGGAGCGACGACGACGCACTGGCCAGCCCGGACGAGCGCCCCGTCGCGAGCATCCAGGTGTCTTCGTTCTGCGTGGATGAGTACGAATTCCCCAACCGGGCTGGCGCGATGCCGAAGGTGGCCGTGGCCTGGGAAGAGGCGCGGGGAACGTGCGAGCGCGAGGGCAAGCGGCTCTGCACGGAAGAGGAATGGGAGAAGGCATGCAAGGGCCCCGGCAACTCGCGCTTCCCCTTCGGCGAGGAGCAGGCCGTGGGCGCGTGCAACACCGCGGCGAGCCCGGGGGGACTGGCGGCCTCCGGGCGCTTCGAGCGCTGCAAGTCGGGCTACGCGGTGATGGACCTGGCGGGCAACGCGGCGGAGTGGACGGCCACCCGTGTCGGCGCCCAGGCCTACGCGCTGAAGGGCGGCGCCTTCGACCAGCCGGACCCGGCGTCACGTTGCTCGGCGCGGAGCAACGGCGTGCCCACCGTGCGCTCGAACGCGGTGGGCTTCCGCTGCTGCGCGAGCGTGCGGCAATGAAGGGCTGCGTCGCCGCGCTCCTCGTCGCGCTGCTGCCGGCGGTGGTCGTGGCGCAGCAGCCAGCCCGTCCCCGCGTGGTGGCGGTGAAGTCCGCCCACCTTGCGCCGTATGCCTCCGTCATCGCCGGCTTCGCGGCGGAGGCCCGGGCCGAGGTGCAGGAGGTCATGCTGGACGAAAGCGCGGGCGCAGCCGCGCGGCTCTTCAAGAAGCTGGCGGCGCAGAAGCCCGCGCTGGTGCTGGCCCTGGGCCCCCTGGCCGCCAACGCCGCACGGCGCTCGCTGGGCGAGGACGTGCCCGTCCTCTTCGCCATGGTGCCCTACTACGAGAAGTACGGCCTGGATGGCGCCAACGTCACCGGCATCTCCCTCACCAGCGACATGGGGCCGGAGCTGGAGGCGCTCAAGGCCGTGTCGCCGAAGGTGAAGCGCGTGGGCATCCTGCATGACCCGCGGTTCTCCGCGGGGACGGTGACGCAGGCCCGCGCGGCGGCGGCCTCGAGGGGCATGTCCATCCTCCCGCTGGAGTTGGAGGCGGGGGGCCGGGCGGAGAAGGCGTTGGACGGCGCGGTGGGCAAGGTGGACGCGCTACTGATGGTGGCGGACAAGACGGTGGGCAACGCGGCGGTCGTCCAAGCGCTCATCGCCTTCGCGGCGGCGCACCGGGTGCCGTTGGCCGCTCTAACGCCCAGTCAGGTGAAGGAAGGGGCCACGTTGGCGCTCTCGCCCAGTCCCACGGCCATCGGCCAGCAGGCCGGGCGGTTGGCCAACCGCATCATCCACGAGAAGGTGAATCCAGGAGCGCTGGCGGTGGTTCAGCCTGAGGGGTTGGACTTGTCTCTCAATCTCACCGCCGCCAGGAAGTTGGGTCCGTCCTCCGACGCCGTGCTGGAACTTCTCCGGCTCGCGGCGCGGCGGGACTTTGCCGTGAAGGTCTACGAGTGATTCCGCGATACAGCCGTCAGGAGATGTCCTCCCTCTGGTCCGACGAGGCCCGTTACAGCCGTTGGCGCGACGTGGAGCTCGCCGCCCTGGAGGGCATGGTGGAGGCCGGGCTGGCGCCCCGCGAGGCGCTGCAGGACTGCCTGGCTCGCGCCGGAGACTTCACGCCCGAGGACGCGGCGAAAATCGAGGAGATTGAGCGCACCACCAAGCACGACGTCATCGCTTTCCTCACCTTCATGGAAGAGCGGGTGGGGCCCAGCGCGCGCTGGCTGCACCTGGGCATGACGTCGTCGGACGTACTGGACACGTCGCTGGCGCTCACCCTGCGTGATGCGCTGGACCTCATCCTGAAGGATGTGGACCGCGTCATGGCCGCGGTGGAGAAGCGCGCCTTCGAGCACAAGCACACGCTGCAGATGGGCCGCAGCCACGGCATCCACGCGGAGCCCATCACCTTCGGCCACAAGCTGGCCATCTGGTACGACGAGCTGCGCCGTGCCCGTACGCGCCTGGAGCACGCGCGGGACGTCATCGCCGTGGGGAAGATTTCCGGCGCGGTGGGCACCTTCGCGCACCTGCCGCCCGCGGTGGAGGAGCACGTCTGCCGCAAGCTGGGCCTCAAGCCCGCGCCGGCCTCCAGCCAGGTGGTGCAGCGAGACAGGCACGCGGAGTTCTTCACCGCGCTGGCGCTGCTGGGCTCGAGCATCGAGAAGTTCGCCGTGGAGATTCGCCACCTCCAGCGCACCGAGGTGCGTGAGGCGGAGGAGCCCTTCACCGCGGGACAGAAGGGCTCCAGCGCCATGCCGCACAAGCGCAACCCGATTCTGTCGGAGAACCTCACCGGCCTGGCGCGCCTGCTGCGCGGTTATGCGGTGAGCGCCATGGAGGACGTGGCGCTGTGGCATGAGCGGGACATCTCCCACTCCTCGGTGGAGCGCGTCATCGGCCCGGACGCCACCATCCTCGCGGACTTCATGCTCATCCGCTTCGCGCGGCTGATGGAGGACCTGCGCGTCTACCCGGAGCAGATGAAGAAGAACCTGGATCTGCTGGGCGGCGTGGTGAACTCGCAGCGCCTCCTGTTGGAGCTGGCGCGCAAGGGCATGGACCGGCAGGCCGCGTACGTCATCGTCCAGCGCAACGCGATGAAGCTGTACGAGGAAGGGCTCGACTTCCGGCAGGCCCTGCTCGCGGACGAGGACCTGCGGAAGATGATGACGCCCGAGGAGATTTCCGACTGCTTCTCTCCGGGCTACCACACGCGCCACATGGACGACGTCTTCCAGCGCGTGTTCGGCCGGAGCGCGTAGGCGCCCCGTGCCGGTGAGGGAGGAGGGCTACTTCAGGTAGCCCTTCTCACGCAGGTTGCGCTCGATGCGGGCCTTCACGTCGCCCGGCTCCAGCGTCAGCGTGGTGCCGGTGATGTGCTCGTAGGCCGCCACGTACTTCGCGGCTAGGTCCACGCGTACGTCGTCCGGGATGGGCGGAGGCGTACCCTGGCCAGTGAAGTTCCGCTCGCGGATGAGCCACTGGCGGATGTTCTCCTTGTCCAGCATGCGCTGGTCCTCGCCCTTCGCGAAGCGCGCCTCGTACTCGTCGGCCACCCAGTAGCGGCTGGAGTCCGGGGTGTGCATCTCGTCGATGACGTAGAGCGTGTCGCCCACCTTGCCGAACTCGTACTTGGTATCCACGAGGATGAGGCCGCGTGAGCGCGCCCACTTCTGGCCCTCCGCGAAGAGGCCCAGCGCGGCCTCGGAGATGCGCGCCCAGTCACGAGGCGTGGCCAGGCCCCGCGCCAGAAGCTCCTTCTCGGAGATGGGCTCGTCGTGCAGGCCGTACTCCGCCTTGGTGGACGGGGTGATGAGGGGGGCGGGGAAGGCTTCGTCCTTGCGCAGGCCGTCCGGGAAGGGCAGTCCGTAGGCGGTGTGCGTGCCCTTCTGGTAGTCGCGCCACAGGCTGCCGGTGAGGTAGCCGCGCACCACCACTTCCACGGCGAAGGGCTGACAGGCACGCGCCACGGTGACGTTGGCGTCGGGCACGTCCAGCACGTGATTGGGAACGATGTGCTTCGTGCGCTCGAACCAGAACGCGGACAGCCGGTTGAGCACCTCGCCCTTGAAGGGGATGGTGGTGAGGATGTGGTCGAACGCGGACAGCCGGTCCGTCGTCACCAGGATGAGCCGGTCATCCTGCCGGTACGTCTCGCGAACCTTGCCACGGTAGTGCTGGCCTAGCGCGGGCAGGTCCGTCTGCTGGAGGGTGAGGGGAAGCTGCGCGTGAAGTGCGGAGGTATTCACTGTCGCCTCGCGACCCCTCTCTCTCGCGGGAAGGGCGAGAGGAAACGGGGCCTGACTTGAGGCGCGCGACTCTACTGGAGCGAAGCGGGCAGGGAAGAAGGACCGTACGCCGCTGCCAGGTAGAGGAAAGCTGGGTTGATGCGCAGGATTCCGTCCACGTAAGCGACCGCATAAGGCGCGCCCGACGCCCGGTCCACCTGGACCGCGCTGTTCGGCGCGATGCCCCAGTGGGCGAGCAGCGTGCGGGCCACCAGCTCGGCGGCTTCACGCTCGGAGAGGCCCTGAAGGCCCTCGCGGCGGTCATCCGGCCAACGCTCTCCGCCGGACTCGAACACCAGCTCCAGGGGCGCACCCGCGTCGGGGGCCTGGAACAGGTCCATCTTCGGGTCGAAGCCTGGCGCGGCGAGCAGCTCGCCCTGATGGCTGACCGGGAAGAGGACCAGGGCCTGGGCTGCCTGCCCGGCCTCGATGACGGACTGCCGGGCCACCTCGCGGAAGAGCTCCAGCCGCGTCGAGGGAGCCTCGAACTCGAGGAACTCCGGCGGGTTGGTGAGGGCCTGCCGCGCGCTCATCGTGGCACGGACAGGTGCACCCGCCTCACCACACGCGGTGAGGACCGTCACGAGAGAGAGGAGCAACCCAGGGAGCCAGCGACGCATCAACCGGGAATATACCGATCTGCTTCGGGATCAACCAGCTAAACTCAGCGCATGCGGCCAGGGGAGCAGCTTACCGTTGTCCTTCATCAGACGCGTTCAACCGACAACCTCGGCGCCGTGGCCAGAATCATGGCCAACTTCGGGTACTCACGGCTGATTTTGTCCGAGCCGGTGCTGAAGTCGATCGAGGGCGCGGAGCGTCTCGCGGTCAAGAGTGACTTCGTCTTGCGGGGCATGGAGGTGGCCTCCGACCTGGGCGAAGCGCTGAAGGACTGCGTGTACGCGGTGGGCACGACTTCTCGTACCCAGCTCAAGGGACGCACCGTGCTGACGCCGGAGGAGGCCATGCAGCGGCTGGCGGAGGAGAGCGTGCGCGGACGCGTGGCGCTGGTCTTCGGCGGCGAGCAGCGGGGCATGTCCGACGAGGACCTGGCGCGGTGCACGGACGTGCTCGCGATTCCCACGTCGGCAGTGCAGCCGTCCATGAACCTGGCGCAGTCGTCAGCGGTGCTGCTGTACCTCTGTCACCGTCAGGGGCTGACGCCCACGGCCGCGGTGGAGGAGGCGCCGGGCGCGAAGCTGGGTACGCTGGGTGCGCTGGCGAAGCGGATGCGGGACGTCATGCTGCTCGCGGAGTTCCTCAACCCGCAGGCGCCGCAGCATGTGCTGAACGAGCTGGAGCAGACGTTGATGCGTGCGCGGCTGACCCAGCGCGAGGCGGAGCTGTGGCTCACGGCCTTCAAGCACCTGGAGCGCGCGGTGACGCGGGGCGCCTCTCCCTGAGGAAGAGGCCGCCCCGGCGCCGACGGCGAGTCGCGGTCTACGCCGCGTCCTTCTTGAAGGCCTCGCCGTGGTGCTTCTCGCACAGGCCGCCCTTGAACGTCTTCACGCGGCACTCCGGCTTGGAGCAGGTGCGGTAACGGCTGTGCGGCAGGTCGCCCTGGCGCCACTGCTTGTAGTGGAAGTAGCAGTAGTTCTTGGCGCGGTACGGGCGCTTGCAGCCCTCCACGGTGCACGCCTTCTTGCCATTGCTCTTGGCGAAACGCGGCCAACTGGTGCGCTTCTGGGTCGTCTGGGCCTCGGCCATTGCGAAACTCTCCTGCGAAACGATGCGAAGTCGCGGCGCCACACCGAGGTGGACCCGCCGCAAGGGTACGGAAAAAGGCGCACTGTCTAGCGCCCATGACCCCCGAACGCAAGGAGCCCGGGAAACCAGGGTTCATCACCGCCCATCCTGGACTTCAGGGCGCGGGGGCGTTTTTTCCAGAACCCCCCGTCCCAGGGCCTGCTTCCCCCGAGGGCGGAGCCGCCTGGCGGCCCTTCGAGCGAGGCACCGGCGACAGCAGGTCGTCCATCACTGGCTGAGGGGCTCCCGCGTGCCGCCCGGGCGCGGTGCTGCTGGCCATGGTGGGTTGCGGCGTCTCCTCGGACGGCATCTCCTCCAGCTTGAGTGTCAGCTTCATCGGGCGCCCCAGCCGGTGGACCTGGAACTTCACGTCGCGGCCCACGCCCCGGGCGGCCACCTGCCAGCGCAGCGCATGCGCCCGGCGCACACGTCGCTGGTCCACGCCGACGATGACGTCGCCCACCTGCAGGCCCGCGCGCTCGGCCGGGCCGCCTTCGACGATGTCCGTCACCACCACCCCGCGGCCGCGCTGCAGGTTGAAGGCCTCGGCCACCTCCGGAGAGAAGTCCTGCACGCTCATGCCCAGCCATCCGCGGCGCACGCGGCCGTGGGACTTGAGGTGCGGAATCACCGTCTTCGCGATGTCGATGGGGATGGCGAAGCCGATGCCCTGGCCTGCCACGTTGACCGCGTTGGCCACCGCCACCACGTCACCGTGCAGGTCCAACACCGGCCCGCCGGAGTTGCCCGGGTTGATGGAGGCGTCCATCTGCATGTAGTCGAAGTCGCCGTCGCGCCCGTTGGGCGTCACGTCCGTGCGGCCCATGTAGCTGACCACGCCCACCGTCACCGAGTGGGTCAGCCCGAACGGGTTGCCGATGACGACAATCCAGTCCGCCGAGCGCACGTGCGACGCGGAGGCCAGTTTCAGCACGGGCAGCTTGCGGGGCGCGGCGATTTTCAGCAGCGCGCAGTCGGTGCGGGCGTCCTCGCCCACCACGATGGCCTCGAACTCCTCCACGTAGCCGCGCGGGTGCAGGACGGAGACGATGACCTCCGCCGCGCCCTCCACCACGTGCGCGCTGGTGAGGATGTAGCCGTCTGGGTGGATGATGAAGCCGGAGCCGATGCCCTTCTGCGCTTCTTCTCCAGCGGCGACGGCCTGCACGTCGGCGACCTGCTGTGTGGTGATGGACACCACGGAGGGCATGGCGCGCCGGGCGACCTCGCTCAGCGTGGAGCGTTGCTTCTGGAGGGCGCGGTTCTGTGACTCCACCCACAACCGATTGCGTTCGCGGCCGGTGGCTTGCGCTGGCAGCACCAGCGCGCACACCAGCGCGGCGAACAGGATGACACTCTTGCCTCGCGCCCTGCCCATGGCCCCGCCTCCACCCCGACCAGCCGCCTCCCGTGCAACCTAAGGAGGAGGGGAGGCCAGGGGAAGCGGGCCCGGAGGCGAACTACTTCTTCTGCGCGATGATGCGGTTCACCGCTTCACGGTCCTCGGCGCTGATGCGCTCACGAGGCGACGAATCCTTGTTTCCGGCGACGGCGTCCTTGGCGTCCTCGTACGCGTCCTCCAGCCCGTCCTTGAGCCGATCAACCGTGGAAGGGCTCACCGAGCGGCTCCACGCTCGCTCCATGTGGTTCAAGGGCGTGCGGCCATCCACCTTGCCCGAAGCCAGGAAGACGCCGAGCCCCACCGCACAGCACGTCCAGACGATGAACTTCAATGCGTTCACGCTCACAGCCTCCTACCTCTTCGTACACCAAAGGAGAGGGCGTGGCCAGTTTCCGACCGCTGCGGTGTCCAATGCGCTGACAGCGCGGGGTGGGGCCTTTAATGTCCGCGCGCTTGCAACCCGAAGAACTCTTTCAGGCGGCCCGTGAGCGGGCGGCGCAGTTGGACGTAGGGCGTGGCGACGCGGCGGTGGAGCGGGTGCGCGCGGCGGCCTCGGCTCTCTTCGTCCGTATCCCCGAACCGCCGGTGTACCGCCGCGCGGAGGACCCTTCCCGCAAGGCGGCCCAGGCCCTGCTCCCCGAAGTCGAGCGGGTGCTGGCGGAGGCGCTGGCCGCGGGGCGGGATGTCTCGGCGGTGGCCCCGCTGGAGAAGCTGGTGGCCGCGCTGCTGGCCCACGGCGAGGCGCTCTGCCACACAGCGGCCGGACGTCTGGAGGCCGCGGAGACGGCCTGGCGCCGGGCGCAGGAGCTGGAGCGCGCCGCGCACCCGACGCGCCACCTGGTGACGTCGCCGCCGCGTCCGCCGCCGGTGTTCGACAAGGGCTCGCGTGTGTCGCGCTATGACCCGCGGCCCGCGCCTCAGGCGAGCGTGAAGCTGGTGTGTCCGAACATGGGCTGCAAGCGGGTGGGGGACTACGCGTTCCTCACCAGCCACGCCTACAACCGCTTCATCTGTCCGGTCTGCCGCACGCCCTTCCTGGCGTACTTCGGCGAGCTGCGCGGACTGGAGGTCGAGGTCGGCCGCAGCTCCAAGCGGTACTTCTTCACGGTGGACGAGGTCGGCACCACGGGCAGCACGCGCATCGAGTTCGAGGAGGCCAGCGGCCAGGAGTTCCCCTCAGCGCGGCGCGACTTGCTGGCGTTCGTCTACACGGAGGCGCGCGAGCTGAAGGCGGTGGTGAACCTCACCAACCAGCGGCTCATGTGGGTGAGCCCGGCGTCCTCGTGCTTCGTGGCCACGGTGGCGTTCGGCGAGGGCGCGCCGGAGCTCGTGGCCTTCCGCGCCTACCGCGACGACGTGCTGCGGAAGAGCGCGCCGGGTCGGGTGTTCATCCGGGGCTACTATCGGTGGGGCCCTGACGTGGCGGTGTGGGTGTCGCGGCGCCCGGTGGCTCGTGAGGGTGTGCGGTGGGTGCTGCGGCGGGTGCATGGCCGCCTGACCAGGAGTGGATTCGCGTGACGGATAGCATCGGAGCTCCGCCTCCGGCCCCGAAGAAGGCGGGCGGCGGAACGAAGCTGGTACTGGGACTGCTGGGGGCGCTCGGCGTGGGCGGCGTGGTGTACCTGGGCGTGCTGGAAGCGCAGCGGGCCCGGCTGGTGCCGGATGGGACGACCGCGCCGACCATGGAGATGGCGCGCCATGGCGGTGGCACGATGAAGCTGGAGGACCTGAAGGGCCAGGTGGTGATGCTGGACTTCTGGGCCACCTGGTGCCCGCCGTGCCGTGAGGAGATGCCGGCGCTGGTGAAGCTGGCCAAGGAGTACGAGCCGCAGGGGCTCGTCTTCGTGGCGGCCAGCCGGGATGACGGCGACCGCGCGCCCAAGCTGGTGGAGGCCTTCATGCGCAACCACCTGCCGGAACTGGCGCCGTACGTGGTGTACGCGGACGACAACGTGGCGCAGGCCTTCCAGGTCAGCGCGCTGCCGACACTCTACTTCCTGGACCGCGACGGCAAGGTGATGGACGCGCAGCGCGGCGCGCTGTCCGAGGACGGCATCCGCCGCCGCATCGAGCGCGCGCTGAAGCAGCCATGACGCCTGAGTAGGGGGGATTTCACATGTCCTGGTTCCTGACGCTGTCCCTGCTCGCGGCCACGCCGGAGGGCGGCGCCGCGAAGAAGGCGGAGGATGCCGAAGCGCTGCGTCTGCGCGCCACGAAGCTCTACCGGGCGAAGAAGCTCGGCGAGGCCTGCCCTTTGTTCGAGCGCGCCGCGAAGCTCGCGCCGGAGCACGGCCCCACGTTGGCGGACCTGGGGCTGTGTCTCCAGAAGCAGGGCCGGAAAGAGCAGGCCCTGGCCGTCTACCTGCGCGCGCTCAAGGCGAGTGGCGCGGACGCAAAGACGCGCGCCAACGTCTACTTCAACCTCGCCGCGTTCCATGACGTGACGCCTGAAGCCCTGACGCTGGAGCACCAGCCCACGCCCCGGGGCCACTACCTGGTCATTCGCGGCGCCGGGCCGTGCGCGGACCTGCCCTCCTCGGAGCCGAGCTGCGGCACCGTGCTGCAGGCGTGCCTCAGCGAATGGGTGGCGCCCGTCGAGGCCGTCTACGCGGAGACACCGCCGATGTTCTACACGGAGACGGGCTTCAACATGCACGTCAACGGGGCCGGAGCGAGGGAGGACGCGTCCACCCCCGCGCGGCGTGGAGAGGCGGGGTACTGCCCCAACGCGCCTTCGCCGGCGGATGGGGGGGCCCCGACGGGGCGGCACTGCCTCTACTGGGCGAGCAACGAGATGCACGACGAGTGTCACTACAAGGAACACGTCTGCGAGGCGCAGCTGGAGCCGTGGCTGAAGAACGGAGGCGACTGCAAGTTCGTCTACGTGAATCCTTGCGAGGGCCGTGTCGCCGTCGCGTGTAGCGGCGCCCGCTTCTCGCCCAAGCAGGTCTGGGTCGGCGAGGTGTTGGTGGCGCCCGTCCGCTGAGTGGGGCGGGCGCCTCCCGGGCGCTCCGCCCCTGCTCGCGTGGGCTACTGCTTGCCGTCCTTGCCCGGGGCCGCGTTGGCCGGCGTCGTTCCCGGCGGCGGCGGCTGGCCCGCCGGGACAACGGTCTCCTTCTTCTCCGTCTCCATCTCGGCGCGCACGAGCCGGAAGTCGACGCGCCGATTCTTCGCGCGGCCCAGCGCCGTGTCGTTGGTGGAAATCGGGTTGTCGAAGCCGAAGCCCTTGGAGCTGAGGCGCTTGCGCGCGATGCCCTTGGCCACCAGGTACTCAAGCACGGACTTCGCGCGGCGGTCGGACAGGCCCATGTTGAGGGCGCGCGAGCCGCGATTGTCGGTGTGGCCTTCGATGAGGACCGGACCCAGCGTCGGGTTCTTCCGCAGCACCGTCGCCACCTCGTCCAGCAGCGGGTACGACTGCTTCTGGATGACGGCGGAGCCCGTCTCGAAGAGCACGTTGCCCTTGATGCGGATGCGGTCGGACTCGACGACGACATACGGCGGCGAGTCGTACGGGCAGCCGTTGTTCTCCGGCGGACCGAACTGCTCGGGGCAGTCGTCCTCGTTGTCGGGCACCTCGTCGCCGTCGGTGTCCGGGCAGCCGTCGTAGTCCTTCGGGCCGGGCTTGTCCGGGCACTTGTCGAGCGTGTCGGGGATGCCGTCGCCGTCCGCGTCGTTCTCGTCCTCCGGGCAGCCCTTGTTGGACTTGGGGCCCGGCTTGTCGACGCAGGCGTCCTCGCCGTCGACGACGCCGTCGCCGTCCGTGTCGTAGTTCGGGTCCGGGCATCCCTTGGTGTGCTTGGGGCCCTTCTCGTTGGCGCAGCCATCCTCGCCGTCGGGGATGCCGTCACCGTCGTTGTCCGGGTCGGGGCAGCCGTCGCCGTCCTGGAATCCGTCGATGTCCTCGGGCTCGTTGGGGCAGCGGTCGCGGATGTCGGGCACGCCGTCGCCGTCCGAGTCGATGAACGTCTCGTCGTAGCGCACCGCGAACATCACCCGCAGGGCCTCGCGGCCATAGCCGCTGGACAGGTTGATGCCGCGGCCGACGTTGAGCTCCATGCCCCAGTTGCCCCAGACCTTGGCGCGGGCGCCCACCAGCGCCTCCCACGGCGTCTTGAGCGTGTCGGCCTGGTCGAAGTTGAAGGGGCGCACCAGCGGGGTGCCCAGGTGCATTTCCGCCACGGCCTCCACGTCCGTGAAGCGGCCCATGTTGGGCAGCTCCGCGATGGCGCCCGCACCCAGCGTCAGCTCGTCATCCACGAGCAGGTTGAGGTACTGCGCATGGGGCCGCAGCCGCACGCCCACGTTGCCGAGCACGCGGATGGGCACGGGGAGGGCGGTGAATCGCTGCTCCAGCGCGATGCGAGGCGCCCAGAGCACGCCGCGCTCGCCGGTGAAGCTGGAGGCGCTGCCGGTGGGCAGCCGGACCTCGGCGACGAGCGACACGCCCACTGGGAACTTCTCGCGGTCCAGCAGGTGGACGCGCGGCAGCAGGCGGATGTCGCCCAGCGTGGTTCGGCCCACGCCCGCGGCGCCCGGGAAGTTGGGCGCGTTCAGCGCGTCGCGCAGCAATTGGAAGTTGTCACCCTGGAGCAGCGTGACGGGCAGGTCCACCGCCAGCTCCAAGCGCTCATGGAGCTGATAGGCGAACAGCAGGTGCGCATCGAGCCGGTAGGGCAAGAGGTCGCCCAGCTTCTCGTCGCCCAGCTTCAGGGCGAGGATGCGCCAGTTGAAGTCGAACAAGAGCGCCGCGCGGAAGCTCCCAGCGGGCAGCGCGTTGCTCGTGCCTTCCAGCGCGATACCGCTGTGCTGAGCCGCGGTGGCCTTGACGGGAACGGCGTCGAATCCGCGAGCGAACGGGTCGTGGTCGGCGTGCACAGCCATCGAGGCCAGAAGCAGGCCCAGGACGGCGAGTCGGGTGGCTGAACCACGCAAGCTGAAGCCTCGCATGTTTCAGGCTCATAGCACCCGACTCCGGGGGGTGGAAGGAAATGACCCACCCCCCGGCACTGCTGATTACAGCCGTGTGTTATTTCTCCATGAACTGCTGCGCGGGGATGACTTGGATGGCCTCCGGGCGCAGGGGCAGCTTGGACGAGGAGATGGCCTGGTCCTGCGTCAGCAGCTCCTCTGACTTGGGCGACGCGTAGGTGATGGGCGACGGCGCACCGGAGCGCAGCGCCTGAGCGAGCCCCTCCGCGTCCTCGGTGACGAAGGCGAAGTTGAGGGCCTCGGGCTGCACGCGGCGGCGCAGCGCCTCCTGGACGGACTGCGGCGTCATCTTCGCCATGGCCTGGCGGTACTGCTCCAGGAAGTCGGGCGTGCCGTAGAAGAGCCCGTCAATGGCGTAGCCCAACCGACGCTGGTCCGTCTGTTCCCACAGGCGGGTGTATCCCTGGAGGAAGCCGCGCATCAGCTCGAAGCGCTCCTGCGGGATGCCCTCCTTCACCATCTGGTCCAGGAAGAACACCGCGCCGCGCGTGGCGAACACGCCGTTCGTGGGCACCACGGGGCGAATCCACAGGGACAGGTCCTGCTGCGTGCGCGCGATGTTGGTGCGGTTGTACGTTGTGCCAGGCGACTCGATGAAGTGCTCGGCGTAGGCGTAGTCGCCGTAGTTGAGGCCGCGCTTCTCGCGCAGCTCGGTGAAGAGCACGCCAATGGACTGGCGGTGCTCGCCCAGGTTGGACATGGCGAAGGCCACCGGGAAGAAGTCCGGGTCGCCGCGGCGGATGGTGCTGACAAAGCCCATGCTGACGGCGGTGGAGAGCGTGGGCTTCTGGATGATGACGGTGCGGCCGGCCGTCGTCGGCACGGCGGGCAGCTCCACGCGCGGAGCGCCCTTCTCGGGCAGCGCGGACAGGCGCGAGCTGAGCGCCTGTGCGAGCGCATCATCCACCGCGCCCGCCAGGCCGATGACGAGCCGGTCCTGCGTGAAGACGCGCTGGGCATGGGCCTTCACGTCGTCCAGCGTAATCGCCTTCAACCCCTGCACGGTGCCGCCGGTGAAGTGCGCGTAGGGGTGGCCCTGGTAGAGCAGGGCGTCCAGCGCGACCTTGCCCAGGGCCTCGTCATTGGCGCTGCGCAGGCCGTTCTCCACGTCGCTGATGGCGTTGGCGCGCAGGCGCTCCAACTCGGCGGCATCCAGGCGCGGGGCCAGGAGCACGTCGGTGAAGATGTTCTGGAAGCGCGTCAGGAAGTCCTTGTGGACGCGGCCGGAGAGCGTCGTGAACTCCTTGTCCACGAAGACGTCCAGCTCCGCGGCCATGGGGTACAGGGCCTCCAGCAGTTGCGAGGCGGTGAGCTTTTGCGTGCCGCCCTCGGCCATGAGTTGCGCGGTGAGGGCGGTGAGACCCTCCTTGCCCTTCGGGTCGTCCACGGAGCCGGTGTGGAACACGAGCCGGAAGGAGACGATGGGCGAGTCCGGACGCGCCAGGACGACCTGCTCCATGGGCTTGGGCTGGCGCAGCGGCGTCGCGGGCACGGCCTCCGGGCGCGCGGGCTGCGGAGCTGGCTCGGGCGCCGCCGCCTGGGCGGGCACCGCGGGCGGCGGCGCATTCTCGTCGGGAGGCGGCGCCTGGGGCGTGGTGACGCAGCCGGCGAGCCCCAGCAGGGCGGTGAGGGACATGAGCGCTCGGGTCTTCATCACTTCGTCCCTCCCTGGGCGTCCGTCTTGGGGGTGAGGCTGAGCAGGATGAGCTTGTTGGCGGTGAGGTAGCGCTTGGTGAAGTCGGAGAGCTGCGCGGGCGTCACCTTGGGCAGGCTCTGCAGGTGGCGCTGGAAGCCGTCGGGCGAGCCCGTGACGCCGGCGTACCAGCCGAGCTGGATGCCCACGTCGCGAGGCGTCTCCAGGGCCATGAGCGCGCCGTAGCGGGCGTGGTCCTGGATGGCCTTGAGCCGCGCGGCGTCCACGCGGCCAGCGGCGAGCCGGCTGACCTCCTGGAGCAGCGTCTTGCGGACGGTGTCGCGGTGGCGCTCGTCCTTGAGGGTGGCGGTGAGGGTGAAAAGGTGCGGGTCGCGGTGCTCGGAGTAGTCGCTGCCAATGGACTCCACGAGCTGCTTGTCCAGGACCAGCGTCTTGTAGGCGGGGCTGGTGGGGCCGGCGAGGTAGTCCACGAGGAGCGTCTGGATGGCAGCGTCGGTCGGGCTGGTGCCGGCGCCGGGCGTGCGCCACGCAATCACCTGCCGGGGCTGCGTGGGCTGAGGCCAGTCGATGTGGGCGGTGCGAGGGCCCTTCTGGGGCGGCTCGGCGGGGACGGAGACCTGGGCGGCCTTGCGGTCCCAGGGGCCGTAGTGCTGGCGCACGAGCTCCATGACCTTGGCGTCGTCGAAGTCGCCGATGATGAAGAGCAGGGTGTTGTCGGGCGTGTACCAGCGCTCGAAGAAGGTGCGGCTGTAGTCATAGGCCTGGGGCATCGCCTGGATGTCCTTGTAGAAGCCCATGGTGGTGTGTTGGTACGTGTGGCGGGTGAAGGCCGCGGCGTTGAGCTCCTCCTCCATCTTGAGGAAGGGGGCGGCGGCGTTCTTGTGGTACTCGCCGAGCACGGCGAGCGCCTCCGTCTGGAAGGACGGCTCGCTGTACTCCAGGTTCCGGAAGCGGTCCGCCTCGATTTCGATGAGCTGGGGCAGGCCAGCGGTGGGGCCGTAGGAGTAGTAGAGGGTGATGTCGTCGGTGGTGAAGGCGTTGTCGTCGTAGCCGAAGTTCCCGAGGATGCGCTCGCGGTCGCCTTCCGGGTGCGTCTTCGTGCCCTTGAACATCATGTGCTCGAAGAAGTGGGCGAAGCCGGTGCGGCCGGGTTCCACCTCGTTGCGCGAGCCCACGCGGACCACGGTGACGTAGGCGATGATGCCGCGCGACGGGTAGGGCACGCGGACCACGGTGAGGCCGTTGGGCAGGGTGTCCGTGTGGAGGGTGTACGGGAACGCGTCCGACGCCGGGGTGGGCGTGGCGGCGGCGGCCGGCAGGGCGGTGCCCAGCAGGAGCAGAAGGAGGGGGAGCAGTCGTCTCATTCAGGTGCCTCGTGGCCGGGGCGGAAGAAGCGGGACCCGGCGGGTAGGCGACCCTACGACGGCTGGCTCGGTGGGGGAGGGGCTTGTGCGCGGAGTGTCTACGGCCGTGCGCCCAGAAGTGCCCGCGGCCATTCAGGAGGATTGACGCGCCCCCGTCAGCGGTTAATCTGAGGAAGACGCGGCGCAGTGAGTGGCCGCGTGACGTGCAGTGAACCTACCGGGGGCGACCTGGTTTCGACGGGGGCATTGAAGTTCGAGACGCGTGCCGAGCTTGTCAGGTAGCTCGTAAATTCAACCCGGCAAAGACACAAAAGCCAACGACAACGTTGAGCTCGCGCTGGCTGCCTAAAAACAGCTCTTAGTGCGCGGTCCCCCCGCCCTCGGCCTGTGGGGTTGGGACAGACCGTCATAATGCAGGCTGGTTGCCGAGGGGGCCTGGACCCGAGGTGACGAGACCTTCCCAGGACCGGCTCTGAGTATCCCGTCCGTGGGAGCCTCAGGGACGTAGCAAATCGCGGACTACGCACGTAGGGTCGAAGAACGGACGGCTTTCGGACGCGGGTTCGATTCCCGCCGCCTCCACTGAGTGAAGCCCAGCAATCTCAACGGGTTGCTGGGCTTTTTCTTTGTCCTCGTAGCTTCATGTGCCCTCAGTGTGCCCCTGCGGCGTCTCTGCTCGGTTCGGCCTGGAGCTGGGGCGCTGGCTGGTCGAGCTGCTGCACTGCACTCTCCCGGGCCCCCGGCGCGAGGTGGGCGTACCGATTCGTGGTGCTGAGGTCTGCATGGCCCAGTAGCTCCTGAATGACCTTCATCGGGATGCCCCGCATGGCGAGGTGGCTGGCGTAGGTGTGCCGTAGGTCGTGCCAGCCGATTTGCCCCACTTCGCGGGTGATGCCTGCCGCCCGGAGGGCTCGACGAAGGGGGGCCTTCATCTTTCCTTCGGTGAGCGGCTGTCCGTCTTCTTGGCAGAAGACATAGCGGCCTCGCAGGTGACGATGGGTCTTGAGCGTTTCCACCACCGAAGTCGGGACGTCCACGGTCCGTTCGCGCCCGCCCTTGGGCAAGTCCTCAACGCCCCTCCAGACGGTGCGGCGAACCTGGAGCTTGCGACGCTGCAAATCCAGGTCGTTCCACTGGAGCCCGATAAGCTCCCCCTCCCGCAGCCCTGTCTTGATGGCCACGAGAATCAATGGCCGCCACTCCGGTTCGGCTGCATCGATGAGCCGTTCGGCTTCCTCAAAGGTAAGGAAGTCGAAGTCGGGCTTGGGCAACTTCCCGAAGGGCTTCACGTAAGGAGCCTCCCGGATGACCTTCTGCTCGACCGCGACGGCCAGGAGTTTGCTGAGCGAAGACAAGACGTTGTTGATGAACTTCTTGCTCAGTGGATTGGGCGTCACGTCCTTGCGCTTTCTGATGGCTGCCTTTGTGGGGGCTGCCTTGCGTGAGCGCGCAGCCGAGGGCTTCTTCTTCATGGCGGCTTTGAAGTCCTCGATTTGCGACGGGCCGATGGCGTCCAGAGCCATCTCTCCGAAGAACGGAATGATGTGGTCTTCCTGGTGCTGCTGTTTGGTGACGACGGTGGAGTGTTTGTCGTTGTTCTCGCTGTAGGTGAGGAAGCGCGGGACGAACTCCCCGAGGGTGAGGATTCGGTCCGGCTCGCTTTGCTTCTCCTTTCCGAAGGTTCCAGTCAGCAGTGCGTGGCGAACCTGACGCTCGTACTCTTCAGCTCCACGGCGGGTGTTGAGCGGAGACGCCTTGCGGATGCGCTCCACACGCCCGTCGGGGTGCTGGTACTTCACGTCTACCCACCACGCCTCCTGCACCTTTCCCTCCTTCGTCTTCCACTTCCGCAGCCTGACGCTCATGGCTTCTTCTCTCCGAGCGCAGGACCGCAGTTACCCGGCATCCAGTTTACCAAGGCGCTTCGACGGATGCGGAGGACTCTTCCGAGCCGCACGATGCCAGGCACCTGCCCGAGCCGGATGGACTCATAGAGCGTCTTCCGATTCACGCGCAGGAGTGCTGCGGCTTCTTCCACGGTGAGGAAGTCGGGGGCCCCGGGGAGAGCCACCGCTGCGAGCACAGGGGCTTTGCGACAAGTGCTGTGGCTCATGAAGGTTTCCCCAGCAATCGGTCCCGCAGGGAGCGCGGCCTCGCGACGTGGGGATGGGCATTCGAGGTTGATGGTGGGATGGAGTTCGGCGAGGGGAACGGAACGACCTTCGCGTCGTAGGTCGAAGGGGCATCGCTCCGGCTCACGTGCCATGGCGGAAGCCAGCCCCGCGCTTTGCTGTCGCGTTGCTCAACCCAACCCGCTGGCTTCAACGCGGCCAGGAAGGTCCGTTTCTGTGGTGCGTGCTTCTGTCCGGTGGACTTGCAGAACCCCACCAGGGCCATGAAGAGGGCGTCATTTGTGAGCGCTTGGGTCTTTCCGACTCGGGGCCCCGTGCTCGTGGTCCAAATCGAGGCGAAGTAGGGGACGTGTGTCGCCCAATTGTAGAGCTGTCGGTCTGGCTCAGGGCTCTCGCTGAGTTCACGGAGGAATTGCTCCGTCACGGGCTCGCTGAGCTGCTGGAGTTCATCGCGGGATGCGTTCGTGTGAGGTCTGCGGACGCGCTTCATGTCCACCGCGCGGGTGCTCATCTCGTAGGCGAAGGCGGCCACCTGCCGCATGAACTCTGGGGTGAAGGCGTCATCCGTGCCCGGAGCATGGAGCGACTCCAAGAAATCGCGGTGGGACAGCCCCAGGTCCGGGTGTTGGTACTCGGCGGGCTTCGTCCTGTTGTGGAAGACCGTCCATCGCCGGTCGCTCTCCTCCAGTTCGATGGGCTTGGAGCGGTTGGTTGCCGCGATGAGCGCGACGCGGTTGACCGCTGGAGTACGGGCAACGCCCTTGCTCTCCAGGAACACCTCGCCATCGGTGATGGTCGCCTTGAGACCGTCGCCCAGCGACCCACCACGCTTGTGGTTGTCGAGCAGTTCGTTGGCGAAGACCAACAGCTTCGTGGCGAAGTGGTGGTTGTAGGGCTTGGCGAGGTCGGCTTCCCCAATCTGGACGCAGTTCGCTGGGCCGAGTACGTGCGCCAGGATGCGATAGAGCACGTTCTTTCCGGTGCCCGGGGGCCCCTGGAGCAGGACCGCGGTTCCCGGCTTGGAGCCCGGGTTCTGCACCTTGAACGCAATCCAGTTCAGGAGCCAATCAAGTCCGGCATCGTCCTCCGCGAGCCAGAGAAGGACGCGGCGCACGTCGGCCCAGTCCCCCGGCTCAGGGGCGAGCGTAGGCGCCTCCCAGGTGTTGACCAGGAGCGTTTCGTCCTCGCGCGGCAACAGCTCGGGGGCGTTGGGGCGGCATTCGAGCCCCATGACTCCGACGCAGAGCTGCGGCACGTTGGGTCCTACGGCCAAGGGGCTGGCACCTCTCGGCCACGAGTCACGTGGGGGAAGAAGCTGGCGCAGTATCAAGTAGTCCTCGGCGGCCTTCTGGGTGAGGAAGTCCGAGCTGAAGGAGCGGCCACCCGGTCGGCGCGACAGGTAACGCTCCAGGGGGACGACCTTCACCAGAGGAAGTCTCGCAACAACGGCGCGTGCAGCTTCTTCGTCGGCGTTCGAAGCGGCCTCATTTTCGGGAGGGCAGTTCGGAGTCATGAGGCGCTCCCAGTTCGGTGGTTGGAGGTCGCCACGAGCAGGACGGTTCGACGCCATGCGGCTTCTTCCGCCTCGCGATTGGCCTTCCGCTGAAGGTCCCACTGCTGGAGCTTGGCGCGTGCGCCGTCCAGTCCTCGAAGCGCCTCCCCCCAGACGTCGCGGGAGGGCTCCAGCTTGCCGAGCGCATCCACTGAGCGCTGGGCGATGGCGAGCAGGCTCTCCGAGCACTCATCGGGCGAGGCAACCCGGGCCAGCATCTCCGTCAGGCGGTTGATGCCAAGGTGGCGTTGCCCGTCGAGCATGAGCACTGCGCCTGCGTCCATCTGCGCGATGACCTGGCAGTAGTCCTTCCGTTTGAAGCGGCTCAGTCGCTTGCGAATGACCTGGAGGTCCACGGAGGCCGCTCCGGCGACCTGCCGCACGCTGGGGCGCTCGATGTAGCGGGCGAAGGGTTGGCGCAGCATGGGGCCAAACAGCGCTTCCACGTCGAGTGGTTGGCCTCGGTGATGTTCGGGAGTCGGGCGCGGTGTGGGGTTCGCGGGGTTCCAACTCGGCAGGTAGTAGAGGCGCGCCACATCCTTGCAGGACGCATCCACCTTCAACGCGGACGTAGCCTGCGCCGCGAGTCCCAAGTAGTCCATGAGGTGCGGCCAGAGGCTGTCGGCCCACCGGTTTGGCGAGCCAACCGCGACGGGCTCACTGAATGGGAGGACGACGCGGTAGCGGATGGGCTTGAAGTGATGCCCGTAGGAGTGGGTCGGGTATGCGAGGAACCAGAGGCCACGTTGGCGAAGGCTCGCGAGCCACGCGTCCAACGCGGCCAGCTCCTCGCAGTCGAAGTCCACGACGGCCAGGGCGACGTGCGAGAAGTTCGCATTGCGCCTGTATGGCGTGGGTGTGGGGTCGCCGCCCTTGCCCTCGTAGAGCCCATTGGCGCGAGGTGGGAGAGGCTTGGCGGGGATGACGGCGTGACCGTCCTTCTCCGTGCGAAGCGTCGGGTCCAGGGCGTCCTCGAAGAACTCCGACATGAGGCCATCGATGGACGAGAACTCCCGGACGGAGAGTTGGTCTGGCTGGAAGCGCGAGGGGGTGATGCAGAGAGTCCAAGTCATGGGGCCCGACGCTGGGGAGTTCGATGGATGCACGACGACGGCGCGGTGTTGAACAGGGAGTGGCGACACTTCGCGGGGGTGTGACGGACGCCCCGGCGCTGGGTGTTCCGTCACAGCTCCGTCATGGCTTTTTTCACTCTGTAGGTGACGGAGTGACGGAGACCTCTCATTCCTAAGAGAAGAAAGAAGAAGAGGGAGAGGAGACCATCGTCCGTCAGTCACAGCGTCATGGCCCCGGTGGGGTTGGGGACAGTGCGCGCTCATTCGCCCTTCCCGACAAGGCTGTAGGCCCGAGGCACCGCGCCGCGAACGCCGGGCTGGTACTTGGAGAACTCGCGCACCACGCCAGCAGCGACGAGCACCGCGAGGCAGCGCCGGATGGCCTGCTCTCCCGCTCCGAGCGCGCCGCACAGCTCCTTCACGGTGCGCCCGTGGGGGCCTGCGTCGGTGAGCGCTGCGACGATGCGAGGGCGGTACTGCTCGACCTGTTCAATCATGTGCTGGGCTCCTCAAACGGTGTTGATGGGGACGCCCGCCGCGCGTGGTCCACTGGACTGTCATGGCTACGTCTAGCGGTGTCCTTCCCCCGGTAAATGCGTGCGGCTTTTGCGGGTGGCCCACGCGGCCATTTCCGGGCCATTTTTCGGCCACGGCTGACTGGATGTGGTCTCAGCTAAATGGGTGCGGATTCCGTGGGTGGCGCGGGCGACCTGCGAAGGCCCCCCGGCTCGGATTTCCGATGGGTGGCCACTCAGGACCGTGCTTGGCGGTGGTACACGCTGAGAAAATCCCGCAGAAAATCGCGAGGCTCCCTTGCCGCGATGTGTTCAGCGTGGCGCGGTGATTCCGGAACTTCCTGAACACATGCAGCATGGGGACCGCGTGCTCCGAGGGGAGTTTTGAGGGGCGCGGGGCATAGGTTTAGAGAAAAACCGCAGCCTCCTTCGTGCCAGGACAAACGGAGAAGGGGCTGGAAGCCGCGCTCATCCTGGTACGGTCCTGCCATGCCCCCTGGAGGTCGTCCGCGCGTGTTCTCGTCACTTGCCCGGCTTGCCCTGCCCCTCGTGCTCCTGGTGGGCCTGACGGCTGCGGCACAGCCCCAGGATGCCCTCCGTGGGCGGGAGCTGAAGCGGCGGCGGGTGGCGCTCTCGGCGGCCACGGCTGGCAACCCCGTGGCGCTTCACGTCGCGCCGGGCTACCTCACCGCGTTGGAGTTCGACTCCCCTGTGGACCGTGACGCGGTGGTACTTGGGGACCCTGGGGGGCGACTCGCGCTGTTCGAGGTCACGTCACGAGCCATCTTGCTCAAGCCCGCGATGGAGCTGGGCCCCGGGCGAGGCGTGGAGCTGAACATTCCGTTCGCGGATGGGGCCGCCCCTGTCCGCGTCGTGCTCTCGCTGGTCACGCACCCCTCCGAGGTCGACGCGCAGGTGATGGTGTCGCGCCTCCCACGCACGGCGGAAGCGATTCAGGCCGAACTGGACGAGGTGCGTGCCACCTGTGCGGCCAAGGATGCCGAGTTGGAAGCGCTCCGGGCCCGGAACGTGGCCAGTGGCCCTGCCGGGATGATCCTCGCGGGGTTGCTGAACGATCGAGGATTCAAAGCCGGAAGCCCTGAGAGGTTGCTGTCGCAGGGAGGGGGGGATTTGGTCTCGCGGGATGTTGTGACGTACCGATCAAGTGGGTGGGGAGCTGTGTCCCTATGGGTCCGCAACATTGGCTCTCACCCTTGGACGCCCGTGGAGGCACGGCTCACCGTGGCTGCGAACGGTGAACGCATCAACGTGCTCGCGGTGCGCATGAAGGAACCTCGGATCGAACCGGGTGGGACAGCCCTTGTGGTGGTGGAGACTGGGGCACCCAACTGGCCGGAAGGCGCGGCGCTCCGGTTGGAGCTGCGCGACAACGACGGGGGGCGGCGCCTTCTCATTCCTCGACTCCCGTTCTAGAACCGCCTTCCATGTTGATCGGGTTGAGTCCGGCACACCTGCAACCTGGGCAGACGGTGGACGGCTGGCGCGTCGTGAAGCCGCTGGGCGCGGGGAGCTTCGGCGCCGTCTACCTCGTGGAGAAAGAGGGCCACCACTTCGCGATGAAGATGGCCATGCACCGGGCCAGTAGTGGAGACGCTGAACAGGCCGACGCGCGTCTGCTGCGGGAGATGGTCTGCCTGTCCCAGGTGAGCGGCCACGCCAACGTTGTGAAGGTCCACGCCCACGGGCGTTGGCAGCACCCGACCCAGGGGTGGCTCTACGTCGTGCTGGACTACGTGGAGGGCTACACGCTGGGGGAGTGGGTGGAGAAGACGCACCCTACGGCGCATGAAGTGGCCCGGGTGTTCGGCAAGCTTTCGGGCGCTCTCGCTCACCTGCATTCGCGTGGCGTCTTTCACCGAGACTTGAAGCTGGGAAACATCCTCGTGCGCGCCACGGATGGTGAGCCCTTCATCCTGGATTTCAGCGCAGGGGATTACACGCTGGCCCCGGAACTGACGGACACGCCCTTGCCACCTGGCACCCGGCGCTATCGCTCCCCTGAAGCGTCGCGCTTCCTTCGCGAGCACGGAGAGGAGCACGACGCGCGTTACGAGTTCAAGGCGACCGACGACGTGTACGCGCTGGGCGTCTGCCTCTATGACGTGCTGACCAATCCCCGGCCTTTGAGCGAAACGCCCCGCGTCCTGGTGGGCGCCCAGTGGCCTCCCCCCGCGCCGCACGCTTTGAATCTGCGCGTGCCCGTGTCCTTGAGTGCTGCGGCCATGCACTTCATCGAGCGCCACCCCGAGAAGCGCGCTCCTTCCGCTGAAGTTATGCGGCGCGAGTTGGACGCGCTGCTACACGAAGAGGGCGAGGCGTGGACGGCGACGTTGCATGTCCCCACGGCCCACCTTCCGCTTGCCCTGGACGTGGCGCATAACGACGTGCCCCAGGACGAAGCACCGCCATCAACGCCGAAGCGTGCCCCTGGGCGACGCGTGGCGGGCGCTGTGGCCTTCCTGGCGCTCGTTGTGGCCTCGCTGGTGGGCTACGTGGCTCTACGCCCCACGGCCCCAGCACAGCAGGCACAGCGGCTTGTGGAGCCCCCCGCGCCGCTCCCATCAACGGATGCTGGCGTCGTTGAGTCGGTGGCCTCCTCCGTCCCTCCTACACCCCCTGTGTCGTCCCCTGGGGTAGCTTTGCCCCCTCCCGTACCTGTCGAGAAAGAAAGCCCTCCCGTGAAGCGCGCTCCCGTTCCGATGTCCCCTCTCGCCGAGTCCACCGCCAGGAAGCCAAAGGCCCTGGCCTCCCGTCCGAGCTGGCCCCCCTCTCCGTGGGCGGGGTTCCTCAAGACGTGCGCGGGTGCGACCGCTGTCGCCGCGCTGTCCATGGGCTGCCCTGGTGCCCAATTACGTCCCGAGCCCGGCGCCTGCCCTTCGGAGGCACGCGACGCCATGTTCAACTGGGCGAACAAGAGAGGGCTTCGCTTGGAGGTCGGGGACAGGGTGATGTTGACCCTGGACATTCGCCAACCCGGCGACATCGGTGAACCGGGCTCCTATGCTGACGGCCCAGTTACCGGCGTGGTGAACATCAGCAACGTGCGCGGATTGCCAGAGGGCACGCGGCTGTCGGGCTACTTGTGGACGGGCGGGGAGTACCTCGTGGGCCGCTACACGGAGGCTCATCTCTCCGATGGGCGCGCAGTTCCTGTGTGCATCGTTCTGGGAAAGCGTGGGTACGTAGAGAAGGAGGACTGGTCCAAGCCAGGGGCTGCGGTGGTGGGGCGAAGTCTCCCCGCGTATGCCGTCGAGCGTTGGCCCTAGTTTTCCTCGGGAAACGTAAAGGAACTTTGCAAATTCGACCTATCTCTGTTCACTTGGAGTGAATGAGATTTCCATCTTTTTAGACCTGACACGTCGTTCAACTCGGAATGGGCTGGCAGTACCTTGAGTTTGCCTTTGCGCGAATCCCTCTCGCGCGGGCACTCGGAGCTTCCTGCCCATGTCCAATCCGTCTGACTCTCGGCCTGCCGGGAGCGCTGTCCTATTCACCAACGGCGACACCTCCTACGAGTTCTTCCGGGACTTGGGAGAGGGGCGCGTAGGGGAGCGAATCCTCCTTGCGCAGACCCGCACGCCCAAGGGCCTCGGTGACTGCGTGGTGCTCAAGTGCTTGCCGGTGCCGAAGTCCACGGACGCGACGGAGAAGTACCACCGCGCCCGTGCCCGCCTGGAAGAGGAGGTGCGGCTGGCGCAGTACCTTCGTCACCCGCGCATCGCGCGCGTCCATGGCCTCCATGAAATCCCGCAGGGTTTGTGCGTGGCGATGGAGCATGTGGAGGGGCTGTCCCTCAACACGTTGCTGGCCGTTGCCCAGTCGCGCGGGCGCTACTTCTCCGAGGCGTTCATTCTCTACGTGGGCGCGGAGGTCGCGGCGGCGCTGGCCTATGCGCACGAGCGCACGGACGACGCGGGCTTTCCGCTCGGCATCGTCAACCGTGACGTGAATCCCGCTCGAATCCGCGTGGGGCCCCATGGTGAGGTGCGGCTGACGGATTTCGGTGTGGCCCTCTCTCGTCTCTCGGGGCGGCTGGCCACGTCCCTGCCGCGCCCCCAAGGTGAAGTCCTCTACTCGGCACCGGAGATGTTGCTGGGCGAGGTGGTGGACGCGCGAGCCGACGTGTTCTCCCTGGGACTGACGCTGTTGGAGTTCGCCACGGGCCGTCACCTCTACGACCCGGGCCATGTCCGCATTGAAGAGGTGGAATCGCGGATGTCGAAGCCGGAGCGGGAGCAGGCGTTCTCGGCTTCGGTGGCGTCAGTGGTGGCGGAGTTGCCCGACTTCGCTGAAGACGCCATCTGGTGCGCCATGGCATTCCGCTCCGACGACGTCGAGCAGGCCGCGCGAGGGCTCTCCGTGCCCCTTCGGGACATCCTCCACACGATGCTGCGCAGAAGTCCTGCTGAACGCTTCGGGACGGCTGCTGAGCTGGAGGTCATCTTGCGTGCCCAGTTGGCGCGGCTGGGGCCCTACACCCGCGAGGATGCCTTGGGAGAGATTCAGCGGGCGCTCGCGGATGCCAGTGAAGGACTTTGGGACTTCGAGGTGCCCAGCGATGAGGGAGGCATTACGCCCCCTGTGCCCACGGGGCGGGGCGGCTACGAGCCCACGACGGAAGCGCCGTCATCCCTTGGGGGCGCGCGTCGTGCGTTGGCGGGCTCTCTCCATCCGGACGACGTGCCAACGGAGCCCGGTGCAGGCCCCCGGCGTGCGTTGACGAAGCAGCCGACCGTTTAACGGCGGCCCTCAATCCCTCTCACCACTGCTGATTCACCACCGGCCCGACTCAAGTCGATGAGCCGACCGGGAGACGTGTGTTTCTCGTGCCTCAAGTCGGGGCACGCACAGGAGGCGTGTATGCACAGGAAGCGAAGGTATCTGTCCGCGCTGTTGCTGGTGCTTCTGCTGCCGATGACGGGATGGGCCTTGGAGCCTCCCTCTCCAGAGGAAGAGGCGCCGTCCACTCCACCGGCCTCGCCCGCGCGCAGGTGGTACTACCTGACGCGCCTGGAGGCGACGACGTTTGCGCTGCTCCCTCGCGCGGGCGCTGGTGGTGATGACGGCTTCATCCAGGTGGAGCCCACCTTCATCATCGACGGTGGCCCCGAGTTCGGCGTCAACGTGGGCGCCCCAGTGCGCTTTCGCATGTGGGGTGGTGGCGAGGGCGCGGGCCTCGTGCGGCGGGAGGATTGGGACTCCCTCTCGGACTGGGGGCAACTCGTCCGCGGCCTCAAGTTCGGCTCGGACAACGCGCCGCTGGGAGTGTGGTTCGGTGGCCTGGACAGCTACAGCCTGCTTTCCGGGCATCTGGTGCGCCGCTACTCCAACCGCGCGAATCCGGACTACCACCCGGCAGGAGGCTTCCTCACTGGCACGCTGGGGCCCCTCTACACGGAAGCGTTCGTCTCGGACGTGCTGGGCGCTCGGCTGATGGGCGCGGAGTTCTCCCTAGACATGGAGCACGTCTTCTTCGGCAAGGCCAAACATCACAGCCGCTACACCCTGGCGTTGTCCGCAGTGCATGACTGGGGGCGCGCGGGTGGACGCGCGGCCTCAGTGACTCTGGCCCATGCGGACGCAACGGCGGTGGTGGTGGTGCGACCTGACTACGAGGTCCACTTGGTTGCGGGCTGGGGCGGGCGTCCTGGCGAGGGCGGCGCATGGGGGGCCTGCCTCTTATACACATCTGACGCTGCCGACGATCTTA
>NZ_JAAEAH010000088.1 GCF_010998615.1 Myxococcus sp. CA023 | reverse complement strand
GATGGGGTGGGGCGGGCTCACGGGGACTTCGTCCACCGGGTCCCGGAGCTCCGCAATGGCCCGCAGGTCCGGCTTCGACATCTTCCGCGGGTTCAGCGTGTGCTTCGCCGCGTTCAGTTCCACCCGCTCGCCAGGACCGACCCGCCGCGGCAGCTGACCTTCCGCCTCGACGCGGACCTGCCCTTCCGCGACAGCCACGGCGGCGCCGTCCTTCGTGCGCTCCACCGTGAAGACAGTGCCCACCACGGAGACGCGCAGGCCCGCCACTTCCACCATGAATCCCTGGCGCGCCGTGTGCGAGGCCTCGACGGACAGGCGTCCCTTGTTCACGGTGAGGTGCACATCGCGTGACTCCGCGCGGGACAGCTCCACCTCCGAGCCCGCCGACAGCCGAACGCGGCTCTCATCCGGCAGCCGAAGCAACGCACTGGAGCGCGCGGGCGTTCGCACCGCCACGCCTGAACGCAGCCGCATGCCGGGCTTGAGCGCGCGCTCCGTGCCTCCCGCCTCGCGCAGGATGGCACCCGCGACGGCGACCCGTTCTGTCTCCGTGGTGGCGTCGAGCTTCTCCGCTGCATTCGTGGGGACAGACGGCTCGCTGCCGGCCGCGGCGTGAGCGGCGGTCTCCGGAGCCGGGGGCACCGTGGGAACCGCGTCACCTCCGTTCGACGGAACGGAGGCACCCGAGGCAGGAGCAGAGGGGGCATCCCCCCGAGCCACGTGCGCTCCGCCCTCGTCCGTCGCCCGGGGAGCGCGGACCATCCAGAACGCCAGCATCGCCGCGCAGACGCCCGCGAGCGCCACGGCCCACGGCCAGCGGGCCCTGGGCGCGCTGCGCACCATGCGCCGCGCCGCTTCCGCGCGAAGTCCTTCGCCCATGGCGTCCATGCGCGGCGCGGGCATGGTGCCGCGGCCCTCGTGGAGGACGGCGCGGGACTGCCGCACCTGCTCCAGCGCCTGGGCACATTCGGAGCAGGTGGCGACGTGCGCCTCCACCCGTCCGCTCGCATCTGCGTCCAACTCGCCCGCGGCCAGGGCCCACAGGGAGAGGTGCTCATGTCGCGCCATGGAAACCTCCGGGACGGTTGGCGCCGAGCAGTCGCTGCATGGCTTCGTTGAACTCCAGCCGCGCATGGTGGAGGCGGCTGCGGACGGTGTTGGGTGAGCTGCCCACGGCGTCGGCAATCTCGTCCGGGCTCATTCCACACAGCTCGTAGTACACGAAGACGACGCGCTTCTTTGGCTTCAGCCGTTCCAGCGCCAGCTCCACCAGCCGGGCCGCCTGACGCCGCGAGGCCATCCGCTCGGGGTCGTCTCCCTCCGCCGCCGCTTCCGGCAGCTCCCAGACGGAGTCCTCCGGCCGGCGCCGCTTCCAGCGCAGGTGGGACAGGGCCACGTTGGAGCACACGCGATAGAAGAAGGTCCGGAACCGGGACTCACCCCGGTAGCTCTTCACGGCTGTCAGCAGCCGGAGATAGGCCTCCTGGAGCAGGTCCTCCACGTCCACGCGGTTGCCGACCAGGTGCCACAAGGTGCGCGAGGCATCCGCCTGCGTGAGTGCATAGAGCTGTTCGAATGCCGTCAGGTCGCCCTGCTGGATGCGCCGGACCAGTGCCTGGAGCCGCACTTCGTCCTGGGCGGGAACGCCGGACACGTCGCGTCCCTTTCGCTCCTCCGGGAGGTTGGTGACATGCGCGAATGAGCGGGCTCCACGCAGGAACACCAGGGGTTCTCCCTCAAGGGGTGGTCGTGGTCCGGCGCGATGCGAGCCCGGCCCGGTGACCGACTGAAAGGTCCAGGCCACTACATACCTCCATGGCCATGGGTCTCCGGAAAGACGAAAGCCGATCAAATAAATTTTTTGATCATCCGTCTGCGCTACGGAGTCCATCGCTGCTGAAACCGGAAAACACCCCCGGTGGCCGGACCGGTACCCCTGAGTTCTCGGAGTCCCCACTCATGCGGAACACCCCCATACGTAGCCTCATGTGGCTGCCGTTGCTCGCCGTTCTCGCCGTCCTCCCGGGCTGCATCGTCCATGGAGAGGATGACTGGTACGACGACGGCGACGACGACATCTGCTACTGCTCCTCCGACAAGGATTGCAGCGTCGGTGAGAGCTGCCGCAGTGGCGTCTGTCGGACCGTTCCACCTGGCTCGGGCGAGTGTTCCTCTTCCCTGGACTGCCCCGGGTCCCAGATCTGCATCAACAGCGTCTGTTCGCAGTTCTGCTCGCGTGACTCCGACTGCGGTTCGGGCCAGCGGTGCGACGACCACTACTGCGTTGGGAACGGCGGGACGCGCCCGGACGCGGGTTCTGATGGCGGGACGCGCCCGGATTCGGGGACGGACGGGGGGACGCGTCCAGACGCTGGCTCCGACGGTGGGACGCGCCCGGACGCTGGCTCCGACGGTGGGACGCGCCCGGATGCGGGTGTGGACGGGGGTTCTCCTCAGCAGTGCCGGGTGAACATGGATTGTGGTGCGGGGAACTACTGCATCAACAACCAGTGCATCCGCGGCTGCTATGACGATTCCTGGTGCGACGCCACCGACACCTGCGTGAGTGGCCTGTGCCGTCCGCGCCCGGTGGACCCGAACGCCTGCACCACCGCGGCGGACTGCACCGGTGGGAAGGACTGCGTGGATGGCCAGTGCCGCGCGTCCTGCGACTCCACCACCCAGTGCCCGGACGACTACAGCTGCCAGATTGGCTACTGCATGCCCATTCCGGACGGGGGCCAGTGCCGCGCCAACTGCGAGTGCCCCGCCGGCCAGGTCTGCTTCAATGGCCAGTGCAAGCCGCCGCAGCCGGACCCGGGTCAGACGTGCGTGGCCAACTGCGACTGCCCCTCGGGTGACGTCTGCACCAACGGTTACTGCCGGCCGCCGACCCCGCCGCCTCCTCCGCCGGACGCGGGCACGGGCACGGCCTGCCAGGCCAACTGCGACTGCCCGTCGGGCCAGGTCTGCTCCAACGGCCAGTGTAAGGTGCCGCCTCCTCCGCCGCCGCAGGATGCCGGGACGTCCACCCCGGTGTGCCGCGCCAACTGCGAGTGCCCGTCCGGTCAGGCCTGCACGGACGGCGTCTGCAAGCCCGTCAACACGGGCAGCGGCAACAGCTGCCAGGCCAACTGCGAGTGCCCCGCCGGCGAGCGTTGCATCGACAACGTCTGCTGGCTGTAGTCGGGACGGACGCCAGCGTCAGGGAGCCACCATGCGCCAGCAGCGGTGGATCTCCTTGCGCTGGAAGTCTTCGGGGATGGAGCGAGGGGTGATTTCCTCCACCTCCATCCCCCGCGTGGCCTTCGGTTCCAACTGGAACCCCAGGAAGTTGTTGGAGAAGTAGAGGACGCCACCGGGTGCGAGCAGCGCCCGGATGGCGGCCAGCAGGCGCGGGTGGTCGCGCTGCACGTTGAAGCTGCCCGACATCTTCTTCGACGTGGAGAAGGACGGCGGGTCGCACACCACCAGGTCGTACCGCTCTGGCGCGTCGGCCTGGGCCTCCACCCAGGCCTTGGCATCCGCGCGCACCAGCGTGTGCCGTGCGTCGGCCAGGCCGTTGAGGTCCAGGTTGTCCTCGGCCCAGTCCAGGTAGGTGTTGGACAGGTCCACCGTCATCGTGCTCGCGGCGCCTCCAGCGGCGGCGTAGACGGTGAAGGCCCCGGTGTACGCGAAGAGGTTGAGGAAGCGCTTGCCCCGGGCCTCCTCCCGCACGCGCGCGCGGGTGTTGCGGTGGTCCATGAAGAGGCCGGTGTCGAGGTAGTCGCCCAGGTTCACCCAGAACTTCAGGCCCTGCTCTTCCACCACGATGCGCCCGCTGTCCTGGCCCACCCGGCCGTACTGAGAGCGGCCCCAGGGCTGGGGCGTGTGCGTCTTCACGAAGACGCGTTCGGGGGGCACGGCCAGCACCTGGGTCACCGCGGCCAGGACTTCCTCCCGCTGCGTGTCCGCGGCACCGGAGGCGATGGCGCGCCGGCGGGGATATTCCACGACGTGGGCGCAGTCGCCGTAGACGTCGATGGCGTACGGGTACTCGGGGATGTCCCTGTCGTAGACGCGGAAGGCCGTCAGCCCCTGCGTCCGGGCCCACTTCCGGAAGCGCTTGTCCCCCTTGCGCAGGCGGTTGGCGAACATGCCCTCGGGGCCGGTTGCGTCGTGAGAGCCATGCGTACCTTGTGTGTCAGCCATGCCCAAGCGTCCTTCCGTCCAGACCACCGCGGCCCCCCTCATCCCTGAGTCTCCGACGTACGACAAGCTCCGAAAGGCGGCCGCGGGATGTCAGGCCTGCCCGCTGTGGCGCACGGGCACCCAGACTGTCTTTGGCGAGCCCGAGGGCCAGCCGCGCCCCGGCCCCCGGGTGATGCTGGTGGGGGAGCAGCCGGGAGACCAGGAGGACCGGGCCGGCAGGCCCTTCGTGGGCCCCTCCGGACGGCTGCTGGACGAGGCGCTGGAGGTCGCCGGCATCGACCGGGCGCAGGTGTACGTCACCAATACGGTGAAGCACTTCAAGTGGACCGGCCAGGGGCCCCGGCGCATCCACGCGAAGCCGACCATGACGGAGATTCGCGCCTGCCTGCCGTGGCTGGAGGCGGAGATTCGCGTGTTCCGCCCGGACGTCCTCGTCTGCCTGGGGGCCACCGCGGCGCAGGCACTGCTGGGCAAGGAGTTCCGGGTGACGCAGTCGCGTGGGCAGCCGATGGCGTCGGAATGGGCGCGGGTGGTGGTGGCCACGGTGCACCCGTCCTCCATCCTCCGCGCGCCGGACCCTCGGGCGAAGGAGGCTGCTCTGGAGGCCTTCGTGGACGACTTGCGCCAGGTGGCGCGCATCATCCACGGCCTGTCGGAAGGGGAGGGCGCGCACGCGCCCATGTAAGGAAGCACCGCGGCGGGATTGCGGTCCGGACGCGAGGGAAGAAGACTCCGCCGCCATGAGCGTGCGCGTCGAGAAGAACGGCCTCGTCACCACCGTCATCCTGGACCGCCCGGAGGTGCGCAACGCCGTGGATGGCGCCACCGCCCAGGCGCTGGCGGAGGCCTTCCGTGCCTTCGACGCGGACCCGGACGCGCGTGTGGGCGTGCTCCATGGAGAAGGGGGCACCTTCTGCGCCGGGGCGGACCTGAAGGCCGTCTCCGAAGGCCGGTTGCCCCGCCTGGAGTTGGACGGGGATGGACCCATGGGCCCCTCGCGCATGGTGCTGTCCAAGCCCGTCATCGCGTCCATCGGCGGCCATGCCGTGGCGGGCGGCTTGGAGCTGGCGCTGTGGTGCGACTTGCGCGTGGCCGAGGAGGACGCCGTCCTGGGTGTCTTCTGCCGCCGCTGGGGTGTGCCCCTCATCGATGGGGGGACGGTGCGGCTGCCCCGGCTCATCGGCCTGTCTCGGGCCCTGGACCTCATCCTCACGGGCCGGGCCGTGTCCGCCCAGGAGGCACTGGCCATGGGTCTGGTCAACCGCGTGGTGCCCCGGGGGCAGGCGCGCGAGGCCGCCGAGGCCCTGGCGCGCGAGGTGGCCGCCTTCCCGCAGGCGTGCATGAACGCGGACCGGCGCTCCGCCTACACCCAGGCGGGTCTGGGCACCGAGGAAGCACTGCGTCAGGAGTTCGCCCGCGGCGTCAAGGTGCTGGAGTCGGAGTCCATTGCCGGCGCCACGCGTTTTGCCCAGGGGGCAGGGCGTCACGGGAAGTTCGAATAGGCGGGTCCTGCTGCGCGGCAGGGATGGACTGTGTTAGTTCCCCCGGCATGCGCTTCGACACGCTTGCCATTCACGCCGGTCAGGAGCCGGACCCCACCACGGGCGCCATCATGACGCCCGTCTACCTGTCTTCCACCTACGTCCAGGACGGCCCCGGAGAGCACAAGGGCTACGAGTACAGCCGGACGCAGAACCCCACCCGCAAGGCGCTCCAGGACTGTCTGGCCGCGCTCGAGGGCGCGAAGTACGGCGCGGCCTTCGCTTCCGGCCTGGCGGGCACGGACATGCTGATGCACATGCTGGATTCGGGCGACCACGTGGTCGTCTCGGACGATGTGTACGGCGGCACCTTCCGTCTCTTCGACAAGGTGTTCCGGCGGGCCGGGCTGCACTTCTCCTTCGTGGACCTGTCCAAGCCGGAGAGCTTCGAGGCGGCGATTACGCCGAAGACGAAGATGGTGTGGGTGGAGTCCCCCACCAACCCGATGCTCAAGCTCATCGACCTGGCGCGCATCGCCGAGGTCGCCAAGAAGCGGAACATCCTCTCCGTCGCCGACAACACGTTCATGACGCCGTACTTCCAGCGCCCGCTGGACCTCGGCTTCGACGTGGTGGCGCACTCCACCACCAAGTACATCAACGGCCACAGCGACGTGGTGGGCGGCTTCGTCTGCACCAGCCGCGAGGACGTGGCGGAGCGGATGTACTTCCTCCAGAACGCGGTGGGCGGCGTGTCCGGCGCCTTCGACAGCTTCATGGTGCTGCGCGGCGTGAAGACGCTGCACGTGCGCATGGACCGCCACGCCTCCAACGCGATGAAGGTGGCGCAGTTCCTGGCGTCCCACCCGAAGGTGAAGAAGGTCACCTACCCGGGCCTGGAGTCGCACCCGCAGCACGCGCTGGCGAAGCAGCAGATGTCCGGCTTTGGCGGCATGGTGACCTTCGACATCCAGGGAGGCCTGGAGGCGGCCCGCACCTTCCTCAAGACGGTGAAGGTGTTCGCCTGCGCCGAGTCGCTCGGCGGCGTCGAGTCCCTCATCGAGCACCCGGCCATCATGACCCACGCCTCCATCCCCAAGGAGACGCGCGAGCAGCTGGGCATCACCGACGGCTTCATCCGCCTGTCGGTGGGCATCGAGGACGCGCGGGACCTGGTGGATGACCTGTCCCAGGCGCTCGACGCCGCGAAGTAGCCGTCAGGGCCTCGCCCCCTTCGGTCTCCAGGGCCTCCCCGCGCTCGCCTTCCCGGAAGCGCGCGGAGGCCCTTGTCATGCCGTCGTCCGGGCTGGAGGCGGCGTGCTGATTTGCTAGGCTGCCCGCTCTGGCAGTGCCCGCCCCTGGAGACCGACCCCCATGACCCGAGAAGAAGCGCAGATGCTGGCGCAGGCGTTCCTCGCCGCCAACGGCAGCCCCAACAGCGTCGGCATCAACCCGCAGGGCTTCGGCGGCGTCGCCCTGGGCGATGCGCAGCTCTACTTCGAGTGGCACGACAAGGAGCAGGCGCTGGAGTGCAGTGCCCTCATCCACCGGTTCCGGGACACCCCCAAGCCGGGCATCCTGGAGGGCTTCCAGGACGAGCAGAAGAAGGGCACCGACACCGGCGGCGGCACCGTGGACTTCGAGCCGGAGAACAAGTCCCTGTTCCTCAGCCGCACCTACACCACGGCGCCGCAGATCCCCATCTTCAACGACGACATGAAGCGGCTGATGAAGGCCAGCCTCGAGTGGAGCAGCACCGTCCTGAACCGGGTGGCGGACCGCGTCTTCGGACGCTGATCCTTTGCCGCAGTGCGGCAAAGTGAGGGGCACCGCAACTTCCAGGACCCTGGGACGATAATCCCTTCACTTGTAGTCCACTCCTTCTAAATCGCCTGGAGCCCCCATGAACCCCATCGAGCGCGGCCGGAAACTCATCAACACGGTCCGTACCGGTGCCGAGAAGGCCATTGACCGTACGCAGGACGCCGTGGGTAACGCCGTCGACAACGTGAAGGACGCCGCGGCTGCCAGTGGCCGCAAGGTCGGCCAGTTCGTGGACGGCTTCGAGAACGCCGTCTCCGGCACCGCCCGGGGCGTGGGCAACGTCGTCGGCGGCGCCGCGCGGGGCGTGCAGGAGTTCTTCGGCGGTGGCAACCAGCCGGACCGCGTGCACGACGGCAAGCTGCTGGGCGCGGGCGGCGCGACGTTCCCGCCGGGGACCCCGCTGGCGGACATCCCGGGTGTGACGCCGGCCAACAACCCGAACCCGCAGTCGACGGTCCTCTACGTCAACGGCATCCTGACGACGAAGGAGGCCCAGTCGGAGAGCCTGCAGGCCATCGCCAACGCGACGGGCTCGCGCGTCGTCGGCATCCACAACGCCACCGAGGGCATGGGCGCGGACCTGGCCCAGTCCGTGAAGGACAAGCTGGACAAGGGTACCAACCCCGCCGTGGACACCCTGGCGGACGCGCTCTACACCGAAATCAAGGCCGGCCGTGACGTGCACCTGATGGCGCACAGCCAGGGTGGCCTCGTCTCCAGCCGCGCGCTGAACGACGTGTACAACCGGCTGCGCATCGAAGATGGGATGTCCAAGCAGGACGCCAAGGCGCTGATGGGGAAGATCAACGTGGAGACGTTCGGCGGCGCCGCCGCCACGTACCCGGACGGCCCGAACTACGTGCACTACGTGAACCGTGGCGACCCGGTCCCCAGCATGTTCGGTCTGGGCCCCATCCCGGACAAGTGGAACCCCATCGCGGACGGTGGCAAGGGCTCCAAGGTCCACCAGTTCAACGAGTTCCACCTGAACCCGTTCGACGGCCACAGCTTCGAGGCCGTCTACCTCAAGAACCGCGTGCCGTTCGACCAGGCCCGCGAAGGCAACTTCAACAAGTAACCCATGGCTACCGCTCCCCGCAGTGGCCTCGCTGGCCTGCTCAGGTCCTGGATTTCGGGCCTGGGCCCCGCTGCTCCGGCGGATACGCCGCTGACGCGGGAGTCTGCCCAGCGACTGGTCCAGGGCTTCCTCCATGAAGAGGGCACGCCGCCCAGCCCGGGCATCAATCCCCAGGGCTTCGGCGGGCTCTCCGCGGGGGGCGCGTCGCTGTACTTCGAGTGGTTGGAGGACACCCAGGCGCTGAAGTGCAGCGCTTTGGTGTACCGCTTCCGCGAGCCGCCCAAGCCCGGCGTCATCGAGGGCTTCCAGGCGGAGGAGCGGGAGGGCACGGATGCTGGTGGCGGCACCGTGGACTACGAGCGGGAGAACCGGGGCCTCTACCTGGCCCGGACGTACACCCGCATGCCGTCCGAGCGCGCCTTCGCCAAGGAGATGCGCCGGCTGATGAAGGTCAGCATCAAGTGGAACTCCGAAGTGTTGGATCGCGTCGCTTCGCGCGTGTTCCACCCGGAGGAACTGGAATCCAAGGACACGTCGCGTTGAAGTAGCGCCCATGCGCTACTTCGAGGACTTCCAGCCCGGGGACGTGAGCGAACACGGCCCCCACGTGGTGTCGCGCGAGGAAATCATCGCCTTCGCGACGCAGTTCGACCCGCAGCCCTTCCACCTGAGCGACGAAGCCGCCCGCGACAGCATCTTCGGCGGGCTGGTGGCCAGCGGTTGGCACACCGCTTCCCTGTGTCACCGGCTGTTGGTGGACAGCTTCCTGGGGCAGACATCCAGCATGGGCTCGCCCGGCTTGGATGAGCTGCGCTGGCTCAAGCCCGTGCGTCCGGGGGACACGTTGCACGTGCGGGTGGAGGTCGTCTCCGCCACGCCGTCGCGCAGCAAACCGGATCGGGGCGCCATCAAGCTCCGCATGGAGGTGCGCAACCAGAAGGATGAGGTGGTGATGACGGAGCTGGCCAACGTGCTCTTCGGCCGGCGTCCATGAACACGAAGGGCCTCCCGTTTCCGCTGGGGAAACGTGGAGGCCCTCGGTGCTTCCCTGGCGCGAGCGCGCCGGGGACTACGCCGCCGTGCGGTGCAGGTAGTCGATGAGGTCGATCTTGGTGACGATGCCGACCACCTTCTCGCCGTCCTTCACCACCGCCACGTTGTCCTGAGCGAAGACTTCGCGCAGGCGGGCGATGCTGGTGTCGAGCGACAGCGCGCCCTGCAGCGGCGCGATGATGCTGTCGATGCTGTCGGAGAACTTCGCCTTGCCGGCGACCAGCGCGTTGAGCAGGTCGTACTCGTGCACCATGCCCACCGTGCGGCCGTCGTCGCCCACCACCGGCATCTGGCTGATGCCGTGGCCGCGCATCGTCTCGACCACCTGGTCGACCTTGTCACCGCGGCGCGCCGTCTTCACGTCCTTGCGCTTGTCGCCCAGGATGTCGCGGATGGTGCCGGCGCCCTTCTCCTCCAGGAAGCCGTTGTCGCGCATCCACTCGTCCGAGTGGAACTTGCTGATGTAGCTGCTTCCCGAGTCCGGGAGCACGACGACAATCGTCTTGCCCTTGCCCACTTCCTTGGCCAACTGCACCGCGACGTGAATCGCCGCGCCCGAGGAGCCGCCGGCGAAGATGCCTTCCTCACGTGCCAGGCGGCGCGCGGCGATGAAGCACTGGCGGTCATCGACCTGGCGCACGTCGTCCAGGTTGGTGAAGTCCATGGCGCCGCACAGCATGTCCTCGCCGATGCCTTCCACCTTGTAGACGTGCGGCTCGGTCAGCTTGCCCGTCTTGAAGTAGCCCTCGTAGACGGATCCCTCCGGGTCCACGCCGACATTCTTGAGGCCGGGAATCTTCTCCTTCAGGAACTTGCCGGCGCCGCTCATGGTGCCGCCGGTGCCCAGGCCCGCGACGAAGTAGTCGAACTTGCCCTCGGTCTGCTCGTAGATCTCAGGACCGGTGGTGTTGTAGTGCGCCTCGATGTTGTCGGGGTTGTGGTACTGGTTCAGCATGAACGCGCCCGGCGTCTCGCGGTGCAGGCGCTTGGCCGTCTCGTAGTAGCTGCGTGGGTCCTCGGCCGGCACGTTCGTCGGCGTCACCACCACCTGCGCGCCCAGCGCCTTGAGGCGGTTGATCTTCTCCAGGGACATCTTGTCCGGCATGGTGAAGATGCACTTGTAGCCTTTGACGGCCGCGGCCAGCGCCACGCCCATGCCGGTGTTGCCGGACGTGTTCTCGACGATGGTGCCGCCGGGCTTGAGCTTCCCCTCCCGCTCGGCCTTCTCGAGGATGTAGAGCGCCATGCGGTCCTTGATGGACGCGCCCGGGTTCATGAACTCGCACTTGACCAGCACGGTCGCGTCGTTCGGCCCGACAAGCTTGTTGAGCTTGACCAGCGGCGTGTTGCCAATGGCGGTGAGGATGTTCTCGTGGATGTCCATCGCGGCTTCCGTAAGTTAATGAGGGTTCGCGGCGCGTCTTATATGCCGCCGCACTGGCCCGGTCGACAGCGTGTGGCCTCTTGCGACCCCGGAGAGCGTTGAACCCACCCCGGCGGGCAGGGAGTTCCGACGCACCCGGACGAGGGGGGAGGATGGCTGGCCGCCCGTCGGGTTGGCGACAGCCCGGGGGGCGTCCGGCCATCCGCCCGGACAGGCCTTTGACCCGGATGGGCGCGCCTCCGATACTCGCGTGCGACTTGCGTCAACCCCCTCCGGAGAACCCCGTCGATATGGAACTCGAGGCCGCCCTGCGCGACCAGGTGGGACAGGCCATGGGCCGTCCCGTTCCCAACGCCCCCATCACGAAGCTGAAGGGCGAGGCGAGCAGCCGCTCGTACTACCGCGTTGGCGCGCCGCCCGAGAGCTGGGTGGTGATGGTGATGCCGCCCGACTCGACGAAGAAGAGCGACGAGGCCACCAAGGGCGAGCCGCCCAAGGAGCTGCCCTTCATCAACGTGCACCGCTACCTGGAGAAGCTGGGCGTGCGGGTGCCGCGCATCCTCCGCTATGACGAGCCGGCGGGGATGATGGTGATTGAAGATTTGAGTGACATCACCTTCGAGTCCGCGCTGGAGGGCGGCAAGCACCACGAGGCGCTCTACAGCCGCGCCGTGGACCTGCTGGCGCGCCTGCGCGCGGCGGCGGAGAAGGCGGAGGACCCGGACTGCCTGGCCTTCACCCGCGCCTTCGACGAGGACCTCTACGACTGGGAGCTGCACCACTTCCGCGAGTGGGGCCTGGAGGCGTGGAGTGGCAAGACGCCCACGGACGCCGAGCGCGCCGAACTGGACGCCACCTTCCGCGACATCGCCCGGCAGCTGGCCGCCGCGCCTCGTGGCTTCACCCACCGCGACTACCAGAGCCGCAACATCATGGTGAAGGAGGGCGAGCTGGTCGTCATCGACTTCCAGGACGCGCTCCAGGGCCCGCGCCAGTACGACCTGGTGGCACTGCTGCGCGACAGCTACGTGGAGCTGGACCGCGACTTCGTGGACGCGATGCTGGACCGCTACATCGCCACCTTCCAGGAGGTGAGTGGCGAGCGCATCGACGCGGCGTCCTTCAAGGCCTTCTTCGACTTGCTCACCATCCAGCGCAAGCTGAAGGACGCGGGCCGCTTCGAGTTCATCAACCGGGTGAAGGGCAACCCGGGCTTCCTGGTGTCCATCCCCGCGTCGCTGCGCTACGTGCGTGACGGCTTCGCGCGGCGGCCGGAGCTGCGCAAGCTGCAGGACCTGGTGGCGAAGTACGTCCCGGAGCTGGCGGCCTGAGATGAAGGCCATGGTCCTCTGCGCGGGCCTGGGCACGCGCCTGCGCCCGCTCACCGAACGCTGGCCCAAGCCGGCGATGCCATTCTTGGGACAGCCGCTGCTGCGTTACCACCTGGCGGTGCTGAAGGCCGCGGGCGTGACGGCGGTGGGCATCAACACCCACCACCTGCCAGACACCATGGAGGCGGTGGCCCGCGCCGAGTGCGCACGCGCGGGGCTGCCGCTGCACGTGGTGAACGAGCCCGTCATCCAGGGCACCGGCGGCGGCATTCGCGGCCTGCGGGACTTCCTGTCGGACGGCGACTTCATCGTCTTCAACGGCGACATCCTCTACCCGGTGGACCTGCGGCCGGTGGTGGCCGTGCACCAGGCGTCCGGCGCGCTGGCCACCATGGTGCTGCAGCCCATGCCAGCGGGAGAGACCTACGCGGCGGTGGAGCTGGACGCGGAGGGCCGCGTGCGCCGCATCGCCGGCCACGGCCCTGGCGGTGAAGGCTTGTCGCCGTGGCACTTCACCGGCGTGCACGTGATGTCGCCGCGCGTCTTCGACTTCATGTCGCCGCGAGGTGAGGAGGACATCAACCGCGAGGTCTACGTGCGCGCCATGGAGGCCGGGCAGACGGTGCGTGGCGTGCGGGTGGACGGGTACTGGTCCGACCTGGGCACGCCGTCGCGCTACCTCGCCACCGTGCAGGATGTGCTCGCCGGGCACGTGCGGCTGGAGTGGCTGGGCGCGGACTCACCGCTGGCGGGGACCACGCGCGGCGCGAGTGGCACCTGGGCGCACGCGGAGGCCCGCCTGGACGGCACGGCGGAGGGCCCGGTGTACCTGGGGCGGGGCAGCGCGGTGGCCGCCGGAGCCGCCGTGGGGCCGGGCGTGTCGCTGGAGCCGGGCGCGAAGGTGGCTTCGGGGGCGCGGCTCTCGCGAGCCACCGTCTTCGAGGACACCGAGGTGTCCTCCGGGGAGTCGCTCTCCGAGGTGCTCGCCTGGGGCGCGCACCGGATTGCCGCGCCGCTGAAGAGGCGCTGAGCGCCGCCGCTCAGGCGGCGTGGTAGCGGGCCAGCACGCAGGTGACGTTGTCGTTGCCACCTGCGGCGTTGGCCATGTCGATGAGCTGCGAGCAGGCCTTCTCCAGCTCCGGCGTGCGCTGCAGGATTTCCTGCATCTGCGCGTCCGTCACCATGCCGCTCAGGCCGTCCGAGCAGAGCAGGAAGACATCATCCTCCTGCGGCTCCACGCGGGAGACATCCACCTGGACGTTCTCCTTCATGCCCAGCGCGCGGACGATGACGTTCTTGTGGGGGAAGTTCTCAATCTCCTCCGGCGAGAGCTTCTTCGCCTTGAGGTAGTCGTTGAGGAGGGAGTGGTCCTCCGTCACCTGCTTCAGGGCGCCGCCGCGGAAGTAGTACACGCGGCTGTCGCCGACGTGGCCCACGTAGACGGTGCTCTGGGTGAAATGCGCCGTGACGATGGTGGTGCCCATGCCCTTGTACTTGGACTCGGAGCAGGCCTTCTCGAAGATGCGCGCGTTGGCGAGCTTGATGCCGGTGGCGAGCCGGTTCTCGTCATAGTTGCGCGTCTTGTCCATCTTGAAGGGCCAGGTGCAGTCCTGGTCCTTGGACGTGAGCTTGTAGAACTCGCCGAGCTCGTCCACCGCGATGCGGCTGGCGATTTCTCCAGACGAGTGGCCACCCATGCCATCCGCCACGCAGAAGAGAAACTCTTCCGGGAGCATCAGGAAGTTGTCCTCGTTGTGATTCCGCTTCATCCCAACGTGGGTGCTGCCAGCTACCTCGATGCGCATGCGCGAGAACTCTTCTAAAGGGGCGAGAAAACGTGGCGCCGGAGGTTAACAAAGCGCTCGGAAATCGGTCAAAACTCGTGCATCCCGGCCTGACAGGCAGGGGCACTTCGGGCAGGGCCTCAAGGAACCGGCTCGAAGCTCAGCACATCGCCTTCCTGGGTGCCGCTGGCGGCGAGGACACCCGCGGGAAGCTCCAGGACCGAGCGTGACTGGAAATACACGGATGTCGCACGCCAGGGCGGCAGGGCGGGCATCTGCTTGACGATGCGGCCCTGGGCGTCCAGGAACAGCACGTCAATGGGGATGCGCATGAAGAAAGTGTGGATGGAGTTGCAAGGGACGATATGGAGCCCCTCGCCCACCTCCAGCGAGCGGCGCCCCATGAGTCCCTTGAACCGTTGGAGGAACGAGGTGGCCTTGTCGGCCCGGTCCGCCAGCAGCCGTTGCCGCGTCTCGTTGTTCACCTTCCAGCGCATGTAGCGCCTTCTACCCCATGCTCGAGCCCCTGGCGCGTCCTCTCCACCTGGTCCTCGTTTCTCCCCAGATTCCCCCCAACACCGGCAACGTCGCCCGCCTGTGCGCCGTGACGGGCTGCCGGCTCATCCTGGTGGAGCCCCTGGGCTTCTCCATTGACGACCGGCAGCTCAAGCGGGCGGGGCTGGACTACTGGGACAAGGTATTTCTCCGCCTGTATCCAACCTACGCGGCCTATGCGGCGGACTACCCGGACGCCCGGCGGTGGCTCTTCTCCGCTCGGGCTGAAACATCCCTGTATGAGGCCCGGTTCGAGGAGGGGGACCACCTGGTGTTCGGCTCGGAGGTGTCCGGGCTGGCGCCGGAGGTGATGGAGGGGGGCACGGGGACGGCCGTCACCATTCCCATGCTGGAGGACCGCCGGAGCCTGAACCTGTCCACGTCGGTGGGAATCGGGACCTATGAGGCCCTGCGACAGGTCCGTTTCACCGGAGCGGGCAGGCAAGCACCCCCGGCAAGTTGAGGGGCCGTGTAGAGGGACTACACTGCGGCGCCGCATGACCCCGTCGCAGGCCGCCGAAGCGCTCTATTCCGCCCACAAGTCCCGCGCCACCGGGAGGCTCACGCTTTCCTCGGGAGGGCGCGAGTCCCGGCTGTGGCTGCGCGAGGGGAACCTCGTGGGGACGCAGCTGGGCTTCGGGTTCCAGAGCCCGGCGCAGGCCCTGCTCCAGTCCGGGCTGCTGGACGCGGAGGCGCTGGACACGCTGTGGGCGCGGGGCGGGGCAGGGGCTCCGGACGAGGAGACGCTGGAGGCGTTCAACCTGGTGCCGGAGGTGGTGGCGGAGCAGCAGGTGCTCGCGCATGTCCGGCGGTTGAGTGCGCTGGCGGAGCAGGCCGCGTTCGAACCGGGGACGGTGGAGGCGGAGGGGTTTCAGCCCATCGCGGGCGTGCGGGTGGTGCGCGCGGCGCTGGAGGGGCCGATTCATGGCGGCGCGGCGGCGCGGGTGTTCCGGTGCGAGGATGTCGAGGCCTGTGGGCCGTGGCTCGCGGATGCTTCGGAGCGGGCGTTCCTGGAGACGTTGGCGGAGTTCCGTGAGCCGGAGTCGCTGACGCCCGCGCAGGAAGCGCTGCTGCTCGTGCTGGAGCGCGAGGGATGGGTGCAGGCGCTCTCCGTGGAGGACTGGGAGGCGCGCGAGCGGGTTCGACGGGAAGAGGAAGAGGCTCGGCAGAGAGCGGAGGAGGCGCGGCTCGAAGAGGAGCGGCGGCGGGCGGAGGAGGCTCGGCTTGAGGCGGAGCGCCTGGCGGAAGACGCTCGACGCGCTGAGGCGGCTCGGCTCGAAGAAGAGCGCCGTGTGGCGGAAGAAGCCCGCATGGCGGAAGAGGCGCGGCTCGCCGAAGAAGCTCGCCTGGCTGAAGAAGCGCGCTTGGCTGAAGAGGCTCGGCTCGAAGAGGAGCGGCGCGTGGCCGAAGAGGCCCGGCTCGCCGAAGAGGCCCGGCTCGCCGAAGAGGCCCGGCTCGCAGAGGTGGCTCTGCTTGAGGCGGAGCGCCTTGCTGAAGAGGAACGGCGTCTCGCGGAAGAGGCGCGTCTTGCCGAAGAGGCTCGGCTCGAGGCGGAGCGCCGCCTGGCCGAAGAGGCTCGGCTCGCCGAAGAAGCTCGCCTCGAAGAAGAGCGCCGCCTCGCGGAAGAGGCTCGGCTGGCAGAAGAGGCTCGGCTGGCAGAAGAGGCCCGTCTCGCCGAAGAAGCGCGCCTCGAAGAAGAGCGCCGCCTCGCGGAAGAGGCCCGTCTCGCCGAAGAAGCGCGCCTCGAAGAAGAGCGCCGCCTTGCGGAAGAGGCCCGTCTCGCGGAAGAGGCTCGGCTGGCGGAAGAGGCCCGTCTCGCCGAAGAGGCTCGGCTGGCGGAAGAAGCCCGCTTGGCGGAAGAGGCGCGGCTCGAAGAGGAGCGCCGCCTGGCCGAAGAGGCCCGGCTCGCGGAAGAGGCTCGGCTGGCAGAAGAAGCCCGTCTCGCCGAAGAAGCTCGCCTCGAAGAAGAGCGCCGCCTCGCGGAAGAGGCCCGGCTGGCAGAGGAAGCGCGCCTTGAAGAGGAGCGTCGGCTCGCGGAAGAGGCTCGGCTCGCTGCAGAAGTGCGCTTGGCTGAAGAGGCCCGGCTGGCGGAAGAGGCCCGGCTCGCAGAGGTAGCTCGGCTTGAGGCGGAGCGCCTTGCTGAAGAGGAACGGCGTCTCGCGGAGGAGGCTCGGCTCGCGGAAGAGGCTCGGCTGGCTGAAGAGGCTCGGCTGGCTGAAGAGGCTCGACTCGAAGAGGAGCGCCTAGCTGAAGAGGCGCGGCTCGCCGAAGAAGCTCGCCTCGCGGAAGAGGCCCGTCTCGCCGAAGAAGCTCGCCTCGCGGAAGAGGCCCGTCTCGCCGAAGAAGCTCGCCTCGAAGAAGAGCGCCGCCTTGCGGAAGAGGCTCGGCTCGCGGAAGAGGCCCGTCTCGCCGAAGAGGCTCGGCTCGCAGAAGAGGCTCGGCTCGCAGAAGAGGCCCGGCTCGCAGAAGAGGCTCGGCTCGCAGAAGAGGCTCGCGTAGCCGAAGAAGCGCGCTTGGCCGAAGAGGCTCGGCTCGAAGAAGAGCGGCGCTTGGCCGAAGAGGCCCGACTGGCCGAAGAGGCCCGGCTCGCGGAAGAGGCTCGGCTGGCGGAAGAAGCGCGGCTCGAAGAGGAGCGCCGCCTGGCGGAAGAGGCGCGTCTTGAAGAAGAACGCCGCCTTGAACAAGAGCGTCGTCTGGCGGAGGAGGTTCGTCTCGCGGAAGAGGCCCGGCTGGCAGAAGAAGCGCGCCTTGAAGAGGAGCGTCGTCTCGCGGAAGAGGCCCAGCTAGAGGCGGAGCGTCTGGCGGAGGAAGCTCGTCTGGCAGAAGCGGCTCTACTTGAGGCGGCGCGCCTCGCCGAAGAAGCTCGCCTGGCTGAAGAGGCTCGGCTCGCGGAAGAAGCTCGGCTGGCGGAAGAAGCCCGTCTCGCCGAAGAAGCTCGGGCTGAAGAAGAACGCCGCCTTGCAGAAGAGGCTCGGCTCGCGGAAGAGGCCCGTCTCGCCGAAGAAGCTCGACTCGAAGAAGAGCGTCGTCTGGCCGACGAGACGGAGCGGCTCGAAGAAGAGCGTCGTCTGGCGGAAGAGGCTCGGCTCGCAGAAGAGGCTCGGCTCGCGGAAGAGGCCCGCCTTGAAGAAGAGCGTCGTCTGGCTGAAGAGGCCCGCGTAGCGGAAGAAGCGCGCCTCGAAGAAGAGGCCCGTCTCGCCGAAGAAGCTCGCCTCGAAGAAGAGCGCCGCCTCGCGGAAGAGGCCCGTCTCGCCGAAGAAGCTCGTCTCGAAGAGGAGCGCCGCCTCGCGGAAGAGGCCCGTCTCGCCGAAGAAGCGCGCCTCGAAGAAGAGCGCCGCCTTGCGGAAGAGGCGCAGCGTGCGGAGGCCGCTCGGCTCGAGGCAGAACGCCTGGCGGAAGAGGCGGAGCGGCTTGCGGAGGAGGCCCGCCTCGCGGAAGAGGCTCGGCTCGAGGCAGAACGCCTTGCCGAAGAAGCTCGCCTCATCGAGGAGCGCCGTCTCGCGGAGTCCGCCCGCCTTGCGAGAGAAGCCCGCCGCGCGGAGGAGATCTGGGCCGCAGAGGAGGCCCGTCTCGCCGAGGTCGCGCGCGTCGAGGCAGAGGCCCGCCAGGCCGAAGAAGCCCGCCAGGCCGAAGAACTGCGCCTGGAGGTCGAACGCCGCCGTGCCGATGCTGTCCGTCGCGGCAAGGAAGCTCGAGCCGCCGAGCAGGCCCGTCAGGCAGACGAAGGCCGTCCCTCCGAAGAGCCCACGCAGTCCATCTCCATCCCCGAACTCGCGGCCGAGGACGTCGAGGCCCTCACGCTCGATGTGGGCGACATCCTGCTCACCGAGCTTCCCGCTCAGCCCTCCGAGGCGGATTCCTGGGCTGACTCCGTCCAGAACGCCGGTGCATCCGACCTGGACCTGGCCGTTCTGCCCGAAAGCGCGGACGCCCTCCGTGTCGCCCGGCAGAAGGCCCAGGCCGAGCTCCTCCACGACATGGAGGAGGCCCGGCGCCGCTCGAAGTCCCAGCCGCTCGAGCCATGGCTCGCGGACGAGCCGCCCCAGTCCACACCGCCCACGCGGACGCAGGACCGCGTCCCCGTCCAGGACGAGCAGTGGCACGCCGAGGCCATCTCCCTCAGCGCTGCGTCCGACACCGAGTCGGAACTCCCGCTGCTGGAAGTCGAACCCGAGCCCGAACTTTGGGCCGTCGCCGAGCCACTGCCCGCTCCTGCGTCCCGTCCCGCCGCGGGCGAACCTCCGGTCCTCACGCCTGTCGCCGAAGACGACGCGGACATCCTGCTGGAGGCGACCCCCGACGAGGAGGACGATGCCAGCTGGGCCACCCAACCGTCCGCGCCGCCGCCGCGCTCGGCCGCACCCAAGACAGGGGACGAGGACCTCTGGCGCATCGTCGCCTTCGACAAGGACGAGGGCGCCGACACCCTGACAGCGTCGTTCGAAGCCGCGCTCCTCCAGGTCGATACGCACCTGGAGTCGCTCGTCCGCTCGGATGTCAATCAGGCGAACGTCGATTTCGACGAGCCTCCTGTCGAGGCCATTGTCGAGGCGACCATCGAACCGGTAGCACCAGATTCATCGGGGGCCTTCCCCGGTGACAACTCATGGCCAACTGGCCAGACTGACTGGGACGAGCCGTCCGGAGACCTGGACGACTGGGACTTTGACGAGGACGACTTGGCGGCAGATCCCTCCAACCCCGACGAGGCAGCAAAGCTCCGGCGGCAGCGTCTCTTGCGCCGCGCCATGGAGAACATGGGTGTCCTCGGTGGGCGCCCGCCCTCCGCACCGGGCGCCACGCCCGCGTCCACGAGCGAACCCGCCGCCCCGGCTCCCGCGGCCTCCGAGCCCCCCAGGCCCGACGAGGCCCGCCTGGCCCAGCAGCTCGAGCAGCGCTTCGCGGACGTCCAGGCCAAGCGAGACCACTTCTACGTGCTCGGCGTTTCGCAGGATGCCTCGCGCGACCAGGTGAAGACCGCCTTCCTCAACCTGGCCAAGATCTTCCATCCGGACCGCCTGCCGCCGTCGCTGCCTCACATGGCGCCGAAGATCACCGCCGTGTTCGAAGCCATCCGAGAGGCCTACGAGGTCCTCTACGACGACACCCGGCGCAAGACGTACCAGCAGAACCTCCAGGCCCAGCAGACCCTGCCCAAGCCGCCCGCGTCCGCACCGACGGCTCCGGTACTCCGCCCGCAGGGCCGCGCCGACAGCAACGCCGACGACCTCTACAAGATGGGCGAGGTCTTCTTCCGCAAGCGCGACTTCACCACGGCCTCCGACCACTACGACCGCGCCCACGCGCTGGAACCCAAGCCCCTGTATCTGGCGGCTCGGGCCTGGGCCATCTACATGGACCCGGCGCGCAAGGCGGACATGGCCAAGGCCAAGCAGATGATGGCGGACGCGGTGCGCGCCGACCCGAATTGTGATCGGGCGCACTACCAGCTCGGCGTCATCGCCCGGGTCGAAGGCGACATGGACCGCGCGGAGCGTTGCTTCCGCGAGGCCGTGCGCGCCAACCCCAAGCACCTGGAGGCGAACCAGGAGCTGCGGCTCATCGACATGCGCAGGAAGAACCCTCCGAAGAAGGGAGGCTTCTTCCGCTGACGCGGCAGGCCTCACACTGGGTACGGGTGCTTCAGCCCGGCCCGATTTGACTCTCCCCCGCACCTGATTCGAGCCGCCTGTCCAGCAGGAGGCCAGCCAGGTTCTCCACCGGCCCAGCCATTGACACGCCTGGAAAGCGGGCAGGATGCTCCCGCGTCAGGCTCCCTGGGCCGTCTGCAGTGACGAAAGGCATGGAACGTGGCCAAGCAGCACCTGCTCCTGGTCGATGGTGACGCGAAGAGCCTCCGGGTCATGGAGGTCAGCCTGAAGAAGGCTGGCTTCTCCGTGACGACGGCCATTCACGGCAAGGATGCGCTCGAGAAGGTCCAGATCAGCCCTCCGGACCTCGTGCTCGCGGACACGAAGATGCCGGAGATGGACGGCTTCGAGCTGTGCAAGACGCTCAAGTCCGACGAACGCTTCAAGTTCATCCCGTTCGTCTTCCTGACGAGTCAGAAGTCGGTCGAGTTCAAGGTGCGCGGCCTGGAGCTTGGCGGTGACGACTACCTGACCAAGCCGATCTACATCAAAGAGATCGTCACCCGCGTGAAGATGATCCTCCAGAAGGCGGAGAAGGAGAGGATCGAGAAGCGGGAGACGACGAAGGGCGGTTTCGCCGGCAGCCTCGCCGACATGGGCGTGGTGGACCTGGTGCAGACCTTCGAGATTGGCCGCAAGACGGGCCTCATCAACATCCAGGGCGAGCGCACCGGCACCGTCTACTTCAAGGACGGACGCGTCATCGACGCGGAGCTGGGACGGCTCAAGGGCGAGAACGCTTTCTACCGGATGCTGAACACCTTCGAGGGCCAGTTCGAGGTGCAGTTCAGCGCGCTGGACCGTCCGGAGCGCATCGAAATCTCCACGCAGGGCCTGCTGATGGAGGGCATGCGCCGCCTCGACGAGTGGGGCCGCATGCTTGAGCAGCTGCCGCCGCTCGAGACGGTGTTCGAGATTGACTACCACCAGCTCGCCGACCGCCTGTCGGAGATTCCGGACGAGGTGAACGGACTCCTGCGGCTCTTCGACGGCAAGCGTGCGTTGAGCCGCGTGGTGGAGGACTCGGACTTCGAGGACCTGGCCGCGCTGGGCATCATCAGCAAGCTGTACTTCGAGGGCCTCATCCGCGAGCTGGGCAACGCGCCGCTGGAGCCGGTGCAGAGCAGCAAGCCTGGCATCGAGCAGTGGCTCAACACGGCGCCGCCCGCCAGCGCGACCGTGGAGCCCGCGCCTCCCGCGCCGGAGAGCCCGCCGCAGCCGGTTCCCGAAGCCGCCGTTCCCGAAGCGGCCCCCGAGCCCGTGGCCGCCGCGCCGGAGCCTTCTCCGCGGCCCATGCCACAGAGCGTGCTCGCACCTCCCGCGGGCGTGGAGGACGAGCCGGCCGCGCCGCCGACCGCCGCGCCTGCGCAGCCCGCCAACGTGGTCGTCTTCCACGCGCGGCCCAAGCGCTCGGACACGCCTGAGTACACGCCCGAAGTTCCGGTGACCGAGCCGGTCCCGGAGGTCCCCGCGCAGGAGGCTTCGGCGTTCCTGGTCGAGCCGCCACCGGCCCATCGCGCCGTGGAGCACGCGCGTCGCAGCCTGCTGCTGGACTGGAGCCGGGTGGACACCGAGGGCATCAGCGCGCCCACTACGTGGGGGCCGGGCTCTGGCTGGTCGCACACGCCGCGGGCCCATGGCGCCGCCTCCTCCGCCTTCGCCGCGAGCGCGCCCGCCTTCGAGCCCGCGCCCTCGTCGCGTGCGCCCATCTTCGGTGGCGCGGCCGTGGCACCCAATCCGTTCCCACCCGTGCCCCCGCCGACGCCGGCACCGCCGTCATCCGAGGTGACGCTGGTGAGTGGCAGCGGCTACGTGGCGCCGCCCATCCCGCCAGTGCAGGTCGATGCGGAGTTCGTGGCCGAAGAGGTCCCCGCCACGCCCCAACTCGCGCTGCCGCCCTATTCGGGCCACGGCGTGCCCGAACTGTCCGCCGAGCCGCCCACGCCCAGCGCGCCACTGGCCAGCACGGTCGAACCGTTTCTCGCATCCCCGGTGCAGGCTCCGTCTGTCGTGGAGACGCAGCCCGCCGAGCCGGCCGCCACCGCGCCCGCGACGCCGGTCGATGCCGCGCCCGTGACGCCCGGGGAGGCCGCCCCGGATGCATCCGCGAAGCCCACGGACGCCGGAGTCGCCACGCCCGTGAAGTCAGCGGACGCCGCCCCGGTTGCGCCCGCGACGCCCGCTTCTTCCGTGCAGTCGGCCGAAAGGAAGCCGGCGGCCACTCACACCAGTGACGCAGCCGTGGCCAATGCGGGTCGTTCCAATCGCACCGGGCTCATCATCGGCGCGGCGGTGGTCCTCATCGGCGCGGTCGCGGCCGTTGTCGTGGGGACGGGGAGCGGTCCGTCGGAGACGCCTCCGTCGAAGCCTCCCGTGGTGGAGACGCAGGCGCCCGTGAACGACGACGCCAGGCAGACGCCACCTCCGGAGAAGGCGCCACCGCTCGAGGCGGCCACGGCCAAGGCCCCTGAGACTCAGCCGGAGCCGCCCGCCGCTACACCGGATGCGGGCACGGCCATTGCCGAGGCGCCGAAGCCGCCCGAGGCGACACCCACCGAGACCACCCCTCCGTCGGCGCCCGCCGTGGATCCGGAGGTCGAGTTCGCCACGCTGGTGAAGCAGGCGAGGGCGGCCGTCGTCAGTCAGCGGTTCCGGTCGGCGGCGGGAAGCTATCGCAAGGCGCTGGCGCTCAAGCCGACGGCCACGGAGGCGAAGGCGGGCCTGGGCATCGCGCTGGTGAACGGCTTCACCACGGACGGGGCCTACCGCGAGGCGGCCAAGCTGTTGCAGGAGGTCGTCAAGGAAGAAGACTCCAACGCCCGTGCCTGGCTGTCGCTGGGCATGGCGCTACAGTTCACCGGCAAGAATTCCCAGGCGGCCGACGCCTACAAGCAGTACTTGTTGCTGGAACCGACGGGGTCTTCCGCCGAAGAGGTCCGCACGTTGCTCAGGGGGCTGGGCAACTGAGCGGGGGCGGCCCCACTTCCTTCATTGGCCCCCTGAGAAGTGAGCCGCCTTGCTCGTCCTAGGACTGGAAACCTCGTGTGATGAGACTGCTGCCGCCGTCGTGGAGGACGGCCGCCGCGCGTTGTCGGATGTCGTCTCCACGCAGGTGGACATCCACCGGCGGTGGGGTGGGGTGGTGCCGGAGCTGGCCAGCCGCAACCACATCGTCCAGGTGCTGCCCGTCGTCCACGAGGCGCTGACGCGGGCGAACAAGACGCTCGACGACGTGGACCTCATCGCCGTCACGTCCGGCCCCGGCCTCATTGGCGCGCTGCTGGTGGGCGTGCAGGTGGCCAAGGGCCTGAGCCTGGCGACGGGCAAGCCCTTCGTGGGCGCCAACCACCTGGAGGGCCACCTGCTGGCCATCCGGCTGTTGGAAGTCGCACCCGAGCCGCCGTTCCTCGGGCTCGTTGTCTCTGGCGGGCACACCAGCCTCTACGAGGTGCAGGCCTACGGGCAGTATCGGCTGGTGGGCAGCACGCGCGACGACGCAGCCGGCGAGGCGTATGACAAGACCGCTCGCATCCTCGGCCTGCCGTATCCGGGCGGGCAGCCCATCGACCAGCTGGCGCAGCAGGGGAACCCGGAGGCCATCCGCTTCCCGCGCGCGCTGCCGGGCGACAACTTCGACGTGTCCTTCTCCGGGTTGAAGACGGCGGTGCTGCACCACGTGCAGAAGCACGGCGTGCCGCAGGGGCAGGCGCTGGCGGATTTGTGCGCGTCCTTCCAGGAGGCCGTGGCGGACGTGCTGTCGAAGAAGCTGGTGGCCGCCGCGCGCCGGTTGGGCCACAAGCAGTTGGTGCTGTGCGGCGGCGTCGCCGCGAACTCGCGGCTGCGGGCACTGTGTCAGGCGCGGGCCGAGGAGCGGGGGTTGAACATGTTCCTCCCCCCGGTGCGGCTGTGCACGGACAATGGCGCCATGATTGCGGTGGCGGGGTATGAGGCGTACCGCCGCGGCCTGCGCGGAGATTTCCGCCTCGCCGCCGACCCGGCCTGGCGCATGTAGAGGGGAGCAGACGGGTGGAATCGCCAAGAGACATCCTCAAGCGGCATGGCCTGCGCGCCAAGTACAGCTGGGGACAGAACTTCCTCGGAGACGAGGACGCGCTGGAGGCCATCGCCGACGCGCTGAACCTGCGCGCCGATGAACCGGTGGTGGAGCTGGGCCCGGGCCTGGGCCACCTCACGCGCTTCCTGGCCGCCACCGGGGCCCGCGTTACCGCCGTGGAGCGGGACCGGGACATGGTGATGGTGCTGGAGAAGGAGGCCATCCCCGGCGTGCGCGTGGTGTCCGGTAACGCGGCCACGGTGGACTTCGCCCAGGTGGCTGGCGCGCCCGACGTCGCGGTGGCCGGAAACCTCCCGTACCACCTCACCAGCCCCATTCTCTTCCGAGTGCTGGAGCAGCGGGCCCATGTCTCGCGCGCGGTCTTCACGCTCCAGAAGGAAGTGGTGGAGCGGCTCGCCGCGGAGCCCGGCAACCGTGACTACGGTCTGCTGACGGTGCTGCTGGGCATGCATTACGACGCGGACAACGTCCTCACCCTGGAGGCCTGGCGCTTCCATCCGCCCCCGAAGGTGGACTCCGCGGTGCTGCGGCTCACCCGCCGCAAGTCGCCGCGCGCGCCCATCATCGACGAGGCCCGCTTCACCCGCGTGGTGAAGGCGTCCTTCGCGCACCGGCGCAAGACGCTCATCAACTCCATCAAGTCGGACCCGACGCTCGGGACGACGGAGACGCTCATCGCCGCCCTGGAGGCCGCGGGTGTGGATCCGCAGCGCCGCGCGGAGACGCTGGCTCCCGAGGAGTTCGCCGCCATTGAGCGCGCGCTCGGCCCCGTGACGCCGGCTTCGTCCACGCCCGCGGAGTAGAGCGCCGCTAGCGTCCGCGCATGCCCAGCGCCTGGAGCAGGCCACCCTGCTGCTCCAGGTAGGCGAAGAACTCGGCTTCGGGGATGCGCATCCGGGCGAGCACGCCGCGGAGGATGTCCTCCACGGTACCGTCCTGTCGGCGCTTCAGTTCCATGGCCGTCTTGAGCAGCACCACGCCGTAGAGCGGATCCGGCTCCACGGGAGGTGTGGGGGCTCGCTGGGTGGGCGTGCTCTGGCGGGCCTCTTCCAGCCGCACCACTGTTTTCGCCCTGTGTCTGCCGCTCATGTCCGGAGACCACCCCGCGCACACGCCAAGAATTCGCGCGGACCGTAGGGGATGCGTCTCGGAGCGTCAAGGGATGCGGGCCGCCGTGGAAAATTGCCGGATTCCAGCGGCCGTGTTGTGCTATCCGCCCGCGTGCGTGGCCGCGCCTTCGCGCGATGTCTCGCGCGCGCGGTCTCAAAGCGCATTCCGCGGGCGGGAGGCCTCGGGCGGATGGACTACCGGTATATCGTGGTGGAAGGGCCCATTGGCGTGGGCAAGACGAGCCTCTCCAACATCCTCGCGGAGCGTCTGGCGGGGCGGCGCATCCTCGAAGTCGTGGAGGAGAACCCCTTCCTTTCCAGCTTCTACACGGACCGGCAGAAGTTCGCGTTCCAGACGCAGATCTTCTTCCTCCTGTCGCGCTTCCGGCAGCAGCAGGAGCTGTTCCAGCAGGACCTCTTCAGCTCGATGACGGTCAGCGACTACCTGTTCGCCAAGGACCGCATCTTCGCGCACCTCAACCTGGACGCGCATGAGCTGGCCCTCTACGAGCGCGTCTTCGAGGCGCTCGGGCCCCGCGTGGCCAAGCCGGACCTGGTCATCTACCTCCAGGCCCGACTGGACGTGCTCCTGCACCGCATCAAGAAGCGCGGCCGGGAGTTCGAGCGCAAGTTCGACCCCACGTACCTGGAGGGGCTCGTCCACTCCTACAACAATTTCTTCTTCCACTACACGGACACCCCGCTTCTCGTCGTGGATACCTCGGACATCGACTTCGTGAATGTCGAGGCAGACAGGGAAGACCTGCTCGCCACCATCCGGAAGGCGAAGCCGGGCACGCAGCATTACGTTCCGAAGGCTTCCCGCCGGGGCTGAAAGTCAGGCTCCTGGTGGGACGTCCGCCTTCAATGCCCCCACGGCAGGCGCGGTGGCGTTAGAGTGCGGTGGCGGGCCCAGGGCTCCCGGCGATCCCCGGTGGGGACGGCGAGGCGCGAATGGGCCCGTCAGGCCGTTCAACCCGTAGCCATAGGAGGTGAACCGTGAAGGACAAGGTCACCATCCACACGCTGAAGCGCTTCAAGCAGATCGGTCAGAAGATCTGCATGGTCACCGCTTACGACGCCACGTTCGCCCACATCCTCGAAGAGGCAGGCGCGGACGTGCTGCTGATAGGCGATTCGCTGGGCATGGTCATCCAGGGGCATGACTCCACGCTGCCAGTGACGATGGACCAGATGGTCTACCACACGGCCGCGGTGGCCCGTGGCGCGCGCCGGGCGCACGTCGTGGCCGACCTGCCCTTCATGAGCTACCAGGTGTCGACGCAGGACGCGGTCCGCAACGCGGGCCGGCTGGTGGCGGAAGGCGGCGCGGGCAGCATCAAGCTGGAGGGCGGCGCTGAGTTCGCGGACACGGTGCGGGCCATCGTCCGCGCGAGCATCCCCGTCATGGGACACCTGGGGCTGACGCCACAGTCCGTCCACAAGATGGGCGGCTACGTCGTCCAGGGCCGAGGCGAGGACCAGGCGCGGCAGATTCTGGACGACGCGCTGGCGCTGGAGCAGGCCGGGGCCTACGCGGTGGTGCTTGAGGGCGTGCCCATGGACCTGGCGCGCACGGTGACGCAGCGCCTGTCCATCCCCACCATCGGCATTGGCGCCGGCGTGGACTGTGATGGCCAGGTGCTCGTCTGCTACGACCTGCTGGGCATGAACCCGGACTTCAAGCCGAAGTTCGTGAAGCGCTACGCCAACCTCCACGGCTCGATTACCGAGGCCGCGGGCACGTACTTCGCGGAGGTCCGCCAGGGCGCGTTCCCGGACGAGGAGCACTCCTTCAAGGCGACCAAGAACATCCGGCTGGCGCCGGGGGCTACGGCTCCAGCGGCCCGGGTGGATCCGTCCGCGCCCGCCGAGGCTGGCGACAAGCTGGGCCCCGTCTACGGGAGACCCGCCTAGTCATGGCTCCCGCCGTCCTGAAAACCGTTGCGGACGTGAAGGACTGGACGGCGGGGCTGCGCCGTGAGGGGCACCGGCTCGCGCTGGTGCCCACCATGGGCTTCCTGCATGAAGGTCACCTCTCGCTCATTCGCGAGGGGCGGCGCCGCGCGGATGTGGTGGCCGTGTCCATCTTCGTGAACCCCACGCAGTTCGGGCCGCGGGAGGACTTGTCCCGCTACCCTCGGGACTACGAGGGTGACGTCGCCAAGTGCATCAGCGCGGGCGCGCAGGTCATCTTCGCGCCCGCGGGCCCGGAGGTGATGTACCCGCAGGGCTACCAGACGTATGTGGAGGTGACGGACGTCAGCCAGGGCCTGTGCGGGGCCCGGCGTCCGGGGCACTTCCGCGGGGTGGCCACCGTCGTCACGAAGCTGCTGACGCTGTTCCGCCCGGAGGTGGCGCTCTTCGGGGAGAAGGACTACCAGCAGCTCCAGGTCATCCGGGCGCTCAACCAGGACCTGCACCTGGGCGCGGACATCGTCGGGATGCCGACGGTGCGCGAGCCGGACGGCCTGGCGATGAGCAGCCGCAATGCCTACTTGTCCCCCGAGGAGCGGCAGCGGGCGCTGGCCCTGTCCCGGGGGCTCAAGGCCGCCCAGGCGCTGCTGCGCGAGGGCACGCGGGAGTCGGAGCCCCTGGTGGCGGCCGTCCGGCGCGAATTGGAAGCGGCGGGGCTCCGGGAAGACTACGTGGAACTGGTGGATGCGGAACGGCTGACGCCTCTGGCTTCGGTGGCGCCCGGGCAGCCTGCCCGGTTGCTCGTCGCGGCCTTCAGTGGCACGACGCGCCTCATCGACAACATGCAGTTGGGTGGTGAGGAGAACGCGGGACGCGTATGACATCCGGAGGGAAGTCAAAGGGAGTGGGCAGTGAGCCCGGCGTGAGAGTCATCGCGGAAAACCGTCGTGCGCGTTTCGACTACACGGTCGACGAAAAGCTGGAGGCCGGGCTTGCGCTCACGGGAAGCGAGGTGAAGTCTCTGCGAGACGGAATCGCCAATCTGTCGGACGCCTACGCGCTCCCCAAAGGGGACGAGCTCTTCCTGCTCAACGCGAACATCGGCTCCTACAAGGCGGCGAGCGTCTTCGACCACCTTCCCACTCGGGGTCGCAAGTTGTTGATGCACCGAGGAGAAATCGACCGTTGGACGGCGAAGGTGCGTGAGCGGGGTTATTCGATCATCCCGCTTGTGCTGTACTTCAGGAACGGCCGTGCCAAGGTGGAGCTGGGGCTCTGCCGGGGCAAGACGCACGAGGACCGGCGCCACGACATCAAGGAGCGGGAGACGAAGCGGGAGATGGACCGGGCGATGCGCCGACGTTGAGTGGGGCGCCCGAAGTTCTTTCGCCGTACACCGATGGACGACAAGAAGGTTCTCGACAAGAAGGAGCGGCTGCTGGCCGCGCTCGACCAGGGCATGGTGATGATTCACCTGGACGCGCGTCGTCCGGGCGTGCTCGTCCCAGCCTCCGTCAAGACGGAGGCGCACCTGCGCCTCAATCTCTCGTACCGGTTCGACCCGCCGGACCTCACGGTGGGCGAGTGGGGCGTGCGCTCCACGCTGAGCTTCTCCGGCTCGCGCTTCACCATCGCGGTGCCATGGTCGGCGTTGTTCGCCATCGCCAGCCACGTGACGAAGGAGTTCTGGATGTACCCGGAGGACATGCCGCCGGAGTTGCTCCAGCAGACGGCCGCGTCACGTCCGTCGCAGCCCCTGCCCGTCGCTCCCGTGCCGGTGGCCGCGGAGCGCCCGCGCACCTTCCTCCGGGAAGTGCAGGGCGAGCGGCGAGATGAGCCGCCCGCCGATGTTCCGCCCGCGGACGGGCCGCCGGACGAGCCGCCGCCGCGTCGTGGCCACCTGCGCCTGGTGAAGTGAGGCGCGTTCAGCGCTTCAGCTTCGCCTCGATGTGAGCGGCTTCGCCGCCGGAGAACGTCCCCTTCCATGTTCGGTGGCCTTTGAGCCGGACCTGGATGGGGACGCGTCCCGCCGGATAGCGGTTCTCGAGCAGCAGCGGCGTCGTCCCCAGCTCCGCGTCTCGGACCCAGACGGTGGCTCCAGGCGGGTCGCTGTCGATGCGCAGCATCGGGGCCGACAGGCGGAGCCCCGTCGCCGACATCACCCGAATGAGCAGGGTGGAGCGCTGAGGCCACAGCCAGATGCCGGTGCCCACCAGCAGCGCCAGGAGCAGCAGCCCCAGTGCCCGTTTCAGGCGCGAGCGCCGGAGGAGGGCAGCCTCATCGGGCCAGTCGCTCGCTGGCGAGGCCGGGCGCTCCGCCAACTCCAGTGCATCGGCGTCGGTCTGGAGCACGCTCTTCGCGCCCGGCGTAACGTGTGTCTGGGGGACACTCTCCGCGAGCGTCTGATGCGCGGTGAGCTCGAGGCCCGCGGATGGAGCGAAGGCGCCCGGAGCGGTGGGCGTGCGAGGCGTCGCCGCCGCGCCGGTCGAGGCATCCGGCCACATCGCGCAGTGTGAGCACCGCGCTTGGGGCGAGGAGAGCACGTGGTTGCATCGAGGGCAGCGATGCACCATCCGTCCACTGACGCTGAGCGCCGCGCCGCCCGGCATGGAGAGAGGCTCTTCTTCCGGTGCAACGGCCTCGGCGGGCGACGGCGCATGCACGGCCATCGCCAGCGAACCCGCGTCAGCCTGTGCCTGCGTCACGGGGCGCCTGGAAGCCGCTGCCTGTTCACTCAGAGGTGGCGGCAATTCCAGCCCGCGAAGGAACGCGGCCAGCGTCTGAGACGTCGCGGGCTCGCCGACTTGGGCCAACCACCGGGCAAAGCCTTCGGCCAGTGACTCCGGCGAGTGGAAGCGCTCCTGGGGCGCCCTCGCCAGCATGCGCATGACGGCGCCCGCCAGGGGTGTGGGCACGCCCTGCGGTGGCTCCACGGGCCGCGTCAGGATGGCGTAGGCCACCGCGCTCGCGTCCTTCTCGGTGTGGAACGGATGCCGCCCCGTGAGCAGCTCGTAGAACACGATGCCCAGGGAGAACTGGTCGCTCGCGGTGGTGGCGGGCGCGCCTTGCAGCACCTCGGGCGCGGTGTACGCCTCCTTCCCTCGGAAGACGCCGGGCGCGGTGTGAGCCGGGCCGGCCATCCGCGCGATGCCGAAGTCCGTCAGCTTCACCTCGCCCTCGCGAGACACCAGCACGTTGGAGGGCGAAACGTCGCGGTGGGCCACCATCACTGGCTGCCCGTCATGCACCTTCCGGTAGGCATGGCCGAGCCCCGCCAGGGCCTGATGGACGATGAAGGCGGCCAGGTGCGGAGGGAAGGGCACGCCCCGGCGCGCGGCCGAGCTCAGCAGCACGCCCAAATCCCACCCGTCCACCAACTCCATCACCAGGAAGAGCCCTTCGGGGCCCTGGCCCACGTCATAGACGGTGGCGATGTTCTGGTGTTGCAGCAGCGTGGCCAGCCGGGCCTCGGCCAGGAACATGCGCGCGATGTCCGGCTCGCGAGCCAGGTGGGGCAGTACCCGCTTGATGGCCACCGGCCGCTCGAATCCCTCCGCGCCGCGTGCGACGCCGAGGAAGAGCTCCGCCATGCCTCCCGAGGCCAGCGGACGAACGAGCCGGTAGCGTTCGTTCACGGGGCGCTCAGGCGGCGGGCTGGGTGATGTCGCGCAGCAGCTTCCAGGGATAGATGCCGGTGGTGTGGCCGTCGCTGAAGCTGAAGGCCAGCGCGTAGTTGCCCACGGGCTGCACCTGCTTGATGCGCAGGTCGGCGGGGACCTTCGACGGGTCCAGCGTCCGCTTGTTCGTCCATTCGTCCACGCACGCGGCGCAGGGGCACTGCTGGCGCAGCACCTGTGCGGTGGCGCCCGTCTTCACCCCGTCGTCCCACGTCAGGTCCAGGCGCGCGCCATCCGAGGACAGCTGTGCGTCCGTCGCGGTGACGGCGTGGGGGGCGGGCTTGATGCGGTCCCAGAAGCTCAACGTTTCACCTTCCAGAGTCTCAACAGTCTTGCGCCCTCCCTACCATCCTTCGGCCGTCAGGAGGCGAGCTTCACGGGCAGACGGTGGCCCTCCAGCCGCACGCCCTGCTTCGCCAGCACCTGCTTCAGGGCCTGGACGACCTTCGGGTCCAACTGGGCGCCGCTGAGGTTGTCGAGGATTTCCATCGCCTTCTCCAGCGGCATGGCCTTCTGGTACGGGCGGGTGGAGGTGCAGGCGTCGAAGGTGTCCGCACACGCGACGATGCGGGCCAGCAGGGGAATGTCCTCGCCCGTGAGCTTGTCCGGGTAGCCGGTGCCGTCCCAGCGCTCATGGTGGTGGCGGACGCACGCGCGCACCGCGCCCAGGAAGCTCACCGGGCCGATGATGGCGTCACCGATGGCGGGGTGCTCGCGCATGATGGCCATCTCCTGGTCCGTCAGCCGCGTCTGCTTGCAGAGGATGGACTCCACGATGCCAATCTTCCCGATGTCGTGGAGGATGCCCCCGTACTGCAGCTGCCGCAGCTCGCGCTCGGTGAGCTTCATCTCCCGGCCAATCTGCACCGAGACGTCGCCCACGCGCTGGCTGTGGCCGCGGGTGTACGCGTCCTTCGAATCGATGGAGTTCGCCAGCGCGACGATGGTCTCCAGGTAGCCCTTCTCCAGGCTCTCGTAGAGGCCGCGGTTTTCCATGTCGTACGCGAGCAGCTGCTTGCTCATGTAGTTGAACGTCTGCGCCAGCTCGCCCAGCTCGTTCTTCTGCTTGATGTCCACCTCGACGCCGAACTTGCCGTGCGCCAGCTCCAGCGCGCCGCTGATGAAGCCCTTGAGCGGCCGGGTGAGGTTCCGCGAGAAGAGCGCCGCCAGTACCACCGCCACCAGGATGGCCGCCCCCAGACCCAGGAGGATGCGCTGCTCCATGGTGTCCACCTGGCGGTAGGCGTGCTCCACGGGTTGCTCGGAGATGATGGCCCAGCCCGTCTCGGGGAGCACCGTGTACGCGGCCACCACCGCGTCCCGGCTCTCGCCGAAGTTGCCGACGTGGAACAGCTCCATGTTCGACTTGCCCACCAACTGCTTCAGCAGGTGCGCCACCGGGCCGCGCTGAGCCACGTCCTCGCCCAGGCCGGCGACGCCGCCACCGCCCGCCACGAGGTGCCCGTGCCGGTCCGCCAGATAGGCGAAGCCGGTGCTGCCCACGCGCTCCTGCTCCAGCATCTTCCGCAGGTCGGCCAGGGACAGGTCCGCCGCGATGTACCCCCGGACGGGCTCGCCCAGGGGGAAGGCCAGCGTCAGCACCGGCTCGCTGCCCTGCGGGTCCTTCACCACGTCCGCGTAGCGCACGCCCTCGATGTTCTCGAGCAGCGCCCGCGCACGCTCCTCATGTCCGGCCAGCGCGGTGGGCGACACGTCGTGCTTGGAGAAGGCCTGGAGTCCCGGCAGCCGCTGGCGGTCGGCGTCGAACACGGTGAGCGCCAGCACATCGCGCCGCTGGTTGAGCACCGAGGCCAGGTGCGTCTGCTGCGCTTCCAGGGGCAGGCCGAAGAAGCCGGGCACGCGGGCCAGGCCCAGCACCGCGTCGGTGGGCTCGCCGAGGAAGATTTCGGCCTTGAGGCGCAGCTGCTTCACGCGCTCCTGTGCCAGTTCCTGGGCGTCGCGTACCAGGAGCTCCCGGGTGTGGGACACGGAGAGCCACCCCACCATCAGCGTGGGGACGACGCCCACCACCAGCATCAACAGGAGGATGGCTTTGAACAGGCGCACGGCGTGGCTCCTCCAGGGGTTACTGCCACTGGCCCTTCTTCACTTCGAGTTTGAGGCGCTCGGACACCAGCTCGAAGTGCCTGGGCGCGCTGGGCTCGGACGTGCCCGCGGGGCCCACCGCGCGCACCGTCCACCGGTAGCTTCCCGCGGGTAGCACTGGCAGCTTCGCTTCCAGGCTGGTGACTGTCTGCGTGAAGACGGCGCGTTGCTCCTGCGCGCGCGACACTTCCACTTCATAACGTTCCGCGCCGCGTACAGCCTCCCAGGTCAGCTTCACCGGGCCCAGGTGCCCGTCCCGGTCGGGGCGCCGCTTCAGGCGCGCGGAATCCTCCGGTTGCCCGGGGTTGGGGGCCACCAGCGGCGGAAGGGGCGCGGGGGGCGGATGGCCCTTCTTCACGCGGATGGATTCACCCTTGGCGACGGGCTGGGTGACGCCCTCGGCCTCCACGCGGACCGGCGGGCCGTGCTTCACGGTGACGGTGGTGCTGTCGCCGTCGCCCACTTCCACGGAGAACGCGGAGGACTGCGGCGAGCGGTCCGCCGCCACCAGCTTCCCCACGGCATTGGCCTCCGAGGCCGCCTGCGTGTAGCGCGCCTCGCGGAAATGGGACTCCGCGACCTTCAGCCGGGAGGAAGCCGCTGGGGGGACGCTCGCATCCTTCGAGCTGGCCACCAGCGTGCGCGCCGTCTCCAGGGCCTTCTGCGCCAGCACGCGCTCGTGGCCGGGCACCTTCAGCCGGGTCCCCGCCGCCACGTCGTCCGAGGAAAGTCCGTTGAGTGCGCGCAGCTCCCCCGCGGCGCGCGCGTCGCCCAGGGTGCGCTGGGCCACCTGGTGCAGGGACTCGTTGGGGCCCACCACCACGGTGCCCGGGGGCGTCGTGCCCAGCCATGTGAGGAGGAGGAGCGCCGCCTTCATTGGAAGACAATCTCCCTTCCCGCCTGGATGGTGGCGGACGGCGTGGTGAGGGACAGGGACTGGGAGGCGGGCTTCTCCAGCTCCGCGTCGATGCGGCCCCGCAACACGGTGAGGTCCGTGCGCTGCTGGCCGGGGCGGGTGCGCGTCTCCGCGATGCTGATGAGCGAGTCCCCGGTGAGGTGCACCGTGCTGCCGTTGGCGGCGAAGACGATGTCGGTGCCGGCGCCCGCCTCGGTGCGGACCTTGTCATTCTCGTAGAGCGGCTGGCCTTCCCGGGCGGGGCTCCACTCGTCGGCCGTGGCGCGCTTGATTTGGACGCCGCCCTTCATGGCTCGCAGGTGTGCTCGGTGCGTGGCCACCGTGGGAGGCGTTGCCGCGTCGGGCGCGGACGGACGCTCATCGGCGGTGCAGCCGGCGGGGAGGGCCGAAAGCGCGAGCGCAAGCAACATGGGAGACCAGCGTCGTCCGTTCACGAGAGGAGTTCCGGGGGACCCGAAGTCTATCGAAGGTGGACCCGAGGGGGGCGGGCCTGGGTACACGCACGCTAGTCCAAACGGCGGTGCTCCAGGCAGGGGAGGTTGCGTCGGATGCGTGCTTGCAGCTCCGGGTCCACGGGCGCCAGCGCCAGCCCTTCGCCCTCGGAGGCTCGCGCCGTCACCAGACCCCACGGGTCCACCACCAGGGCGTGGCCATAGGTGACGCGGTTGGCCGAGTGCCGTCCCCCCTGAGCGGGCGCCAGTACGTACGCCTGGTTCTCGATGGCGCGGGCCCGCAGGAGCACTTCCCAGTGGTCCTTGCCCGTCATGAGGGTGAAGGCCGCCGGGACTGCCAGCAGCGCGGCGCCTTCGCGGGATAGCCGCCGGTACAGTTCGGGGAATCGCAGGTCGTAGCAGACGGACAGCCCCAGCCGGCCGACCTCCGTCTCCGCGGAGACGACCTCTGTTCCCGGCGCCACCGCCGCGGACTCCTGATAGGTCGCACCATCTCCCACCTCGACGTCGAAGAGGTGGATTTTCCGGTACACGGCCAGCCGCTCGCCGCCGGGGCCGAAGAGGATGCTGGTGTTGTAGAGGCGCCCACCCGGCGCGCCCGTCTCCAGCACGCTGCCGGCCAGCAGCGTCACCTTCAGCTCCCGGGCCAGGCTTGCCATCCGGGACAGCGTCGGACCGTCGAGCCCCTCGGCGGCGTCCTGGCGCTCGGGCTCCGGCCCCATCCAGGAGAAGTTCTCGGGGAGGCCCACGAGCCGGGCACCCAGTGCGGCGGCGCGCCGGACGAGCCGGGTCGCGGCTTCCAGGTTGTGGGCCTTGTCGGCGGTGGACACCATCTGCGCGGCGGCGATGAGGTGCATGGGCGCGTTATAACCCCCGTCGGGCCTCGGAACCCCTGGGAATTCCTCGCCCTGCTGGGCGCGTTTCGCCCGGAGTAGGAGGGCGCGTCCTTCCTTTACACCCCGACGGGGCGTGTGCTACGGACGCCCCCGACATTTTTCGATGAAGCACTTCGAAAAGTGGGCCGCGTGCCCGCTTTTCGTGTTTTTGGAGACTGGTTTCCCGCTTATGTCGGAGAAGAACCTCAAGCAGACGGTGGAGGAGCGGGCCTTGGCCCTGCTCGAGCCCATTGTCGCGGGTGAAGGCCTGGAGCTCGCGGACCTGGAATTCCTCCGGGAGCGCGAGGGCTGGGTGCTCCGGTTGTTCATCGACAAGCCGGGTGGCCGCGTAGGGCTGGACGAGTGCACCCAGGTGTCGCGCGCGGTGGATCCGTCGCTCGACGTGGAGGACTTCATCCCCCACGAGTACAGCCTGGAGGTTTCCAGCCCCGGAGTGGACCGCCCGCTGAGGAAGCCGGCGCACTTCGAGCGGGTGAAGGGACAGAAGGTGAAGGTGAAGACGTTCGGCCCGGTGGGAGAGCCCCCGCGCAAGAACTTCACCGGCACGCTGACCGAGGTGGCAGGCGACGGAATCTCGGTGGAGGTGGAAGGGGCCGGAACCTTCCACATCCTCTTCAAGGACATCGCCAAGGCGAACCTGGAGTTCCAGTTCTAGACGTCGACATACAGGGTGCCCCTCCGCGCGAGGGCGCCCGTGGACCCTTTTAGGAGAAGACCATGCCCACGCAGCAAGCCAACCCGAGTGTCAACCTCAACCTCGTCCTGGACCAGGTCGCCAAGGACAAGGGCATCGACCGGGCTGTGCTGATTGCCACGCTCGAAGACGCGATGAAGACCGCGGCCAAGAAGCACTTTGGCCAGGATCGCGAGCTCGAGGCGAAGTACGACCCGGACAAGGGCGTCGTGGAGCTGTTCCAGGCCATCACCGTGGTCGAGGAGATTGTCGACCCGGTCCAGGCGGTGAATCAGATCTCCCTGGTCGAGGCCCACAAGAAGGGCATGGAAGTGGAGCCGGGCGACGAGCTCGTGTTCCAGATCTTCTACCGGGACGAGGACGCCGCCGAGGCCAAGGCCCAGGACGACCAGTACGGTGACATCCTCCGCCTGAAGACCTTCCGCCGCGGCTTCGGCCGCATCGCCGCGCAGACGGCCAAGCAGGTCATCCTGCAGCGCACGCGCGACGCGGAGCGGGAGAACGTCTTCAACGAGTACCGCGACCGGAAGAACGAAATCGTCACCGGCATCGCCCGCCGGTTCGAGCGCGGCAACATCATCGTGGACCTGGGCCGCGCCGAGGCCGTGCTGCCGGTGCGCGAGCAGGTCCCGCGTGAGACGTACCGCCCCGGCGACCGCGTCCAGGCCTACGTGCTGGACGTGCTCCGTGAGTCCAAGGGCCCCCAGATTGTCCTCAGCCGCGCGTCCGTCAACCTGCTCACCAAGCTGTTCGAGATGGAGGTGCCGGAAATCGCCGAAGGCATCGTCGTCATCGAGGCGGCGGCGCGTGAGCCGGGCGGCCGGGCGAAGATTGCCGTGTCCAGCCGGGACTCGGACGTGGACCCCGTGGGCGCCTGCGTCGGTATGAAGGGCAGCCGTGTTCAGGCGGTGGTGCAGGAGCTGCGCGGCGAGAAGATCGACATCGTCCCGTTCGACGAGGATCCGGCCCGCTTCGTGTGCTCGGCGCTGGCCCCGGCGGAGGTCAGCCGAGTCATCATCGACGAGGCCAACCACGCCATGGAGCTCATCGTCCCGGACGACCAGCTCAGCCTGGCCATTGGCCGTCGCGGTCAGAACGTCCGCCTGGCCGCCCAGCTGACCGGCTGGAAGCTCGACATCAACAGCGAGAGCCGGGTCCGGGAGCTGCGCGAGTTCGCCAACCGCTCGCTGGGTTCGCTGCCCGGCGTCAACGAGATGCTGGTGGAGACGCTCTACGCGCACGGCTTCCGTCAGGCCCGGGACATCGCCGAGGCCAACGCGGAGTTGCTGGCGCAGCTGCCCGGCATCGACCCGGCCCGCATCCCCTCCATGCAGGAAGCCGCCCGGACCCGAATGGTCGAGGATCAGGCGGAACTGTCGCGCATGGATTATGAAAGAGAGCAGGCCCGCATCGCGGAGGCTCGGCGGCATCCGGACGAGCTCAGCCAGCCCGAGCGCATGGCGCGCGTGCGTGGCGTCGGTGAGAAGACCATCGAGCAGCTCATCCTCGCCGGGTACCGCTCGGTGGAGGACATCGCCAACGAGAAGGACCTGGCGAAGCTGGGCGATGTTCCGGGTGTGGGTATCAAGAAGGCCCGCCAGCTGAAGAGCGCGGCGGAAAACTATCTGGTGGAGGAAGCCAAGCTGCGCGCGGAGCTGAATGCCGAGCGCGGCGCCATGACGGTGGCACTTGAGGGTGGCGCGGAAGCCACCAAGTCGCCGTAAGCTAAGCGAGGGAGGGGACGTGCGGCGCCCGGCTGGCCGGCCCAGGCCGGAAGTTCAGAACGCGGGGTCAGGTCCGGTCCGGACGTGCGTCGGATGCGGGTCGCGGCGACTACAGGCGGAACTGACCCGATTTGTGATAGGGCCCGGAGGCGCCATCGAGGTCGACAGGAAGAGGCGGCTGCCAGGACGGGGCGCCTACCTGTGCGGTGCCGGTTGTCTGACGGCAGCGCTGAAGCGGAAGGCGTTTGGTAGGGCCTTTCGCGGAAAGGCGGGCCAGGTTGACCCGTCGCAGCTCGGACAGGCATGGGAGCAGGGGGACGGTGAGCGGAGGGGTGCGGGGGGGAGTGGGTGTTAGCCACCACTCGCACACATTTTCGGGTTTGGACTAGGGTGCTGCGCCCCGGAGTCGGCGGAGCAGAAGGCCATCAAGGGCAATATGTCGAAGAAGCGCGTCCACGAAATCGCCAAGGAACTCAAGAGCCACGGGATTGAGCTCGACAACAAGGAGGTCGTCACCGAGCTGTCGAGCCTCGGTTACGACGTCAAGAGCCACTCGTCGTCTCTCGATGACGACCAGGCGACCGCTGCCGTCCAGAAGATTCTGGACAAGCGCAAGCCGAAGCAGGCCACGCCGCCCGTGACGGCGAAGGGCTTCGTCGTGCGCCGCAAGGTGGGTCCGCCCGCCGGTGCGACCGCGGACAGTGGGGCCGAGGCTTCACAGGCCGCCGAGCCCGCCTATGAGCCGCCGTCGGCGCCCGAGCCCGCTACGTTCGCCGCCGAGGAGCCGGTGCAGGCGCCTCCGCCCGTCGAGGCGCCCCGTGCGCCCGTCGAGGCGCCGAGCGTCCCGGAGCCCCAGCGTGTCGAGGCCCCGGTCGCCGCAGCGGCGGAGCCGTCGGCTCCAACTGCTGTCACGTCTACGCCCCCCGCGCAGGCTGCCGAGGCCCCCAAGGCCC
>NZ_JAAEAH010000087.1 GCF_010998615.1 Myxococcus sp. CA023 | reverse complement strand
CCGCACCGGCCCACCCCGCCGTCCCCTTCCCCACCCGCAGCCGCGCGGTGCCCGCCTCGCCCTTGTCCGTGCGCGCCGACAACGCGTCCACCAGCAGCACGTCCTTCACCCGCAGGCTCGCCAGGTCCTGGCCGGAAATCTCCGCCGAGCCAATCTCCGCGCGCAGCCAGCTGCGCACCGCCGACAGGCGGCTCGCGAAGGCCTCCAGGTCCGCCTTCCCCCGGGCCCGCCGCTGCGTGCTCTCCACCGCCGGCTCGGCCGCGTCCAGCACCGCCGCGGGCACCACCAGCCGCACCATGCCGCTGTGCGGTCCCAGCGTCGCTTGCAGGTGGACCGCCAACATGGGGCCATCATCCCCCAGCCGCGCGGAGACCTCGTCCACGCCCCGCGCCACGCCGTCCAACCGGGGGCGCGGCACCGCCGCCTGCAGCCCCGGCACCAGCAGCTTGAGTCCCTCGAGGACGACGTAGGCCATCACGCCCTCCTCGATGTCCGTCAGCGGCCGCAGGCCCACCGTCTCACCGGCGCCGCCCAGCAGCAGGTCCACCGCCACGTGTGCCAGCGCGAGCTCCACCTCCAGTACCGCCCGGCCCTGGAGCGCCCCGGGCGCGAGCACCGCCAGGAAGGTGGGGTCGCCCAGGAAGCGCCGCAGCTCCGCCATGGGCCGCACCTGGACGGACTCCACCGTCAGGCGCACCTCCGCGTCGAACAGCTCCTTGAGCCGAGCCGCCACGGCCACCGCCGTGCCGTCCGCGGGCGTCAGCCACCGCAAGCGCTCCGCGAGCAGCCCCTGCGCCCGGGAGACCTTCTCCAGGTTCCGGAAAGCGAAGGGCCGCCAGCGCCGCTCATGGCTGGCGGGTGGCTCCTGGGATGCCGGGGACTCCTGCGGAGGCTCCTGGCGCGAAGGCCGGAGCTGGCGCAGGTCCACCAGCATCGTGCGCTCGTGGACGCCCGATCCTTCGTCCTCGGATTCGAGACTCATGCCTTCGCCTCGAAGCGCACGTCTTCAAGCCGGAGCCCACGGCCACTGAGCGCGGACCGCAGTCCCTCGCTGGCCCCTTCGAGCTGCTTGAGCACCTCGCGGTTGCTGCCGCTGAAGGTGGCCGAAATCTTCCCATTCCGGGCGCTGACCTTGATGGACAGTCCGCTGAGCACGTCGCCCCGCAGGTCGATCTGGAACTCCGCATTGCCCGCGGCGTTGGTGCCCACGCGGACGCGGTCGACAATCTTCTGCGCAATCTCGGTGGCCAGGGCCCGCAGGCGCTCCGAACCCGCGGTGTCCTTGGGCTTGGCCACGGGCACCGGCGCCATCAGCGCGGGGTTGAAGCGGAAGCCGGGGGCGATGGACTCCGACCCGCCTTCCTTCTTGTCCTTGCCACCGCCACTGCCCTTGCCGCCGCCCGCGTCGGCATCCGCCCGGATGGCGGCGCCCCGCTCGGAGCTGACCTGCCCCAGGGAGGACTCCGCCTTGCCCAGGTCCTTCTCGCGGCTCTCGGAGGTTCGCTTCTCGTCGGTGCGCCGGGCGTCCCGGGCGTCCGACGCGCGCGAGCCGCCACGAGCCTCCGCGGCTTGGCCCTGCGCCTGGGCTTGCGGCTGGGCCAGTTCCTTCATGGCGGGCTGCTGTTCCTGCTGCACCCGCTCACCAAACGTCTTGCCCTGCTGGGTGGCCCGCGCGAGGACGGCGCGCGCCAGACCGCCTTGTTGCTGCTGGGGCTCCGCGGGCGCCGGGCCCGGCGACGGAGGCGGCTGCTGGGCCTGCTGCATCAGCCGCTGGAAGGCGGAAGCCCCCTCCTGGCGCTTCTTGGCCTGCCCCTCGGCGAGCTTCTTCTCCTGGAGGAGGCGCTCGGCCAGGCGCGCTGCTTCGCGATCGTCGTCAACTCGGCTCATGACGTCATTCCAGGGGGATGGGGAGGGCGCAGGTTACTTGCGCTGGCGCGCCAGGAACAAGGCGTTGCCAATCTCCTCCTGGTTCAGTTCCTCACGCTGCTGTCGCTCGTACTTCACCTGCTTCTGCCAGTTCTCTCGGTGCTTCTCGATGGCCTTCAGCTCCTTCGCCGCCTCGGCCATCTCCCGCCGGCGCTGCTCCACCAGCCGTTCGGCCACCTTGACGGCCTCCCGCTGGCGCTCCACCTCCAGCGCCACCTGCGCCTCTTCGTCCTTCAGGCGCTCCTCGAAGCGGTTCATCATGTTCATGCCGTTGATGCCGGCACCCTTGAACATGACCTCCTTCAGGTAGGCGGCCACCTTCGCCTTGCGCTCGCGCTTGCGCTGCTCCAGGTCGTCAATGAGACGCTGGAGCTCCGCCTTCTCCTTCTCCAGCGCCTTGATGGCGGAGGAAAAGGCCTGCTCCGCCTCTTCCTTGGCCCGGGCGCGCATGTCCTGCAGGGCCTGCAACCGGTACGGGGGCATGTTGGCCCCATCCTAACCCGGAATCCCCGCCGCGCACCCCTGGCCGGCGTCTTACTCGTCGAACAGGGCGATCAGCTGCTCCACCGTCTCCTCGAACCCGGAGTTGGAGTGGGTGTCCTGCTTGAGGAAGTCGATGATGGCGTCGTACTTGTCGATGGCCTGATCCGTGCGGGGATCCGTCCCGTACTGGTAGGCCCCCAGGAGGATGAGGTCGCGCTGCTTCTCATACGTGGAGAGCAGCTCTCGCAGCCGTCCCGCCGCCTTCTTGTGGTCCTTGGAGACGATGCCGCTCATCACACGGCTGAGGCTGGCGAGCACGTCCATCGCCGGCCACTGGTTGCGCTCACCCAGGGCACGGTTGAGGATGAAGTGGCCGTCAAGAATACCGCGAACCTCGTCGGCGATGGGCTCTTCCATGTCACCGCCGGCCACGAGGCAGGTGTAGATGGCGGTGCACTTGCCCTTCTCCGAGTTGCCCGTGCGCTCCAGGATGCGAGGCAGCATGGAGAACACGCTCGGCGGGTAACCTTGGCGGGCCGGGGGCTCACCCACGGCGAGGCCAATCTCACGCTGGGCACGCGCCAGACGCGTCACCGTATCCAGCATGAAGAGCACGTTGCCGCCGCGCTCGCGGAAATACTCGGCGATGGCGGTGGCGACATAGGCCGCGCGCAGACGCACGAGGCTGGGCTGGTCGGAGGTGGCGCACACCAGCACGGAGCGCTTCATGCCCTCCTCGCCCATGGCGTCTTCGATGAACTCACGGACTTCGCGGCCACGCTCGCCGATGAGCGCCACCACACAGAGGTCCGCTTTGGTGTTCCGGGCAATCTGCCCCATCAGCGTGGACTTGCCGACGCCGGAGCCGGCGAAGAGGCCCACGCGCTGGCCCTCCCCCACCGTCAGCAGCCCGTCGATGCAGCGCACGCCCAGGGGCAGTGGCCGCTCGATGCGCTGGCGGGTGAAGGGATCCGGGCAGTCGCGGTCCACGGACCAGTCGATGAGACCCTCCTCCGGCAACGGATGGCCGTCCATGGGCTCGCCGATTCCGTTGAGCACGCGGCCCAGCAGCGCCTCTCCGCACTTGATGCTCAGCGGCTTGCCGGTGGGGATGACCTCGCTGTCCGGACCGATGCCGTGCAGCTCGCCCAGGGGCATGAGCATCACCTCATCCCCCTGGAAGCCCACCACCTCCGCCTTCACCGCGCCGCGGTTGCGGCTCTTGATGAGCACCAGCTCGCCCACGCGGACGTTGGGCACGCTGGCCTTGATGATGAGGCCCGTCAGCTCCGTGACGCGGCCGCGCACGCGCACGACCTGAGCTTCCTTGATGAGGTCGAAGTACCGCGAGAGGTCAATGGCCATGGGCGAGTCCCTTGACGCTCCGGCTCAAGCCGGCCCTTCCTTACGCGCGGTGTCCGGCAACAGGACGTTCTGGAGCATCTCCAGCTGAGTGGGAAGCTGTGCGTCCACCGTGCCGAACTCCGTCTGGACGATGCAGCCCACGGGGGCCACCTCGGGGTCCTCCTTGATGGCCAGATCCACCGCGCGGCCGATGAGCTCCATCAGGACCGGCTTCTTCGCGCGGAGCACGGCGGCCGTCTTCGGGTGGACCCGCAGAATCATGGAGCGGGCGCTGCGCAGGTTCTCGATGGCCGCGGCGCACAGCTCCACCATCAGCTCCGGGTCCTTCTCCAGGCTCCGGCCGATGATCTTCTCCGCCACCTTGAGCGACAGCGCGATGACGTCCTGCTCGTGGCCGGTCAGCACCTCCCCCGCCTGCATCTTCGCGCGAAGGATGATTTCGGTGGCCTGCGCCAGGCCTTCCTGACGGCCCTGCTCACGCGTCTTGGCGAGGAGCTCCTCGCGCTCGCGCTGCGCCTCCGCGAGGATGCGCTCCTTCTCGCGCTGCGCCTCCTCCAGGATGGCCGACGCGCCCTGACGGGCCTCGAAGACCTCGGCGTTCATCACCCCCGCGCGGGGAGGCCGCAGCACGGGACGCTCGGGCGCGTGCGCCGGCTCCGCCGTCCCATCACCTCGAATCACCTTGCCGATCGCCATGGGCCGCTCCTTGCGGGCCGGATGCTAGCGCGTTCCGCCCTTGGTTCCACGTCCCCCTGCACCCGGAGGCACAGGACGGTCGGTACCCGACGGAGAGCGGGGACGCCGCTGGACGGACGTGCCCTCACCCCGGGGCTTGGGCATGGGCGCCAGGGACGGCGAGGTGATGGCCCGCCCCACCAGCACCCGGGGGGGACGCTCCGGCTCCTGCTCCGCCTCGGGGGGCTTGGCCCGGCCGCCCCCCTGGGCACCGGACGCGCGCGAGCGGAACACCCGGGAAACCTCCGAGTCCTCCCGGTCCGGCTCTGCGGCCCCGAACTTCATCCGAGCGGCCCGAGGAGGCTCCTCCGCCGGACGCTGCTGCCCCCGGGACGCGACGCGGGATCGCTCATCCGCTGGGCGCGCCTGGACGCGGGAGCCTTCGGCCGCACGGGAACGATCATCTGGAGCTCCGGACTGGACGCGGGAGCCTTCGGCCACACGGGAACGCTCATCTGGAACGTTGGCATGGACGCGAGAGCCCTCTGCCACACGGGAACGCTCATCTGGAACGTTGGCATGGACGCGAGAGCCCTCTGCCACACGGGAACGCTCATCCGCAGGTCGGGCGTGGACCCGTGAGCCCTCGGCCACGCGTGAGCGTTCGTCCTGCGCACCAGCCTGAACCCGCGAGCGCTCGCCCTGGCCTCCAGCCTGAACCCGCGAACCCTCGGCAACCCGGGAACGCTCTTCAGGCGGACGCGAATGCACCCGGGAACCCTCGGCGGCACGCGCGCGGTCCCGCTCTGACAGCGTGTCGGGGTCCTGGGGGCGAGGCCGTGCGCCGCGCTGCCCCAGCCGAGAAGGCGGCGGACCGATGCGCGCGCCCTCTGGATCCGCACGAGGCGGGCGCGAATCGGGCCCCGCACCCTCACGGCGAGCCCCCGCGTCGCCCGCGTTCGCGGGCTCACGCCGGGCCGGCATCCGCTGCACCGCGGAGCCATCCTGTCGCTTCGCGGGCGTGGCCACGCGGGACGGCTCACGCGAGGACAACACGCCCGCGTTTCGCGCCGCCCGCTCCGCCATGAAGTCCCGCCGGGCCGGCTCTCCCGCGCCCTGGCGAGCCGCACCCGGGGCCTGCCCTCGCACCGGCGGTCGTGTCGGTACATCCCGGCCAGCAGGTGCCGCCTTGGCAGGTGCCGCCTTGGCAGGTGCCGCGTTGGCAGGTGCCGCCTTGGCAGGTGCCACCCCAGCAGGTGCCGCCCCAGCAGGTGCCGCCCCAGCAGGCGCTGCCCCACCGGGCGCCGCCGCCTTGGCCGCGGGTGGCGCCGCCGCGGCAGCCGCCCTCCGGGCTCCTGGAGGCGGAGGAAGAACGGCGGACTGACGCGGAGGCGGCGGTGTCGCAAGGCGAACCGGCCGCTCGATGAGGCCACGCGTGGCCAGCCGCTCCAGGTCCATCACGATGTCGGTCCGGCCGCCATCGCCTCGCGCGGTGGGACGCACGCGCTCCTCGCGCACCCACTTCGCCAGCAGGCTTCCGAACTCACCGCGGTACTTCTCCAGCATGCGCGCGGCGAACTCCGGAGACTGCGCCACACATGCGCGCGCCAGCCGCTGAGCCCCCGCGCTGCGCAGCGCCACCGCGGGCCGCGTCAGGCCCTCGTGTGGCTCCAACTGCGCCCGGGAATCCTCCTCCGGCAGCTTGCGCGGAGCATTGGCCGCCACGGCCTTGGTGGCCAGCAGCTTCAAGTCCGGCGGCAGCTGCTCCAGCATGGCCTCGCGCTCCGCGTCCGGAAGGCCCGCCAGCGCCGGCCCCAGCACCCGCGCGCCCAACCGGTCGCACATGGTGAGCAGCTCCCGCTGCTGAAGCTGAAGCACGTCCGCGAACTTGAAGCCCGCGGCCTGCTGCCCAGCGACCTCGCGCGCGAGCAGTTCCTCCAGCTTCCACCGGACGATGTCCAGGACCTGCGGGCGGACTTCGCGGGTCAGCTTCACGCGCGAAGGCGGCAGATGCGCGCGCACCGCGTCCGCCAGCGTGCCCGGCAGCGCGCGCAGCACCACTTCCATCAACGCGCCCCGCTCACGTTGCAGCAGCGCGGCCAGCCGCTCCGGCTCGGCGCTCCAGAGCTGACCACGGCGGTCCTTCACCAGCCGCTTGATTTCCTGCACCAGCGCGGGGATGCGCTTCTCGCGCGGAACCTGAAGCAGCTCCTGCGCGCGATGACGCAGAAGCGCCCCCTCCTCTTCGGGAAGGTGCTCCAAGGCGCCAAGGCTCTCCTGGCCGCTGAACGTCACGGCCGTCAGGAGCAGCATGCTCTGGCGCTTGTTGAGCGAGGTGAAGAACGAGTCCAAACGTCACCTCGCGGGCCCCACAGACGCCCGCTGGGAGAAGGAGGGAAGCCCCACCGTGAGGGGCAGTGACGTCAGGCCTCGGGAGGACGACCGCGGGCACGCGCTCCAGCGCGCGCGGCTGGGGCGCTGCTGGAACCGCCGCGCATGAAGGTCCACATCGTCAGGCCCAGCATCGCCAGCACCAACACGAAGGCACCCGCGAACATCACCTTGAACTGGCTGGCGCTGGCCGCCGTCATGCGCAGCCCCAGCACGTCCTGCAGGCGGCTCTCCGCGTCCGTCTCCGCCGACGGCGGCAGGGCCTGCGTCATCAGCACCGTCACCGCGCTGGCCTTCAGCTCCGGCACCGCGGTGGCCGCGAACTGCTGCACCACGGCGGTGTCGATGGGCGGCTTGCCACCCTCGCCCGGGCGGTACTTGATGAACACCGACGCGGACGGCATCGGCTTGTTCTCCGGCTGGGTGAGGTCGTTGTTCTCCGGAATCATCACGATGGCGCGCGCTTCCAGCACGCCGTCGATCTGATTCAGCGCATTGGAGACCTCGCCGCCCATCGCCTTGAGGAGCATGGCGCGCTCCTCCGTCGCGGTGGGCACCATGCTGCCCTTGGCGAAATGGGCCAGGCCCTTCTCCACCGGCCGCGGCAGCGAATTGAGCTTGAGCAGCTCCGCCGCCTGCGCGGCATCCGCCTTGGGCACGGTGATCATGAACCGCACCTCGTTGCCGCCTTCTTCCTTTTCCTTCTTGGCGGTGATGCCGTTCTTGCTGAGCAGGACGTAGATTTCGTTGGCGTCCGCTTCGCTCAGCGCGTGCTGGAGTTCGATGTGGCAGCCCGTCAGGAAGAGCAGGGCAAGAAGCGAGGCGGCAAACGCGTGCGGTCGGCGAATCATGGGCGGGTCGGAGCTTACTAGGCCCCCGGAAAACGCGGAAGGGCGCCCCCTCCCACTCGTAGAGGGAGGGACCGCCCTTCTCAAGGCCGCGCCGCCGGGAAACCGGGGTTGGGCCTACACCTGGGTCTTGACGACGTCCTTCAGGCCGGTGGTCGCCTTCTCCACGACCTTGCTCGTCAGGTCCAGCTGCTGCGTGTATTGGTACATAGAGGCCTGGAGCGACAGCAGCTCCGCGTTGGAGAACGCCTTGCCGCTGGAGGCCTGCTTGATGATGTGCTCCAGGTTGACCTGGCCCTTCTCCAGGTCACCAACGATCTGCGTCATCATGTCGCCCGCCTTGGACGACTTGGACGCCTCGGCCTTGGCCGTCACCGGCTCCGCCGCCTTGGTCGTCACCGACTCCTGGGCGCCGTGCACCTTGTTGAGGGCGGCCTTCTCCGTCTTGTTGACGGTCTCCACCTGACGCACGGCATCCGTGCGCTGGGTGGCCTGCGCCGCCTGGGCCTTGTTCACCTGCTGGGCGGCGTCCACCTGACCGGCGCCTTGCGCCTTGTCAGCGAGAACTCCGTCGAACTTCGACGCGCCCTGCTTGTTCGTCTGCTGAGCGCCCTGATCCTGCAGCTTCTGCTGCGCGACCTGCGCCGCGGAGACTCCGGCCATCGGACCCGCCATGTGAGACCCTCCTTGCATCCATCGGAGAAGGAGGCAGTTCCTCCTCCTCGTTCAAGAGTTCCTTGAGCCGGTCGATTGCCCGCGCATGCAGCCGCGAAGCCCAGCTCTTCGACTGCCCTATCTCCGCTCCCGCTTCCTCCAGCGTCCTGCCCTGGAAGTAGTACCCCATCAGGAGCTTTCGCTCCTTCTCCGGAAGCTTTTCGATCGCCGCCCGCACCCGCGTCTTCAGCTGCTCCTGCTCCATCCGGATGTCGACGGGGAGCGACTCGTCGGTGTAACCCGCCGTGTCCGCGCCTTCGATGCTGGTGGCGAAAACCATCGCCAGCCCCGTCACCGCATCCGAGATGTCATTCACATCATCGTCGAATGAGCTGCCGCGGTTGCCTGCTCCGGCCTCACGATCCGAAAGATTTCCCAGATACGCCGCCGCCCGCTCTCCCACGAAGGCGTTGCGGGCATCGGAACCACGCAGCACGCCCATCTTCCGAAGCCCGTCGAAGATGGCGCCCTTGATGCGGTAGTGCGCGAAGGTGAGGAAGTTGGCCCCGACCTTCGGGTCGAACCGCTCGGCGGCCTCCAGAAGGCCTATCTGGCCGTAGGCCAGCAGCTCATCCAGCTCCAGCTGGGCGTTGAACTGCTTGCGCACGGTCGCGGCCAGCGACCGGACGTAGGGGCCGTACTTCTCGAGGATGACCTGCCTGTCGTCGCCCAGAGCCAAGCGCCGCTCACTCGGCCTTAGACCACAGCCGCTCGAGGACCTGATTCAGCCGCGGATCATCCTGGAGCGCGTCTGCAATCTTGGTGGTGAGGGAAGAAGACTTCATGCGGAGCTTCTCCTTCAGGACTTCGGCGACCAGGGCCTGCGTCGCCTCTTCCTTGCTCTTGAAGCCCCCGTTCTTCAGCTTCCGGGCAATGGCCACCGCCTGGGAGGCCACTGGATCCGCGGCCTGGGGGCCCTGGACATTGCTGGAGCCTACCAGACCCGAGGGCCCGACAAGAGACTCCGTCCGGTCCACCCGGCCACCAAAGCTGGCGCCACCCGCCGGAGCCGCGCCGGCAGGGCCCTTCGCGCCACCCGCGCGGCCCTTCCCACCGCCTCGTCCGACACCTCCGACAGCCATCGCCGTGACCTCCGTCCTACGTCTTCGCCGGAGGCAGGACTCCCGCCTCCTTGGCCTGGATGAGGGACTGCGCCAAGCGGGCACCGTCCCCGTCCGGATCCAGGTCCATGGCGGCCTTCAGCTCCTTGAGCGCCTCGGGAACCTTCCCCATGAACAGCAGCGCTTCGCCCGCATGCGCCCGCGGGAGCGCGGACTGCGGGGCCAGGCGCTGCGCGACGCGGTAGGCCTGCAGGGCCTTGTCATGACGGCCCTGCGAGAACTCCACGGCGCCCAGCGCCAGCTGGGGCACCTCGCTCCGGGGCATCAGCGCGGCCGCCCCGGAGAAGATCTCCTTCGCCTTGTCGAAGTGGCCCATGTCGAGCCACAGGTAACCGGCCTCCAGCAGGACCCTGGCCTGCTGGCGTCCGAGTGGGACGAGGCTGTTCGAAATCTCCGAGGTGTCCGCCATTGACGCTCCCTAGGGCGACGACGCCCGCAGTTAGCGGACGTTGCCGATGGAGTTCTTGATCGTATCGTTCCGCGACTTCATCACGTTCGAGATCGCGGTGAAAGTCTGCGATTCCTGCTGAATGGCGGCCTGCAGGTTCAGGAGCTTGGAGTTCTCCTCGGCCATCTTGTTCAGCGAGAAGTTGCCGTTGACAGTGTCCGTGGTGCTGCCGGTGCCCTGCCCACCCAGACCCAGCGGCGAGCCGGAGCCAGCCACCGCGCCACCCAAGCCGCCCGCGACGACACCGCCGCCGGCCGGCGCCACCGCGCCGCCCAGGTTGCCCGCCACCGCGGTGTTCATCACGCCCGCGTACGGCGCGCCCATGCCCGAGCCGCCCGTCGAGGAGAACGTGTGCATCGAGGAGACGGCGGCGGAGACGATCTGCCCGCCGGGGACCATGCCCGCCATCGCGCCCACACCCGTGCCCACGGCGCTGGCGGCGCTGTTGAGACCATTGTGAAGCCGCGCGCCGAAACCGGTGTCCGGCGTCTGCCGCGCCGTCGTGACGTTGGTCGAGAGACGAACGTTCGGGCCCATCATGTTGTCGATCTTCGCCATTGCTTCCTCCAGGCGCTGCTTCCAGCGGAAAGGTCAGAGATCATCGATGCTCAAGATGCTCTCTTTTGCATTATCGGCGGGGGGCCCCGCCGGTTGCCTAACCCCGGAAAAAAAGAGTCTCCCGGGGAAAATCCACCGTCATTTCCGGCCCTTGCCACCCTTCGATTCGGCGATCAGCCGCTCGCGGGTCTCCACCAGCATCTCCAGCAGCTCCTCCGCGCGACCAATGGCGGCCTGGGCCTTCTTGCCCTGCTCCACCTTGGGGCCCTTGAGCTCGGTGAGGCCCGTCTTCACCCCATCGAAGAAGCCACGGACCTCTTCCACGGAGGCCGCCTCGAGCAGTGACTCGATGGCGGGAAACGAGGGCGCGGGAAGGTCCTGCGCGGTCTGGGACGGCTTGGCGGTCGGGGGCATTGCGGAGACGGTCTCCTGTCGGGCCACCGGCCGGGCTGGCCAGTGGGCGCTGGGCCCCCGACGGTAAGGGAAAAGCCCCGCTTCCTACAAGGCGCTCCCCTCTTCCCCGGATGCGCGCGGCCCCCGAACCACCGGCCGGAGAGCGAACGGCCTTTCCAGCAAGGGGGTGAGCAAGCCCTGTCCGGTTCCACGAGCGCACCTAGGTTCTCTCCAACGGGGGACGTCGCCGCCCCCGCCCACCCACAACAACCACAGGAGAACCTCCATGAAGAAGCTCGTTGGCGTCTTCGCCACCATCGCCATGCTCGGAACGGGTACCGCCCTGGCCAACAACGACGAGAACAAGCCGAAGGACTCCTCGGCGGCCCAGGGTGGCTCGGGCCAGGCAGGGCAGACTGAAATCCAGCAGGACACCACCACCATCGAACGTGAGACGACCACCACGCCCACTCAGCCGGGCCAGGGCGGCTCCGGCACCATGGGCCAACAGGCCACCATGGGCCAGAAGGAGCTCAACGGCCGCGTGGTGAAGGCGGAGAGCGACAAGATCTTCGTCGACATGCAGGGCGCGGTGGTCCCCCTGGAGGTCGACCGCAGTACCCGATTCAGCGACCCGACCCTGAAGAAGGCCAAGGACCTGCGCCCCGGCCAGGAGATTCGCGCCAGCTACGAGGTGAAGGAGACCAAGAACGTCGCCAAGAGCATCTCCCTCTCGGGAACGGGCGGCGCGGGTGACCCGACGCTGACGCCGGACTCGTCCATCAATCAGGACAGCGGCAAGGGCGGCTCCGGCGTGGAGAAGCACGAGGGCACCGGTGGCGCGGGTGACGACAGCACCATGAACCCGGACACGGGCTCCAATACCTCGCCCGACACGTACTGATGACACACCCTGGGGCATGTCAGACCTGCACCCCATGAAGGGGATTTCGGGGCCCGCAGCCGCGAGTCGGCTGTGGGCCCCGCGCCATGGGATGTGCGCATGGAGGGCTCGCCCCACCTTCCACTCCATACAGTTCATTCAGTATTGACTGAACGAAACACCGCCGCCTAAAAGCCTGCCCGTCACCCCGGCTGCCGTGCGCACCGCACCGCGACGCCCAGCCGGAGAGGCGTGGAGACAGGCATGGTGGAACTGGAAGCCGCCGAACGTCGCTTCATCGAATCGGTGGGGCTGTACTTCGAGCGGCGGGGTGGCACGCGCATCGGCGGGCGCATCTACGCGCTGTTGATGCTTGCGGGCAAACCCCTGTCGAACAAGCGCATCGCCATGCTGCTCAACGTGAGCGCGGCGTCGGTGTCCACCAACCTCCGGGCCTGCACGGACATGGGCCTGGTGGAACCCGTCAGCGTTCCAGGGGACCGGCAGCACTACTACGTCATCCATTCACAGGGCTGGGAAGGCAAGCTGCGCGTCGCCGAGGAGTCCCTGAGCACCTTCGCCCGCCTCTGTTCCGAGGCCCTCGCGGTTCCGCGTCTCGCTGGAAATCGTAGCTTGCGAGAAGCGTCTGCTTTCTGTGATTTCTACAAGGCTGAGCTTACAGGCATCGCCGAGCGGTGGCGCGCAGCGCATGCCCCCCGTCCGCCACGCCCCGTCAAGACTTCGAAAGGACGTACCGCATGAATCCCACCGCTTCGCAGTCCTCCATCGTCTCCATCACGAACGTGACCAAGGACTACACCCTGGGGAAGGTGGTGGTCCCGGCGCTCCGGGGCGTGGACCTGGAGGTCCATGCCGGTGAGTTCATCTCCATCGCCGGGCCCTCCGGCAGCGGCAAGACGACGCTGCTCAACCTCATCGGGTGCGTGGACACCGCCACCGGAGGTGTGGTCCGGGTGGCCGGGCAGGACACCAAGCAGCTCACGGAGCGCCAGCTCACGAACCTGCGCCTCAACACCATTGGCTTCATCTTCCAGAGCTTCAACCTGGTGCAGGTGCTCAGCGTCTTCCAGAACGTGGAGTTCCCCCTGCTGCTCCAGCGCAAGCTGGACAAGGCCCAGCGCCGGGAGCGGGTGATGCAACTCTTGGAGCAGGTGGGCCTGGCAAGCCACGCCAAGCACCGGCCCAACGAGCTGTCCGGAGGCCAGCGCCAGCGCGTGGCCGTGGCGCGCGCGCTCGTTACGCGGCCCCAGCTGGTGCTCGCGGACGAGCCCACGGCCAACCTGGACTCGGTGACGGGCCAGAACATCATCGACCTGATGAAGGAGCTCAACCAGAAGGAGGGCACCACCTTCATCTTCTCCACCCACGACGCGAAGGTGATGAGCCACGCCAACGCGGTGGTGCGGCTGGCGGACGGCAATTTCCTGGACCGCATCAGCGCCGCCGAGGCCAGCCGCGCCATGGCCGCTGGAGGCCACTGACCATGGGACAACTCCGTTTGCTGCTGCAGGTGGCCTTCCGCAACCTGTTCTCCAGCAAGATCAACCTGCTCATCGGCGGCATCATCTTCTTCGGCACCCTGCTCGTGGTGGTGGGCGGAGCGCTGATGGACAGCATGGACAGCGCGATGAGCCGCAGCATCATCGGCAGCGTCGCGGGCCACATCCAGGTCTACTCGGATGACTCCAAGGACCCGCTGGCCCTCTACGGCAGCATGAGCGGCGAGCCGGACCTGGCCGCGCTGGACGACTTCAGCCAACTCCGGCCCTTCCTGGAGAAGCACCCCAACGTGAAGACGGTGGTGCCCCTGGGCACCAGCGGCGCCATCGTCACCTCCGGCAACACGGTGGACCTGACGCTGTCGAACCTGCGCGCGCTCTACAAGAAGCGCGACGAGGCCGGTGAGACGCCCGAGCTGCGGGAGAGCATCGACAGCGTCAAGGGACACGTGCGGCAGATGGTCAACCTGATGGCCGACCAGACGGCCAAGAGTGAGCAGGAGCTGGGCGGCGCCCAGAAGGACCCCGCGGAGGTGGAAGCACTCGCCCGGGCGCGCACGGACGCGTTCTGGGACGCCTTCGAGGAGGCCCCGTACAGCGCGCTGGAGCTGTTGGAGAACCGCATCGCCCCGCAGATTCCGGACGGGGACATGCTGGAGCTGCGCTACGCCGGCACGGACCTGGACGCGTTCCAGCGCACCTTCGACCGCATGGAGATCGTGGACGGACAGCCGGTGCCCACCGGGCAGCGAGGCATGCTGCTGTCCAAGTTCTTCTACGAAGAGTTTCTCAAGATGAAGTCGGCGCTCCGGCTGGACCACATCAAGCAGGAGCGGGATCTCAACCAGAAGACCATCGCCACCGACCCGGACCTGCAGCGATGGGTGAAGGAGAACCAGACGCAGACGCGGGAAATCATCTTCCAGCTGGACCCCGTCAAGACGCGGAAGATGGTGGAGCGGCTGCAGAAGCTGCTGGGCAGCCAGGAGCCCGCGCTGGACAAGCTGCTGACGCAGTTCTTCACCACCGACGACGCCAACTTCGACACCCGCTACGCCCAGTTCTACTCGGAGCTGGCGCCGCTGCTAGAGCTCTACCGGCTGCGCATGGGGGACGTGCTCACCATCACCGCCTTCACGCGCACCGGCTACATGCAGAGCGTCAACGTGAAGGTCTACGGCACCTACCAGTTCAAGGGCCTGGAGAAGTCCGCCATGGCCGGCGCGCTGAGCCTGATGGACCTGATGTCGTTCCGGGACTTGTACGGGTACCTCACCGCGGACAAGAAGGCGGAGCTGGCGGAAATCCAGAAGCAGAGCGGCGTGGAAGCCCTCAGCCGGGACGAGGCCGAGGAGGCCCTCTTTGGTGAGGCCAGCGACAACGAGCTGGTGGCCGAGGCCACGTCCAGCGACGTGGACGACCAGGCCGCCTTCATCGGAGACCAGGGGGCGCTCACGCGTGAGAACCTGCTCCAGCGCGTCTACACCCAGCAGGAAATCGAGCAAGGCGTGGCCCTGAGCGCGGCGGTGATGCTCAAGGACCCGGAGCTGCTGGAACAAACGATGGTGGAGCTGCGACAGGCGGCGAAGGATGCGGGCCTGAAGCTGCGCGTGGTGTCCTGGCAGGAGGCGGCGGGCATCATCGGGCAGTTCGTGTTGCTCGGGAAGCTGGTGCTCTACTTCGCCGTCTTCATCATCTTCGTGGTGGCGCTGGTCATCATCAACAACGCCATGATGATGGCCACCATGCAGCGCGTGCGCGAGGTGGGAACGATGCGGGCCATTGGCGCGCAGCGCTCCTTCATCCTGGGCATGGTGCTGGTGGAGACGCTGGTGCTGGGGCTCGTGTTCGGCTCGGCCGGCTCACTGGTGGGCAGCGGTATCATGGCCCTGCTCAACAGCGCCGGCATCCCCGCGGGCAATGAAGCGCTCTACTTCTTCTTCTCCGGCCCCCGGCTGTTCCCCACGCTGAGCGCCAGCAACCTGGTGGCGGCGTTCGTGATCGTCCTGGGCGTCTCCGCCATCTCCACCCTCTATCCCGCGTTCCTCGCGACCCGGGTCTCGCCCCTCCAGGCGATGCAGACGGACGAGTGAGAACATGCTCCAGCTCTTCCTCATCGCATTCCGCAACCTCGGCACCCACCGCAGGCGCACCCTGCTGCTGGGCGGCGCCATCGCCAGCGTCACCGCGCTGCTCGTCATCCTCATGGGCCTGTCCACGGGCATGAAGGAGTCGATGCTCCGCTCGGCCACCACGCTGTCCACCGGCCACGTCAACGTGGCCGGCTTCTACAAGGTGACGGCGGGCCAGGCGGCGCCGGTCGTCACGGGCTATCCGGCCATCCTGGAGCAGATCCGCAAGGACGTGCCGGAACTGGACTTCGCCGTCCAGCGCGGCCGGGGCTGGCTCAAGGTCGTCAGTGAGACGTCCTCCATCCAGGTGGGCGTGGGCGGCATCGACATCCAGTCCGAGCCGGGCCTCCGTCAGGTGCTGCAGATTCGCGCGGGCGCGCTGGACGGCCTGGCCGAGTCCGGCACGGTGCTGCTCTTCGAAAAGCAGGCAAAGAAGCTCAACGTCCAGGTGGGCGAGTCCGTGACGCTGGCCGCCCAGACGCTGCGAGGCGCCAGCAACACGGTGGACGCGCGCGTGGTGGCCATCGCGGCCGACATGGGCATGCTGAGCGACTTCGGCATCTTCGTGCCGTCGGACACGTTGCGCTCGCTGTACCAGTTCAAGAGCGACACCGCGGGCGCGCTGCTGCTCTACCTGAAGGACATCCAGCACGTGCCGGTGGTGCAGGCCCGGCTGCGCCAGACGCTGACGGACGCGGGCCACACGGTGATGGACCACGACCCGCGCGCGTTCTTCATGAAGTTCGAGACCGTCAACCGCGAGGCCTGGACGGGTCAGCGGCTGGACATCACGAACTGGGAGGACGAAATCTCCTTCATCACCTGGACGCTCACCGCGCTCAACAGCCTCACCGGTGTGCTCATCTTCGTGCTGATGGTCATCATCGGCGTGGGCATCATGAACACGCTGTGGATTGCCATCCGGGAGCGCACCCGGGAGATTGGCACCCTGCGCGCCATTGGCATGCAGCGCACGCGCGTCCTGCTGATGTTCGTCTTCGAGGCGCTGCTGCTGGGCATGCTGGGCACGTTGGCGGGCGCCAGCATGGGATTGGTGCTGTGCCTGGCCGTCAATGCCATGGCGGTGCACGTCCCGGAGGTGGTGGCGGTCTTCATCATGTCGGACACGTTGAATCTGGCCGTGCACCCCTCGTCCATCCTGGGTGCCATGGCCTTCATCACCGCGTGCACCACCGCCATCTCGCTCATTCCCTCCTTCCTCGCCGCGCGGCTCAAGCCGGTGACGGCGATGCACCACATCGGGTGAACCCATGAGCCTCAAGAACGTGCTGTCCGCCGCGGCGCTTGCCGTGTCGCTGCTGTCCGCCCCGGCCGCCCAGGCCATGGAGCAGGCCGAGCAGGTGAAGCTCCTGGCCACCATCGACGACCGCCAGCGAAACGGCGGCGACTACAAGGCGATGGTGTACATGGAGCAGAAGGAGAAGGGGAAGGCGGACCTCGTCTACGAGCTGGTCGTCTACCGCCGCGACGCGGACGACAAGCTGATGATGCTGTTCACCAAGCCCAAGACGGAGGCGGGCAAGGGCTACCTGCGTCTGGACAAGAACCTCTGGAACTACGACCCCAACGTGGGCCGCTGGGAGCGCCGCACCGAGCGCGAGCGCATCGCCGGCACTGACAGCCGCCGCGCGGACTTCGACGAGTCGCGGCTGGCCGAGGAGTATGACCCGTCCTACGAGGGCGAGGCGAAGCTGGGCAAGTACACGGCCCACCTGCTGACGCTGAAGGTCAAGCCCGGCGTGGACGTGGCCTACCCCGTCCTCAAGGTCTGGGTGGACAAGGCGTCCGGCAACATCCTCAAGCAGGAGGAATACGCCCTGTCCGGCCGGAAGATGCGCACGGCGCTCTACCCCCGCTGGAAGAAGATGTTCAGCGAGTCCAAGAAGGACGACGTCTGGATGCCGGAGGAGATGCGCATCTACGACGAAATCGAGAAGGGCAACTCCACCACCATCCTCGTCAAGACGGTGGACCTGCGTCCCCTGGAAGCCAACCTCTTCACCAAGGCGTGGCTTGAGAGCAAGAGCCGATGACCCCGCGCACGCTCACCCTGGCCGCGGCGCTGTCCGCGGCCCTCACCGGCGCGCCCGCGTGGGCTCAGTCCGAGGAGCGGCCCGACGAGGACGCGCTCTTCGGAGGCGGGCAGGAGAAGACGCCCGCGGAGGCACCCGCGGGCGAGGACTCGGGCCGGCCTGACGAGGATGCTCTCTTTGGCGGTGACGGCTCGGAGCCGACTGTGGACGTGGCCCCTGGCACCACCGGTGGCGCCACGGAGCGGCAGCCGCCGCTGACCGCGCCTGACGAGGACCGGGACGCGGACGTGTTGAACGGCCCTGCGGCCCGGAGCGCCTTCGACACCGAGGACGTGGTGGACGATCCGCTGAAGATTGGCGGTCAGTTCTACCTGCGTGGCTTCATGGCGGGCAGCGAGAACACCTCGCTCCGCCAGACGTCCTTCTCCGCCCCCACGCTGGTGGACGGATACCTCGACGCGCGCCCGTCCGACCGGATCCGCGGCTTCGTCGTGGGACGCTTGAACTACGACCCCGCCATGCCGCCCCGGAGCACGCCGGACGCCCCGGCAAACCCGCGCGTGCTGCTGGACCAGGCGTGGCTGCGCTTCGACCTGGAGCGCACGGTGTTCTTCACCGTGGGCAAGCAGCACGTGAAGTGGGGCACCGGGCAGATCTGGAACCCCACGGACTTCCTGTCGCCCCAGCGTAGAGACCCGCTGGCCTTCGTGGACCTGCGCACGGGCGTGTCCATGTTGAAGGTGCACGTGCCCTGGGAGTCCAAGGGCTGGAACGTGTACGGCGTCCTCGTCATGGATGACCTGGGCACGGACGTGGGCGCCATCACCGACCCGAGCGGAAGCCCTACGTCCCAGGCCGGCGGCAGCGACCCGGTCAACCGGCTGGGCCGCCTGGGCGGCGCGCTGCGCGCGGAAGTCCTGCTGGGGCCCGCGGAGCTGGGCGCCAGCGCTGTGGCGCAGAATGGACGCAAGCCCCGCTTCGGGCTCGACGTGTCCTCGCCGCTGGGGCCGCTGGATGTCTACGCCGAAGTTGCGCTGAAGGAAGGCACGGACCGGCCGCTGTACCGCATTCCGGAAGGGACGACGCTCGAGGACATCGCGCAGAACGGCGTCCAGGTGGAGGCGTACATTCCCTCGGGGCTCACGCCGCAGATGACGGCGGGCGCGACCTACAGCTTCCCCTATGGGGAGAACGACCTGGCCGTGCTGGGCGTGGAGTACTTCTTCAACTCCACGGGCTACACCGGCTCGTTCGGGTATCCGTACCTGCTGCTGAAGGACGCCTTCAACCCGCTCTACCTGGGACGGCATTACGGCGCCGCGTACCTCTTCCTGGACCGGCCTGGGCCACTGGAGCGGACGTCCTTCAACCTGTTCACGCTGGGCAACCTGTCGGACCGCTCGTTCACCACGCGGCTCAACGTGATGCACCGGGCGCTCACGTATCTCACGGTGGAGGCGTACGGCTCGGTGAACTACGGACGGCGCGGCGGTGAATTCCGGCTCGCCGTTGATGTGCCGGAGGGGCTCGTCGTGGACGGGCAGCCGATTCCGGCCTTCTCCGTACCCGCGCCGACGTTCCAACTGGGAGCGGGGCTCCGCATCAGCCTCTGAGTCCGTCGACTCGTCCTGAGGTGCCCAAGGGCCGTGCTCCCCTGCTTCTGGGAGCGCGGCCCTGGGTGTTTTCAGGGCTCGAGCAGGCAGTTTCGGGGATGCCCGCACTGCGAGCAGCCAGTCGGGCGCCGTACAGGCAGTTGGGGTGTCCGAGGGCGGACGGATGGACAGATTCTTGCCATGCATCTTTGGATTGCCATCGCTGCAGGGTTGGGCCTCGGCCAGTCGCCGAACGCACCGGCCATGATTCCTCCCGAGGACCCTTCCATCCGGGACCCGGCTGCAGCGGCGCTCCAGGACGCGAACCAGCAGGCCGCGGAAGCGATTGAAGGGATGAGGCCCCCGGCGGGCTACGTCTACGAGGTGCCGGAGGATGCGTCACGGCTCGACTTCGTGCTGACGCCCGTCCTGCCCGACGGCGCGCCACCGCCGACGGCGGGGCAGGTCGCCGCCGAGGAGGCCGCGCAACGCTATGAGCCGATTCCCTCCCCCCTGGAGGCGCTGCAACAGGAGCAGGCCGCGATGGGTGGGAGCGGACAGCAGACGGGGGATGACGGCACCTCGACGGGCCAGGACACCACGGGTGGAACGACGAACGGTGCGGGTGGTTCGGGTGTGACGGAGCAGGACGTGAGTGGAACCGGCGGCACTGGCACCGGCGGTCAGCAGGATGTGAGCGGGACCTTCGACCAGCAGAGCGTTGGGACGGGTGGCTCGGGCAACGTAGGCACGACCAGCGCAGTGCCCTCCCCTCCCCCCGCGACGCCGGCCTTCATTGGCCGCTCCGAGCCCATTGGCCGGTCCGAGCCCATTGGCCGCTCGGAACCCATCGGCCGCTCCGAGCCCATTGGCACGCCGCCCAGCGTCGCGCCCGTGAACAACCAGATGGGCACCGGCGGCGAGGGAACGCCGAACACGAATCAGCCGACGCCCGCGCAGCAGATGGAACAACTGCGTGAGCGGATGAAGCAGCTCGAAGCCCAGGTCAACGAGCGCGACGCCGACCTCACCGTTCGAAACCAGGCCGTCCAGCTCCAGGTGGACACCTACGGCGACCGCGCGGTCGACGTGGAGCAGGCGCGACAGGACCGGCTGACCCAGATTCAGACCGCCAGTCAGTGGATGCTCGCGGCGGACACGGCGCTGGAACAGGGTGAGCTGGACGTCGTCAATGCGCTCGACATCGCCGACAACGCCTTCGTCGACTTGCGTGACAGCGCGGAGGAGGACGGCCAGGGCACTGTCGTCATCCACGCGGAGCGCCTGCGTGCACTGCTCAATCTCGCCCGTAACTTCGTCAACAACCGCGACGGATACAATGCCCGGCTCGCCCTCCAGGATGCAGGCGTCCAGCTGAGCATCCTCCGCGCCGCCAACCTCGAGCGGCAGGCCACCGGCAACGTCCTGCTCAATCCGTGAACGACGGCGTCGCCCCCACGGGGGGACTCTGCGGATGGGCGATGAGGTAACCCTGCACGAAGTCCACCCCGTGCGCGCGGACCCAGCGCAGCTCCTCGCGCGTCTCGATGCCCTCCGCCACCGTGCGGATGCCCAGCGTCCGCGCAATCTCCAGGAGCTTCTCCACGATGGAGCCCTTGTACGGGTCCAGGTGGACGTCACGCACCAACTCCATGTCCAGCTTGATGATGTCCGGACGCAGCCGGTGGATGAGGTTCAGTGACGAGAAGCCCGCGCCCAGGTCGTCCAGCGCCACCTGGAAGCCCGACTTGCGGTAGAAGTCCACGATGCCGCGCAGATGCTCCGCGTCCGCCGTCTGGTCCGTCTCGATGATTTCGAACACCACCCGCTCCGGCGGAATGCCCGCCGAGTGGATGGCCTCCACCGTGGAGCGAAGACAGAACGTGGCGTCGTAGATGGCCGTGGGCGTGAAGTTGATGAAGAGGTGCGTGTCCAGCCCGTGCTTCACCGCCTGCCGGATGGCCGTGGTACGCGCCGCCAGGTCCAGTTGGAACAGCAGGTCCGCCTCGCGCGCCGTCTGCATCATCCGTCCGGGCGACACCAGCGTCCCGTCCGGCTCCAGGCCTCTCATCAACGCCTCGTGCGCGAAGATGCAGCGGGTGTCCTGCGCATGGACGATGGGCTGGAAATGCGTGGTGAGTCGCTCCTCGGAGAGCAAATCCACCAGCCACCCCGCGCGCGTCCGCGTGACGAGCCGCTGGAGTGAACCCACCCGGGGATAATCACCCAGCCCGGGCTCCGCCGCCCCCGGCATGAACAGCGCCCGAGTGGCCCGCGCCTCCTCCTGCGTGAGCGCGGCCAACAGGTTCGATGCCAGAGGCGACAGCGCCGCCTCCGGCACCCACACCTCGACGCAATGGGCTTCGGCACGCACCTGGACCTCGTGCCGCGCCTCCCGGAGGAAGGACAGCAGCCGGCCCTGGCTGTGCCCCACCGGGCTCCACAGGAACAGACGCCCGGCGCCCTCCGGGATGGGAGGAAGCGTCTGGCACCTGCCGCAGGACCGCGTCGGGGTGTCGCTCATCCAGACAGCCTACTCCGTCGTCTCGCGGAAGATGAGCAGGCCTCGCGAGGAATCCGTCGCGTACACGAATCCGTCGCCCGGCACGTGCACCTTGCTCAGGCCTTCGAGGAACACGACGCCGTGGCCCGCATCCGTCTCCCGCCAGGTGTTGTAGTAACCCACCTGCTGGGGCGAGCCGGGGACGGACACGTCCACGATGCGCAGGCCATCCTGACCATAGGCCATGTAGACCTTCGTCCCGGAGAACGCCACCGAGCGGATGGACACCTCCGGGCGCGTCCGGAACTCACCCGTCCGGGCCACCGTGGCCGGCGCGCTCACGTCCAGCACGCTCAGGTGCGCGCCCCAGTCCTCGCCCGCGTCGAATGCGTAGGCGCGGTCTCCCACCATGCCGACCGCCGTGGCGGCCGACGTGCCGTTGGCGAAGCGGCCCAACAGCTTCGGGCTCGCCGGGGTGGTGACGTCCGAGACGGTCATTCCGAAGGACCAGTTGCTCACGTAGAGCCGGCCGCCCATCGCCGCGACGTGCAGGGGCACCTCCCCCGCCTTGGGCTCCGCGCCCTCGACGAAGTACCGCCTGAGTTGCTTCGGCTCCGCGGGCGTGGAGACGTCGTAGACGTACACCTCCGCGTTGGGCGCGGGCGACGCCGCGTACAGGACGTTTCCGTCCAGCGCGAGGGAGTTCACCTCCACCACGGACTCGGGCACGGAGCGCAGGCGGACAGGTACCGCCGGGTTGGTGATGTCGAACACGGCGATGCCGCTGCGGCGGCTGGCCACATAGAGCGTGTTCCCGTTCACCAGCGCGTCCGTGTAGTAGTCGTTGGACAGCTCGTACTGGCGGACCTGGCGCGGCTGCGAGGGGTCGCTCAGGTCGAAGGTGATGAGGCCCTTGGCCCCCGCCGTCACGTAGGCGTGGCCATGGGCCACCGCGACATTCGTGGCCGTGGCGTCGGTCAGCTTCACCTCGCCGACCAGTTCCACGCCGGACGCCTCCGCTTCACCCGCACGGCGGCCCAGCCGGATGGCCTCGAAGGTGCCCTTCATGTCCGCGGTGCCATTGGCGCAACGCCGGAAGATGCCCGACATCTGCCCGGGCCCGGACGAGGAACACCCGGCGACGGCGAAGCGCATCGTCACGTTGTTGGAGCCCTGAAACTCGCTGGCCAGGAAGAACGACTCCGGGGTGCTCTGCCGCTCCGTGGCGGCGAGACCCATCAGCATCTGGGTGTTGCTGCCCCCTCCCGACAACCGCATGGCGGCCGCGGCTCCTGAACCGTCGTTGAGGTTGATATTGAGGTTCCAGATGCCCTCGGGTTGTACGGCGGAGAGACTTGAAAGCTGGCAGGCCGACAAATCGATGGCCTCGACCTGACACTCCGCCTTGGGAACGGACGGATTGTCATTGCCGCAAGCGGTGGCGAGCGCCAGGGTGCTGGTGAGTGCGAGGAGGCGTTTCATGCCCCCATGCATATCATCCGGCGCCAGCGCCCGACGAAACAGCGCGCTCCCCCGGCCTCCGAGGGAGCGATGCCCACCGCCCGTCAAGTAAACGGAAAGAAATAGTCGGGACGCTTGTATACCGGGACCGCTGGGAGGCAGCCTCCCCAGCAGGTGTAGTCTCGCCGGTACCCCACCCACAGAGGTGCCTTCAGTGAACCCCCGTCCCCTCGCCGCAGCCCTGCTCGTCCTGCTCTTCCCGGGGCTCGCGCTTGCCCAGTTCTACGTCGTGCCCCGAAGACCCGGGAAAACGGCGGTGAACAGCTACGAATTCGAGTGGCGACACACGGACATCCTCGTCGGCCCGGGGGCCACGGGTCTGGCGGAACCTCCCGAGCGGACGGCGCACGAACAACCACCGGAGAGTCCAGGCGGCGCCAACCCGGGCGCGCCCACGACCTCGCCGAACGAGGGCGACACGAAGGCGCCTCCCACCGGTCCGCCTTCGGAGACCACGGGAGGCACGTCCGAGCCCCAATCCCAGACGGGGCTGCCCGACAGCACGCCGGTGGTGCTCGGGGGTGCGACCGACGCGGGCGTGCCGCCTTTGACGACGGGTGAAGACGGGGGCGTCCCGGAGAGTGGCCTGGCGGTCGCCGACGCGGGGACGGCGGATGGCGGCACGCTCGCGGCCGGTGGTACCGACGGCGGCGAGCAGGACGCGGGCGACACCTACCTGATGGCCACCGACGCCGATGACGACGGCGGGACGGTGCTGGGCGGCGGCCAGTCGGTGTTCGCGGGCGCGGACGGTGGGTTCAACTACACCTACGCGAAGTCGCTGGGGGACAAGTCGGGCGGGGTGCGCTTCTACTTCTATGAGCGTGAGCGCATGGTGGCCGAGCGCGCCGCGCCGCTCATCGAGGAGGCCTACCGGTACCTGGTGGACCAGTTCAAGTACGTCCCCACCAAGACGTTCCCGTACATCCTCTACAGCAGCTACCAGGAGTTCCTGCAGACCAACCTCTTCGCCGTGTCCGAGGGCACGCTCGGTCTCACCAGCACCGGCGAGGACCTGAAGCTGACGCTGCCGTACCTGGGCGACCACCGCCTCTTCGAGGAGGTCAGCACCCACGAGTTGGCGCACCAGTTCACCATCCAGAAGGTCCGCACCGTGGCCGAGCAGGCCAAGATGTTCGGCGATCCGCTGCAAGCCATTCCGCTGTGGTTCATCGAAGGCCTCGCCGAGTTCTACGCCAAGCGCGGCATGGACCCGGAAGCGGAGATGCTGGTGCGGGACCTGTTGGTGAACCCGGACCTCTTCAAGGGCTACGCCTTCCTCGACTTCTTCTCCCCCGGGCCCTACGGCTACCTGTGGATCTACAAGGTGGGCCAGGTCCGCGTGTCCTTCCTCGAAGAGGAGTACGGCGCCGGTTTCATCCAGCGCGTGCTGGAGGAGTCGCCGCGGCTGTCGGGTGGCTCGCGCGATTCACCGGCACTCAAGTTCGAGGAGCTGCTGGAGCGGCTCACCGGCGACAACCCCAAGCGCATCTCCGCGCGGTTCGAGAACTGGCTGAAGCGCCGGGCCTTCAAGACGTACCTGGCGTCCGAGCAGTCCGCGCCGGCGCTGGACCTGCTCGACAAGGCGCCCGGCTACACCACCGCCATGGCGTCTTCCCCGTCGGGCAACGTGCTGGGGCTGCGCACCATCGTCCCGGAGACGGGTGAGAGCCGGCTGTACATCATGGATCCGCGCGTGCCGGACAAGACGGTGAAGGTCGCGGGTGACGGCGTGCCGGGCGTGGAGTCGTTGCACCCCATCTCCGGACGCAGCTTCGCGCTGACGAACGACAAGCTGGCCTTCATCGCCGAAATCACCGGGCGCGACGTCATCTACGTGCAGGACTACACGCACAAGTCGGAGCGGCGCGGCGAGGACGTGCTGGTGCGCCGCAACGCCATCCGGACCGGCATCGACCGGGAGGTGGGCCTGGTGGTCGACCTGAGCCTGGGCGGACGCACCGCGTACCGCATCGACCGGCACGGGCTGCTCGCTGCGTACTCGCCGGCCTTCTCGCCTGACGGCCGGTGGGTGGCCTTCATCGGCATCAACGACGCGGGTCTGCGGGACATCTACGCCATCGACCTGCAGGCGGGCCCGGACGCCCCGCCGCTGCAGCTCACCGACGACGTGTTCTCCGAGCGCGAGGTGACGTGGGGTCCCTCGGGCATCATCTTCACGTCGGACGCGACATCCCACCGCCAGTTCAACCTCTTCCGCGTGCGTCCGGACGCGCCCCGGCAGGTGGAGCGCCTCACCAGCGAAGAGCGGGACCACACGGCCCCGGTGGCCCTGGCGGACGGACGCATCTTCTTCACCGCCTTCAACAACAGCAGCTCCGATTTGCACGAGCTGACGAAGGACGGCCGCATCGTGCGGCGCACGGACCTGACGACGGGCGTCTTCGAGCCCGGCCCTGGCCCGGACGGCGGCCTGTGGATGCTGTTCCACGTCTCCGGTGAGCGCCGACCCGCGGTGCTGCGCCCGCCGCGCATGCTGGCGCTGGACGTCCCCGCCGAACCGCCGCCGGAGCCGCCCAACCCGCTGGCGGTGCGGCCTCTCACGGACGCGCAGAACTACGAGCCCTTCACCCGGCAGAACCTGGAGTTCGGTCCCTTCTTCGGCTTCGCGGGCGCGGGCGGCGGCGGCTTCGTGGGCCAGCTCTTCGCGGCGGCCAGTGACCGCATGAAGGACCATCAGTTCCTGCTCACCCTGGCGGTGTACGGCAGCTTCGACCTGACGGACGGCTACCTGCTCTACGTCAACGACAAGTCACGCACGACGTGGGGTGGCGGCATCTTCCAGTCCCTGCGCTTCCGCGTGGACCGCACCTTCGAAGGTGAAGAGGGCGCGCAGAATGCCTTCTTCACGTCGGGTGAGCGCTTCTTCGGCGCGCTCGGCAGCGTGCGCTACCCGCTGAGCACCTTCCTGTTCGTGCAGGGCGACCTGGCCATTGGTGGCACCCGGTACTTCCTGGACGACTACACGGAGTTCGAGCTGTTCTTCCCCGAGCGCAACGCGGCCAACCGGGAGCTGCTGACGGCCTGGAACGCGCGCAACCGCGCCATCCGCTTCCAGACGGAGCTGAGCGGGCAGATTGGCTACGACAGCCTGAAGTACCACTACGCCACCGGCCCGCTGTCGGGCAGCGCGGCCATGCTGGAGACGACGGTGGGCGTGCAGCCCTTCGACAACCAGGCCTACGGCAACGTGCGCGTGGACGCGGAGCGCTACTTCCCCATCTACGGCCGCGCCAACATCTTCATCCGCGGTGGCCTGGGCACCACGCTGGGAGGCCGGTACGCGCGCTCCTACTTCCTGTCTTCGTTCGACACGCTGCGCGGCGTGAACTTCGGCGACATCCAGTGGCTGCTCGGCCGGCACTACGTCTACTCCACGCTGGAGGCGCAGCTGCCGCTCAACGACATCATCCGGGTGGCCTTCCTCAGCGACCTGGAAGCGATTGCCGCCATCGACGCGGGCGGCGTCGGCGAGGGCCGGGATGACTTGTGGAACCACCGCGTGGTGAACGGCGTCGTCGGTTTCAACCTCGCGCTGGGCCCCCTGCTGCTGCGCCTGCACTTCGCCCGGCCGTTCGACGTCGGCGCCGCTGCCGGCCGGCCGGACCCGGGCTGGGTGACGAACTTCTCGCTGGGCATCGCCGGCCTCAATGGCTTCTTCGACCAGGCGAACACCGGGAAGAGCGTCGGCCCATCGCCGACGCCCATGTCCCCGGCCCTGATGCCCTCCGTGGGAGGCGGCTACACCGCGCCGCGCCGCTGAGGCGGCGTCAGGACTGCGCGGCGACGAGGGCGGCGTTGGCGCGAGCCATGGGCCCGCCCTCCATGGGGATGCGCTCGAAGTCGCCGCGCAGCGCCTTGATGGCGAACTTCTCCAGGTCGATTTCCCGGCGGGTGCGCACGCCAAGCACGCGCAGCAGCTCGGACAGGGGGCTGAAGCCGGACACGCTGTGCTGGAGCAGCATGCCCCCCGCCACTGCGGTGAGCCCCCGCCAGCGGCCGCCGGCCCGCCGGTCCAGCAGCAGGCCCAGCAGGCCCAGGGCCGACGTGCCCACGGCGAGGGCGCGGTTGATGTCCCACTCGCGCTCCAGCCGGGCGAGGTAGCGCGTCATCTCCGCGCGGTCCCCCTTCTCCGCCATGTACCGGACGCAGCGCTCCACGTGCTCGTCGATGCGCCGGTTCACCACCAGCGGCGTGTGGACACGGACGGTGTCTGACGACGTCTGGTTCCACGATTCCATATGAGGCCCTCTCTCCCTGACGCGGCGCGCCCCCTCTTCTCTTGAAGCTAGGACCGCCGCCGTCCCCCGTGCACAAGCCCACGCGGGGAAAGGGGCCCCGTTCCGCCCGGCTGCCTGCCCCGCCAGGGGCCCCTTCGCGTCCCATTCCCTCCAAGGTGGGACAAGCAGCCAGGTTGGGTAATCCGTTTCCCTTGCACGCGACGGTGGGTGCCTGCGTGCCCATTCAAGCGTTTGCTCTCCACCAAAAAGGGGCCCTGGAGACGGGCACAACCGTTGCTTTGCGCCGGCGTTGATGACTCCTTCTCGATTGCTGCTGTGCCTGCCGCTGCTGAGCCTGTGGGCCTGTGAAGGAACCCAGGCGGAGCGGCCACCGCTCCTCCAGGACCCTCCGGGCGTGGAGAATCCGCAAACGCCCCCTGGCGAGGAGGAGCCGCCGCCGGAGCAGCCGCCACCAGTGGACCCGCCTCCCATCGACCCGCCGCCGGTGGAGCCGCCGCCGGAACCGCCACCGCCCGTGCCGGAGACGGAGCGGCCCTTTGTGATGCCGCCCGTGCAGACGTCGGTGCCGCAGTACGAGCTCATCATCCCCGAAGAGACGATGCGGATGTTCGAGGCGGACCCTTGGACGCCGGAGCAGGACGGCCTCTTCAAGGCGAACGGGACGACGTACCGCGTGCAGGTGCGCCTGCGGGGCGCTTCCGCGCGCTTCTTCCCGAAGAAGAGCTGGAACGTGAGCTTCGAGGACGGCATGCGTTTCGAGGGGAGAACGTCACTCAACCTCGTGGCCGAGTACGCGGACGCGACGCTGCTGGCGGAGAAGATTGCCTTCGACCTGTTGGAGGCCATGCGCGTCCCCGCGTCAAAGGGCACGCTGGTGCGGCTCAACGTCAACGGCGTGTACCAGGGCGTGTTCCTGGAAATCGAGCAGGTGAACAAGGCCTTCCTGCGGGCGCACGCCTACGCCGACACGGATGGAACCATCTACCGGTGTGGCTGGAAGGACTGCGAATTCAAGATGGTGAAGGTGCCGTACCAGGGTGACTGGGCGAAGAAGACGAACGAGTCCCAGCCGGACGACAAGCTCTGGGAGATGGTGGGCGCCATCAACCACACGCCCGAGCCCCAGTTCGTCAGTGAAATGGAGAAGCGCTTCGAGCTGGAGCACTACCTGCGAGCCATGGTGATGGACGCGCTGATGTCCAACAACTACGTGGAGGACTCGGAGAGCTACTTCATCTACGACCGCGCGGTGGCCAGGTGGTCCTACGTCCCGTGGGACCTCAACAACGTGGACTCGCGCTGGTGGTACCCCATCAGCGTGGAGGACATGAGCCAGAGCACCAGCAACATGCGCCACCCGCTGTTCAGCTTCACCCTCACGGACGCCTGGGTGGCGAAGATGTACGAGCAGCGCAAGCTGGAGACGGCCTCGTACCCCGGCTACCTGCCGGTGTTCTCCAACCTGGCCACCCGCGTGGTGATGAACCCCGTGCTGCGCGAGCGGCTGGAGGCGCGGCTGGTCAAGGCGATGGATGAGCTCTTCACCAACGAGGTGATGGACGCGCACATCGACAAGCTGCACGCGCTCATCGACCCGCACATGCGTGACGACCCCTTCATGGACTACGGCCGCTTCACCGCGGGCCGCGCCTACCTGAAGCGCTACGTGCGCGAGCGCCGCGACTTCATCTTCGATGAGCTGGAACGGCTCGCGCAGCAGCACCCCACGCTGGTGCTGGAAGCCGTCCACCCGCGTGAAGGCTGGGTGGAGGTGGGCAACCGCACCTCGGCGCCCATTTCCCTGGCGGGCATGGTGCTGACGACGCAGCTGCGCATCAGCCTGGCGCAGAGCCCCAGCCACCTGCCCACGCAGGTGCGTGCCCCCATCGGCGCGGTGCTGCCGGAGCTGACGGTGGCCCCGGGGCAGCGCGTCCGCCTCAACGCCGCGCAGCTGGGCATCCAGATGCCTGCCAACGGCGAGATTGGCCTCTTCGACGGGCGCTCCGTGGTGGGCGTGATGGACCTGCTCTTCTACGGCGACCTGGGCGCGGGCAAGCGCTACGAGCGCGGCGCGCGGGGCTGGGAAGTGCGCTGAGCGCGGCGGCGAGCCGCACCTGAGCGCGGCGCTCCTGTCCTCCGGGGGCGCTGCGCTTCAGGGCCGCATGCGGACCTCCAGCGTCCGCTTCGCGCTCAGTCCCCGGTCATCGGTGACGAGAATCTCGTGGGAGCCCACGGACGGCGTCCACCACACGCGCTCATCGGCGCGCGCCGTCCCCAGCAGGGCCCCGTCCACGAACCACGTCAGTGCCCGCTCGTGTGAGGCCTCCGCCTCCAGCGGAACCTCCTGTTGCGAGGCCGGGACACCGGGAATCAGCACGGCCACATGTCCCGGCGCGGGGGAGACAATGGACGGGGCCGCGCGCGCGCCCCCGGGCTCGCAGCCAGGCGCGGCGGCGGGCGGCTCCGGCAGGCGCCGGTGCTGCTCCTCCAGCCAGCGGCGGATGGTGGCCGGCCAGGTCACATACACCCGCGTCTCCGTCTTCCGCCCCGTCCGGCACATGGGCCCCACCGACAGCCCCGTGGCCACGTCCACCTCCACGTGCTGGTGGTACGGGCAGCGCGCGGTGGGCACCGCCGAGCGCCGCGCGTAGACGTGCCTGCGCTGCACGCAGGCGTCCGTCGGCAGGTGACCCGAATAGGCGCAGACCTCCACCACGGCCAGGTCATCGGGCGGATTCACGCTCTCGTCCGGCAGGTTGAGGCCGCGCGGGCCCACGCCTTCCAGGATGTCGAACAGCACCGGCCCCGCCGCGTCAGCGCCCACCAGGTGCACGCTGGGCGTGTGATTGAAATTCCCCAGCCAGACGACAGCCGTGTGCCGGGGCCCCGAGCCCGCCGCCCACGCGTCGCGGTGGCCGAAGCTGGTCCCTGTCTTCCAGTGCACGCGCGCCGGCATGCCCGTCAGCCGACGGCGTGCCGGGAAGTCCGGCCGGTCCCTCAGCGACAGCGCCTGGCGCGTCAGCCAGGCCGCGCCAGGGGACAGCACCTCCACCGGCGCGGCCGCCTTCTCGTCCAACAGAAGCCGCAGCGGCGGCGCGCGTCCATCCCCCGCCAGCGCGACGTAGACACCCGCGAGCTCCAGCGGCGTCAGCTCGATGCCGCCCACCGCCGCGGACAGGCCGTAGTACCCGGGCTCCTGCACCAGGCTGGTGACTCCCGCAGCGTGCAGGGCGCCCAGGAAGCGCTCCACCCCCACGCGCTCCAAGAGCCGCACGAAGGGCATGTTGAGCGACTGGGACAGCGCGTACTCCAGGCGCACCAGACCTTGGAAGCGGCCGTCGAAGTTGCGCGGCGCATAGCCGCCGTAGGCCGTGGGCACGTCCGCCACCAGCTGCTCCGGTCCCACCATTCCCAGGTCGATGCCCATGGCATACAGCAGGGGCTTGAGCGCCGAGCCCGGCGAGCGCGGCGTGGCGAAGCCGATAATCTGCCCGCCGTGCTTCTGGTCGAAGAAGTCGAAGTTGCCCACCAGCGCGAGCACCTCCGCCTGCTGCCGGTCCACCACCACCGCCGTCCCGTTGTAGATGCCTCGCGGCGCCAGCCCCACCGCCGCGTCCCGCATCAACCGCTCCACCATCCGCTGCGTGCCGGCCTCCAGCGTGGTGCGCAGCCGGGCATGCTCCGGCCGCTGCGTGCGCAGCCACACCGCCACGTGTGGCGCCTCACGGGGAAAGGGCTTCAGGTCCGTGGGAACAGACGTGTCGCGCACCTCGCGCAGCACCGTCTCCGCCGACACGCGGGCCGCCTCGGGCCCTCGGGGAAGCGCATCCACGTCCAGCAGCCTTCGCGCCACGCCGTCCCGCGCCGACTTCAACCGGGCCATGTTCTGCGCCGTGGGGTAGCGCCGGTTCGGGTTCTGCGGCACCGCCAGCAGCGTGGCAATCTCCGCGGGGCTCAGGTTCGCCGCCGTGTGGCCGAAGTACGCCAGCGCGGCCGCCTCCACGCCTTCGACGTTGCGCCCGTACGGGACGAACTGGAGATAGGCCGCGAGCACCTCCTGCTTGGACAGCCGCACCTCCAGCTGCATCGCCCGGAAGGACTCGATGACTTTCGACGTGAAGGTGCGGGGCCGCGGCTCCAACACGCGGACCAACTGCATCGTCAAGGTCGAGGCGCCGGACACCCGCCGCCCCGTGGACAGGTTGCGCGTCGCCGCGCGCAGCACCGCCAGCGGGTCCACGCCCGGGTGGTGGAAGAAGCGCTTGTCCTCCAGGGCCAGCAGGGCCTGGACATAGTCCGGGTCCACTCGCTCCAGTTGCGTGGGGATGCGCCAGCGCTCGTCCGGGGCCAGGAAGACGTGGGCCGGCGTGCCGTCCCGGTACTCCATCACCACCGATGCGGGCGCAAAGAGACGGGCCGGCAGGGGCACGCGCCAGGCGGCCACCCACGCGGCTACGGTGAGGACTAGCAACCCCAGGCCGACGGGCAAGAGCTTCCGGGTGATTCGACGGGCACGGCTCATGAGACGGTGAATCCCAGGCATATACTACGCGCAATGAATGCCTTTGAAATCGACGCCATCCTGACGTCCATTCTCGACGACCGGCGGCTGACACCCACCGAGCGGCAGGCGTTGCAGGCCGTCCTGGCGGAGCGGCGGGCAGGCGAGGCCCTGCTCACCCTCTTCCGCTCCCGGGCCTTTGCCCTGGCGCGAGCGTCGATGAAGGACGCGCGCTCCCGGGAGGTCATCTCCTGGCTGGAGGAGACGGTGCAGGCGCTGCACGCGCCCGAGCCCGGGCCGACGTCGCGCATGGAGGCGCACTTCTCTCCGGGCGAGGGCCCGCTCAACGCCATCGTCCAGCAAATCCAGTCGGCACGCGGCTCCATCGACGTCTGCGTCTTCACCGTGACGGATGACCGCATCACCCGCGCGCTGCTGGACGCCCACCGGCGCGGGGTGCGGGTGCGAATCGTGAGTGACGATGACAAGGCCATGGACCCGGGCTCCGACATGGAGCGGCTGGGGGACGCCGGCATCCCCATCCGCCTGGACAGGACGTCCGCGCACATGCACCACAAGTTCGCCGTGTTCGACCGGCTGCGGCTGGTGACGGGCAGCTACAACTGGACGCGCTCGGCCGCCGAGTACAACCACGAGAACGTCCTGGTATCCGACGACGCGCGGCTGGTGCAGCCCTTCAGCCGCGCGTTCGACGCGCTGTGGGAGACGCTCGACTAGGAGCGTCTCCCCGCGCCGCGCGCTACAGCAGGTTGTCCTTCCACGGCCCGGACACCTGAATCGTCCGGCCCGGCTCACGCGCCCACAGGCGCGGGTCATACATGGCCTCCGCCTCCGCCGACGGCAGGGTGAAGGCACCCGCCGTCACCGCGCGCACCGCGTAGACGACCTTCTTCGACTCGCGAGGCCCCAGGCTGCCGAAGACCTCCATCCGGTCATCGCGGATGTTCACGTAGTCCGCGGACCACAGCGACGCCGGGTCCACCCAGTCGGTGGAGCCACCCCGGCCCAGGCGCGCGTTCTCGATTTCCCAGCCCGCCGGCAGCCGGTCCACCAGGGCGATGTTCTGCACGCGCTCGCCCGTCGTGTTGCGAATCTCCAGCTCCACGTAGACGAGGTCCGCCAACGCCACCGGGGTCTGCCCCATGGCCAGCACCGTGCCGTCCAGCTTGCGCCAGGTGCGCGTGAGCGCCAGGCCCTCGCCGCCCGTACGGGGCTTGCTGTCCGAGCGCACGCCCTCGCTGCTGAGCACGAGGTACAGCCGGCCCTCGTCCTTGGACGTCACCTCCAGCTGAAGGCCCTGCCGCTCGCTGGCGCGGGCCAGGGCCCACGTCCGGTCCGACGAACGCACCGTCTTGTCCTGCACCGGCGTCATGACCTTTCCGTCCGCCTTGAGCACCGGCGCGGAGAACTGGGTAGACGTCCCTTGCAGCCGCTTGCCCAGGCCGGTGATGCCCCACACCAACTCCTGCGTCGTGTACCAGCCGCTGGAGTGCCCCTGGAGCGATTCAGCCACCATGCGCGCCAGCGGCTCACCCGCCGCGTCCTTGCCGAACAAGTCCTGGAAGGTGCTGAGCATGAAGCCACGACGGCGCCGGTCGGAATAGAAGGACCAGTCGTTCTTCCGCTCCCCGGTGACGGGCGACAGGTCGGGGTTGCGCAGCTCCTTCTCGTAGCGCCGGTCGCCCGCCAGCCACAGCGAGGCCTTGAGCATGTAGTCACGCTCCTGCTCCTCGCCCGTGAGCGCCTTCTGCTTCGCCCGCTCCGCCAGCGCGTCCACCAGCTTCTGCACACGCGCCTTGCGGCCCTTGCCGGCCACGGAGAGGACGTAGTGCATGTAGGCCTCCGCGCTGTCCGTGTACATGTCGTCGCGGCTCTGGCGGCTCTCAAACTTGTTCAGCTCGGTGGACATCCACGTGAGCGCGTCGTTCAGCCGGTCCTGCGGCACGGGGTACTTCAGCTTCTGCGCGTCCAGCAGCATGTGCGCGGCATACGCCGAGCCCCAGCCCACCGGCTCCGTGGCGCCCGGCCAGTAGCCGAAGCCACCCGACGGCGTCTGCATGGCCAGGATGCGGTTGATGCCCGACAGCACCATGTCGCCCACGGTCCCGCCCTGGGTCAGCGTGGGGTCCACGTCGTTCACCAGCTCGGACACGTACAGCAACGGACGGGTGGCGGACGTCGTCTGCTCCACGCAGCCGTAGGGGTAGCGCGCCAGGTACGCGAGGTGCTGCAGCGAGCGCGCGTACGGATTGGCCGTCACCCACAGCGTGGAGCGCTCCGTCGTGGGCACCCAGCCCTGGAGGTACTGCGAGACGTCCGTCGTCCCCTGCGCCAGCTCAATCTGCTGCACCAGGCGCTCGCGCGGGCCCGCCGGAGACAGCGGCACGTCCAGCGACTCACTCGAGGTGTAGCCGCCGCCCTCCACCGTCACCGACAGCCGCGCCGCGCCCACCGCCTGCACCGCGCGGGCCTGGAAGACGAAGGTGTGGGACTTGCCGTCCGCCACCCGCGCCGTGCCCTCGCTCTTGCCCAGCAGCTGAAGCGGCGAAGTGGCCGCCGCGGGCATCACCAGCCCCGGCACCGGCAGTGACTCCGCGTTGAGCGTCACCTTCACGTCCTGCGCCTTGCCGGACAGGTTGGTGACGAAGACGGGCACCTGGATTTCGTCGTGCTGCGTGAGGAAGCGTGGCAACGTCGTCTGGAGCACCAGCGGGTCGCGCACCAACACCTGCGCGCTGGCGCGGCCAATGCGCTGCGGGCCCGCCGTCACCGCCATCACCCGCACCGCGCCGCGGTACTGGGGCAGCTTGAAGGGCACCCGCAGCTTGCCGTTGGCCGGCACCGGCAGCAGGCCGCTCCACAGCGCCACCGGCTTGACGGGCTGCACGCGGCCGTCCGCGCCGCCCTCGCCGTCACCACCCGTGGAGCGGGACGCGCCGCCCGGTGGCACCAGCAGCGTCCAGCCCAGCGTCTCGAAGGTCTCCACGCCCAGCGCCCGCCGGGAGAAGAGCTGCTTCTGCGGGTCCGGGCTCTGGAAGCGCGTGAGGGAGAGGATGCCCTCATCCACCACCGCGATGGTGGCGAAGGTGGGGCCTTCCTGCGGGCCCAGCTCCAGGTCCACCGTGAGGGTGTCGTTGGAGCGAACTTCCTTGGGCACGTTCATCGTCACCGACTGCGTGTACTCCACCGGCTCCAGCGTGACGCTGCCCACGCCGAAGGCGCGGTCGGGCATGAAGGCCTCGGCGGACTCCAGGTGCGGGTCCTTCACCAGGAAGGCGCTCACGTACACGTTGGGCGCGAAGGCGGACGGCGTGAAGCTCCACGTCACCTCGCCGGGCTCCACCGCCACCCAGTCGGAGGCGAGCACGCGGTCCGTCTCCGCGGTGAAGAGCATGCGGCCCTTGTAGGGCGACTTCAGCTTCACGGTGATGGCCTGCCCCACCCGCCCCTTCGCCGGCAGCGCCAGGTCCAGCGACGTGGGCTTGAGCGGGCGAGGCGTCTGGTCCACGCGCGAGCCTTCACCCCACCAGTAGTAGCGGCCCTCCCCTTCCAGCTCCAGGTCCGTCTGGGCCCCACCCGAGCGCACGCGCACGATGTAGCCCGCGGAGTCCGCGCCCGGCGTCACGTCCAGCGAGAAGCGGCCGTCCTTCACCGCCACCGTGGAGCGGCCCTCGCGCACCGGGCGCAGGTAGCGCTGGTAACGCTCGTAGCCTTCGTTCTCGTCGTAGAAGGAGCCGTACTCCTCCTCCAGGCGCAGGAACTCCACGTCCACCGTCTTGGGCGTCTTGTCCGAGGCGGCCAGCAGCTTGCCGTCCCAATCCACCACCACGCCCTTCACCGTGAAGGGCTTGCCGGCCTTCACCTTGCCCGTGCTGCCCTGGAGGCCCACGTAGTACGCCTCCGGGTGCACCGGCACCGTCACGCTGCCCTGGGTGGAGCGGCCGCTGCCCGACTCGAAGACGCTGGCCAGCGCGCTCAGCGCCCCGGCGCCCCGCAGGGCTCCCATGGCGCCCTGGGCCGGGCAACGAAGGACGGCCTGTCCCTTCGCGTCCAGCGTGCCCTGCACCTGGCCCAGCGTGACGGGGCGGGGCTCGCTGCCGTCCTGGCGCCACAGCCCGTAGGCGTACTGCGCGTTCTCCTTCGGCTTGAAGGCGGACGGAATCAGCCGGCACGTCAGCTCCACCGGGCTGCCCTCCGCCGAGCCGCCGAAGAGGTACGCGGCCTCCACGCCCACCGGGACTTCCTCGCCCTGGAGGTAGCCGGCCTGCTCCGTGCGCGCCTCCACCTTCATGCGCTCCGGGACGAACTCCTCCACGCTGACGGAGTAGATTGCCACTTCGCGGTCCGCCACATTCAGCACCACGCGGTAGCTGCCCGTGTCCTGGAATGATTCGAAGGGCAGGTCCAGCGTCACCAGGCCCGCCTCGTTCGTCTTCAGCGACACCTTCTTCAGCTCGCGCTCGCGCGGGTCCACCACCACCAACTCCACCGGCAAGCCCGCCGGCGGCGCCTTGTCGTCCTGGCCCCGCAGCACCGCGGCGATGTGCGCCGTATCACCTGGGCGGTAAACACCCCGGTCCGACCACACCGACGCGCGGTAGGCCTTCGCCGAACGGTAGGACTCGCCATGTACGTCCGCGTTGGCAATCTCCGTCTTCAGCTCGCTGTACTTGAGGTACGTCAGCTCCTCGCCGTCACGGGCGATGAGCGCGAAGGGCACGCTGTCGTCGACGCCGGGCGCGGGCACCTGGAGCCGGCAACCATCCGCCGCCACCGTGGTGCAGCGGGCCACCGACTCGCCGCTCTTCTTCACCAGGGAGACCTCCACGCCCGACAGCGGCTCGGTACTCTCGATGCCCAGCGCCCACACCCAGACCTCACCGGCGCCGTTGGAACCCGGCGCGGCCTCACCGCGCTTGGCCACCAGGCTCAGGTTGGTGAGGAGGATGCGGCTCGCCGCCACGTGGTGGTTCTGCTTCGCGGTGATTTCCACCAGGCCCTTCGTGTTCGAGGGCACCAGGTTGGCCACGTCCACGTAGGTGGTCGCCAGCATGTCGGGGGGCGACTTGAGCGCCAGCGTTCGCTTCGCCACCACGTTGGAGGTGCGCTCATCCGCGCGCTCGCGGTAGTCCTCGCTCATCCAGAAGACGAGGTTCTCCGGCGGCACGTTGCGGACGGTGAGCTCCACCGAGTCCAGGTTGAGGTGCTGGAGCGGCAGGTTGCGCCACGCGCTGCGCGGCAGGTAGCGGCCGGTGGTCGCGAAGGACAGCTGCGGCGAGCGCGCGGGGACGGCGAAGGCGTCCTCGTAGGTTGCCAGCAACATGCCGCCGCCCACCGAGGTCGTGCCCGCGTCGATGCGCAGCGCGTAGGAGCCGCGCTTGAAGTCACCGAAGATGCGGAAGCCGCGGCGCGACGGCGCGACGGAGACCTTGACGGCGGGCGTCAGGTGGATGGCCTCCGCGGCGACGCCGTCATCCAGCGTGCAGCCCTTGTTGCGGTGGTCCCAGTAGTACGGGTCATACCCTTCCGTCTCGCGCGGGGAGGGCGGCTCGGCGCCGTCCACGTCCCGGCAGCTCACCTCGATGTAGAAGCCCGTGGTGCCCTGCTCCACCGAGGCGCGGGTGATGTCCATTCGCTTGCCGGCGCGGAGCTCGAACGCGCTGCGCGCGGCGGGGGCCGTCGCCTTCGCCTGCGACGCGGCGGGCAGTCCCGCCTGGAGGCTGAAGTCGACCGTGCGGCCCTGCTTGAGCAACCCGCCGCTCAGCTGCGCGCTGACGACGTTGCGCGTAGCGGGCAGGGTGCGCCACTTCACATCACCCACGGCCTGCCCACCCACCCGGAAGCCCGCCCGCGAGCGCACCGCGGCGATGTCCACGGGACCGGAGAAGACGACCTCCACCTCCACGCGGCCCTTCACCGTGTCGAGCTGACGCGGCACCATCCGGACGAACTGGAAGGGCGGCGTGGTGAACGTGTGCGACCAGTCCCCTGCCGCGGCCGGCTTCACCACGCCCGAGTCCAACCCCACCGACGACACCGAAACGGCGTACTTCGTGTCGAAGGCGAAGCCCGCGCCCGACGGCTTGAAGGTCAGCGTGGACGGGGAGGACCAGGAGAGGCTGCCTGGCACATCCGGAGTGATGGTCACGACGGTGTCCTTCAACACCGAGCCATCGTTGGGGCGCACTTCCCGCGGGAACTCGATGACGATGTCCTGCGGCAGCACGTCGCTGGTGGAGACCGCGCGGACGACGGGCGTCAGCAACTCGGGCGCGGGGGGCGTCGGCGCCTGCGCCACGGCCGTCCCCGCGTCCGCCGGCTGCGCGGCGACGGGCGACTGGGGCTGCGGCGCGGGCGGCTCGGTGGACTCCTGTTCCTTCTTGCAGCCTGCGAGCGTGGCGCTCACCAACATGGCCGCGAGGAGCCAACGCGAGCGTTTCGCCCACGATGGCCGCTGCGTGACGACGGACTGCGAACCCATGATTCCTCCAGAAGATGACGCGTGTTCTTCACACGGCGTGCCGGACGAGGACACGCCGAGGAAGAGAGGGCTGTGGTCAGGCGCCCGCGGCTCTGACGCGTCCCCCGCGCGTCAGCGGACCCGCAGGGTGTCCAGGGAGCCACACCGTCCGTGGCTCCTGGGCGCCTGCGAAGGCTTTCGAGGCCCACAGGCTAGCGGAGTCCGCGACGCGGCGGGACCTCCATCCGCAGTCCTCGAGCTGCGAGAAACCGCTAAGGTGCCCCGCGCATGGTGCTGCCTGTCCGATTCGTCCTCATGCGCCCCCGCAACGCGGAAAACCTGGGCGCCGCCGCCCGGGCATTGAAGAACTGCGGCCTCTCCGACTGGGTCTGGGTCCGCCCGGAGGTGGAGGATTTGGAGCCAGCGCGAAGGCTCGCCGTCCACGCCGGGGACGTGCTGGACGCGGCACGGCGCGCGGACACGCTGGAAGAGGCCGTGGCGGACTGTGTCTGGGTGGTGGGGACCAGTTCGCGCAAGGTCGAAGGCAAGCGCCGGCTCCCCCCGCGCGCGGTGGGCGAGGAGCTGGTGGCCCGGGCGCCCCAAGGGCCCGTGGCGCTCGTCTTCGGTGACGAGCGCAGTGGACTCACCAACGCGGAGGTGGAGCGCGTGCACGACCTGTCCGCCGTGCCGACTGCGCCCGAACAGCCCTCCATCAACCTGGCGCAGGCCGTGCTGCTGTACGCCTACGAGGTCCGCGTGGCGATGCTGGAGGCCGCCGCCACGCCGCCCGGCCCGCTGCCCGCGGCGGCCACGGACGCGGAGCTCGCCCAGGTGGAGTCCACGCTGGAATCCGTCCTCACGACGGGAGGCTTCCTCGTGGACGCCCAGCCGGGCCGCACGGCGGTGCGGGACTTGTTCGCACCACTGCGGCGCTCACGGTTGACGCGGAAGGAAGCCCGCTTGTGGCTGGCCGCGCTGCACAGCCTCCGCAAGCGTCAGCCCGCGCCCTAGACGGAGCGCGGCTTCTGGGGCATCCCCGTCCCCCTCCCCACGCCAATCC
>NZ_JAAEAH010000086.1 GCF_010998615.1 Myxococcus sp. CA023 | reverse complement strand
CTCCCCCCCACCCTCGGGCCCTGCGCAAGCGACGAACAGAAGCGAGGCAAGGGCCACAACCACAGACTGTGACTTCATTCTTGAACTCCTCAACCAAGGGGTGACGAGGTCCCGGACCTCAACAACAAGCCATAATTTCGAACCAAACAGCGAAACCATTTTCAGCCCCCAGACACCCATGCAACGGCGTTGAAGACAACCATCTCACGGGGCGGTGGGAGACCGCCCATGAGACGAACGCTCGGGCAGCCTCGCCTGGCTTGGAGATGCGAGACGGCTGCCGCATCGGGCTTGCGCGTGCGCGCCGCTCCCCTCTTCGAGCCCATCTTGCTCAACGACTGCACAGCGACCGCCGTCCCCTCAGCGGATGGCTGACCTGGCAAGCCCGGCCCTGACACCGGGGCCCCGTCGAAAAACGGAGCGAGGGGCGAGCCGCATGGCCCCCCCTCCACGTCATGCCTGTCTCAGCCTCGCGGAAGAGAGCTTCAGCGCGGCATCACGAGATGCAGGTGAACCACACATACAGGACCCACGCCGTTCCCGAGGTCGCAGCTCCTTTCGCGAAGCCCGTCTCGAACCCATGATGCTGACACACCTGGTTCGCGACACTGCGCACAGCCGGCCATGGCGAAGTCAGGCTGAAGCCAGTGGACATGGCGGGGAAGGTCGTGTCGTTCGTGTAGGCACCTTTCTGCTGCGAGCTGGAGGCATTGATGCAAACCAGCCCCATGTTGTCCGTCACACTGTTGTGGTGTCCGGTAAGGAACCCCGTGTCATAGGTAATGCCCGACGTGCCGGTGCCGCATTCCTCGTGCGCGGCCGCCTCGGCCCGGAAGGACTTCTGCGCACCAATTGGCGTGACGGTGCTTTCCCACCATGCCGACAGACCCACGTCGTAGGGGATGTCCTGCCATCCCACCATGTCCTCGGTGAAGCAATGAATCCCCATCAACTCACCCAACTGCGCCCCCGTGTAGACACCTCGCGCATACCCGGCCCAGGCACACACCGCTTCCGCGCTTCGGTTCGCGTACGCCCAGTCCACGTCCATGGTGTTCGTAATGGGGTACCCCGCAGCGCTGCGCATCGACGCCGTCGTATCGAAGAAGACGATTCCCGCGAAGGCCGGAGCCGCGGTCAGCGTGACGATGGCGGTCGCGAGGGCTGAAACGAGCTGGGAAATTCGTACGGCTCCGAACATTCTCTCTCCTGATGGGAAATCGGCCAGAATCGCCAAACGCAATACGAGCCCCAGTGTGATTCCTGGTCGTCACCAACCACAATTCAAACACGCCGCAAGATTCGCCCGTCACTTCATCCCTTTCCAGGTGCAGCAAGGCGCATCCTCGCCTCGGCCTGAGTTCCTTGATGCGCTCAAGCGGTTCGAGGCGGCGCAAGGGGTTGCGCGGCCTGTCCAGGCCCCCCTCCCACGAGGGGCGCGGCAGGGGCCTGGGCCTGTTGGCGATGGATTGAGCCTCAACACCACGCGGCCTGGGCTGGCCCTCCCACACGCGCCGTCCTCTCCCTCTTCGGCTCCTTCCTGGCCGCTGCCTGGGGTGCCACCCTCCCCTCCTCCTCTCCTGCTTGGGGACCAGAAATGGCCGCAGTCTCGCGCCTGGAGCTAACCGGCGCTGCCCACGTCCCCTGCGCAGCATCAGTCTTTTCCGCAGGTTGCGAGCCAATGACAGGGCCTGCGAGCCCGTGCCAACCCGCCCCACCCCGGCTCATGACCGATTGATCCCTGGTCCGAATCCAGGAGGGCCTACTTCCCTCCGCGCCTGGGAAGTCTTTCCCGAGGAGTCTATTGATTGAGCGGACATCACTCATGGTCAAATCAAATGACACCACTAGTGCATCACTATCCAGGCCGGTGTGGTTGTTGATACCCAGCCAGCGACTACAGTGCGCGCCATGCACGCTTCCTGGAAGCGCAACACAGCCCTTTTCCTGGGCAGCCAGGCCCTCTCTTTACTCGGCTCCTCCCTGGTGCAGTACGCGCTCATGTGGCAGGTGACGCTGCAGACACGCTCGAGCGTCATGATGACGCTCTACATCGTGGCCGGCTTCCTGCCCGCGTTCATCCTCTCGCCTTTCGCGGGCGTCTGGGCCGACCGGTACGACCGCCGCAAGCTCATCGTCCTCGCCGATGCGATGATTGCGCTGGTGACCCTGGCGCTGGCCGTGATGTTCACCTTGCGCGGTACGGAGCTGTGGCTCTTCTTCCTGGCCGCGGCGATCCGCTCCGTGGGGTCGGCCGTTCAACAGCCGGCGGTGGCCGCGCTGCTGCCGCAGTTGGTGCCCGAGGACCAGCTGATGCGGGTCAACAGCATCCAGGGCACCCTCAACTCGGTCAACATGTTGGGGGCGCCCGCGCTCGCCGGCTTCCTCATGTCCGTGGCCCCCCTGCAGGTGCTCTTCTACATCGACGTGGTGACAGCGGCCCTGGCCATCACCCTGGTGACGCTCTTCGTCCAGGTAGAGCCGCGCCCCCGCGCGCCGGAGCAGGAGGGGGCCTCGCAGCTGACGGAGATCCGAGACGGCTTCCGCTACATCCGCGGCCACGCGCACCTGGTGCCGTTCTTCGGCTACCTGGGATTCATCACGGTCCTCATCACTCCGGCCGCATTCCTCACGCCGCTGCAGGCGGCGCGAAGCTTCGGGGACGAGGTGTGGAGGCTGACGGCCATCGAAATGGTCTTCTCGGTGGGCATGATGTTGGGGGGCGCCGCGCTCGCGGCGTGGGGCGGCTTCAACAGCCGCATGCGGACGATGGTCGCATCCAACCTCATCATGGGAGCGTGCACCGTGGCCCTCGGCGTGGTGCCTCACTTCGGGGTGTACCTGGCGGCCATGGGGCTCTTCGGCGTGGCGCTGCCGCTCTACAACACGCCCGCCACGGTGATGCTCCAGGAGCGCGTGGAGCCGGCCTACCTGGGCCGCGTCTTCAGCGTGATGGCCATGCTCTCCACCGTGCTGATGCCGCTGTCCATGCTGCTCTTCGGGCCCCTGGCAGAAGTGGTCTCCATCGAGCGGCTCCTGCAGGTCACCGGCGTGCTGGTGATCTTCCTCGGACTGCTCACGCCGCTACACCGTCGGCTGATGTCCTTCGGTGAGCCCAAGAGCCCCCCAGTTCAATCCCAGGAACTGGCCAGCTGAGGGCGTGAGGGGCACCACATGGGGGCGGCCGCCGCACGGGCCTGCCCCGAAGAATTTCTGGATGCGCCCTACGGGTCGCGTGAGCAGCGCATCAACCAAGTGATGGCCAGTCCAATGGGTGATGTACCTGGGCAATGGCCCATGCGGCAGCTAACGCGCCAGTCTCGCCCCTGACCACGGCGCCTTTGGCAGCCGGCCGGTGCCACTTCCCACGCCGCACACCGGTCAGCAGCGCGGCGCGGCCTCCATGGGCACCGCGTCGCGCGAAGACGAAGCGGGCGCCCCCTGGAAGTCACTGGGGCCATGCCGCATCGAGAGGTTCGACGGTTCCAGCAGCGCCTCCGCCCGGGCGCGCGTCCGCTCGATGCACACCGCCATCAGTCGCCCCAGTTCCACCTGGGGCAGGACGCCGTTTCGCGCGAGGAAGTCCTCGTCGACGCCCGGGATGCGAGGGAGCGCGGGCGTCTGCTGCGACTCCAGCGCCAAGAGGGCCTGGCGCAACGCGTCCTTCGCACTCCGGCCGCCCCGCTTCAGGGCGAAAGCGATGACGTCCCAGGCCAGCTCCGCGTGCCGCCCCTCGTCCTCGGAGATGACCGACAAGGTCTCCCGCACGACAGGGTCTGCGGCCCGCCTCGCGCCTTCGCCCGCGACCAGGGAGGCCATCCCTTCGGCCAGACATCCATCCAGCAGCGAACCGCGCACCAGCCGGGCCCAGGTGTCTCCTGAATCCATCGGGGAAGGCCGCGTACTTCCCTGTCCAAGCTCCGGAATCGTTCCCGCCGTCCAGCCCACCCCCGAGTAGGCGCTGGCGAGCGCGAAGCACCGCCTGGCATGACGAATCTCATCCAGCGCCGCCAGGTGACAGTCCTCCAGGAGCTCCGAGGGCGCCCCCAACGCGGAGAGCTTGAGCGACAACTTCGAGAAGGCGGGAACGGACGCATGCTCCAGGCCCGCTGAGTACATCCATACCTCCCCGAGCACCGTTCGCTGCCAGGGTGTGAGTCCCGAAACATCCGGAACGGCGTCATCCGCCCAGCCCGCCCCCAGCGCCCGGCGAGCCACGCGCGTTCGTCCACGCAGGCGAAGGACCCTCCCCTTCGAAAAGTTGGTGGAGCTGATCAGGTGGACGAGCCAAGCCAAGCCCCCCACCGTCACAGCGGTGCCGAGTGCCATGACGCCCCCGAGGACCCTCAGGCCCCGGGGCTGGTGCTTCTGGAGCATGAGGATGAGTCCCCCCACGAAAGCCCCCGCAAACAGGAGGACAACGAGAATCACAGACACTGCAGCCATGGCCAACCCCTTCGAGAGTCCGCGGCGACGCGCCCCCGGTCTCACGAGTGTCTTCGGCAATGCACCAAGAATGCCAGCGCCGTTGGCCCTTCCGAGAAGCCCCGGGCGTGCAATGGGTGGCGCGGTCGCAGCACACCTGTGCACGCCGCTACACGGTGGACAAGGGCCGGTCGGGCGCACGCGGGGAGGTCGCCGTCGACCATCCCTCGCATGAGCCCTCCTGCAGGGCGCTGGGGTGAGTCCCATGAGAGACGGCTCGACTCACGTCCAACTTGCACACACTCCCATCACTCAACCGTCGGCGCACAGTCCTGAGCCTCACCCAAACAAGGCTCGGCATACACGACATCGACATATTGGGTGCGCGTCCCGGTATGCGCCGCCAGACGGCGACACTCACAATAGGTTTCCCCAACCCATGTCGTGAAGGTGCGTCGCTGTAGTAATTATACAGAGCGTTCTCCAAGCAGAGAAAATCAGTATCCGCGCCCTCGACCTGGGGGGCAGCTGACTTCTCTGGCTCAGAAACGCGCTCACCCGCGCCCAACATCAGTCCCATCGACGTCAAGAGTACCGCGGACAGTCCAGCCACAACCCCTCCCAATAGAGTTGAATGGAACCGCACGCGATTCAAGACCACGCCACAAAGCCAGCAAATTCGAATCAACACTACTCAACACTCACATCTTGAGCCACTCCCCCTTCACGCCATGCGGTAGCGCCGCCCCATTTGGAAGGGCTGCGGCGGAATCAACCCGTCCACCCAACTGGTTCACGCCCCAAGCAGACACCCGCGCTTAAACGTTCTTGCCTGACTTGAATCAACCCAAAGATTGACACGCTGGAGTCGCCACTCGCAATGTCGGCCCGTCGCTGCCATTGGCGACCCGGAGAGCGCCTGGGCATGAACGAGCGCAATGGCTCACACACAGACACGGTTCTCCGGCCATCGCATCGTCCACGACGCGCAATGCCAAGGAGCATTCCATGTCAAAATCGAATCAGTCCGCGCCGACCCTTTCTCGCCGCAGCCTGTTGCCAACACTCGTCGCGCTCGCCCTGACTGTCGCCGCGCCAGACGCAAGCGCGTACTCGGCGATCTACGGCGGCGGCCCGTTCTATTCCGGCGGGACGGCGGTGATGAACGACCTGCGCGGCTCGGGTTTCACCACGGTCATCCTGTGGAGCTTCCACATCGAGGAGAACGGTGACCTGATCTACAACGACATTCCGGTGGTCAAGAACGGCGCCTACATGGGCGACCCTGCCTGGCCGGCCCGGCTGGCCACGCTGAAGACCGCGCCGACCTCGGTCAATCGCATCGAGGTGTCGATCGGTGCCTGGGGTGTTCCGGACTTCGAACGCATGATTCGGCTGGTCAACGGCACCGCGCCCGGCTGTGGCACCACCATCTTCTGCGGGACCGGAAGCAACAGCATCCTGTACAGGAACTTCCAGGCGCTGAAGGCCGCCACCGGCGCCGACGCCGTGAACTTCGACGACGAAAGCGCCTACGACCTGGCCCCGACCACGACCTTCAGCCAGATGCTCATCGGGATGGGCTACAAGATCACCTTCGCGCCGTACACGCAGCAGACGTTCTGGCGGAACCTCAGGAACAACCTCGGCAGCGCCGTCGATAGAATCTACCTGCAAGTGTACGCCGGCGGCGCCGGCAACAACCCGGCGAGTTGGAACACCGCAATGGGCATGACTGTCGCCCCCGGCTTGTGGTCCAGGAATGGCAGCGGCTGCGCGTCGGGCGACAGCCCGTCCACGGTGCAGACCCGGATGAGCAACTGGAAGACCAGCGCCGGCATCAGCGGCGGCTTCATGTGGTTGTACGACGACATCCAGCAGTGCAGCGCGCAGGGGACGAGCGCGCAGTATGCGGCGGCAATCAACACCGCCGTCAGCGGCAACACCCCGCCGGTGGCGAACTTCGGTGTCACCGTCAGCGGCCTCACCGCGACCTTCAGCGATGCGTCCACCGACGCGGACGGAACCATCACCTCGCGCAGCTGGAATTTCGGCGACGGCAGCACCTCCACCGCGACCAACCCTTCGCGCACCTATGCAAGCGCCGGCAGCTACAACGTCACCCTGACCGTCACCGACAACGGCGGCGCCAGCCATACGAAGTCCCAGGCGGTGTCCGTCGGTTCGGGCTACGCCAATCTGGCGTTGAACAGGCCCACCACCAGTTCAGCCCCCTGCAACAGCACCGAATCGGCCGCCAAGGCGGTCAACGGCAGCGTCTCGGGCGGCACCACCGACAAGTTCTGCTCACTGACCTCGCCGGCGTGGATGCAGGTCGATCTCGGTTCGGCGCAGACCGTCAGCAGCTTCACGATCCAGCACGCGGGTGCGGGCGGTGAATCGACGGCTTGGAACAGCAGAGCGTTCACCATCCAGACGTCGAGCAACGGGTCCACTTGGAGTACGCCCGTCACGGTGAGCAACAACACTGGCAGCACTTCGACCCATGCAATCACGGCGACGTCGGCGCGTTACATCCGGCTCAACGTGACGACGCCGACTCAGAACAGCGACCCAGCGACGCGAATCTACGAGTTCGAAGTTCGCTGAACTGTCGGTAATGGAGCCGGCCCTCGACACCACGAGGGTCGGCTTCGTGCCTGTGCCTACGTCAAGCAGGCATCGGCGGGCCCCACCTACGCGGACATCAGGGGCTGAACGTACGCAAGCCGCCACTGCAGTTCCACCTGGCATCTCCGGGCGGCCAGCGCGAGCAGTGGGAGTCGCGCTCGGGCTGGAATTCGCTCCCGCGGGTCCTCAGCGCGTCCCGAAGCCCGAGCCCTTCGAGACCGTCCAAAGCAGACGGATTTGCGTCGCACGCTGGCGGATGGTGTCGGAAACGCTGCCGAACTCGCCCTCGCGATTGGCAACGAAGGCTTCGAGCGCCACGCCGTGTTGCCCGGCGAGCAGGAGCTCGGCACGCGCGGTGGCATAGGTGATGAGCTCCACGCCCTCTCCGAGGAAGGCGCCTGAGATGAGATAGTTGCGCACGGACACGCCGACGCGCCCGACACCCCGCCGCACCAGGCTCAGCTCGAAGGCCGACTGCGCCCCAGGCCCGAAGTGGTAGTCACGGGCGGACTCCGGCGAGGTGAGACCGCCGCCATGGCCAAACGGCACCCCGGCCATGTTCGCGGTGACGTCCAGGGTGAGCTGAGGCGTGAGCGGAACCTGCGCCACGCCGCCGATGCCGAGGCTGACCGTGGAAACGCGCAGCGTGTTCGGGTTGGCGAAGTCGTAGCCCGCCATCAAGCCCCAGAGTCCCGAAATCGAGCGGAACTTGAAGCGGTCGCCGTAGAGAAGCCCTCGGCTGAAGAAGCCCACCGTCAGCGTGTCGCGCGAGATGCCCATGCGCGCGGTGAGCGTGAAGTAGTCGAAGGGCTGGTCATAGTCGCCCGTGGTGAGCTGCGGGGGGCCGTAGACCATTTCGACGCCGAGGTGCCCCTCCATCTTGTTGGGAACATCGAAGCGCGTGCCGTCGATGTCGTTGTAGTTGTCGACGTTGCTCGTGAAGCCGGCCATCAACTGGAGGAAGTTCCCCTGCACCGGGAGGAAGTCGTTCTTGCGGCGGCCGAAGAGGTAACGGTTGATGCCGCCCACGGGTTCCACGAGCAGCGAGAGCACCGAGCGCGCCACCGTGGGTTCGCCTTCGTCGAGAATCGCGAGCGCGGTGCGATGCAGGACCTCGCCCAGCACGACGCCCCCGATGGACGTTGTAATGAGGTCGTTCGTGGATGGAGTCTCAGACTCCATGAACAGCTCCCACAGCACGCTTGACGCGACCGTGAACGGGACCGAGCCCCAGAAGCCGAAGCCGCTCGAGCGCGCCGCGGTGTAGGCCAGCGAGCCCTGGTAGGGGTGCCCGAGCGCATTGGTCGCGAACGCATCCTCGTCCCACGCCCAGCCATTGGAGACGTTGCGACGCATGGTCTCCAGCGAGATGTCCGCGTAGGGCTTGCCGAGGAGCTTCGCCGTCCCCCAGAAGATGGCGTGGAAGGCGCCCATCTCCACGATGGGCACAACGAAATTGCGCCCTCCTCCGTCCGGCGCGTTCCAGATGGCGCGGCGAGGCGGGTGCACGAGCTCCGGCACAAGGAGCCGGGGCTCCGCGGGAACGGCCTCGACGCACTCCTTCGACGCCAGGGGGGCATCCGCGGGCGCCGCGCCTGCGTCGCCTCCTGAGACGAGCGCGAATACAAGGAGCAGGCCTGAGACGCGATACACGGGGAACGGGTTCATGGCGTGCATCGGGCTCTAATTGCTCCCGGGAGCGACTGCACGCACCAACCGATACAGGTGCGGAGCAAGCCACGAATCCAGCGCAAGTTGAGAACTGTTTCCGATGGCACCGAACACTCGTGATGAACCGAAGTCGAGCCAGGCAGATGGTGCCGGACGCGAGGGAAAGCAGGCGAGCGGGTTCGCACGCCGGCGACCTTCCCTGGAGGCCGTGGTGCATCGCGCCGCCGCGTCAACACCCCTGTGACATGCAGTGAACTCCAGCTGATGCGGGGCTCCATCAGGCCATGCAGTGCTGGCACCGGATGCGGCCCCTGGCACTCGACGCGCGGGGTTGGACTGGAGCGATGTGGCCCTGCGCTTCGCCGCACACGCCCCTGGCGTGTCCACGTGCATCGTGGGCACCGGGAGGCTTGAGCACCTGCAGCGGAACATCCGGACGCTGGAGAAAGGACCTCTGCCCGCGGACTTCGCGGAAGCCATCCACGACGCGCTCCGCCGGTGTCGTGCGGGTTGGGATGGGATGATTTGAGTCTGCACATCAGCGGTGCTTCCGCTGAGGGACTCCTCGGTGCGGCCTTTCATGTGTTCCGGTGTGCTCGTCCGTCTTGACGCCTGGATGCTGCTGGGCATCCAGGCCAGTCCCGGAAACATCGTGAAAGCACGGCGTTAAGCACTTGAGACGGCCCGGAACAGTGTTCGCGGCATGTGGACACGTCCGCCTCGATGCAACGAAGCTGTGACGCAGAAGGCCGGGCCCCCTCGCATCTCCGCGAGAAACCCGTGACAATCAACGAAATGAACCTGCGACTCTCGATACGCTCCCTGTTGATACTCTCCCTCACAGTCGCTCCCGCACTTTCCGGCTGTGGCTCCGATGACGTCGATCCGACGCCGGACGCGGGATTTGATGCGGGTGTTCAGCCCGACGCAGGCATCGAGCCGGACGCGGGCATTGAGCCGGACGCGGGCATTGAGCCGGACGCGGGTACCGAGCCGGACGCAGGCACTGAGCCGGACGCGGGTACCGAGCCCGACGCAGGCACTGAGCCGGACGCAGGTACCGAGCCGGACGCAGGCACTGACCCGGATGCAGGCACCGAGCCCGACGCGGGCACTGAGCCCGACGCAGGCACCGAGCCGGACGCAGGCACCGAGCCGGACGCAGGCACTGACCCGGATGCAGGCACCGAGCCCGACGCGGGCACTGAGCCGGACGCAGGCACCGACCCGGATGCAGGCACCGACCCCGACGCTGGCACCGACCCGGATGCAGGCACCGACCCCGACGCTGGCACCGACCCGGACGGGGGCACTGACCCCGACGCTGGCACCGACCCAGACGGGGGCACTGACCCCGACGCTGGCACCAACCCGGATCCGTTCACCGTTTGCGAGGGCGAGTGCCAGGAAACCGCGACCACGATTCGACTGGGCGAGAACCAGCGTGTCTTGACCAGCGCCTACTTCGGATATGAAGAGACGGACAACCCGGAGGCCCCGTGGGAGCTTTGGATCGAGCTCAACAACGGCGCGCCGGGTGAGTGCCCCTCCGAGGATTCGCCGCTCCCGCCGCAGCTGGTCAACGTTCACAAGGTGAGGATGCCGGTGGACGCAACGCCGCAGGTAGGATCCATGCCGGGCGAGCCGACAGCGACGCTCGTCGACTTCGAGGGCGCGCTCACTACTGCGTACTTCCTGCACAGCACGAGCCTCACCTTCACACCTGTGGCGGCCTCGCTCTGCCCCACCTGCGTCCTGAGCGGTACCCCTCCCGAATCGCACTTCGTGGCCTTCGACTTGAATGGCCTCTACGGAAATGGCGCCATCACCGGCCACGGGTACGCCACCTACTGCCCCTCGCTCGACTCCTTCAAGGGCAGGAAGTAACCGCGGTCCGGCTCACCTGACGGTGAGTCGGACCTGCCCAGGCCCCTGACACGGGGGGCCTGGGCGCACCGGTCGGAAGCCCATCCGCCCTTGGAGTTGGACGCACCTACCGAGCTGCCCATTGGCCTGACGCTGGAAGCGGGCGAGGGCCCCCGATACGGCACCCCGACGACGGCAGCTTCAGCCCCAGCGGTCTTGCTGGAGTTCCTGAAGGCGAGACTTGATCTTCGCATCCCGTTGACCATCCGTCCTCGCTGCTTGGTGATGCCAATCACGTATCCGGACTGGATGAAGGACTCCATGAGGTTTGCCGACGTCGCCCTCCAATCCGGGGCTGCGGCAGACGCCTGCGTCGCGGTCGTCGAGCTCGGCGCGACACTCTTTGCATTGGAGGCTGAGCCCATGCCCAGCAGACTTCGCATTGCATGAAAGACAGGCTGTCGGGTCGTGATAGCCACGGCGCATCCCCAATGCATACGAGTTGGAGCCACTCCAGGGCAGACATTCGGCGGGTGGACCCGTGAGACCCCATACACCGCCTGACATTATTGAATCCTAAACGCTGTTGCTGCTGACCCGACAGGGCTCCGGATTGTACGCGACAGTCACATATCGTCTGCCGGATTGGTCGGGACTGAAAAGCGTCACCATGAGCGCTTGGTCTGCCCCCGCCTCTCGGACTCCTTCGGGAATCTGCTGAGGGACGCGGTCAACTGAAACAGGCGTCTGCATCGTTGATGCACAACCACCCAGCTATACCGATCCGCGCTCAGCTCCTGGGGCTCCCAGGAGCCAGTGTGAGCCAACGGCCCCGCCAAGGAACACCCGGCCAGGCAGTGGCGAAACCTGCTCCGCGAGCAGCCGCGTGAGCGCGGGTGCGAACGGCTCCGCGATTCGGCGCGGTTGCGCGTCCAGGTGCTGCTGAGCCCAATGTCCGAAGTCCTCCTGCTCCGCTTGGGAGAGGCACGCCCCGCAGAGTAGCTCGAGGGCGACACGTCCTGAGGTCGCTCCAGGAGACACGGCCTCCATCCGTCCCGGTGCCCTCCGGGACGGAGCGAGAGGCCGGAGCGTGCTCACGCAGGGAGCTCGAACCTCGTGTTCCGTTCGGACGGTTGAGCAAACCGCGTCCTCCGAGCCGAGAGGCGCGTGGCAGCCCGCCCCTTCACGCCGTGCTCACGAGCCTCGCGCACGCCTCGCGCTCATAGGGGAGCCCCGCCTTCCGAAAGTGCCCCCCGGCGTTGCCGAAGCGCGGGTCCCAGAGGTGCGAGGCATCCACGAGCGCGGCGAGGAAGCGCCGCTGTGCTTCTGTCCTCACCACCCCATCTCCACTCGGAAAGGCGTGGACGAGGAGGGGGCCCCACTCGAAGTCCACCCAGGACTTCTTGGTGGTCCGCGCGACCGCCACGGCCGCGTCCACCACGAGGTCGAAGTCGGGGACGCGCTCCAGGAGCCGCTGGACGACCGTGAAGCGCGGCTGCATCGGAAGCTGCGGCGGCTTCACCGGGAACCAGTCGTTGATGTGCGCGGCATGCTGCTCCAGCGCGGTGCGCAACTCGCGTGTCGCGACCTCGCTCCGCGCCAGGGACGGAGCCATCGCCGCGCAGAGGCGCACCGAGGGCTCCGCATCCGACAGGAGGTTCTCCAGGGACACGTTGAGCTCCCCCAGCGCCAGGAGCAGGGAGCATCGCTCCGCCACATCCACCGTCCGCATCGCCATCTCCGTCAGCCGCTCCACCAGTTCGCCCGGCCGCACGTCCGACGCCGGTGACGCGGCGTGCGCGGTGGCGGCCATCGCCGCGTGCATCCGCACCCGGGCATCCGCATGGTCCAGGTTGGCCAGCAGCGAACGGGTCAGGAACGGCGCCACCCGGACACACGCCAGCACGGACTGCGCATGGAGCGCGTTCGAGGCGTCCTCGTCCTCGTAGATGGCATCATCGTCGTCCGCGTCCAGTAGCGGCCCCAGGTCGAACCGGGCCATCGACTCCAGGTCCTCCATCGTCGCGCCACTCCGCTCGAAGGCGTCCACCACACGCGTCAGGAACAAGAGCAACTCCGCGCGAACGGGCTCCTCGCCCGCATCCAGCCTCGCGTCGTCGAGCAACCCGAGAATCACGAGTGCAACCGGAGCCGTCGCGGGGAAGACGGTGCCCTGATGAATGATGGCCGACCACAGGTGCTGCATGGCTGCGCCGCGGGCCTCCGCGTCCTCGATGAGCAGGGAACGAAGGTGTTCAGGCGTGTCAGTGGCGCGGCCATAGGCGTGTACCAGCCGTGACCAGTCCGTCGCGTCGAGTGCGGGAATCCCGATGAGCATCGGCGCGACTATCCCCCACGAATGACAGCGCCTCAATGCATGCGCCCAGCGCGCGCCGTCCCGCTCGAGGCGTGAACTCCTCCACGCTCCCGCTCACCCGCTGCCACACGCCGATGATTCGATGCCGCCAAGGTGCTTTCCTCCCCTGCCCCCCTCCGAACCATCTACACAGGATTCGGGACTTGCCCCCGCGGACGCCGCAGAGGCACCACTGAGGGCACATGAGGACACGAGGGCGAAGAAAAAGCCCAGCAACCCAATGAGATTGCTGGGCTTCTGAGTATGGAGGCGGCGGGAATCGAGGCCGCCGCTCGGCGGGCATGTCAGGCCTTGTGGAAGGCCTTGGCGAGGAACTTCTCGACGCGCGACTTCTCCGGCTCGATGGTGCTCGCGGGCGAGGCCACGCTCGTGGCGCCAGCGAGCGCGGGGCGCAGGCCCGCCGAGATGCCCGGCTTCAGGTGGTGACGCAGGTCGACCGCCACGTCGGCCTTCACGTGGGTGCCCACGCCCACGGCGGCGTTGACGTCCGCGGAGTGCTTGAGGAAGCCATTCTCCAGGCCGAGCTTGCCGCCCGCCTGGGCCGCCGCGCCCGCCACCGCGCCCCCGGTGACCGAGCCGTGCAGCCGGCCCACGTGGCCACCCGCCGTGACATACGCCCCCGCCGTGGCGGCCGCGCCCACCTGCCCCGAGAGCATCGCCGTGCCCATCTTCGGGTCCAGGCTGGCCACGCCCTCGGCGTAGGCGGAGGCGGAGGCGGAGGCCTCACCCTTGACGTACCCGCCCACGTGCCGGTTGAAGTCGTGGCTCGCGCTCGCCGTGACGCCCACGCCCGTCTCCGCCTTGGCCGTCAACGCGGCCGTGTAGGCGTGCTCGTTCCTGTCGAGCGACACACCTACCTGGGCCTGCGCCTTGAACGTGTTGGCCTCGGCGGAGACCTGGCCGCTGGTCACACCCAGACGGCCCGCGTGCGTCTTCTGCAGTTCGTAGCCGACGTGAGGCCCACGCAGCTCCGCCTGGGCCGAGTAATGGTGCACGCCACTGCCGCTGTAGCTCGAGGTGGAGGCCTGCATCGAGCCCACGTTGCCGCTCACCGTTCCGCCAAAGGTGTCCTTCTGGAAGGGGCTGCCCGGCTTGTCGACGAACAGCTTCTGCTTCGCGGCCGGAGGCGCCGTGAGCTTGTTGTCACCACCGCTCACCATCACGCTCGACGCCTGGCCCGTGCTCAGCTCCCAGGGGCTGTAGGAGGGCGCCCCCTCGGGCATGCCCGGGTGCTTCAGGGGCTTTGAGTCCGTGGCCGCCGGCGCAGTCGCGCCAGGAGGGGTCACCGTGGGCTTGGTGGCCGTCACCGCGGGCGCGGTCGCCACAGGCTGCGTGGGCGTCGCCGCGGGCGTCGAGGCGGGGAGCGTGGACGCACGCGCCGGAAGCTTGGACTGGGGCCGCGTGGAGGAAGGGAGCGTCGCGGTACGGGGCGGGGTCGAACCGATGCGGCGGGGGGACATGGGAGGCTCCTCGGAAGGCTGGTGGAAGGGTCAGTACAGCGATGGACTGTCCCACTGCAGCCGACGTGCCATGCCCATGTCGAACGGTGTGGCCAATGCCCCCCTGTGGTTTCAATGAGTTGGAGGGAGGCACGTCTCGAGCGATACGCGGGCCCTGGTGACAGCAGACACCAGGGCCCGGATAGCTGTCATCAGGACATCGAGGACGACGCGCATGCGCCCACCATGTCCCCTTCAGCGACGGGAAGTGGGCGACTTCTCGCTGCTCGCGCGGCGCGCCCGGACAGGCGGCGCGGGCGCTTCTGGCTCGCTGTCTGGCAGCGCGGTGAGCTCTACGTGGTACGACTCCCGGTAGTCCGCCGCCCAGAACAGGGTGGCGAAGACGGGGAAGACGAACAGTCCTCCGACGATGCCGCCCGCGGTGCGCGCCCCGCTCCATTGATCGCGCCGAATGGTGACGTACTCGGGAGCGTGGCCGTCCAACTCCAAGGTGAAGCTCTCCGTGTTGTTGACGGTGGCCGAGTCGCTGTACTCGTACGGCGTCCGGCCGAGCACTTCGCCCGAGCGCGACCGGACCTTGGCGCCGCTGGGACTGGAGCGAATCACCGTCGAGCTGGCGCAGCCGGTGAACAGGACGACGACAAGAGCGGAGGAGACAAAGCGCTGCATGGGATGAACCTTCAGGTGAAAGGGGTCCCGCTCCCGGTGCAGCCGTTGGACCAGCCCTGCCCGCTCGTGTTCTGGCCTACTTGCGCGGGCCGGGGCGTCCATGGGCGGAGCGCCCGTCCCGGCGCCTGGATACCGCGACCATCCACACATGGCCGCATGCACGAGTGGCGGCAGCGAGTGAGGCCGGACATTCCCGTTTGTCCGTACGCCGCTGGCTCGGCGAGGATGCGCGGCATGGATGACTTCTACGCGGACGTCCTCGACCACGTCGGACGTCCACCCCGAGAGTTCGGCTCCGTCCACCTGCACGTGGAGCCCGTGATTCGCAATCCACTCGGGCAGGCCACCGCCGTCGTGTGGCTCCAGGCCGCCTTCGAGCCCCTCGCCACCACCCCGTCGTCCGTGCTGGTGATGGGCAGGCAGAAGCAGGGCTCCGCGCACCGGATGCTGGGCCAGTTCCCGCTGCCACCTCTTGCGGGAGGCCGCGTGGTGCGGTGGCTGCTTCCGCTCGAGCTGCCCCCGGAGTTCGATGAAGTCCACTTCCAGGTGGAGTCGAGTCTTCACCCCAACGCCGGGCGCGTGCGGCCCGCGTGGAAGCTCTTCGACACCCTGGAGATTCCCAAGGAGAGTGACATGAAGGCGGTGTCGGGCGAGGTCTCCATGGGAATCGACCTCGGTGAATCGCTGCTCAACACCGTGCTGTCTGGAGGCCTGAGTGTCACCGCCTACATGAAGGTAGGACCCCAGGTTTCACCGGGCAGCCTGGCTGTGAAGCGCCACGCGGCGGCCACGCTTCCGACAGCCTTCATCGCAGCCGTGGTCGACGGCCCCCTGGAGCCACTGTCCGACCTGCAATGCGAGCTCGTCTGGGAGCCGGGGATGCCCCTCCCCGCCGCCAGCGCCGCGCCCAGTTGGAGCACGGAGCCCACGCCTGCCATGGCAGCGCATGTCTTGAAGACACTGCGGACCTGCTACGCCTGCGGCTTCGAGGGCCCACGAGAGGAGTATGAGCGCGCCACGATGTGTCCCCGGTGTGACGCGACGTGGATGTAGGCACGCCAGGAGAACCCGCTGGCTCTTGAATGTTGATTCACAGACATGACTCCTGGTCCAGGACCTACAGCGGCTCCGCGGGCCATGACATCTAAACGTAGATGCTGAGCCACTCACTCTGACCGTTTGTCGCAGGCCTCACGGCCTTGGGACGGCGCGTGGGGCCCATTTCCCATCCCGGTTATCGGGCCTCCCCTGTTGAGATAGAACGGGCGCATGCTCCACTCGCGTCGTTTCGTCCTGGCCCTCTCGTCCGTTGTCGCGGTCGCCACCGCCTGCAGCTCGCCGGATCCAGTCCCGGACCGCCCCAACATCCTGCGCTTCGAAGCCAACCCGGCGACCATCGCTCCGGGCGTGTCCGCCGAGTTGTCCTGGGAAGTCACCGGCGCGCAGGACCTCTCCATCGATTACGGCGTGGGTGAGGTGACCGGAAGGTCGGTGCAGGTCCGCCCGACAGCGACGACGACGTACACACTCACAGCGACCAACGAGAGCGGCAGCACCACCGCGAGCACCACGGTCGCGGTGAGCACGTCCGATGGGACGAATCTCTCCGGAAGCCTCACGACGCGCACCCTGACGCGCGCGGGCTCGCCGTATCACGTGACCGGTGACTTGACGGTGCCCGCGGGGAACCGGCTCACCATCGAGCCCGGCGTCCACCTCATTTTCATGGGACACCACAAGCTCGCCGTGCATGGGCGAATCACCGCGCAGGGCACCGCGGCCAGCCCCATTGTCTTCACCGCCAACAATCCCACCCGAGGCTGGGCTGGACTGCGACTGGCGGCGACGTCGGACGCCGGGTCGGACTTCCTGGAACACTGCATCTTGGAGTACGGCAACAAGGTCGACGGCGAGAACGGCACGGGCGCGGAGGGCTCCTATTCCGAGAACGCAGGTGGCGCGCTTTGGATTGGCTCACGCGCGAACGTGAACCTGAATCACAACGAGTTCCGCTTCAACAAGGCACCCGCGTTCGGCGGCGCGCTGATGCTGATTGCGCCGACCAGCTCGGGTGTCGCCACCGGGAACATCTTCCACGGAAACGAATGCACCGGTCCGCGAACCCAGTTCGGAGGCGTGGGCGGCGCGGTCAACACCGCGCACCTCCCGGCCAGCAACCAATGGACGTTCCGCGGCGGCGAGTTCCGTAACAACAGGGCAGCGGAGGGCGGGGCACTCTACTTCTTCGACAGCAACGTGATCCTCGACGGGATTGCACTGTCTGGAAACAGTCCCCAGAACTGGGCGACGCCGGAGCCACACCGGCTGACGCTCATCAACACGCCGAGGTAGCGGGAGGCCCCCGCGGCGCGGACCCCATCGTTCGAGGCAAACCAGGCCGGGGCCGTGACTCAGCTCTCCGAGGACAGCCGGGAGATGGCCTCCACCACGGAGCCGGGCACGGAGGTTTCGCCGAAGAAGCGCGAGAGTTCGGCCTGGGCCTCGCGGGCTTGCGTCGCGGTGATGCGGCCCTCGCGCTCCAGCCTCCCGATGATGGCGCCAGCCCGGATACGCAGCGTCTCGGGCTTCTGGGCGGGCAGCCAACGGCGAGGGGCGGGCAGCATGCCCGCGAGCATCGCCCCCTGTGCCACGGAGAGCGCCCGCGCCGAGGTACCGAAGTGCTCACGCGCCGCGGCCTCGATGCCATACACGCCCTCTCCCCACTCCACCACATTCACATACAACGTGAGGATGTGCTGCTTGGACAGATGGGTCTCCAGCTGGCGGGCGAGCAGCAACTCCTTGCCCTTGCGCAGGAGGCTGCGGTCCGTGGAGAGGTAGAGGTTCTTGGCCAGCTGCTGGGTGAGCGTGGACGCACCGCGGCCCAGGCGCGCCTTCCGCACGGACTGCTCGAGGGCGTTCTCCACCTCGATCCAATCCACGCCCTCGTGCTTGTAGAAGCGCGCGTCCTCGGAGCTCAGCACGGCATCCACCGCGTGCGGCGCCACCGCCGCCAGAGGCACCCAGGCCTGCCGCACACGGGGCTTCTTCCCCTCCGCCAGCGCCTCCTCGGCCCGCTGCGTGATGAGCGCGGTGGTGCGCGGGTTCTGCGTCTGAAGCGCGCGGACGTCGGGCAGCCGCACGTACTCCACGCTGAGCCAGACGACGAACAGCAGCCACCCGCCAAACATCCAGCGGCCCCAGCCCGGACTGGAATCCTTCCTCACGGCGCGCCGGGCGCCGGCAGGGAGCTGCTTCGTCTTCTGCGTCCGGGGGGAGGAGGCACGGACGGAGGGAGGACGGGAGGCCATCGGTACGCACACATCTGCCCCGGTCCACGGTCCCTGTCCAGAAGACGGCCGGGAAGGCACGCAGCGGCCTGTCTTGAGTAGGATGCCAGGCTCAATGCCATCTCTTCGTACCGCGCTCGGCGCGGGAGTCCTCGTAATGGGCCTGGGCGCCGGACTTGCCGTGACCGCTTCACGGGCAACGCGGAGCGCTGAAGTCGAAGCGCGCATCGCGGCGCGCCAGGAGCCCGTCCTGACACCGGCCCCCGGCCCCGCGCCGCAAGGGCTTCCCATCGTGACGCCTGCCGGGCGCGAGGAGGGCAAAGTCCCCCAAGGGCATGTGGACGGGGTGGCACTGCGCTCGCTCCTGCTCCGACGCCAGTTCGAGGAGCTGACGCTGGCGGTCGAGCAGCTCCAGTGGGGCATGGAGTCGAACCCCCAGGACGAGCACTGGATGACGGACGGCATCCTGGCGCTCGGCAACGGCTCCTCCGAATCGACGGAGCTCCTCGACGCCTGGGTGGAAGCGTCACCGCGCTCCTTCGCGCCCTACCTCGCGAGGGGGACCCATTGGGTGTCGGTGGGATACCTGCGCCGCGGGGGGAAGACCGTGGCGGCAACGGCGAAGGAGGAATTCGCCGGGATGCATGGGGCCTTCGAACGCGCGGTGCCCGATCTCGTCCAAGCGTGGTCGCTCCAGCCGAAGGCGGTCGCGGCGGCGCGGCCGCTCATCTACGTGGCGAACGCACTGGGCGACGACGAGGCTCGCGAGCACGCCTACACTCGCGCCATGGAGCAGTGCCCCACGTGTGCGGACGTCCGGGCCGTCTATCTCCACGGACTCACCCCCCGCTGGGGCGGCACCTACGAGAAGATGGAAGCCTTCGCCGAGGCGCAGAGCCTTGCTCACCCCAAGTTAGGCTTCCTGCGCGGCTTTGCCGATTTTGACCGGGCACACGACCTGGCGGTCCAGGGCAAGAACGACCAGGGACTGGTCCTGCTCGCCCAGGCACTGTCAGCCGGCGACTACTGGGAGTTCAGGCTGGCTCGAGCGAAGCAACTGCGCCGCACCAAGGCCCTGGACGCCGCGCTGGAGGAAGCGAACCGGGCCGTGGCCCTGCGGCCCGCTCGTGCGTCCGTCTATTTCGAACGTGCTCGGATTTTCTCCAACAGCCGGAAGTGGGAACCCGCGGGCAAGGACCTCCTGCACGCCTTGCGGTTGGACGCGACGGACTCGGACGGACGGGCCCTGCGGGACCACGTGGTGAAGGGGGTCATCTACGACGCCTGGGAGGCGCACAAGGCCGGACGCCGCGAGGAAGCGTTGGGCCTGCTGGAACTGGCTGGGGAGCTCGCTCCAGGCAACCCCGAGGTGGCGCGGCGGCGCGCATGGGTCGTCAAATCTCCACAGCAGGCGGAGGCACGGACCGAGGAGAAGCAAGGCGAGGGGGCGGAGGACTTCCGCACCGTGCAGCAACGGGACTACGCCCTGGCTCGCGAGCGGCGCTTCAAGGAAATCCTTCCGCTCTGGGATGCCTTCATCGAACGCAATCCCGACCACGGGCTGGCCTATATGGAGCGCAGCGGGACGCACTACCACTTACGGGACCTCAAGTCCGCGCTGTCCGACCTGAAGAAGGCGTGTGACCTGGGCGTCAACGAAGGCTGTGCCCGGGCGCGCCAGGTCGAGCGCGCCAAGGCCGCGGCCCGCTGAGGCGCGACCTCTCAAACCCACTGCTCCAGCGACGCCGTGGGACGCTCAGAGTTCGTTGAGGATGAGCAGGCCGCGCACGGAGTCGGCGGCGTACACGTACCCGTCGCCGGGCACTCGGATGCCGAAGGTGCCCTCGAAAAGGTTGTCCGTGCGGCCGGGGTCGCTCTCACGGAAGGTGTTGTAGTGCGCCACCTGGCGCGGCTTCGTGGGGTTGGACACGTCCAGCACGCGCACGCCCTCGTGGTACCAGGCGATGTAGAGCAGGTGGCCCTTCAGAATCAGGTTGTGGATGGACGTGACGGGGCTGAGGCGGAACTCCCCCATCTTGACGATGTTCGCCGGGTCGGTGACGTCCAGCACGCGCAGGTGGCTGCCATTGAATTCAGTGCCCTCGAAGGCGATGGTGCGCCCGGCGAAGGTCCCCACGGCGCTGTGGTGTGCGTAGGCGTTGAAGCCGTGCACGTACTGGCCCAGGTGCCGCACGTTGTCGAGGTCGGTGACATCCATGATGGAGTAACCACCGAAGCCATTGCTGACGTAGAGCCGTCCCTCGTAGGCGAAGGCGTCGTGCGCGCCCCCCGAGGAGAACTCGGACGGCACGGTGATGAGCTGGAGCAGGACGGGCTCCAGCGGCGAGGTGACGTCGTGCACGAAGGTCACCTCGCTGGGCGACATCGCATAGAGCCGGTTTCCATCCACCAGCACGGTGTGCGCCCCGTACTGCCCCGCGGGCAGGTGGCGCACGTACTCTGGCTGCGCGGGGTTGGAGATGTCATAGACGACGACGCCCGCGCGGTTGCCGGCGATGTAGAGGGCATCCTCCTTGGCCCACACGCCATTCCAGCTTGAGTCCCCCGGCAGACTGACGGAGGCCTTGAAGATGGGGTGCGCCCTGTCACTCACGTCGAAGACGGTGAGTCCGCCGTTGCCGGTGCCGCCGAGGTCGTCGATGGAGACGACGTAGGCGTGGTTCTTCGTGACATAGACGTCCACGGCATCCCCCAGTGCGACGGGGGACGCGGAGATGAGGCGCAGCCCGCCCGAGGACTCGCCCTCCCCTCGCTGTGAGGGCATGCGCCACGCTTCGAAGGTGCCGGCCCGGCTGAACCTTCCGTTGGTGCAGCGGGCGTAGCAGCCTGTGATGATGCCGGGTGAGGGCACCTGACAGCCGGCGAGCGCGGTGACAGTAACGGCCCCATTGAAGGGATTGGTGCGGCTGCCAACGACGAAGAAGCTCCCGCCGTCCGTGTTCCGCGTCAGCAACGGCTGGCCGTTGAGCGTGTCCGTCCCTCCGTCGGAGAAGAGCTGGTAGGTGGTGAAGTCGGGGGCAATCTGGGTCCCTCCGTCAGACAGCAGGCGCTCACCTCGCATGTCGGCCAGGTAGATGCCGTGCTGCGCCACCTGGGAGAGCGCCTCCGGTGAGCACTGCGAAACGTCGTAGCGCGACAGGTCATCACACCGGATGGTGGTGGGGTCTCCCTGCTGATTGAAGTCGCATGGCGAGTAACGGCCCCGGTCAATCCAGTCACCGTGTTCCTCCAGCACGGTGTAGCCGCCATCCCACGGCGCCTCCGCGCTCCCATCGGGAGCGCCGGAGTCCGGCGCCCCCGAGTCCTCGGGAAGCCAGGTGCCTGCATCAGGAGCGGGGTCGGATTCGTCGCAGGCGGGGAGCGTGGACAGCAACAGGACGCAGGAGGAAAGCAGCACCCAGGACGGACGCAACACGGACGGCATCGTGGACCTCGCGAGCAAAGGCCTCCCACGAACGTGGGGGCCATGACTCAAGCGGCCTGACGCCCTGATTCCCTCATTGAGGCGAGAGATGGTTGCGGAGTGGAGGCAAGGTCCGCCCGCGAGCTCCGAATCCCGGGGAAAGCACCCCATGCGGTCCTGGCCTTGCATGACGTCCGGACCGGCGCGGCTCCAGCGTCCAACAGCCACGCCCAGCCGGGTGAGGACAGGGCGTGGGCGGGCCGTGGGAGGCTCAGGTGTCGCCGCTGTAGGTGCCCACAAGCTGGATGTGGCTCTTGCCCGTCTCCGAGCAGGTCGCGTTGACGCTGACGCTCCAGGCCGGGACCTCGGAATGCCAGGTAACGGTGCCCGTCCAGTTCGAGCAGTCCCGGGCATTTTCATCCGTGAGCAGGGAGAGCGACACCCTGGAGGTCGGCAGGGTGAAGACCTGCCCCGGCGCCGTCATGGGCCGGGTCAACCGGATGATCAGCGTCGAGAAGACCGCGCCACAGGTGACGCTCTCATTGCCCGTGATTCCCATCTGCACGGTGAAGGAATTCGTCGAGAGGCAGCTCGAGGGCGCGTAGCAGTAGAAGCGATCAGGCGAAACGAAGCCGCCATATGTGTTCTCGTAGCCCGCGCCCGTGCTGCTGATGGGGCGACTCATGGTCCACTGACACGTGGGCCGCTCGGTGCGGCAGCACGCGGCGTCGCCGGGGGCGCAGGCGGTCGTGAAGCACCCCGTGGGATTCGTTGTCGTGCCACCCGCACACTTCGTGTTCAGCACGGCGTCCGTACCCGAGCGTGTGCAGGCCCACAGCCTCGTTCCCTCGCAGAAGAACTCTCCCGGCGTGCAGATCTCCGGCGACTCCCCCGCAGGGCCCATGGGGCCCGCCGGCCCGGTGTCGCCCCGGGGCCCCTGGGGGCCCTGCGCGCCCGTCGCGCCAGGCAGGCCCTGCTCGCCCGTGTCGCCCATGGGCCCCTGCGAACCCTGGGGGCCCATGACGCCGCGCGGGCCTTCCACGCCCATCGGGCCTCGTGGACCCGTCAGGCCCTGCTCTCCGCGCGGACCCGCGGGGCCCTGCGGCCCCGGAGGTCCGCCCGCGGGGCCCTGGGGCCCTTGCGGTCCCGCCGGCCCCTGGGGGCCCACGGGCCCCTCAGAGGAACAAGCGGTGGTGAACAAACAACACAGCAACAGCGGGAGGAGTGCTCGCCCGAAGGAGGTCTTGGTCATTGACGAGCGCGTGCCCTAGCAGCTTGCCCTCGCGCGGAGCAAGGCCGTCCGGAAGCGGGGGCGGAGCAGCCCTCCCTTTACCAGGTGTAATAGCAGGCGTTGCTGCAGTTCGTGCCGTTGCAGAGCGCGAGGTCAGCGTAGTTATGGCAGGCGGGGACGGTCAGGTCCGACATGGTGTAGCGGGTGATGATGTCTCCGCAGGCAAGCACGGCGTCCGCCGTGCCCGAATTGTCGGCCACCGACATGGCGTTGGAGACATACGAGGAGCCGCTCGCGGGCAGGCCCTCGGTCCACCGGCCCATGGTGACGCGCCTGGCGGCGAGGGCCGGAGCGATTGGCGCCCCGAGCTTGACGTTCCCCATCTGTCCAGGAGTGAGCTGCACGCTGTCGGCCCCCGCGCCTCGGCTGAAGTTGAAGGTCACCGGCCCATTGCCCGCGCAGTTCAGCACGGCGAAGTGCATGGAGTGCCCTGGATGATTGAATGACAGGGACCCGTTCCAGTTGGTGGCGCGCAGACGGACTCGCGTCGCGGTGCCACGAACCCTGTCGCAGGCGAGCAATTGAGGGGAGCAGTCGCCGCCGTCCTCACTTCCGAGTGGGAAGTCACAGTCCGGGGAATTGCAGTAGTAGTCGCTCGTGAAGGCCGTGTGGATGACCTCCTGGCTTGGGTCCCCGCAGGTGGGGTCCCCATAGACGGAGGCAGCCCAGGCGCGGTTCGAGGCCGAGCAGCTCCCGGCGAGCGAGCGAGGCTCATCGGGGAAGGTGGTCGGTAATGCGGAGAGCTCTGCCTCATTCTGCCGCCGGAGCTGCTCTCTTTCGCCCTCATCCATCGCGACGAGCGCGTGGTCCGCCAGGGCCGGGGGCAGCGCGTGCCCCTCGGGTGCCACGGCCAGGAACACCTCCGCCGCCGAGTGTTTCTGGAAGAAACGAGGGGCCACGAGTGGACGCTGCGGATATTGGGCGATGACGGCCACGTTGACCGCGCCCCCCTCTCCCTCGAGCCAGAGCACATGGCTGTCAGAAGTCCCGATACGGGCAATCTCGCGCGGTCCGGATGACTCGGTGGGCGCCGCCCACACGGGGAATGCCCCCAAGAGGGAGAGGGCACCAGTGCAGGCCAGCGCTCGGAATGAACGGGGCGACGTCATAGCGGGAACTCCGTGAGGAAGGACGGCGCTCATTCGCCGTCACTCCCCTGAACGGAGCCGAGCCCCGATTTCCCTCACCGAGAAACGAAGAACCCTGGCCGCGGTCCTGTCACTCCTCGAAGAGCGAGAGCTGCCCCAGCGAGCGCAACGCTCCCACCGCCTCTTGCGGAGTTGCCCGAACACGGACCTGCGACACCGGTGTCGTGCCCGTGAGGTCCACTTCCATGAAGGACTGCACACCGGCGCCATCGAGCAAGTTGGCCAGGGGCATCCACTGGGCGCCGTCGGCGCTTCCCTCCAGCACCAGCTCGCTCATGGTGCCCGACACCCCGAAGTTGCGCAGCACGGCCTTGCGAGGCACTACGGACCGCGAGAGCTGCACGGCGACTTCACGGACGCCCTCTTGGAAGAGCACAATCCCGCCGAGGTCGCCGTTGGTGACGCGGCAGGGCGTCTCGGCGTTCAGGTAGGTGCACGCCGCGCCACGGCTTGCCGGGACGCGAGCAAGGCGAGGCAGGACAACGTCATCACTGGAATAGGTGAGGCCAACCGTCACACCTCCCGCAGTCGCCTCGCGCGCGGTCGTGACGGAGGCCTTGAGCCCCTCCGCGTCCTCGAGGACGTAGTCGCTCAGGTGAACCGGAGAGGAGGCCTTGAGCACCTGCCAGGCCTCCCTGGCGCTCGACGGGCGGAGGTACAGCACGTGCTCATCGTTCCCGGCACCGTGGGTGGCGGACAGCGGCCGGAAGCCCACGCTCACTCCCTGCGCCTCCGCGGTGGCCGTCAGCGTGCCGGTCCACTCCCGGAAGACGGGCAGCGCGACCTCCGACTGCTGGATGAGGAAGAAGGCCGAAACGCGCCTTCCCTTGGACTGCTCGGGCGAGCGGGCCACGAAGCAACGCGCGATGCTCCCGTTGCGGGTGTCCGCCCCCAGCAGGTCGACCTCGAAGGTGCCATCGGCGCGGGTCTTCACCGACCTCCAGCTCGCCGAGAAGGCAGCGAACGCGCATGAGGAGTTCTCACTGCGGTAGAGCTTCAGCAGCACGTCCGAGAGCGGCGCGCCCGCCTCGTCAACGAGTCGTCCACTCAGGACGATGTCCAGGTCCTCCGCCACCTTGCTCTCGGTACAGCCGCCCGACATCGCCAACACACCCAACGTCAACGTGCGCATCCATCGCATGGGAACCGCCTCCACCGGTGAGCCTGGATGTCAGTGCAAAACCGGTGCAGAGGCCCGCTTCCTCTAAGGACGGGAGCCCGGGCCGGTCCGTTCCTGACAGTGGCGTCCTGGCGCGCCTCCTACGCAGGTGCCACCGCCGCTTCGCAGCGCCTTCCATCTGGAAACTCGTCTCCCGCCCCCAATCACGCCACAGTCTCGTGCACTCCCCTGCTCCACCGCCCGACTTGTGGAACCCCCATGCCCCCCTGGTCCACCCTCACGCGAGCCCTTGTTGCCATCGTGGTCCTTCCCTCACTGGCGCTGTCCGCTCCCCGCGCCGGGACGACCAGGCCCACAGGCCCGGCAAAGCGTTACACCGTCGAGCAGTTCATGGAGACGACCTCCGTACTCGGTGCGTCCTTCTCCTCGGATGAGCAGCGGGTGCTGTACTCGTCGAACGAGACCGGCGTCTTCAATGTCTTCTCCGTCCCGGTGACAGGAGGAAAGCCCACGCAGCTGACCCGCTCCACCCAGGACGCCTCCATCGCCGTCGCCTACTTCCCCACCGATGACCGCGTCCTCTTCACGCGAGACTCGGGAGGCAACGAACTCGCCCACCTCTACGTGCGCACGCTGGACGGCCAGGAGAAGGACCTCACTCCGGGCGACGAGCACCGCGCGTCCTTCTTCGGCTGGAGCCAGGACGGCGCCGCCTTCTACGTCCTCACCAACGAGCGCGACGCACGCTTCCAGGACCTCTACCGCTATGACGCCAAGACGTATGCCCGCACCCTGCTCTACGCGGGCGATGGCGAGCATGTACCCGGCGTCCTCTCCCCGGACGAGAAGTGGCTGGCGCTGGAGAAGTCACAGACGCTGTCCGACAGCGACGTCTACCTCTACGAGTTCGCCACCCAGCAGCGTCGGCACCTCACCGCGCACGAGGGCTCGGCCAGTTGGAAGGCGGCGACCTTCGACCCGGCGTCCTCCGCGCTGTACCTGCTCACCAACGAGGGCTCCGAGTTCATTCGCGTGGAGCGCCACGTGCTCGCCACTGGGAAGCGCGAGCTGGTGGAGAAGCTGAACTGGGACGTGCTCTCCACGGTGTTCTCGCGACGTGGCACGTGGCGCGTCACCCGCGTCAACGAGGACGGCCGCACCACGCTTCGGGTCCACGACGTGAAGGCCGGCAGGCGCGTGCCCCTGCCAGGGATTCCAGAGGGGGCGCTCTCCGGTGTGAGCCTGTCCCGCGGAGAGAAGCGAATGGCCTTCCACGTCGACGGAGACCGGTCGCCCGGCAACCTGTACGTCTACGACTTCGAGACGAAGAAGCTCACCCGCCTGACCGACACGCTGGGCCGGGCTCTGGACGCCCAGCACCTGGTGGAGTCGGAGCGGGTGCGCTTCAAGTCCTTCGACGGGCTGGAGATTCCGGCGCTGCTCTACAAGCCCCATCAGGCCACCGCGAAGCAACGCGCCCCCGCCATCGTCTTCGTCCATGGGGGACCGGGAGGACAGTCCTCCAAGGGCTACAGCAGCTTCTTCCAGTTCCTCGTCCACCACGGCTACGTGGTGCTCGCCGTCAACAACCGGGGCAGCGAGGGCTACGGCAAGTCGTTCTTCACGGCGGATGACCAGCAGCACGGCAAGGCGCCGCTCCAGGACTGCGTCGAGGCGAAGAAGTACCTGGCCGCCCTCCCCTACGTGGATGGCGCGCGCGTGGGCATCCTGGGCCCCAGCTACGGCGGATATATGGTGCTCGCGGCGCTGGCGTTCCATCCCGACGTCTTCGCCGTGGGCGTGGATGCGTTCGGCATCTCAGACTGGCTGAGCGCTCTGCGAGAGCTGCCGCCCCACAAGGAGGCCCTGCGCGAGGCGCTCTACCAGGAACTGGGCAACCCCCAGACGCAGGAGGCGATGCTTCGAGAAATCTCCCCGCTGTTCCACGCGGAGAAGATTCGCAGGCCCCTGCTCGTCATCCAGGGCGCCAACGACCCGCGCGTGCCCAAGGCCAAGACGGACGCGCTCGTCGAGGCCGTCCGGAAGAACGGCGTGCCCGTCGACTACTTCGTCCTCCCCAATGATGGCCATGGCTTCAGCAGCACGAAGAGCGAAGCGGAGACCTCCGTCAGAATCCTCACCTTCCTGGACCAGTACCTCCGACGGAGCCCCTGAAGCCGCGAGCACGGCTTCACACTTGTGCAACTGCATGCACAGTGGCTGACACGGCCTTCTGATATTTCGTGGGGTTTCGCGTTGGCATGCCCCTTGATGGGTATGGGCACATGAATCTCAGCTCCCTTCGCGTCCGTGCTCTTGCTGGCCTCGTGTCCGCGCCGATGCTCGCGCACGCCCAGGAAGAACCGCCTGTCGCACCCCATTCCGCGCCTCCCGCTGTCCATGGGGGAACCCAGAGGTTGAGCAGCGCGGCGGCCCTGGGCGTGCACTCGCTCTCGGTGGACTCCGTCTCCCCTGCGTCGATGGCCTTCATCGTGGACATCGAGCAGCCCCTGTCACCGTTCATCTCGGTGTTCGCAGGCGGGCACGTGGGCGTGAACCTGAAGGCGACGGGCCTCCAGGCTGGCGGCCGCGTCTATCTGACCGGGAGGCCCTTCCAGGGGCCCTTCCTGTCCGTCCAGGGTGATGGCACCTTCTTCGACGCGGATGAGGATGTGTCGAAGCTCCGCGCCTCTGTCAGCGGACTGGTCGGATATTCGCAGCAACTGGGCAACCAGTGGCATATCGCCCTGGCGGGCGGCGCTGGATTCAGCCACCTCCGTCAGGAGACCGAGCTGCCGCGCTCCGCGACCTGCACGCTGTTCTCCTGGTGTCTGCTTTCGAAGCCTGAGCGCACCGTCGAGACAACGCAGACGCTGCATCCCGTCGTGAGGCTCACGGCGGTACACCGGTTCTAGGGCAGAAAATGCGATGATGGCCTGATGAAATCGGCATTCAAGGGTGAGCAGGCGAAGGCCGTGCTCTCCCGGTGGCACGACCATTTCCGCGGCCGCCTGCGGATGCCGACGGAGAGCCGGACGGTGCAGACCCGCGTCGGTGACACGCATGTGCTGGTGGGCGGTCCAGAAGCCACGCCCAACGTGGTCGTCCTCCACGGCGCGCTCGCGAGCTCCGCCTGACTGCCCGCGGATGCGATTTCGAGATAGGTTGACACCATGGTGCCTCTGACCGACCGGGCTTCGCTGCCTCAGGAAGCGCGCTCCGCCCTGGAAAAGAAGCTGGCGTCCCTCACGCTGCTCCAGGACGTCGTGCGCTGGGGCTTCGCGAGCTCGCCGCCGCGCGATGTCACGGAGGTCATCGTCCAGGACGAGTTCACCCACGACGTGGTGATGCCGTGGATGGAAGGCAGCTACCTGGTATTCGACACGACCTGACTGGGCGGAGTCACTTCGGTCTCCGTGTGGGACCACCGACCCAGCGCAGATGAACTCCTCGACGCCCGGCTTGCATCCGGATGGACGCCGACGCCCACGAGCACCGTCGACGGCGACATCATCATGGGACATGCCGCGTGCAGAGTGCCGCCTCAACGGCCCTGACAGCCGGCCGCCTCGGCTGCCCGCTGGTCATGGCGCCCTGTGCCCCCCCAGCAAGGGGGAAGGCGCGCTCACGGCGGGCGGCAACGTGGCCGGCAAGGCTCCCGCGGTGGCACTGCCGAACATGCGCCGGATGTGGTCGCCGTAGAGGGTGATCGTCAGCAAGCCAATCAAGACGAGGAATGAAAACGCGGCCACCACGGTCGCCGCCGTGCCCAGGAGCGTGACCGCCTCCTCTCGCTGCTGGCTCCAGATGCGACGGCAATCCCCCGTGACGACGGTCCCATCCGGCCGGCGGTAGAGCCGGACACAGACACTCCCACCGGGCTGGAGCAGCGCCTCCACCTCGAGCGTGGTCATCTCGCTCAGGTTGTGGACGGAGAGCCTGCAGGCACCACAGTGCCGGACACGTGCATCCCCTTTCATGTCCTCCCAACGCATCTCGCAGGGCGTCGCGATGGTGAGGCGTTCTGTCAGGGTGCGTGTGTCCATGACGGAGGACATTATGGGACACGCCCTTCTACAGACATCGGCCATCCGCCCGTAGGACGAATGACCGATGCCTGGGGCGATACGGAACCGGGGACGGCGGGTGCCCCCCAGGCGCGGCGCGTCCCCTCCAGCGGCCCGCCAGAAGGTCCCAGCACGCCGTCTCGCCCGTACGCGCCACAAGACTCACACTCCTCCGAGCCTCGGCCCGGTGCTGGCTCAGTGCAAAGGGAGGCGACAGTTGGCAAGCCCACCGGTGTGTTGAGGCTCCGATGGGTTGCGACTGCGCCCGTCTCAGCTCCCGCCGAGACCAACACGCTCGCCGGCTACTGGCCGTCGAGCCTGCCGTCCAGGTTCCGATCGAGCGCGATGCGCGTACCGGAACCAGGAGGAACCGCGGTGAAGGTCACCTCCTGCCCCGCGGTGTTCGCCAGCGCTCGGAGCGCCGCGGTGGAGATGTTCGCGCTGCCGTCATCGGGCTTCCAGGTCCCGGGACCCCGTTCGTACAGGAAACCCTTCACCCGGCTGCCCACGGCCACCTTCGCGACCACGTCGGCCTCGTAGGTCGCGCCACCGAGCACCTTCGACGCGAACTGCGCTCGGGCTCGCGCAATCAGCAGGTCGATGCGCGCCCCCACGTTGGCGGCATTCGATGCCGTGAGCGTCACCTGCTGGCCGACAATCGGCGCCAGGTCGGTATCCGCCGCCAACATGAAGTCCTCCATCTGGCGCCGCTCGGTGTCGTTCCGGAAGCCCACGAGGGGCCCACCAATGCTGGTGTTGGAGAACACGATGGCACTGAAGAAGCGGAACATGGTGTCCACCGCGCCATCATGCGTGAAACCGAAGCCGCGAACCTGGTCGCCCACTTGCCCCGTCTCCGGATGCAGGAAGAAGCTGCTGTCCGGGAAGCCGAACATGCCAACCTTCGTGTACATGTTCCGCACGTGGGGAATCTTCATGATCTGACTGATGCCCTCGAAGCTGGAACGGGTATCCGTGCCGAAGAAGCCCCGCGCACCGTCAATCGTGTGACAGCCATTGCAATTGAACCCGTTGTCATCGCCTATCGCGATGCCGTCCACCCGGCGGCTTCCGAAGTAGAAATCGCTCGCCGCCTTTTGCGAAGCCGTGAGCGCGTTGTCCAGCCTGCGAATGGGGTTGGGCGGCAGCTGCACCTGGAGTTGGAAGGCCGTGAACGTGTCCATCTCCGCCTCGGTGGGCATCGACGCGCGGCCCAGCAGTTCCGGGAAGGCGACGATGAAGTTCTTGAAGGACATCTCCTCCCCGCCGGCATCGACACCGAAGAAGCCATTTGAACGGTCACCCCGCCAGTGCATGGCGCCCTGGTTCGACATGCCGCGCAGAGTCTGCGTCGTCATGGGCCCCTTCATCGGGTGGAACTCGTTCTGCTTCCCCGTTCCGTTGATGGGTGAGCTCGGGTGGCCGGTGAAGGAACGGAAGATGCCAATCTCGAGGTCGCTCGCGAGGCGCATGTTGATGGGATTTGCCGCCACCGTCGCATCCGGGTTGCCCAGGTCCCAGGCGAGCTCGTCCTTGTCACCAAAGATATGGCAACTGGCGCACGACGACTCACCGTTGGCCGATGAGAAGTTGGCGTCATAGAGGAACGGGCGGCCCTGGACGACGGAGGCGGGCTCCGGATTGTAGAGCGACACCGAGGACAGCTGCGCCTTGGTGGCCAGGTCGATGACCTTCACCGCGTTGTCGAAGCGGGTCATCACGTAGAGGCGGTTGCGCGCCTCGTCCAGCACCAGACCGCTGGGCCCGCCGCCACTCACCGGGATGTGGTTGGCGCTCGCGGTGCGCGGGTCGAACGCATCGCTCTCCAGCGACGCCGTGTCGTAGACGCCAATCTTGCTGGAGCTGAACGCGGCAACGTACAGCTTCGTGCCATCTTGGGAGATGACCATCTCCGTCGGCGTGGAGAGGCTGTGGTTCTTCACCGAGGGGTCGAAGCCGGGCTTCCCCGCCAGCTTCGAGTAGTCGATGTGCTTGTTGAGGTGCCGCGGGTAGGCCGTGCCTCCGGAGATGACGGTGATGCGCATCTGCGCGAGGTTTCCCTGCACCGTGCTGCCGCCGTATTCACCGGCGCCCTCGAAGCGGGTCAGGTTGTTGGCTTCGCTGTTGGACGCATACACCACACCCGACTTCGGGTTGGTGACCAGGTTGAAGAGGGTGGTCCCCACGCCCGAGAAGGAAGCCGTCTCCTGAAGGGTGTCCGCGTCGATGGCGAAGACGTCCTTGTCCGGCAGACGCAGGCGCACGCCGTTGTTGAAGTTGCGGCCCAGCGTGTCCTGCCACTGCCCGGCGGCGCTGTTCCACTTCACGATGAGGGCGGTCTCCGGCGCCTTCGCGCCCTCGAAGTTCGTCGCGGGCCCAGGCAGGCCGCCTGGCATGAGGTTGTTTCCGAATGGCGGGGTGTCGGGGAAGACGAGGCACATGTCCCGCTCCTTGAACCCGTCGCACACGCTCCCCAGGCTGACGGAGGTCGTCTGATTGCCGGACTGGGCAATGGCCGCATAGACAGTCTTCTTGTCCGGGCTGGTGGCGAGCCCGCGCGGCGTGTCGCCGAAGAGCGTCACGATGCGCAGGGGCGTGCCGCCCAGCGTCGCCCCGAGCGAAGCCGGGTTGAAGACCCAGACGTCCGCGCGCCCCACGCCAGGCGTGGTCAGCTTCGGGTCCCCCGACCCGGGAACCGCGGCGATGGACGGGTCGGTGCGGTGCTGGCCCCGGTGAGCGGTGGTGATGAAGGCATGGCCGTTGGTGCCGGCGAAGACGATGTCGCGCGGCTCATCGCCCACGAGCAGCGTGCGCACCACCCGCGGCGTGCCCACCAGGCTCACCACGCTGACGCTGTCCGACAGGTGGTTGACCACCCAGACTTCCGTGTTGTTGCGCGCGGCGACAGCGACGGGCTCCAGGCCCACGGGCACCGCCGCGATGAGCGAGAGCCCCGCACTGCTGATGGAAAAGACCTCCAGGCGGTTGTCCGGCGTGTTGACGGCGAACAACCGCGTCCCGTCCGGGGAAAGCGCCAGGGGACGCACGTGCGCGCTGTCGAAGGTGATGAACGAGGGCACCTGGGCCGCCGCGGTGAATGCGGCCAACAAGGACACCACGGCGCACAACGAAACGGCGCGGGCGCGCCAACAGCTCCTGCGCACGCCCACTTGCTGAGTACCCACCATAGGGACCTCCTCACGAGACTGGAAAGCGTTGCTGTCCAGGGATTAGCAGTGGACTTCGCGGCAACGCCCCCACCGAAGGGAGGGGGACCGGCCCCTCCCCACGCCCCAAGGCAGCCACCGGCACGGCGCGTCAGGCTTTGCTCGCGAGCACCCGGCGCCGCAAAGCCGCGAAACTGCGTGTGTAACGCATTGCGGTGTCCATTTCGTGACACTCATTGCGGGGTTGCCTTCGCGCCCCGCAACCCGGTTCACCCGTTTTCCGTGCTCTAGTGACTGACGCAACCGGCCGAAGAGGGACGTCCTCATGCCGAGCCTTCGAAGCGCTCCGGATCTGCTTCCCACGAAGCTCTCCCCTCCCCGGGCGGCGTCCGTGCTGGTGCCGTGTGGCGCCGCGTTGCGGAAAATCGACCATGGGGTGAGCGGGAAGCTGGTGCTGGTGACGGCCCCGCTCGGCTCCGGCAAGACGACGCTGCTGACGCAGTGGTACCGCGAAGCACGCGCGCCGCACCTGCTTGCCTGGCTGTCGCTGGACGAGCAGGACAACGCTCCCGAGCGGTTCTTCGCATACCTGGTCGGGGCGATTCGCCGGGCCGCTCCAGACTTCGACGCGTACAGCACGAGCCAGCCCGAGCACGCGACGGCCGTCATCCTTCAAAGCCTGTGGAGCCTGGGCCGCGAGCTCGTCGTGGTGCTGGACGACTTCCATGTCCTGCGCGAGCGCCCACTGGTGCGGGCCTTCTCGTACCTGCTGGACCACTCACCACCGCACGTGCATTGGGTCGTCTCGTCGCGCAACATCCCCGAGCTGGACCTGGCCAAGCTGAAGCTCACCGAGCAACTGGAGACGCTCGACGGCCGGGACTTGAACCTGGACGGCGAAGCCATCCGCGAGCTGGGCCTGCGCCTGTGTGGCGTGGTGCTCACGCCTGAGGACATCGACTCCCTCCGCACGCGGACGGAAGGCTGGGTCGCTGGCGTCAAGCTGGCGCTGCTGTCGGCGGGTGAGCACGCGAGCGTGAGCGATGCGCTGAGGAAGGCCATTGGCTCCAATCACGACGTGGCCCGGTACCTGGCGGACGCGGTGCTGCGCGAGCAGCCGGAGGAGGTCCGCGAGTTCCTGGTGCTGAGTTCCGTGGTGGAGCAACTCCACGGCGCGCTCTGCAACGCGCTGATTGGCATCACCCGAGGACACGCACTGCTGGGGCAACTCGAGCGGTCGCAGTTGTTCATCCAGGCGCTCGACACCGAGCGGCAGTGGTACCGGTACCATCCACTGTTCCTCGATGTGCTGCGCGCCCAGCTCGCCTGTGACTACGCGGACCGCGTCCCTCGGCTGCACCGTGCGGCGAGCGCGTGGTTCGCGGAGAACCAGATGCCGGACGAGGCGCTGACGCATGCGTTCGCCTCGGGAGACAGGGACTGGTGTCTCGCGCTCACCGCGCGCTGCATGGAGGCGTGGATGCGCGAGGGAGAGCTCGCCTCCGTCCTCCATTGGACCGCGAAGCTGACGGCTCAGGAGGTCATCCGGTCGCCAGCCATCTGCGTGGGCCACATCGCCTGCCTCATCCTGTCCCGTCGCTTCGCGCACGCGACCGCGGCGCTGAGGGATGCCCAGCATCACCTCGACACGGCCTATGAGGTGTCCGCGCCCGAACGCGAGCGGCTGACGAAGCGGCTCGCACACCTCACGCTGCTTCACGCGGTGCTGTCCGATTCGGCTCCGGACACCGGCATGGACCTGGACGCGTCTCCGGGCTCCGAAGAGTCGGACGTCTTCATTGCGGGCGCCGTGCTGGCGGCGAAGGCCTACCGGGCGCTCCGGATGAACCGATTCGATGCGATGCGCCGGCTCGCCCTGAGCGCCCGGGAGACTTTGCAGGGGCACAACAACCCGTTCCTGGTCGGGTACACGGACGTCCTTGTCGCGCTGGCGGACCGGGCGCAGGGAAACATGAAGGACGCCGCTGCGCGTTGCGAGGAAGCCTTCGAGCGCGCGAGTCGTGGACGGCGCAACCCCGTCTGGGCGAACGCGGCCACGGCGCTGGCCAACGCTCGCTACGAGCAGAACCGGCTCGACGAAGCCGAGGCGCTCTGTGTCGAGGTGCTGCCGCTGCTCCCGCAGGCCTCCGTGTTCGAGACGTTCGCGCTCGCCTACCTCATGCTGGCCCGCATCAAAACGGTTCGCGGGAAGTACGCAGAGGCGTACCGGCTCCTGGACTACCTCCACGGCGTGCTCGAGTGCGGCCACCAGACGCGCTTCCTGGCCCATGTCTGCGGGGAGAAGATTCGCCTCTACCTGGTGGAGCAGGCACCCGCGCGAATGCGGGTGGTGGCCCAAGAGTTCGGCCTGGGCGAGCGCATGCGCCGGGGCGAGTGGAACGAGAAGCGCTTCTACGACGAGACGTGGGAGCGGCTCGGGCTCGCGCAGTCGTGGGTGATGATGGTGCGCGGCCGTCACGACAAGGCGCACGCGATTCTGGAGGTGCTGCGGGCCAGCGCGCACGAGGTGGGCTATGTGTCACGCGAGACGGCGCTGCTGGCCACCATCGCGGTGTGTCACTGGCGCGCGGGGGACGCGATGGCCGCGTTCGCAGCATTGAACCGGGGCTTCGCGCTGGCGCAGCGCTTCGGCTTCGGGCGCAGCGTGTTCGACGAGACGCCCGGCCTGCAGGAGGTCGTCATCGCCGCCGCCCGGCAGCGGAAGCTGAGCTACGCGTTTCCGGACCGGTACACCACCCGGTACCAAGACCTGCTATCCGCGGGAGCCCGCGTGCCTCGAGAGTTCGCGGATCCACCCTCCGCGCCCCTGGAGCCACTCACCGAGCGCGAACTCCAGATGCTCAAGCTGCTCGCACAGGGGCTGAGCAATCAGGAGATCAGCGAGCGATCCAACGTCGCGCTTTCCACGACCAAGTGGCACCTGCGGAACGTGTTCGCCAAGCTGGACGTGACCACGCGCACCGCCGCCATCGTCAAGGCGCAGGAGCGCTTGCAGAGGCACCTGTGAAGGCTGGGCCTGTCCGTTGAATGAACGCTCCTTCCACGCCGCGCCGCGCAACTGGACCTCCCGAGCCCCCGCTCCCGGACATGGACAGTTGTCCTCTGGCATGAGAGGCCTGGGGGCGGTTGAATCGGAACATCCGCGCCACCGCATCGTGTGGCAGGCGCGGCGGGGCTCCAGGCCCCAGGAGGAGCGTCCGTGCCCGCAGCGACCATCCCCACCGTCGAGACCGAGCGCCTCGTCATGAAGGGTCACAGCCTCGAGGACTACGAGGAGTGCCTCGCACTGTGGAGCGACCCCGCGGTGGTCCGCTACATCAGCGGCAAGCCGTCCACACGCGAAGAGATGTGGTCCCGGCTCCTGCGTTACGTGGGCCATTGGAACCTGCTGGGCTTTGGATTCTGGGTGGTGCGTGAGAAGGCAACAGGCCGCCTCGTTGGCGAGGTGGGCCTGGGCGACTTTCACCGCGACATGCAGCCGCCCCAGAGCGCCGGGCCCGAGGCCGGCTGGGTGCTCGCCCCCGGCTTCCACGGCAAGGGTTACGCCACCGAGGCGGTACGCGCGGCACTGGCCTGGGCGGATGCCCAACTCAGCCCTGAGCGCGTGGTGTGCATCATCGCGCCCGAGAATGCAGCGTCCATCCGAGTCGCCGACAAGTGCGGCTTCCGACAGACGGGACAGGGGAGCTACAAGGGAGAGCCCTCGCTCATGTTCGAGCGCCTGGCACCGGTGAAGGCTGGGACATGACCATGGCCACGGCGAAGCGACCCACGCTCAAGCGCGCCGTCAACCCGATGCCCGCGAATGTCCGGGCGGCGTTGGTCCAACGCGGGCTCATGGACGCGTACAAGGCGCGTCCGCCGTACCAGCAGAATGACTATCTCGGGTGGATTGCCCGGGCAAAGCTGGAGGCGACCCGGCAGAAGCGGCTCGACCAGATGCTGGACGAACTGGCCGGCGGCACGAAGTACATGAACATGACGTGGTCTGGCGGGCGGAAGTAGCGCGGGGCTCGCCACCAGCGAGCCCAGATGAATACGATACGTTAGACTGCATGGAATGATGACGCGGCTCGCGATTCTCCTAACAGTGGCCTCGGTCTGGATGTCGCCCACCGAAGCACACGCCTGCAGTTGCGCACAAGGTTCCGGCGACATCGCTCGCGACCTGCGAGAAGCCCGGCAATATTCAAACGCAATCTACCGCGCTCGCATCCTCTCCGTGACGCCCGTCCATTTCGGAGGAACCGCCGTCATCGAGGTCTTGGAAGCATTCAAGGGCAAAGTCATCGTGGGTGAGCAATTCGAGCTCCCATCAGGCGGCGGTGGCGATTGCACCGTTGGATTTCAGGCCGAATCAGAATACCTCATGTACGCGGGCTCCGATGGTCCCACGTCAGTGGGGCTCTGCTCTCGCACACGGCGAATTACATCCAAAGAGGACTCCGAGCTGCGATGGCTCAGAACGAGAAAGCTCCCGCCCATTCCCGTTGCGATGCAACGCGAATCCGTTTCGTGCGAGCCTTGCGACATCCGCCAAATAGGTGGTCGGTTGAGTTCACCGCCCGGGGCCCCCCTTGTCCATTCCGTGTGGGGAGATGAAGCGGACGCCGCAATGAAGACTGGACGGCCTTTTTTCACATACTCGACACAGCCATCAGACTTGTCTCAGCACATGGCGGTGGGCAGGTCATGGGATGGAAGATTCTTCGAACTGGTTCAAACGCCGCACTTCAATACCGATGAGCATTGCGTACAGAAGGCCTACCTTCGCTGGTGCTCGCGCCTGAATGTCTGGGGCTCAAGGCCGGGCGCCCACCCTACTTTTCGATGCGTCGAGCCAGGTATCTCCACCCTGGAGTGCAACGAATCGCTGAGCCGCACCGCCGCGTGGGAGCCTGTGGAAGCACTTCCTCCCGCCGAGAACTGCGACTGGTACGCGCCCGACAATCCCCAGTGCAAACTGAGAGGAACGGGAAAACGACTTCCAAAAGGAGCACCGACGTCGCCGTTACTGCGATGCAGCCCCAGCGCAAGCCTTGGCGCCAAACGCCACTCATGTCGAGTCGAAACGGTGCGGCCCCCGTATCCGGTTTCCACTGTCCCTTGAAGTCTGTGCAACGTGCTTCCGTCAGCGGAAGACACCGGTAGACTGGCGGGAATGAGAGCCCTTTTCACGATACTCGTCGCGGCAATCGTGCTCGGCCTGTGGCCGACAACGGCGCAGGCGTGTGTTTGCATCGCGGGCGGGGGCAACCTTCACCACGACCTCAAGGTGGCGCGGGAGCGTGCGAGCGCCATCTATCGAGCTCGCGTCGTCCCGGCTCCCGTTGGCCCCTACTTGGGAACCGTGAATGTCGAGGTCCTGGAGGTCATCAAGGGCCCTGTCGTCACCGGCGAGAAGTTCATTCTCCCCCAGGGTGGCGGTGGCGATTGCCGTGTCCGGTACCAGGGCGACGCGGTGTACCTCATCTACGCCGAGCCCAAGAACCCCAAGTTGATATGGCACTGCTCCCGCACCCGGCCGATGCCCTCACTAGATGATGCGGAATGGGTTTGGCTCACCACGGGGAAGCTCCCTTTCATTCCCACCGTGGTCCAGCGCGAGTCCGTGTCCACCGAGCCGTGCGAAGAAAACAAGAAGTGCACGGCGAAGTGGGAGCCACCGGAAGCGCTCTCCGCGGACCAGTGCCACTGGAGAACCCCCAACCAGGCCCGTTGCACCTTCACCGGTCCCCGGGTCCCCCTCCCAGAGAACGCGCCGACGTCACCGCTGCTGGTCTGCCGGCACGAAGCAGGGCACGCGTCCAGGTACACCTGCACCGTCCAGAAGGCCGCGAACCCAACGCAGGCAGAGTGAGCACCGGCGCCCTCCGGCTGAACGCGCCGTGCCTCGGAACTCACGCCTTCGCGGGCGGCTTCATCCCCGCGTCCTTGCCCTCATCCCGGCCGTGCACGGCCGCGGGCGGACTGGTGGCTTCCACGGCGGAGAAGGTCTCCAACACCTTGTACGTGTGACTGGAGCCACGAGGCACCAGCCAGGAGTCTCCAGGGTTGAGCAGGATGACCTGTCCCTCGAGGTGCAGCTCCGCGCGGCCCTTCAGGACGAAGCCCACGGTTTCGTAGTCCCTCGCGGTCGCGGGTGCCGGTTCTCCGGGCGGTTCGTCCTCCCACAGCCGCATCGACAGGCGGACGCCAGACGCCAGGTACTTCTGCCCCATTTCGCCCTTGGGAGAGTGCCGACTCTCCACCTTCTTCACGCTGGTGTCGCCCATGCCTTCGTCTCCGTTGGATGGCGGCGGATGTGCCGCGCGTCTGCCGGAAAAGGTAAGGAAGGCATCCAGGTGCCGACGGGCACTCAGCACGGGCCGCCAGCCCGGCACACGAGGGGCAAGACATGCGAAGGCCCCGCCTCCCTGCTGGGAGACCGGGCCTCGGGCACACTCAAGGGTGGCCTGCGGGTGCTTCAGACGGCGCGGACGTTCTGCGCCTGCAGGCCCTTGGGGCCACGCGTGACTTCGAACTCCACCTGCTGCCCCTCTTGGAGGGTGCGGAAGCCATCCATGTTGATGGCGGTGTGGTGGCAGAACACGTCCTCACCGTTGTCCTGCGCGATGAAGCCGAACCCCTTGGCGTCGTTGAACCACTTCACGGTACCGATTGCCATGTGACCTTCTTCCTTCTGCTTTGAGGCCGCCGCCAAGGGCTGCCCGATCGACGTGCGCGGAGCGGACACCGCCCCGGCCCCCTAACGACAAACTTCCTGGCGCCGCCTGTCCACCGGGCAACCGCCTTCCGGGCAAGCAGCCGTCCTCCACCGGACACTCCTCTTCCCCCGTCCCTCCCGACAGGGCAGCAAGCCGTCTTCTTC
>NZ_JAAEAH010000085.1 GCF_010998615.1 Myxococcus sp. CA023 | reverse complement strand
GGTGGGCCGTGGGGGCGTAGGGCAGCGCCACCGCGCCTCCGGGAGCTCCGCCGCCGGGTGCGGCGAAGGGGCGCCGCTGCGCGGGGATGTATTGGTAGTTGACGTCGCCCGTGAGGAGCACGAACCGCTCGTTGGCGTGGAAGGGCGCCTCTCCCTGGAGCGTCGGTGGCAGCGGGGGCGCGAGGGCCTTGCAGACCGCGGCCGGGTTGCTGACGCCAGCGGCGCGGGCCACCGCGCCTTCCAGCGACAGGCCGGGGAGCGGCGCGGGGGCATGGGTGCGTACCAAGGCCTCCACCGCGGCTCGCACCGCCTCGGCGCCCTGCAGCACGACGCCGGCCGCCGTATTCGCCGCCGTCGTGACGGGGAAGACGGCAGGTGCACCGACGATGGCTCCTTGCACATGGGCCAACGCCAGGGCTTCGGCGCTCCCGGGCATCAACGGCGCGCCGCCCGCCGCCGCTGTTCCCATGGCCGTGAAGGTGGCGACCGCCGTGCCCGGCGCGCCGCTCGCCACGATGACGGCCGCGCCCGCCGCCGCCGCCATCTGGGGCAAGGCTCCGCCCGCGACCACCGCGGCGTCCGCGGCGACTTCAGCGGCCCGGCCGAGCGCCACCGCCGTGGCGGCAGCGAGCGCGGGGTGCGCCACGGCCAGCGTCGCGATGACCAGCCGCTGTCTCGCGGTGAGACCGGCGCCTGGACCACCCGCTCCCACCGCCGCGGTGGCCGCGGCCGACTGTCGCCGGGCGAGGACCGCCGCGGGATTGGGGTTGCCACCGGCCGGACCCATCGCCGCGAGAAATGCGGCCAGGCCGCCTCCAATGCCAGGAAGGTTGGGCCCCGCGAACGCGGCCGCCACCCATCCCGGAGGGGCGCCTCCGCCGATGGTGACCAGACCTCGCCCATTGCCCCCCAGGTTGTTGGCGTCGGTGGCCACGGGGCCCGCGGCGACAGCCGCCGCACCGGCCGCGTCGCGCACGCAGACATAAAGCGCCAGCCCGGAGTTGTTGCGCGGGTCCGAGCCACTGGCGAGCGGGTTCTGCGCGCCTTCACGGTAGTTGCGTTCGACGAAGCCCCAGGGAAACCGCATGTGACTGCCACCTGGGCGGTTCCAGGAACTCGGCGTGCCGCGCGGACTCGCGGCTGTTCCAGGCCGCCCCGATGCCGCCCAGATGTAGAACTCGCCACCGTCGTGGACGACGCGCGCGACCGTGTCGCGGCACACGACGGTGCCCATGTGCTGCTGCGGCGCGAGCCACCGGCAGCGAAAGGACTCCGGGTAGTAGCGCCCCAAATCACAGTGGTCCATGTCCCAGTGGGACAGGATGATGAGCGGGCCGTTGCACATGCAGGGGCCCACACAGTGCCCCTGCGGAATGATGGGGAAGGTCCCCTGCTGGCCGTTGGCCGGGCTGCCGAAGTCGTAATAGACGATGGCGCGCCCCTGGTTGTCGTACAGCACCGAGCACGCGCCCTGGCCCACGTTGAAGAGCCCCACGAAGGGGGCGAACAATCGGTTCGGGTCGGACGCATCCATCGGATTGGGCGCGCCATCACCTACGTATGCATGAGCGGTGGGCGGTGGGGCACCTGGCCGCGACCTTTCCTTGGGCACCGTTCGTGAACTCAGCGTAGGGCCGGCTGCTCCGGCGAATGCGAGCACGGGCCCTCCGGGAGGCGGCATCCAGTCATCGAAGAAGTCCGCGACCTCCTCGGTGAAGGCGCGCACCTGTTGGGTGAGCTGGCGGGCCGCGGCGCGCATCCACCGGGCCAGCGCCGGGGTGGCGACCCGGGCCGTCACCGGGATGGGGAGGGGCGCGGAAGGAATGGCGAAGGGGTTCTTCACGGGCGGCTCGGGAATCGGTCCCGAGCCTCCGGAGCCGCCAGGGCCTCCTGGACGAGACGGAGGCGGTGGTGGTGGCGGCGCGGGCAACGGGAAGTGGAGTGCCTTGAGGGCGCCCTGCGTCAGCCCGCCATCCGAGCGATCCTCCACCCGCAGGAAGCTCCGCAGCCAGCGCTCCGCGGGCGGCGAGTCCGTGTCCGGGGTGAAGCCCCGCACCGTGTGCACTCCCGCGCGACGCACGCTGCCCGCCCGCACGAAGAGCCCGTCCGGGCGGGTGCTGCCCGGCGCCGCCTGCAGCTCCAGGTGGAACCAGTCCGTCTCGTAGAGGTCATCACGCAGCGGGTCCCCGGGCGCGAGCTCGAACTCGAAGACGGACACCGGGGCGGAATCATTGCCGCCGTCGATGACTCGCCGCAGGAACCAGTAATAGACGACGTAGAAGAGGTTGAGTTGCTCCAGCGTCAGCGCATCGTAGAAGTCCTCGAAGCGCCGGCCGTTGATGACGGCATTGAAGAAGCGGAGGAAGTCGCCCGGGTCGAACTGCTTCTCCAGTTCGTTCCAGACCCGGTCCATCCAGTCGCACTCGACGCACTCCAGCCGCAGGTAGAGCGGGTCGTCGTCCGCGCCTTCCCGCTCCGTGACGAACGCGTAGTAGCGGCCGGGAAACCGGATGTTGAGGGTGTTGATTTCACCGCCGCGTGCGACGTGGCCAAGTCGGCGGTTCTTGGGCACTGGAGGAGGTGTCGTGGTCTCAGGCACCGTGAGCCTCCCGCAGCTTGTGGCGGGTCCGCTCATCCACCGTGCCGGAGGGCATCAGCCCGTATTCGGCCTGGAAGCGCGCGACCGCCTCGGAGAGCGCGTCCTCCTCGCTGGCCTCGTCCTCGAGGAAGCCCAGGTTCACCAAGCGCGCTCGCAGCCCCTCCTCCGTGGACACGGGCTGGAGCGTCCCCAGGGACAGCGTGTACTCCTCGCCGCCGACCTCCAGCGTCGCCTCCCGGGCACCGGGAGGAATCCCGCACTCGATGAGGCCCTGCTCGTTCGTCTCTCCTTCGTGGGTGACGTCCCCGATGACGAGCCGGTAGGGCACCTTCGTCCGAGGCGCACCGTCCTCATGCAGTCGCAGGCGGAAGCGTTCCGGGATGCCCTTGAGCCTGAACGTGTGCGTCCTTCCCGTCGCGCAGGGGACCTGCCGGATTTCCTTGTCCGGGAGCGTCACCGTGTCGCCGGGCTTGAGCACATGCGGGCTCGTCCGTTCCCTTCGCAGGGCCTCGTTCTCCGGCGCTTCCCAGACGCGCTGAGGACTCAGGTTGTGCGCGTGGGCAATGCTGGAGACGCAGTCGCCCGCTTGTGCTGTGTACGTTCGAGGCATGGGTCCGGCGGACTGAGTGCAGCCCGTGTGCCGGACGTGGCTGGAGTGGCCCCATGCCGCGGGGGGCAATCACCGCGGCGGCCGTGCGCGTCATGACGGAACGCAGATGCGTTTCGTGATGACGCGCACGGAGGCGTGTCGCGCGTTCAGCGGGATTTCGCGGGGATCGGCTGGCCCTTCAGGAAGTCCCTGACGCTCTGCGCGTTCAGCGTGCTGGACGCGGCGCAGAGGCGGATGGACTCCATGGTGCGGGTGAGGGTGAGAGACGCGTTCTCCAGCTTCGCCGCGCGGGGGGTGAGGAATGCTTCCGCTTCGGCGGCGGTCTTCTCGTCGCACAACATGTCCACCAGTCCGATGAGCCCGGCGACTTCGTCCGAGCGCATCCGGCTGGCGAGCGCGTCGAAGTGCTCCTGGTAGAACGCCCAGGCGAGCGCCCGCGTCTGCGGCATCGAGAAGGCCCCCGTGAGGATGGAATGGGTGTCGCGCACGTCGAACTCGCTGCCGGCCACCAGCGCGAGCGCCTCGCGCATGAGCGCCGGGTCCCGGAAGGCGCCCAGGGTGGTGAAGACGCGGCTGCGTTCGGTCCGGTCCTCCGTGGCGCGGGCGCGCGCGACCAGCGTGTCGAAGAAGGCCTTGTCTCCGTTCCGAGCCGCCACCATCAGCGCGAGGGGAACGGCCTCCGGGTGGACGGACTTCCGGTCCGCCAGCCATGCCTTCACCAGCCGGTTCGCGTCCCGGACCAGGGCCGGGTCCTCGCCGCGCAGCGCCGCCAGCCCCAGGAGGTTGGGTCGCAGCGACTTCACCGCGTCGTCGTCACCGGGCTTGGGCTCCCAGCCCAGCGCGCGGGCCCGAGGGCCGTACATCGCGGCCACCCAGTTCCGGTAGCGCGCGCGCTCGTCGTTGGACAGCCGGTCCACGTGCACGAAGGTCAGCAGCCGGGCGCCGCGCTGCATGATGAGGCGGTGGTCAGCCTTGGCCGTGGTGGGCACGTAGCGCAGGACGTCGCCCAGGGGCAGGTCTCCCCGGCGCACCCCGGCCTCCATGTCGGCCAACAGGGTCAGCCGCTCGCGCACCGTCAACGCATCCGTGGGCGCGGCCAGCACGCGGGTGAGTTGCTCGCGCGTGTAGCCGGAGCGGTAGTAGCCGGTGCCTCCCGCGTTGAGCACGAACCAGGAAGGGCAGCTCTTGCCGGGCAACGCCAACTCGCCCGTGGCCCCGGTGAGCATTGTGCATGTACGCTCGGACGTCTTGCCGGAGCCCGCGCGCACACACACTGGCACGGACCATGTTTGGTCCTTGCTGGCGGTGGAGCCCGCGGGGACGTAGCGCTCCTGCGTGAACTTCAGCTTCGCGGGGGCTCCCGGCTGGCATTGCAGCTCGGCGGCGATGCGCGGCGCGCCGGGCTGGTCGATGAAGCTGCGGAAGGCACGCGCGACGTCCGGCCCCGCGGCGGCCGACAGCGTGGCGGCGAAGTCCTCCGACGTGGCCACGCCCCATTCATGCTTCTTGATGTGACCGCGCAGCAGGTCGCGCATGCGCTCCTCACCGAGCCACGCCTCGAACATGTCGATGATGGCCGAGCCCTTGGCGTACGTGGTGCCGTTGTCGAATGAGCCCAGCACCTCGTCATGCGTGTTGGCGGGCTTGCGCACCGGCGGGGTGGCGGCGAGCGCGTCCGTGTCCAACGCGAAGAGCGTGGACTGGGTGCTCTGCTCCAGCCCGAAGCCCCAGCTCGTGTCGAAGGGGTCCACCGTCTTGCGGTCCAGCCACGAGGTGAGCGACTCGTTGAGCCAGATGTCGTCCCACCACTGGCAGGTGACGATGTTGCCGAACCAGTAGTGCCCCAGTTCGTGGTTGGCGATGTTCACGTACCACTTGCGGCGCGCGAGCGTCTCCTCGCCGGGACGGATGAGTGTCAGCGGCTGCCCGAGCGCGACGAGGCCCGGGTGCTCCATGGTGCCCCAGTAGCGCGGCACTACCGCGACGTCGAGCTTCTCGTACGGGTACGGCATGTCGAAGTAGTCTTCAATCAGCGTGACGATGCGCGGCGTGACGCTGGCCGCGTAGGCCGTCTCCGCGCCCCGGCCGCGCGGCACGATGAAGCGCAGCGGCGCGGCGTTGCGGCCCGCGGTGCCCGCGTCCACCACGTCGAAGGGGCCCACCACGAACGCCACGAGGTAGCTGGGCATCGGCTTGCTCTCGGCGAACGTGACGCGCGCCAGCCCGTCCGGCAGCGTCTCGCGCGAGACGATGGGGTGGTTGGCGAGCGCGACGTGGTCCTCCTTGGCGGTGATGCGCAGCGCCCAGGGCACCTTGAAGCCCGGCTCGTCGAAGCAGGGGAAGGCGCGGCGCGCGTCGACGGGCTCGAAGAAGGTGTAGAGGTAGGGCTCGCCGCCTTCCTCCACGGCGTAGAGGCCCTGGCTGCGCTCGCGGTCGACCTTGCCGGTGAAGGCGATGTGGATGCGGGCCTTGCCCGGCGCGAGCGTTTCGGGGAGCAGCAGCCCGAGCCGCCCTTCGCTGGCGGTGACGGGGCGGGCCTCCAGGGTGCGGCCTCCCGCTTCGATGCGGGCCTGCGAGACTTCCATGTCCTGCCCGTGCAGCCAGACCTGGCGCACCGGCTCGCTCACGTCCACGTCGATGCTGACGCTGCCGGAGAAGGTGGGCTCGGCGGGCAGCAGCTTCAGGTCGAGCGCGTAGCGTGTGGGGCGGACCGAGTCGGGCAGCCGCAGCGCGGGAGGCTGGGGTTCGGGCCATTCAGGGGCGGCGGCCACGGGAGCGGCGGGGGGCGCCTCGGGCGCATGGGCGCAGCGGAGGACGGCGACCGCGAGTGCAAGTGGGAGGAGCGAGCGCATGGGCTGACGCTAACTCCAGTCGGCCCTCGGGCCAGAGTCCTTGAGTGTGGCCCTGCGTCGATGAGGGCAGCTCTTTCAGGAGAGGCGGAGAGTGGGGCCGTGTGTGTTGGGCGCCCGCGTCATGGGATGTCTCACGCCAGGACGCGAACCCGGCCGTGCCCGGTTTGAAGGCGTTTCCCTCGGAGCCGTTCGCCGGTTCGTCACTTGCTGACGCCGGGACATGGGGGGATTGGCCGCGAAGGAGCGCCGCCACACGATGAATGTCTACTGACGAAGGAGGGCTGCCTTCACCCGGGCGCCTTCTCAGGATGTGTGGGGCAGGATGAATCCAGAGGAGCGGCGCGAGGTCGAAATGTAGTGGGTCCGGGCCGCCCAGAAGTAGCCCTCGGGCGCCGTCCACTCACTCCAGGCTGAAGGCCCGCGCCAGCGTCAGCATCTCCACTTGAGCCGCGCCGGCTTCGAGCAGGGCCGAGGCCGCCGCCCTGGCGGTGGCGCCAGTGGTGAACACATCGTCCACCAGCAGCACACGCTGCCCCGAGACGCGGGAAGACGCGGCGAACGCCCCCGCGACGTTGTTCGCCCGCTCCGCTTCGCTCAGACCCACCTGCCGCTGTGTCTCACGGTGCCGCGTCAGCAATCCCACGGGCGCCTTGCGCCCCGTGGCCTTCGCCAGCGCGCCCGCCAGCAACTGCGCCTGGTCGTACTTACGCGCGTGATAGCGCCGCGTGTGTAGCGGCAGCGCGACCACCAGCTCGGGTGCACGGCTGAGGAAGCTTCGCGCCTCGCCCGCCAGCAACTCTCCCAGCGGGCCCGCGAGGTTGGGGTGGTCCTCGTACTTGAACCGGTGGATGGCGCGCGCCAGGGGCCCCTCGTGCGCGAAGGGCGCCCAGGCGCGAGTGAAGGGTGGCGGGGCGGCACGGCATCGGGGGCACGTGCCCCCAGGAAACGCGCCGGGCTCCGCGCAGGTGCGGCAGCACGCGGGAGGAAGCCGCTCCACCGCGGTGTCGCACGTCTCGCAGAAGAAGCCCTCGGGGCCCGGCAGCACCTTCGTGCACGCGAGGCACGAAGGGGGATAGAGCACGTCCAGCAGGGCCTTCAGCACGGGCCGTGCCCCGCGCGCATCACGGCAGCAGGCCCTGACGGTTCATCTCCTTGGACTGCGGCAATCCCATCACCTTGCAGAGGGTGGGCGCGATGTCCGCGAGGATGCCCGGGCGCAGCTTCTGCCCTCGGAAGTCCGGGTGGATGAGGTGGAAGGGCACCGGGTTGAGCGTGTGCGCGGTGTGGGGCTCGCCCGTCTCCAGGTCCACCATCTGCTCGCAGTTGCCGTGGTCGGCGGAGATGGCCAGCACCCAGCCGTTGCGCTCGCACGCCTTGCCCAGCGCGCCCAGGCACTCATCCACCGCCTTCACCGCCTTCATCGCCGCGTCCAGTCGGCCGCTGTGGCCCACCATGTCCGGGTTGGCGAAGTTCACCAGCGCGAAGTCGTACTTCCCGGAGTCGAGCCGCTTCACCAGCTCGGCCGTGACTTCGTAGGCGGACATCTCCGGCTTCAAGTCGTACGTCTTCACGTCGCGCGGGCTGGGCACCAGGTGCCGGTCCTCGCCCGCGTAGACGACCTCGCGGCCGCCGTTGAAGAAGAACGTGACGTGCGCGTACTTCTCTGTCTCCGCCGTGCGGAACTGGCGCAGCCCTTGGCGCGACAGCAGCTCCGGGAAGATGTCCTGCGGCTGGTCCGGCTCGAAGAGCGCCGGCAGCTTGAAGGTCTCGTCGTACTGGGTCATGCACACGTAGCGCCCCAGCCGCAGCCCGCCCCGATCGAACTCCTTGAACTCCGGGAACGCCAGGGCCTGCGTCAGCTCCCGCGCCCGGTCCGCGCGGAAGTTGAAGAAGAGCACCGCGTCGCCGTCCTGGATGCGGCCCACCGGCGTGCCGTCACCGGCAGCCAGCACCGTGGGCTTCACGAACTCGTCGGTGACCTTCTCTGCGTAGGACGCGCGGATGGCGCTCAGTGCGTCCGGCGCCTTGGGCCCGCGGCCGAACACCAGCGCCTCGTAGGCCTGGTGCACCCGGTCCCAGCGCTTGTCGCGGTCCATGGCGTAGAATCGCCCGGTCACGGTGGCGATGCGGCCAGTGTGCGTCTCATGGAGGAAGCGCTCCAGCTCCTCCACGTAGCCCAGCGCGCTCTGCGGCGGCGTGTCACGCCCGTCCAGGAAGGCGTGCACGTAGACATGGGCCACGTTGCGTTCCTTCGCGGCCTTGAGCAGCGCGAACAGGTGGTCCATGGACGAATGGACGCCGCCGGGCGACACCAGCCCCAGCAGGTGCAGGGCCTTGCCGTCCGCCTTCACTCCGTCGAGGGCCGCGCGAAGCACGGGGTTCTGCGCCAGCTCTCCGGACTCCGCGGCGCGATTGATGCGCACCAGGTCCTGGTAGACGATTCGCCCCGCGCCGATGTTGGTGTGGCCCACCTCGGAGTTGCCCATCTGCCCCTCGGGCAGGCCCACGGCCAGACCCGCCGTCTGCAACTCGGTGAAGGGGTAGGGGCTCGCCAGCTTGTCGAGGTGCGGCGTGCCGGCCAGGACGATGGCGTTGTTGTCACGCTCCTGGCGAATACCCCAACCATCCAGGATGCAGAGCAGGACCTTGTGCGCGGGCGTCATGCTCCGAACCCTAACCATGCAGGCGCCAGACGGGAGAGGACAAAAAGCGAGCGCGTCTATTGATACTCGCGGAAGGACCCCTGGGGTACGAAACCCAGCCGGGAATAGACGCCCTGGCCCTGCGCGGACGCCTGGAGGGTGGCTGTCCGGTAGCCCGCCTCCCGGGCATCCAGCAGGGGTGCCAGCGTGAGCGCCGCGCCAATGCCTCGTCGCCGAGCGTGCCGCACAGTGGCCACCGAGTAGAGTCCCGCGACCCCCCACGCCTGGTGGCACTCACTGGCGGCGACCGCTTCGCCATCCAGGTAGCCCACGAAGAAGCGGATGGGGCTGTCGGGTGCGAGCGCCACGTGCGCCGTCCTCGCGTAGAAGTCCAGCACGTGTGGGTCGGCGGGCTCCCAGTTCGCCGCGACGACGCGGGCGAAGTCCGCCAGGGTGTGTTTGTCCTCGGCGCGGCGGATGCACAGCCCCGAGGGCAGCGTGAGTCCTGGCAGCCGGGAGAGGTCCATGGACATGCCCAGCTCCTGCTCGGCGTTCACCAGACCGTGCGCCGACAGGCGGGCGTCCAGGTCCTCGGGCGCGGCGTCCGGTCCCACCCACCATGCGAAGGGAAAGGCCTTGTCCCGGAAGTGGGAGACGGCGGCGGCGATGCGCGCGTCCGCTTCGTGGCGATCAAGCCGGGCCCGGCACACCACGTTGAAGGTGTTGCAGGGCAACCCGGAGTCGACGAGCAGCAGCCCGGGAGTGTCCTTCACGATGGCGCCGGGGAGGCTTCGCGCCAGATAGGTCATGTGCTCCACCTGATTGGCTGCCATGGCGGAGCGCACTCGCGGGGAGTCTGGTTCGAGGAAAGGCTGCATGGGGGGCCCCTACTCCGGCCGGGCGCGCGTCTTGTAGGTGAGGACAGGCGCCAGGGTGGCCACCACTCGGACCAGCCCCGCTTCCACCAGGTCCGTCACCACGCGGTCGATGGGCTTGTACGCGGGAGGCGCTTCCTCGAAGAGGAGGTCCTTGTTCTCACACACCACGTGGCTCTTGAAGGCGGTGCGGGTGAGCGATTCCGCCGTGAAGCGTTCGCGCATCCGTTCCCGGGCCGCCGTGCGTGTCCACTTGCGGCCCGCGCCGTGCGCCAGGCTGTGCGCGCTGGCGTGGCTCTCTCCGGTTGGAATCACCAGGTAGCTCAGCGCGCCGCGGCTGCCGGGAATCACCACCGGCCCTTCGTCGGACGGCGCCGCGCCCTTGCGGTGCAGCCACTGCGTCCGTCCCGTGTCACGCCGAGGGGTGACACTGTTGTGGCACACGTCGAGGACTCGCTGGCCCATCGCGCCGATGCCGTCCAGCATCCGCCGCGCCACCAGGGCCCGATTGGCCCGGCCCCAGGCCACCGCGTGGTCATGGCGCGTGAGGTAGGTCTGCGCCTCGGGTGAGTCGTCCGCGAGCCCGCCCGCCGCGTGCCGGTCCACGTGGGCCCGGAGAATCGCTTCACCCAGGCCGCGCGAGCCGGAGTGCACCAGGAGCAGCAATCGGTCCGCCTCCAGGCCCAGGGCGCTGAAGACCTTCGCGTCATGGACCGCGTCCACCCGCTGCAACTCCGCGAAGTGGTTGCCGCCGCCCACCGTGCCCAGCGCGGCCTCGTAGCCCGAGGACTTCACGCCGTGCTCCTGGAGGAAACCTTCCGTGTCACCCGTCCACGGGCCTTCCAGGTCCAACTTGCCTGCCCAACGCTCGGGCTTGGCTTTACGTGCCAGCAGGTCCACGTTCCACAGGCCCATGCCACAGCCGATGTCACTGCCGACCAGATAGGGATAGAGAAAGCCTTCGGAGGTGAAGGCCGCACCCACCGGAGCACCCTTGCCGGGATGCAGGTCCGGGAGGCCCACCGCCAGCTTCATGCCTGGCAAGCGGGCCATGGCTTCGAGTTGCCGCACCGCCTCGCCTTCCACCCAGGACTGGGCGGAGGCGATGACACGCACGGGCGCCTGCGGCGCGGAAGTGGGGAGATGTTCAGAGGAGGCGTCAGTGCGCATGCCCGGGCTGACGGCACCCGCGCGCCACGCCTGACGGTGGCGCCGGGCCCCGTGCCCGGCCGCCTACTTGTGGTACGGCTCGCCCTTGAGGATGGTGAACGCGCGGTAGAGCTGTTCGATGAGCACCACGCGCGCCAGCCGGTGAGGCAGCGTCATCTTCGACAGGGACAGCGTGAGGTTCGCCGCGTCCCGCACGCGCGTGTCGAGCCCCTCGTCCCCGCCAATGATGAACAGCAAATCCTTGGCGCCCGTCTGCGCCTTGCCGACGTAGCGGCTCAACTCGACGGAGTCGAGCAGTGAGCCGCGCTCGTCCAGGGCCACCAGCCAGTCCTGCGGCTTGCGCTTGGAGAGAATCGCCTCGGCCTCGCTGGCCTTCGCATCCCCGGGCTTGAGCCGCTTGCCGCTGGCCTCCGCCAGCTCCACCAGCTCGAAGCGGGTGTAGTGGCCCAGGCGCTTGGCGTACTCCTGGACCGCGGGCTCATACAGGCCCGAGCGGTCCTTGCCGATGGAGAGGAGCCGGACCTTCACTTCAGGCCAGCTTCTCCCGAGACGCGTCGGCCCAGAGGCCCTCGAGGTCGTAGTGCGCGCGCAGGTCCGTGAGGAACAGGTGCGCCACCACCTCGCCGTAGTCGAGCAGCACCCACTGGCCCGTCTCGAAGCCCTCGGTGCCGATGGGACGCTGGGGCTCGTCACCCGTCTTGAGCTGCACCTGGACGTTCTCCGCCATGGCGCTCACCTGGCGGTCCGTCTCCGCGGAGGCGATGACGAAGTAGTCCGCGTAGGACGTCATCCCGCGCACGTCGAGGATGACGACGTCCTGCGCCTTCTTGTCCACCAGCAGCTTGCCGATGCGGTGCGCCAGCGCCTTGGCGGCCGGGTTCTCCGCGGGGCCCACCTTCTGGGTCGGGGCAACTGGGAGCTTCGCCTTCTTCTTCTTCGCGGGGGCCTTGGCAGGCGCCTTGGCGGAGACCTTCCCCGCCGACTTCTTGGCTGCGGGGGCCTTCTTCTTCGCGGGCGTCTTGCCCGATACCGTCTTCTTCCGTGCCGCCGGGGCCCGGGTGGTGGTCTTTTTCGCGGTCGTCTTCTTCTTCGTGGCCATGTGCGGCGCACCCTACCGCACCCTTGGCAACACGGAAGCGGTCCTCTATCTGCTGGTGTCCATGAGCGACGCCCGGCTGGAACAGTTCAAGAAGATGGTGGTGGACTTCCCCGACTCCCCCATGAGCCATTTCTCCCTCGGGAAGCTGTACCTGGAGCGGCGGCAGTACCCCGAGGCCGCCCACGCCCTGGAGTCGGCCGTCCGGCTGGACCCCACCTATGCGGCCGCCATGGTGGCCCTGGGGGATGCCTGGGCGGGGGCGGGGGAGTCCGACAAGGCGCGCGAGGTGCTGGGCCGGGCCCGGGAGCACGCCCTGGCCCAGGGGCACCCGGGGCTCGCCGAGGAAATCGACGAGCGCATCGCGGACCTGTCGTAGGCCGCGCCCTCAGTAGCGCCAGGTGAAGCCGGTGCTGAAGACCTGGCGCGTGTAGGTGAGCGAGTTGCGGGGCAGCCGGGTGCTCCAGATGCCCCAGGTCACCTCCAGGTCCAGCGACTCCGTCAGCGGCCGCGCCAGCTTCACCGACAGCGAGTTCTGCCCTTCGTCCTCTTCCACCAGGATGATTTCCGGGGAGAGGTAGATGCCGTCCGGATACTGGATGATGCCCAGCGAGCCCTGCGCCAGCAGGGTCACCCGCCAGGGCAGCCGGACGCCGGCGTTGGCCGACACCCGGTGCCGGCGAATCGTCTCGCCGTAGCTGTTGGAGGAGAGCTCCTGGAAGGCGTACGTCAGCCCCAGGGCCAGCGGGCCCCGGTAGGTGTACGACGCTCCCGCCGTCAGGGCTCCATCCTGACGCCGGCCGGTGAGGAGTCCCGAGCCGTCCCCCGTCCCCGGCGGGCGTGCCCGGGGTGGGGTGCCGAAGCGCCGGGAGTTCCAGTCGCCGAAGACGGACAGGCTGTGCCGGCGGTCGAAGCGGTAGCGGCCCAGCACACCCACCTCGGGGCCGCCGAAGTTGGCGGTGGGGTCTGGTCGGTACACGAATCGCCGGGCGCCTGCCCGCACTCGCAGCGTCAGTCGCACGTCCGGGGCGTATTCCAGGAACGCGGTGGTCCCCAGGTCCGAGTATGAGCGCGAGCCACCCCGCCGGTCCTTCGCATGGCCCTCCAGGCCGATTCCCAGCGCCGTGCCCAGTGCGTGTGACGCCTCCACCGCGCCTGACTGCACCAGCGTGTTCTCGTCCTGGTACAGGAGGTACACGCGCGTGCCCAACTCGTAGCGGCCCACCAGCTGGGCCTGTTCGAAGGAGCCGCGCCCCTCGGCGGAGCCCAGCAGGCTGAGGGCGAAGTCCCGCTCCGGGCTGGGAGTGAGCGGGTCGGTGAAGTCCCGGGGCGCGTTGGTGTCCAGCATCAGGCGGCCGGTTCCCCTCAGTGCCCCTTCCCACTCGGCCGCGGGCGCACGGCCGGCGGCGAGCATGGCGAGGACGAGCAGGAGCGGCGCGAAGGAGCGGACCACGGCGCGCGACCATAACCCGTCGCAGGAGGGCAGGGGCGGCTGTCCAGTTGCTCCCACCGGTGACGACGCCCCCGGCGGCCCGTTACATTGGGTCCATGCGCCTTGTGTCCTTTCTCGCGGTGGCCTGCCTGGGCCTGTCCGCCTGCGCCTCCTCCTCCTTCACCACCGAGGTGAAAGGGGAGTCGACCGTGCCCGCGGGCCCGCCTGGCGTCGACACGCCCCTCAACGGCCTTCCCGCCATCAGCAGCTTCGCGGGGATGGACTTCGACAAGAACCAGGACTTCAAGAACCAGGGGATTCACAAGAGCGAGGTGACGTCCGTCAAGGTGGAGTCCCTCACGCTCAAGGTCCTCAGCCCCAATGACCAGGACCTCCGTTTCCTGGACTCAGTGGAGTTCTATGCCCGCGCGGGAGACCGGGAGGCGCGCATCGCGGCGCGCCAGGACGTGTCCGCGCTGGACCTGAGGCCGCCCAACCCCGTGCTGTCGCTGCGCGTGGACAACGTGGAGTTGCAGCCCTTCGTCTCCGCGCCGTCCATGAGCATCATCATCCGCGGCCGCGGCATCATGCCGGCGCGCGAGGTGCGGCTGCAGGCGGTGGTGAAGCTCCAGGTGGAGACCGGGCTCTTGTAGTCCGATGCCGGGAGGTGCGTGCCTCAGGGGACGCCCATCTCCTGCGCGCGCCGCTCCAGCTTCGTGGCGCGGCCTTCCAGTTCCCTGGCCAGCGTCTCCAGCCGCGCGGCCTCTGCCTCCATCGCCGCCAGGTCCACGGGGCCGCCCGACGCCAGGTCCTGGGCGCGCTGCGTTTCGACCTGGGGCCGCCGGTCCGTGGCCCGGGACGACAACTGCGTCGGATAGGGGGGGCGGCTCGGGTCGACACCTTCACCGGGGCGTCCGCCCCCGTTGGGGGCCGGATCGTCGGGGCTGTCACCCTGGAAGGTCGGCGCACTGGGGCCTGGCACGGAGCGCTCCACCTGCAGCGTCCGGTCGCTCCCCATGCGCAGGCGCAGCCGCCGGTCCTGGTCGTCGAACATCGACTCCTCGCCGAGGAAGTCGTTCATGCGCCGGTCCAGGTCGCGCTCCTCGCGCACCTCGGTGATGCGGCCGCGCAGCGCCTTCAGCCGCTCGCGCACCTTGTCCCGGGTATCGCGGAGCGTGTCCGCCTGGGCCAGCAAATCCTCGGGGTCATCACCGCCCGCGGTGGCTTTGTCCAGCGAGGGCACCTGGGACGCGGGCAGGGCGGCGCGGATGGCTTCCCGCTCGGCGCGAACCGAGCGCACCGCCTCCAACAGCTTCTCCCGCTGGCCCCGGTCCGCCGTGCCTTCCCACGCCGCGAGCAGCCGCGTCAGCTCGTCCGACAGCGCCGTGTGCAGGGCCAGGTGGGCGCGCTCCGCTTCGCCCTCCGCCGCGACGACGGCCTGCGCCAGCCCGGTGAGCTGGCCGCTCAGCTCCTGCGAACGCCGCAGCGCGTCCTCCAGCTCCGTCCCCGCCATCAGCTTGCCCTGGCGCCGCGCCTTCAGCGTTTCGATGCGTGCCGCCAGCCCGTTGAGCTCGTCGCGCAGGGCCTGTTGCTGACCCCGCAGCGAGCGCGTCTCCGCGCGAGCCGACTGGGCCCGTCCCCGCACCGCTTCCAGCCCAGACGCGGCCTGACCGGGCATGGCCAGCAGCAGGCTCAGCAGGAGGGCGAGGGAGCGGAGAGTCATCAGCGACAGCCCCAGAGCAAGGTGAGTGCCAGCCTGCCTTCCCATCCCCGGGGTTCGAGGCCACTCGGCGCCCAACAATTCCGGACACCTGGAGCATCCAGAGGGATAGGGGTGGAGGTGGGATACCGGTGAAAAGTCATGGGGGGCGGGGGCGGATGACAGATTTTCGAGGTTCAGCTCTCCTCGGGAGGCGTCCCCTTGGGGAGGAAGCCGTACTTCTCCAGCTTGTAGTACAGCGCGGACGTCTTGATACCTAGCAGGCGGGCCGTCTCCGTCTTCACGCCGCTGGCCTTCTCATAGGCCCGGGCGATGAGCTGACGCTCCAAATCCTCCAGGATGTCGGGCAGGGGGCGGTCGCCCTGGAGCACTGGCAGGCCCGCCTCGACGCGCGGAGTACCACTGGCGGTGAGGTGTGAGGGCAGGTCCAGGTCGGTGAGCTGCTCACCTTCGGCGAAGACGAGCGCCTGTTCGATGACGTTCTCCAACTCGCGCACGTTGCCGGGCCACGCGTGGCGGGCCAGGGCACGCAGCGCGCTGTCGTCCAAGCCCATTACGCGCCGGTTCACGCGCATGGCGTGCTTGGCCACGAAGTGCCGGGCCAGCAGGGAGATGTCCTCGGGCCGCTCGCGCAGGGGCGGCAGCACCACCGGAACGATGTGCAGGCGGTAGTAGAGGTCCTCGCGGAAGCGCCCGGCCTTCACCTCGGCCTGGAGGTCCCGGTGGGTGGCGCTCACCACGCGCACGTCCACCTTGAACGTGTCCTCTCCGCCGACGCGCTGGATTTCCTTCTCCTGGAGCACGCGCAAGAGCTTCGTCTGCACGGAGGCGGGAATCTCGCCAATCTCGTCCAGGAACAGCGTGCCGCCGTCGGCCAGCTCGAAGCGCCCCAGCTTACGCTTCACCGCGCCGGTGAAGGCGCCGCGCTCGTGCCCGAACAGCTCGCTCTCCAGCAGTGTCTCCGCCAGCGCCGCGCAGTGCACGACGATGAAGGGGCCGTCTCGGCGCGGGGAGCGCTGGTGGAGCATCCGGGCCACCAGCTCCTTGCCGGTGCCGCTCTCTCCGCGCACCAGCACCGTGGCGTCGCTCTGCGCCACCTTGAGCACCTGGGACACCAGCCGCTGCATGGGCTCGCTGTCGCCCACCAGGCTGCCGTGCGTGAGGGCCGCGTCCGTGTCGTGCGCGGCGGTGCGCGCCGTCAGCCGCTCCACCTGCTTGCGCGTGGAGGCCAGCTCCAGCCCCTTGTCCACCTTGGCGCGCAGCACCTCGGGTGGGAAGGGCTTGGTGATGAAGTCGTAGGCGCCTTGCTGCATCGCCTGCACCGCGGTCTCGATGGTGCCGAAGGCCGTCACCACCATGACGACGGCGCCGGCATCCAGCGCCTTGAGCGACTTCGTCACCTCGATGCCGTCCATGCCGTCCATCTTCAGGTCGGTGACGACCAGGTCGAACGGCGCCTTGCGGTAGGCGGCCAGTCCGTCCTGGCCACTGCGCACCGCGGACACGGTGTGGCCCGCCCGAGTGAGGGTGACAGCCATCCCTTCACGCAGCGTGTCGTGGTCATCGATGACGAGGATTCGCGCCATGGCGTGAGTCGATTCTCCCTGCAACCCGAGGCCGGCCGCCTCCTGGGGCCGCCGGATGAGAGCACATCCGGACCGGCTCGCTCCACCGGCTCAGGAGGTTGTCACATGTCACGGGCGTGCGAAGGTGCTGGCGCCGCCCGGCCGGGAGCAGTACGGGGAGGCATGGAATCCGAAGTTTCTTCCGCCGCGTCCCTCCAGGCCCTGCTCGAGCGCCACGTTCCCGAGGACGTGAAGGAGCGAGAGGACCTGGAGCGCATGCGCCACTTCGCCCGTTCCCTGGCGCGGCCCTTCTCCCGGGAGCAGTTGGAGGCCCACTTCACGGGCAGCGCGGTGGTGGTGGACCCAGAGGGCGTGCGCGTCGTCCTGTTGCATCACCGGAAGCTCCAACGCTGGCTGCAGCCCGGAGGACACGCGGATGTCACGGACGCGGGCCACATGGAGGTCACGGCGCTGCGTGAAGCCCGTGAGGAGACGGGATGTCGCGTGTCCCTGCACCCGGCCGCGCCCCGGCCACTGGACGTGGACATCCACACCATCCCCGCGCGCCGCGACGAGCCGGAGCACCACCACCTGGACGTGCGCTTCCTCGTGGTGGCGGAGAACCCCGACGCCCTGGTGCATGACCCGGCGGAATCCTTTGGTGTGCGGTGGCTCACCTGGGACGAAGCCATGACGCATGCGGACGAAGCGCCCCTGCGCCGGATGTTGGAGAAGGCCCGGCGCGTGGTGGCCTCCGCGCCCTGAAGCGCTTGAAAGCGGAAGCGCGCACGGCCTCGCGGTCAGGGGCACTGTGGCTTCGCGGACCGAGCGCGCGCGCCCGCACCCGGATTTGAAACAAAATACGGAAAACATGGCCTGATTGCCTTTGGGCCGATGGTGCCGCTGGAAAGCGATTGCAACCATGCCGTCCTGCTTGGGCGGGTGAGGGAGGCCATGCCGGCCTGTCACCTGTCGGGAAGCCAGGAGCCGTGCCCATGTCGTCCGCCGCGCCCCACCGTTACAGCCCCCCTGTGCTCACGCTTACCGCGCACCCTGACTGGCTGGAGTCGATGCTGGAGTCGCTGCGCGACGAGTGGAGCGCGGCCTGCTGGCCTCCGTTGTTCCGCGCGACGGCTGACGGCCAGCGTCCACCGCTGCGTCACTGGCGGCGGGTGCTGTCCCACTTCTTCCTCATCGTCGAGTCCTTCCCCAAGTACATGGGCCTGTCGCTGGCGAAGACGACCTACGGCCAGCGTCCCGGCGACGCGAGCGCCCGCCGCTGGTTGCTGCAGAACCTGGGCGTGGAGGCGAAACACGCCGAGTGGTTCATCGACTGGATGCGCGGCATTGGCCTGGCGCCGGAAGATGTCTTCACCCAGCGTCCCCTGCCGGAGGTGCGAGCGCTGCATGAGTTCCTGCTCGACACCTGCGCGCACGGGACACTGGCCGAAGGCGTGGCCGCGTCCAACTGGGCGGTGGAGGGCATCACGGGCGTGTGGACGCGCGAGGTGGTGGAGCCCTTCCGCGCCTATGCCGAGGACGGCGCGCGCATCGACGCGCATTCGATGATGTGGCTCAAGGTGCACGCGCGCTACGACGACCATCACCCGGAGGAGGCGCTGGAAATCATCAAACTGTCCACCGACGCGGGCACCGGTGAGCCCTTCCGCGTCCAGGCCGCGGCCAGGAAGTCACTGCAGATGTATGCCGCCGCGCTCCACGCGTGCTGCAACGACTGAATCGCGCGACACCAGCGCACAGCCCTCTGGTGTGCCTCCCGCACACCTCGATGCCCGGCATGTGCTCGCGGGCCCCGTGTTTCATGTGCTCTGTCCGGAAGGCGGCAGCTTCCGGATGACCCGCCTGTCCGCTTCGCGCGGAGAGTGCCGTACTTGCGGGTGAGGACTTCCGGCTCTGCCCTCGGGGTGTGCGCCCATGGCCTCGGGGGGATGTGCCACATGAATGCCGAAGACAAGGTCATCCAGGAGTACCGGGGACGTGCGCTCAAGGTGTTCATGTTGTGGGTGCTGCCGGTGGCGCCCATCGCCGCGTATCTCAATGGCATGGCCATGGGCGTGGCGGGCTGGTCGGGTCTGATTGCGGTGGCGTGGGTGCTGCCACCCATCATCGTGGGCCTGGGCATCGCCTATCCCGCGTTTGTGATGCACGTGCTGGTGGACGGCGCGCTGCGGGAGCGGCCGGAGGACACGCCCGGCGCGCGGCTGGAGCGAATCCTGCGCCTGCCGTGGCGCGCCGCGGTCGCATCCTCGTGGGGCGCGTGGACGCTGGGCGGCATCTGGTTCAGCCTCCACGTGTGCCTGCTGTGGAAGAAGGACCTGTCCCTGGTCGTGGTGGGCACGCTCATCGGCATCTGCTTCGGCGTGGTGCTGGGCTTTCCCATCAGCGTCACGCTGGAGCGGTTGTTGTTGCCGCTGGCGCTGGAGGAGCAGCGCAAGGACCCGACGATAGCGCTCAAGGGCGGCGGCTTCTTCTGGCCGCGGCAGGCCTGGTTCATGCCCGTCACCTTCATTGGCTCCAGCCTCTGCGCGTTGGTGCTGAGCGGGTGCGTGGTGCTGGTGAAGCTGCAAGGCGTCCGGGACGAATTGCACAATGCGCTGGTGGCGGAGGGCGCGCACGGCTCGGCGGAGACGCTGATGGGCATGGGCGGCATGCTGGCGGGTGAGCTGGCGTTCGGGCTGGCCTGGGTGGGTGGATTGCTGGCGATTCCCGCCGTCACCACCTGGATGCTGGCGCGCCGCCAGGCACACGCGGCGGGCGCGGTGGGCGTGGCCATCGAGTCATTGTCCGCAGGGCGCGTCGTCTCGCCCGCCTGGGTGTCCACGGATGAGATGGGGGACTTGTCGGCTGGCATGAACGCGGTGCTCGTCCGCCTGCGGCAGCTGCCCCTGTCGCTCAATGCCTCCGCCACGCGGCTGAGCGGCGCGGGACGCCACCTTCGAGAGTCGCACGACGAGCACCAGCAGAGCCTGGTCCGTCAGGCGTCCGCGCTGCACGAGGCGCAGATGACGTCGGAGGAGATTCGCCGCACGTCGCTGATGGCCGTCGAGCGAGCGGAGGAGGTGCTTCAAGTGGCCCGCCGCTCGGAGGCACTGGGACAGCAGGGCGAGGCCGCGGTGGAGCGGAGTCTCAACGGCCTGGCGGACATCCGCCGCGTGGTGGATGGCATCCAGGAACGGCTGATTCGGCTGGCCCAGAGCACCACGCAGATTGGTGAAATCACCGAGACGGTGAAGGACCTGGCGGACCAGTCTCACCTCCTGGCGGTCAACGCGGCCATCGAAGCGGCGCGCTCGGGCGAGCAGGGGCGGGGCTTCGCGGTGGTGGCCCGCGAGATTCGCGGCTTGTCAGACCAGTCCATCCAGGCCACGCGGCGCATCCGCGGCATCCTCCAGGACATCAGCACGGGCATCCGCGACGCGGCGAAGATGGGTGAGGCCGGCGTGCAGACCCTTGGAACGGGCCTGGACCAGATGCGGGCGTCAGGGGACTCGCTGCGGGAGTTGTCTCGCATCGCCCAGGAGAACTCCACCGCGGCCCGGCAGATTGCCGCCGCGGTGACGCAGCAGGATGCCGGCTTCACGCAAATCTTCGACGCCATCGCGGACCTGTCGCAGCTCATGGACGCCACGCTGAAACGGCTGGAGTCCACACAGGAGGCCACCGACACGCTGAGGGTCGTCTCCGACGACGTGGCGCGGATGGCGCGGCAGTTCAACGCGACGGGGTGACGGAAGCGCCGTGGCCCGGCTTCCCTCCCAGCGGCAGCGTGAGGATGAAGCGCGTGTCTCCAGGCGCGGAGTCCAGCCGCAGCGCGCCGCCGTGCGCGAGCGCAATCTTGTGCGCCAGTGGCAGGCCCAGGCCGGTGCCCTTCTCGCGCGTGGTGAAGAAGGGCTCGAAGATGCGCTCGCGCGCCGTGCCGGGCACGCCGGGGCCCGTGTCGCGGACCTGGATGGTGTAGTGGCCGTCGTTGGACGCGCCGGACACCTGCACGCGTCCGCCCCGGGGGGAAGCCTGCACCGCGTTCTTCACCAGGTTGACTAGCGCCGCGGTGAGCAGGCTGCCGTCGGCTTCCAGCACCGCGGGGGCGGCGTCGATGTCCACCGCGACGTCGCGGGCGCTGGCCTCGGCGGCCATCAGCTCGCAGGCGACGGAGAGCAGGGTAGGGGCCTCCACGGGCGCGCGGGCCAGGGGCTGCTCGCGGGCGAAGGCGAGGAAGTCTTCGACGATGCGCTGGAGGTAGGCGACCTCGCGTTGGATGCGCTCCACATGCGCGCCCGCGTCGGCGTGGGCGCCGGCCTGGAGGTCCTCCTTCAAGATTCCGGAGAAGAGCGCGATGCCGCCAATGGGGTTGCGCACCTCGTGGGCCACGCCCGCGAGCATCATCTTCAACTGACGGTCCCGGCTCTCCAGGGCGCCGCGCATGTCCTCCAGCTCGCGCGCGAGGACGCCGATTTCCAGCGTGGGTTCCGGTGGCACCGGGGTCGTCAGGTCGCCCCGGCCGATTCGCAGCGCGGACGCCATCAGCCGCCGCAGCGGCCGGGCCAGACCGCGCGCCGTCACCAACGCGATGACGGCGAGCGCGCTCAGCGCCACCGCGCCCATGATGGCGTAGGTGCGTGACAGTTGCTGCAGGGGACCGAAGAAGGCGGCGCTGGCCTCCACCCCCACGGCGCCCACGACGCGGCCCTCGTACAGGATGGGCGCATACCCCGTCTTGTAGAGCCGACCATCCGAGCCGGTGAAGAGCACCTGACTGGCGGCGCGCTCCCCGGCGAAGACACGGGTGAGCTCCAGTCTGTCGCGTGCCAACTCCGGCATCTCCGCGCCCACCGGGAGCCCGCCCCCGACGTCCACGCGCACCCGGCCCTGCGTGTCCACGGCGTAGACGCGGCGCACGCCACTGGCCTCCGCGATGTTCTCGAAGGTACGGACGAAGTTGCGCCACGTGCGGGTGCTCGCCACGTCATCGCCGGGTTCGATGGTCAGCAGCCGCTCGCCATGGACCTGGGTGGCGGTGGCGGCGGCGATGCCGCTGAGGCTGGTGCCCAGCTCTTCTTCGAGGATGACGCGCGCGAGCTGGTAGACGGCGGTGCCCGCCACCGCGACGAAGAGCAGGGTGGGCACGAGGAACGCCACCAGCAGCCGCGCGGAGAGCGAGCCCAGCGCGTCACGCCATCGCGAAGTGTGTGGGGCAACGTGGGGCATGTCCGGGGCGGGACTCTAATCGAGCCTCGTCTCCCTCGCGGGGGCGAGGCTGTGCGCTGCCGCCTGCTCGGATGGGGGTTGCCGAGGGCGCCTTCGTGTGCGTAATTTGGGCGTGGCGCCTCACGGCGCTGTCCCATGACCTTCGCTCGCTAACCCAGGCTTCCGTGACTGCCCTTGCCGCTCCGGCCGATGTGCCGTGGCGTTGACGTGGGCTGCTGTCCGGATGCGTGGGTCCCCGCTGTGTTTCCCAGTCGTCTTCCTGAACCTGAATGACCGGCGCCTTTGCGCGCGCGGCATGGAGAACACGTATGCGAAAGCTCAAGTACCACGTTGCCACCAGCGTCGACGGTTTCATCGCCCACGAGGACGATACGTACGGCGCCTTCATGCAGGACCGTCTCATCAAGGATAGCGAGCACGTCGCGGACTACGTCGCGTCGCTGGCGACCTATGCGACGGTACTCATGGGGCGGCGCACCTATGACGGCGGCCTCAAGGTGGGGGTGACGGACCCCTATCCAAACATGGACACCTACGTCTTCAGCCGCACGATGAAGGAGAGCCCGAATCCGCGCGTGAAGCTGGTATCGGACGACGCGGTGGGCGAGGTCCGGCGCCTGAAGGCGCAGGAGGGCGGTGACATCTACCTGGCCGGTGGTGGTGCATTCGCCGGGTTGCTGCTCGCCGAGGGACTGGTCGACGAGGTCCTGCTCAAGATGAACCCGCTGATACTCGGCTCGGGCATCCTGCTGGCGTCCTCGCTGAAGCAGGTGGTGGACCTGGACCTGAAGTCCACCAAGGTCTACGCCAACGGCGTCGTGCTGCTGCGCTACGCCGTGATGCCTCGGCCACAGGCCTAGCTCGCGGTACTTCGGGAGGGAGCGTGTCCGCGTGACTTGGACGCGCTCCCTCCGGTGGAGATGCCCCCGTCAAATCGGACAGCTCAGGGGGGCGTTGGCAGTACGGAACTCGCGGGGTGACTTCATCTTCAGCCCACGCGCGGCGAGCACCGCTCAGTCGAACATCGCGACGAGCGCGTCGCCGAGCGTCTCCACGCCGACGACCTTCATCTTCGGACCCGTGCCTTCGAGCCGCCGCGCGCTGCCCGCGGGCAGCACCACGCGCTGGAAGCCCATCTTCGCGGCCTCCGCCAGCCGGGGCTCCACCTGACCCACCGCGCGCACCTCTCCGGCGAGGCCCACTTCGCCCAGCACCAACGTCTTCGGGTCCAGCGGACGGTTCTGGAGGCTGCTCACCAGCGCCGCGCACACCGCGAGGTCACACGCGGGCTCGGTGAGCTGCATGCCGCCCGCCACGTTGACGAACAAGTCGCAGCCCACCAGCGGAATCTCCTCCTTCTTCTCCAGTACCGCCGCCAGCAGCGCCACGCGGTTGCCGTCCACGCCAATCGCCGTGCGCCGCGCGGTGCCGTAACCCGTGGGCGCCACCAGCGCCTGCACCTCCACCAACAGCGGGCGTGTGCCATTGAGCGTGCTGGTCACCACGCTGCCGGACTTGCCCACCGGCCGCTCCGACAGGAAGAGGGCGGAGGGGTCGGACACCTCCACCAGCCCCGCGCCCTTCATCTCGAAGACGCCAATCTCGTTCGTGGAGCCGAAGCGGTTCTTGTGCGCGCGCAGGATTCGGAACGGGTGGCCACGTTCGCCCTCGAAGTAGAGGACCGTGTCCACCATGTGCTCCAGCACTCGCGGGCCCGCGATGGAGCCTTCCTTCGTCACGTGGCCCACCAGGAACGTGGGCACCCCCGTGCGCTTCGCGTAGGCCATCAGCCGGCCCGCCACCTCGCGCACCTGGGTGATGCTGCCGGGCGCGTTGCCCAACTCCGGCAGGTACATGGTCTGGATGGAGTCCACCACCAGCGCCTGGGGCTTCAACGCCTCCGTCGCCGTCAGTACCCGCTCCGCGTCCGTCTCCGCGAACAGGTGGATGGCGTCTCCCTCCACCCGGAGCCGCTCGGCGCGCATCTTCGTCTGTCGCAGGCTCTCTTCACCCGAGACGTAGAGCACCGGTCCGTGACGCGCCAGCCTGTCCAACGCCGCCAGCAGCAGCGTGGACTTGCCGATGCCCGGGTCGCCACCCAGCAGCACGATGGAGCCACTCACCACGCCCCCGCCCAGCACGCGGTCGAATTCGGCGATGCCCGTGCGCCGGCGCGTCTCCGTCTCGCCGCTGACTTCCTTGAGCAACATGGGCCGCGCCGCGCCGCCCGAGGCCCCCCATGCCGGACGTCGTTCATCCGCCTTCGGGTCCGTCTCCTCCAGCAGGGAACTCCACGCGCCACAGTCCGGACACTTCCCGAGCCACTTCGCCGTTTTGTATCCACACGCCTGACAGGTGTAGTGCGTCTTCGCCTTCGCCATGGGTTGGGTGAATAGCGCGGAACCCTGACGTTTTTGCGGCCTTGCGGGCAGGCACGACCGCAGAGCAGGCAGGCACCATGTCAAGCCCCCCCGCGCCAAGTTGTACGAACGGGAGGGGCAACCCAGGTTTGCTCCCAGGTGGGCGTCGCACCCTGCGTCGCTAAACAAGCAAGGGAGGTAGTCATGGGGATTATCGCGTTTCTGATCATTGGCCTTCTCGCGGGTCTGATTGCCCGCGCGCTCATGCCGGGCAACCAGTCGATGGGGCTCCTCGCCACCACGCTGCTGGGTATCGCCGGCTCCTTCGTGGGAGGTTTCATCGCTTCGCTCTTCCGCAGTGACGGCCGCGTCTTCGACCTGCACCCGACAGGGCTCCTGTTCTCCGTCCTGGGCGCACTCCTGGTGCTATTCCTGGTGGGACTCGCGGGCAGAGGGCGCCGCGTCCATGTCTAGGGCCGCGCGTCAGCTGACGCGCTGAGCCCCTCCCGAGGGGCGATGGACCCTGGAAAGTCGTCAACCTGCCTGCTCGCGGGCGTTGACAACCTTCCGGGGTCCACGCACGTTCGGGCCCTCATCCGTCCGTAGAGGAGCCCATGCCCGATACCGCCACTGTCTCCAGCGAGAGCGAGTTCTCCGGTCACGCCCACGTCGCCGCGCCGCCACCGGCGGGCGTGGACGTGCGCCATGACTGGTCGCTGTCGGAGGTGAGGGCCCTCTATGAGCTCCCCCTGCTGGACCTGGTGCACAAGGCCCAGACGGTCCACCGGGCCGTGTTCGTGGACAACAAGGTCCAGCTCTGTTCACTGCTGTCCATCAAGACGGGCGGCTGCCCGGAGGACTGCTCGTACTGCCCGCAGGCGGCTCGCTACAAGACGGGCGTCAAGGCGGAGAAGTTGATGGCCGTGCCGGACGTGCTGGATGCCGCGTCCAAGGCCCGCGCCGCCGGAGCCACCCGTTTCTGCATGGGCGCCGCGTGGCGCGAGGTGAAGGACGGTCCGCAGTTCGACAGCGTGCTGGAGATGGTGCGCGGCGTGCGCGCGCTGGGCATGGAGGCGTGCGCCACCCTGGGCATGCTCTCCGAGAGCCAGGCGAAGCGCCTGCGCGAGGCCGGCCTGTCCGCGTACAACCACAACCTGGACACGTCGCCCGAGCACTACGGCGACATCATCTCCACCCGCACCTATGAAGATCGCCTGCGCACGCTCAACCGCGTGCGCGACGCCGGCATCTCCGTGTGCTGCGGCGGCATCATCGGCATGGGCGAGTCGGTGGATGACCGCTGCAACCTGCTGCGCACCCTGGCCAACCAGGAGCACCACCCGGAGTCGGTGCCCATCAACGCGCTGGTGGCCGTGGAGGGTACGCCGCTGCAGGAGCAGCAGCGCGTGGAGACGGTGGACATGGTGCGCACCATCGCCACCGCGCGCATCCTGATGCCCCAGTCCATGGTGCGCCTGTCCGCGGGCCGGCAGCAGATGAACGACGAGGCGCAGCTGCTGTGCATGATGGCGGGCGCCAACTCGCTCTTCTTCGGCGAGAAGCTGCTCACCACCGGCAACCCCGAGTACACCCAGGACATGGCCCTGCTGGAGAAGGCGGGAATCCGCCCCCTGGAGCCGCGTCAGGAAGGCTGAGCCACCGTGAGTGATGAAGCCGTCGCGGCGGCGTGGGCCCGGGAGGACCTGGAGGCCCTGTCCGAGCGCGGCCTGCGCCGATACCTGGAGCCCCTGGATTCGCCCCAGGGGCCCGTGGTGCGCGTGGGGGGCGAGACGCTCGTCAACTTCTCGTCCAATGACTACCTGGGGCTGGCCGCGTCGCCCACCGTGCGTGCCGCGGCGCTGGCCGCCGTGGAGCGCTACGGCGTGGGCACCGGTGCCAGCCGGTTGGTGGTGGGCGACACCGCCGCGCATCACCGGTTGGAAACGCGGCTGGCCGCCTTCGAACGTGCGGAGGCTGTGCGCCTGTTCAACAGCGGCTACGCCGCCAACACCGGCATCATCCCCGCGCTGGTGGGGCCCGAGGACGCCGTCTTTTCCGATGCCCTCAACCACGCCTCGCTCGTGGATGGCTGCCGGCTGTCACGCGCCCGCGTCTGCGTCTATCCACACGCGGACGTGGAGGCGTTGGAGCGCGCCCTGGCGGAGACGCCCGCACGCCGCAAGCTGGTGGTGACGGACACGGTCTTCTCCATGGACGGAGACGTGGCCCCGCTGCGCGACATCGTCGCCGCGTGCCGGGCCCACGGCGCCGCGCTGATGGTGGACGAAGCGCATGCCACCGGCGTGCTGGGCGCCCGCGGCGCGGGCCTCTGCGATGAGCTGGGGTTGGAGAACGAGGTGGACCTGCGCATGGGCACGCTGAGCAAGGCGCTGGGCGTCATGGGCGCATACGTGGCGACCTCACGCGAGGTGGCGGACCTGCTGGTCTCCCGCGCGCGTCCCTTCGTCTTCTCCACCGCGCTGCCCGCGCACCTGTGCGCCGCCTCCGAGGCCGCCGTGGACGCCGTGGAGGGCGACCCGGACCTGCGCGAGCGGCTGTGGCGCAACATCCGTCGCTTCGCGGACGGCCTGCGCGGCTTGGGCGTGCGCGCCGAGCCTCGCAGCGCCGTGTTCCCCATCATCCTCGGCGAGCCCGAGCGTGCGCTGGACGCCGCGCGCCGCCTGCGCGAGGTGGGCGTGCTGGTGAAGGCCATCCGCCCGCCCACCGTCCCCGAGGGCACCAGCCGCCTGCGCTTCTGCCTGTCCGCTTCCCATACCGTGGGCCACGTGGACCTGGCGCTGGAGGCGCTGCGCACCGTGGGAGTCCGCCGTGGCTGAGCGTGGCAAGCCGTTCCAGATTTTCGTGACGGGCACGGACACCGGCGTGGGGAAGACGCAGGCGTCGTGCGCGCTCCTGTCGCTGCTGGCGGACGCGGGGCTGCGGCCCCAGGGCTTCAAGCCCTACGAGAGCGGCTGCGCGTCCCTGCGTGCGCCCGCGGACGCGCTGGCCCTGCGCGCGGCGGCGGGCAGCTCGCTGAGCGTGGATGAAGTGTGTCCCCACCGCTTCCGTCTGCCTGTCGCGCCCGGCGTGGCCGCCAGTCGCCTGGGACGCGAGCCCGACTGGAACGTCACGCTGGCCGCATGGCGGCGGCTGCGTGGGGGCAACGCCGTGGTGGAGGGGGCAGGGGGCCTGTTCGTGCCGTTGGACTCGAAGCACGACGTCATCGACCTCATCGCCACCTTGCGCCTGCCGGTGCTGCTGGTTGCGCGCGCGGGGCTGGGCACGCTCAACCACACCGCGCTGTCGCTCCAGGCGCTGGCCGCGCGCCGCATTCCCGTGCGGGCCGTGCTGCTGTCGCGTGGGACGTCCGCGAAGGATGTTTCGGAGCGCGACAACCGGCGGCTCCTGGAGGCGCGCCACGGCGTCCCGGTGCTGGGACCGGTGCCCTATCTGCCCGATGCGCGGCGGCGCCACGCCGCGTTCCGCCACGCGCTGCGGCCGCTGCTGCCCTGAACGCGCGGAGGCCGGAAATTCGGCCTCCGGCGCGTTTCGGTTTCAGGGCCAGTGCTACAGGTCGCGCAAGTTTTCGGGACATGCGGCCGTGAAATGGACGTGCCGTTTTTTCCGCGCGAGAACGCCTCACGAATGGCGGACATCATCGATCTCACGTTCCTCGCGGACGTCCGGCGGCTGTACAAGAAGCTCATGGACCAGAGGGGGCTTTCTTACTTCCTGCAAAAGGAAGGGCCTCGGCTCTTTCACATCGAGCCCTCCAAGGTGGAGCTCGTGCTCCGGACCGCTCTGCGCGCTCGCGACCCTCAACTTCCTCGGCCTCACGACAAGGCTATCGAGCACTGCCGCAAGGAGGTTCGCCGCGACCTGATTCGTCGTGTCGCGAACGCCATGCTGCAAACGGGCCTGTGAGCGGCTTCTCCGCGCGGACGGACTTCGCACGGACACCCAACCCGCTGGCACTGGCGCTCGAAAGGCACCGCGCCAGCGGCCGTCTCCTCCTGGACCTGACGGAATCCAACCCCACGCGTGTGGGGTTGCCCCTGCCGGACGCGGCGCTCCTGGCCCCCGAGGACGCCTTCACCTACGAACCCGAGTCCCTGGGGCTCGCCTCCGCGCGACAGGCGCTGGTGGCGGACTTCACGGCGCGGGGCACCCCGGTCTCCGAAGCGCACCTGCTGCTGACCTCCAGCACCAGTGAAGCCTACGGCTGGCTCTTCAAGCTCCTGTGCGAGCCAGGGGACAACGTTCTCGTTCCGGCCCCCTGCTACCCCCTCTTCGAGCACCTCGCGCGTCTGGAGGGCGTCCAGACGCGCTCCTACGCCTTGCCCCGCGCGCACGGCTTCGGCCTGGACGCGGGGGAGGTGGCGGCGGCGTGCGACGGGCGCACTCGCGCGGTGCTGGTGGTGAACCCCGGAAACCCCACCGGCCACTTCCTGCACGAAGGCGAGCTGGCGGCGCTGGCGGACGTGTGTGCCCGCCGCCAACTGGCGCTCGTCTGCGATGAGGTCTTCGCCCCCTTCGCCTGGGCGCCCGCGCCCGGGCGCGTGGCCTCCGTGGCGGGGCGCGCGCTGCCGATGCTCACCTTCGCCCTGGGCGGCCTCTCCAAGTCCGTGGGGTTGCCCGGCCTCAAGCTGGCGTGGACGCACGTGGGCGGGCCCGCGGCCCTCCGTGACGAGGCGCTGGCTCGGCTGGAGTGGGTGGGGGACACGTACCTGCCCGTGGGCACGCCCGTGCAGCGGGCCCTGCCTGCGCTCCTGGCCCACGGGCCGCGCTTCCAGGCGGCGGTGCTGGAGCGGGTGAGGGGCAACCGCCAGCACCTGCTCGCGGCCCGGCCTCGCGACGCCCACTGGGACGTGGTGCCGGCGGAGGGCGGGTGGAGCGCGGTGGTGCGGATTCCGAGGGCGCCCGGCGAGGAGGCCACCTGCCTGGCCCTGCTGGACGCGGGCGTGCGGGTGCAGCCGGGCTACTTCTACGACTTCGGCGGCGGCGCCTTCCTCGTGCTGTCGCTGCTGCCTCAGCCCGAGGATTTCGCCGCCGCCGTCGAGGTGCTCGCGCGGACGTTGGGGCCCTGAGGCCCCGTCACGTCACTCCGTGGGCGGCGCGATGAGCTGCACCGTCTGGAACCCGCCGTCCTTCACGCGGAACAGCTCGTACTCGGACGGCGCCTCGCCCGTGGCGTCGAAGTCGAGGTCGCCGCTGGCGCCCGTCACGTTGATGACCTGTCCATTGCGGATGGCCGCGCGAGCGCCCGCGAAGCCCTCCGTGCCCAGGTTGTAGTTCAGGGACGTGCCGGCCTCGCCCGGCGTCACGAGCGCCAGGCCGTCCGCCATGCGCGCGCCGGTGATGGCCTGCGGGTTGTTGACGTCGGGACCGGCGGCATACGCGGCGCCGAGCGCCACCAGGTACATGGCGTCATACGCGTGCGCGGTGAAGGAGTACTGGCCCGGGTCCGTCTGGTTGAAGGCGGAGCGGAAGCGCTGGGCGAACAGCTGATAGACGAGGTCTGGACGGGCCTGCGCCGGAGACGTGCCGTAGGAATCGTCCACGAGCTGCTCGTTGGCGCCCAGCGCGGTGAAGAGGCCCCGGTCCTTGCCGGCGTCGGTGAAGAACCACCGCTGGGTGTTCCGGCCCGCGGCGGCCGTCTGGTTGATGATGCGCGCGTTGTCCTCGGAGAAGCCGATGAGGACCTCGACATCCGGCAGACTGGTGGTGATGTGCTGCACCACACTGGAGACGTCGGCGCTGTTGCGGGCGTACTGGGAGGACGTCACGGTCCGCTGGGTGGTGTCGATGCGCCCCAGCGTCACGCCGAAGAGGCCTTGCCCGTAGGCGTCATTCACGTAGCTGATGCCGACCTTGGAGATGCTGTCGAAGAGCGGAGCGCCGTTCACCAGGATGTCGCCCTGGAGCAGGTCTCCGATGATGCGGCCCTGCAGCACGTCGGACGGCGCCGTCCGCCAGACGAGGCCTGCCGTGGTGCCGTTCTGGTCGTTGATGGCGGCGATGTCCGGGCTGGTGCCGCTGTACGTAATCATCAGTACGCCGTTGGGCACGGTGAACGAGGACACCGCGAGCGCCTGGGCGCTGCTGGAGGTGAAGAGCATCGGCACCTGGCGCTCACGCATCAGCCACTGTGCTTGCTCGGCGGCGCGGTTCGGCTCCGAGCGCGTGTCGCAGATGTGGAGGACGAAGGGCCGGCCGTTGACGCCCTCCCGCTGGTTGATTTCATCGAGCGCCAGCTTGATGGCGTTGAGCGCCTGCACCTCGGACTCGTCCGGGCCGTCGGAGGTGCTCAGCGGCACCACGGCGCCCAGGGGAATGGCATTGGCCGCGGAGGCCGGGCCGTAGACCGCTCCACAGCCCTCTGGCTGCGGCAGGCAGTAGCCAGCGGTGCACACCTGCGCGGTTTCACAGTCCGAGGACGTCTCGCACTCGGTCAGTCCACCGGCGGTGGTGAAGCTGCACCCGGCCATCAGCAGGGTGCTTCCCGTCATCATCAATCGCAGCGCGCGCATCAGAAGCTCACCGCCATTCCTGCTCCGGCGCCCTTGGGCGCCATCGTGACTCGCACCTCACCCGCAACCGGGGGGCCATCCTTCGGGTAGAGGACGATGGCGGTGATGACACCGGCCAGCCCCACGCCGAAACCGACGTCCGCCAGCAGCGCCCGGCTGCGCGTCTTGTCGGCGAACTCCTCCTTGGTCTCCACCCTGGTGGCGCCGTCGAACTGCTCACGCGCGTCGCGCGCCTGCATGCCGAACAGCACGCCCGCCACCACGCCCGCCGCGCCCACGCCGGCCGCGGCGAACGCGCCGATGCGCTGGCGCTTGTAGGACGTCAGCGCGCGCTGCAGCTCGGCCTCCTGCTGGCGCCGGCTCTCGTCCTCGGCGCGGCGGGCCGCGAGCTGCTCTTCTTCTGCCTGCCGGCGCGCGGCGTCCGCTTCGTCCTGGAGCCGCTGGCGCTCGGCGTTGGACGCGGCCGCGACCTGGTCTTCCTTCTCGATGAGCACCCTCAGCCGGTCGATGCTACGCGCGCTGCGCTTGAGCAGCGTCGGGTCCGTGCCGTCGGTGGCGCCGACGTACTGCTGGTACCAGGTCACTGCCTCGCGCAGCTCTCCCGCGTTCTCCAGGGAGATGGCGATGTTGTAGATGAGCCGCGGATGGGGCTGGGCTTCATGCGCCTTCTTCAGCGCATCCGCCGCTTCACGGTACTTGCCTGCCTGGTACAGCCGCTCGCCGTCCTTGATGAGGGCCGCTGCATTTTTCCCGCGCTGTGCGAACGCCAGCGGTGGCGCCAGCGCGAGAATCACCGACAACACGAAAGCCAGTCTCATGACCTGAGAGCCTAGCGCGGAGCTCCGGGAAGGTCGAAGAGCTGACTTTTACTTCCTGTGAAAAATGGAGGGGCCGCCCCCCGCGCTCGGTGCGAGCGGGAGGCGGCCCCGGGGTATTTCAGACTGCTACAGGCCGGCGGGGACTCAGTGGTCCAGGCGCGCCATCAGCAGCTTGCGCTGGAGCATCAGCGCGTCCGGCGCCTTGGTGCCGAGCTGCTCGAAGAAGACCTCCTGGCTCTTCAGCTCGGCCTTCCATTCGTCCTCCTTGATGGACGTGACTTCCGTCACCACGTCGGAGGCCAGGTCCAGGCCCTTGAGGTTGAGGCCCTGGTCGGCGCGGGGCACCCAGCCCAGCAGCGTCTCCTGGGTGGGGACGCGGCCGTGGACGCGGTTCACGATCCACTCCAGCACGCGCATGTTCTCGCCGAAGCCCGGCCACATGAACTTGCCGTTCTTGTCCTGGCGGAACCAGTTGACCTGGAAGATCTTCGGCAACTGGGCGATGTGCTTCTGCATGTCCAGCCAGTGCTGGAGGTAGTCACCCATGTGGTAGCCGCAGAAGGGCAGCATGGCCATGGGGTCGCGGCGCACGACGCCGACCTTGCCGGTGGCCGCGGCCGTCGTCTCGCTGCCCATGGTGGCGCCCAGGAACACGCCGTGGGTCCAGTTGAAGGCCTGGAGCACCAGCGGGACGGTGTTGGAGCGGCGGCCGCCGAAGATGAGCGCGGAGATGGGCACGCCCGTCGGGTCGTTGGCCTTGGGGCTGAGCGCCGGGTTGTTGGACATGGGCGCGGTGAAGCGGCTGTTGGGGTGCGCCGCCTTCTCCGTGCTGCCCTTCTTCCAGGGGCGGCCCTGCCAGTCGGTGAGCTCGTCGGGGACCTCGCCGTCCTTGCCCTCCCACCACACGTCGCCGTCCGCCGTCAGCGCCACGTTGGTGAAGATGGTGTCCTTGGCGATGGACTCCATCGCGTTGGGGTTCGTCTTGTAGTTGGTGCCGGGCACCACGCCGAAGTAACCGGCCTCCGGGTTGATGGCGTACAGGCGGCCATCCTTGCCGGGGTGCATCCACGCGATGTCGTCGCCGACGGTTTCAATCTTCCAGCCCTTGTACTCGGGGGGCGGAATCATCATCGCGAAGTTCGTCTTGCCACACGCGGACGGGAAGGCGGCGGCCACGTACGTGGTCTCACCCTTGGGGCTGGTGACGCCCAGGATGAGCATGTGCTCGGCCATCCAGCCTTCCTCGCGGCCCAGGTAGCTGCCGATGCGCAGCGCGAGGCACTTCTTGCCCAGCAGCACGTTGCCGCCGTAGCCGGAGCCGAAGCTCCAGATGGTGTTGTCCTGGGGGAAGTGGCAGATGTAGCGGCGGTCGGGGTCCACGTCGCCGGTGCTGTGCAGGCCGCGGTTGAAGTCGTCGCTGTCACCCAGCATGTCCATCGCCTGCTTCCCCATGCGCGCCATGATGCGCATGTTCAGCACGACGTAGATGCTGTCGGTCAGCTCCACGCCCAGCTTGGTGAAGGGGCTGCCGATGGGGCCCATGGCGTAGGGCACCACGTACATGGTGCGGCCCTTCATGCACCCGCTGAACAGGTTGCCCAGCTTGGTGTAGGCCGCCTCGGGCTCCATCCAGTTGTTCGTCGGGCCGGCGTCCGTCTTGTTCGGCGTGCAGATGAACGTGAGGTGCTCCACGCGCGCCACGTCGTTCGGGTTGGAGCGGTGGAGGTAGCTGTTGGGGCGCTTCTCCGGGTTCAGCGGGATGAGGATGCCCTCCTTCACCGCCTGGTCCGTCAGCCGCTTCTTCTCCGCCTCGGACCCGTCACACCAGACGATGCTGTCCGGCTGGGTCATCTCGGCCATCTTGGCCACCCAGGCGAGGAGCGTGGGGTTATTCGTGGGGGCCTGCTGGCCCTCCGCCGCAACATGCGTCGAAGCCATGGATTCGTCCTTGTGGTTCAGGTCTGGAGACAGGCCCCAAACGTTCTGGAAGGGGGGCCTAAATGCAACCCACGACCGGTCACCCATCTTGGTACCGAACAGGCCGCTCCTAATTCCACTTATCAGCGACCGGTCATCCAGAAGTAAACGGCGCACTGCGCCACGACACTCGCCATATCAGCGCAGCGAATACAGGTTGGGGCGGGCCTTATGACCATCGCCATCGTCCTGGGTGTTGTCGTCGTCGCGCTGGTGCTGTTCTCGTTCGACACGCTTCCCATCGAGGTCAGCTCGCTCGTGGTGGTGTGCCTGCTGGCACTCACCGGCGTGCTCACGCCCGTGCAGGCGTTCGAGGGGTTCAGCAACGACACTGTCATCTTCATCTTCACGCTGCTCGCGATGACGCAGGGGCTCGCATCGACGGGCGTGGTTCAGTTGGTGGGCCAACGGTTGGCCTTCTTCGCCCGCTTCGGCCACCAGACGTTCGTCATGGCGATGATGGTGGCGGTGGCCGCCTTCTCCTCTGTCATCTCCAACACGGTGACGACGGCGGCCTTCCTGCCGGTGGCCATTGGCGCGGCCCAGCGCGCCAAGGTGCCCAAGAGCAAGGTGCTGTTGCCGCTGGCGTACGCGTCGATGCTGGGCGGCATGGTGTTCCTCTACGGCACCTCCACCAACCTGGTGATGTCCGCCGCGATGCAGCGGCAGGGCATGCCGGGCATCGGCGTGACGGAGCTGGCGCCGGTGGGGCTGCCGCTGGCCATTGTCGGCATCCTCGGGGTGGTGCTGCTGGCGCCGTGGCTGCTGCCGGCCCGCGAGGGGCGCGGCGCCATGGAGGATTGGACGCTGCGCGACTACCTCACGGAGGCGGTGCTGCCGTCGGACTCGCGCTACGCGGGCAAGGAGCTGGGGGACATCTCGGAGGGGCTGGGACTGCGCGTCATCGGCATCATCCGCGACGGCGAGGCCCTGTCCGCGGTGCCCGGCTACCGGCTGCGCGGCGACGAGCGGCTGCTCATCGAAGGCAACCGCGAGACGATTCTGCGGGTGAAGGACCTGCGCGGCATCCAAATCCGCCCGGACGTGCGGCTGTCCGACGAGGAGCTGCACGACAAGGACTCCCTCCTCATCGAAGCCATCGTGCCACCCGAGAGCCCGCTGGTGGGGCGAAGCCTGAAGGAGACGCTCTTCGTGGAGCGCTACGGCCTGGTGGCGCTGGCCCTGCACCGCAAGCCCGCCATCCAGCGCATCACCAAGCTCCAGCTCCTGGGCCGCACCTTCGGGGAGCGCTCGCTGTCCATGCTGCCGCTGTCGGTGGGGGACGTGCTGCTGCTGCGCGGCGCGCGCGACCGGGTGGATGAGCTGGCGCGGGGCGGCAACCTGACGGTGCTCAGCGGCCACGAATACCAACCCCCGCGCTACGGCAAGGCGCTGCTGGCGGTGGTGCTGTTCCTGGGCGCGCTGGCGGCAGGCTCGCTGAACGTGGTGCCGCTGTCGGTGGCGGGCCTCACCGGCATGTTGCTGATGATTGCCACGGGCTGCGTGGACCCGCGCACCGCGTTCCGCGTGGACTGGCGCGTGGTGCTGCTCATCGGCTCCATGATGGCGCTGGGGCTGGCCATGGAGGTGAGCGGCGCGGGCGCGTTCGTGGGAGACAGGGTGGCGGCGCTGGGCGCGTATGGTGGCCCGCGCATGGTGATGGTGTTGCTGATGGTGCTGACCATCATCCTGTCCGCGCCGATGAGCAACCAGGCCGCGGCGCTGGTGGTGTTGCCAGTGGCCATCAACGCCGCGCAGCAGCTCGGCGTGGACGCGCGGCCCTTCGCCATGGCGGTGACGCTGGCGGCCAGCTGTTCGTTCATCACTCCGCTGGAGCCCAGCTGCGTGCTCGTGTACGGGCCGGGGCACTACCGCTTCACGGACTTCTTCCGCCTGGGCACGCCGCTCACCGCGGTGCTCGTCGTCCTGCTCACGGTGGCCGTGCCCTGGGCATGGCCGCTGGAGAAGGGCTCCTCTCCGGCGCCGTCTCGTCCGGCCGTGGGCCTGCGGGCGCCCACGGGGCCGTGACGGCTCAGTGGATGGCGGCGCGCAGCCCCACGTCGGTGATGACCTGGGCCTCGCGCTCCAGCATCCACTCCAGCCGCGCCTTCACGATGGCTTCGTCGCCTTCGGACGCGGTGACGGCCAGCCGGTAGAAGAGGGACTGATGGCCGTCCTCGGACTGGGCCAGCTCGCCGTAGAAGCGAGCCAGGGCCGGGTCGGTGAGGCCTTCGGCCAGCAGGGACAGTCGCTCGCAGGAGCGGGCTTCGATGACGGCGGCCACCAGCAGCCGGTCCATGCGGCGCTCGGCGGCGGGCGTGCGAATCAGCTTCTGCAGGCCCTGGGCGTAGGGGTCTCCCGCGTCCTTGGTCAGCGTAAGGCCACGCGCCGCCATCAAGTCCAACACGCGGGCCAGGTGCGCGCTCTCCTCGCGCGCCAGCCGCGCCATCTGCGAGGGCAGCCCCGGCAGGTCCGGGTAGGCCTGGAGCATGGACAGCGCGTTGGCGGCGGCCTTCTTCTCGCAGTGGGCATGGTCCACCAGCACCTCGTCGAACCGCTCGAGCGCCAGGGGCAGCCAGCGCGGGTCGGTGGCGGCGTGAAGAATGACGGGGCCCTCTCCAGAGAGGGGACGGCGGGAAGGCGTGGGACGGCTCATGCGGGCGCGGACTGTACGCGGCCGGCCGCTAGTCCACCAGGACGAGCCGCCACGTCCGGCCGGCCAGGTAGCCGACCTTGCGGGCGATGCGAGCGGTGCTCTCGTCCCGCTCGTCGATGCGCAGGGTCAGCCGCGGCAGCGAGGACAGCAGGTGGCGGGAAATCTGGCCCAGGCACAGCAGGGCGTGGCCCTTCTTGCGCTCGGCAGGCAGCGTGTAGAGGCCCTCCAGCTCCGCGCCGTACTGGGAGCGGCTGCCGATATCCACCTTGAACACCAGCGCGCCATTCTCCTCCAACACGTAGGTGCGGCGCTGTCGCACGCGCTGGATGACGCGGGCCTCGTAGCCGCGCGGGTCCTCGGCCAATGGGTCTCGCTCGTGCACCTCGCGCACGTAGCCCTGGGCCAGGGGCAGCAGCCGGGGCAGGTCCTCTTCCTTCGCCAGCCGCAAGAGCGGGTTGGTGAAGGGGCCCAGGTCATCCGCCGACACGCTGAACAGCCGCTGCGTGCGCGACAGGCGTGGCTTGCCTGGGGCCAGGCTGCGCAGCAGCGCGTCCACCGACGACTTGTCGCCCACGGTGGAGCGCAGCGTCAGGCGCGAGGACAGCGCGTCCGCGATGACGCTGGTGGCGCCCGCATCGCTCACGCTGGGCACCACCAGCCCGCCGTCGCCGCCCACGAACACGGCGGCGGTGAGGACCTGGCTGTCGAAGCGCCCGTAGAAGGCGAAGGGCACCCTGCCACGGGGGGCGATGCCGAACTCCTCCAGCAACCCCAGCAGGTAGAGGTTGTGGACCGGGTCCTTGGACAGCAGCCCCCGAAGGGCTTCCGCGTCTTGGGGACCGAGCTGTTCGACGGTAACGGGCATGAAGGGTCGGGGGCTCCGGCACCTTACGCAAAACCGGGCCCTACCGGCCAGTCTCCCCGGGGACACGGAACTCGAAGGGGTAGACGACCGTCGCCTTCCCTCCGCCAAAGGGCGCAGGGAAGCGGACGTCCAGCAGCGAGTCCAGCGCGCACGCCTGCACGAAGGGGTCGGGGATGGTGCTGGACACCAGCTCGCCCGCGCCCATCACCCCGCCTTCGCTGCCCGCCTCCACGGTGAAGCGCAGTTTCACTGTCTGCGGACCCCGGTTGCGTTGTGCCGCGTCCTCGAAACATTGCTGCACGAGCGGAGTCACCGCCTGGATGGCGGCACGGATGTCGTCGGCGTGGATGCGGCCGGTGGTGGATTCGACCACTGGCTCCACCTCCACCACGCGCCGCGGGTCCCCCGAGGCCGCGGGCGGCGCGGGCACGTCGGTCCGCGAGGCCGGAAAGCCGGGCGGAGGCTGCACCGGTGGGGGTGTGACGCTGGGCGGTGACAGGCCGGGCGTGGGGGCGATGCGTGTGCCGGGCGGCTGCGGGGCGGGCAGCTCTTCGGCGGGGGGCGGTCCGACGGGCAGCGGCTCGTCGTGGACAGGGCGCGTCAGCCAGTAGGAGAGGGCGGCGCTCAGGATGAGCACGCCCAGGCTCACACCGGGAATGACGAGCCAACGGATGAGGGACGACCGGTCGGACATGGACGCTTGGAGGATATGCCTCCAGGGCTCACTTGCACGAGCGCTGCTCGGGCTTGCCCTTCATGCACTGGGCCAGTGGAGCGAACCGCGCCTCGGCTTCCGACACCGCGTCGTCCACCGGCTTGTCGCACTCCGAGGCGGCCAGCGTGCCCTGAATCTCGAAGAGGCGCAGCACTTCATGGCAACGCTGCTGGAAGTGCTTCACGCCTTCCTTGAACAGCGGCCGCATGACCTCCGGGGAGAAGCCGTAGCCGCTGGCCGTCTGGAGCTGCGAGTCCGGACGGAACATCCACGACGAACGCCAACTGGAGGCCACCTGGTCGAAGCGGGCGGAGCCCAGCCACATGCTGGTAGCCGCCTTGAGGGCTCCGGGCTCGCGCGGGACGAAGCCCATGCCCGTGCGGCGGCAGAAGGCGCTGACGCTGGTGGCGTCGGTCACGTTCGCCAGGCGCTCCACGCAGACGTTGTACTCCGCGAAGCGCCGGCCCACGGCGGCCATCTCCCCCTGCTGCACCTCACCTACGCGCGGCTGGGCGACGAACAGGTCGATGGTGCGCATCAGCACGCTGACGGCGTTGTCCGGCGGGTTCTCCGGTGACGGCTCCACGCCGCCGGTGGAGATGACCAGCACGCGCTCGGCACCGCGCTGGACGGCTTGGAGCAGCGGCAGTCCGGAGCGCACGCCGCCGTCGAAGAAGGAGCCCTTCATCCTCCCGGTGTGTGACGGCAGCCACGGCACCGGGTCTGCGAGCACGGGCTCCACGATGGAGGCGACGACGCCGTTGATGATGCCCTCCACGCGCTGCTGTTCGGTGGCGTTCGGGTCGAAGTTCGCCGGGTCCTGGTCGCTGATGCCGAAGACGTCCCCGGTGTCGAAGTCCACGGAGACGGCCACCAGCTCCGTGCCGTTGGTGAGCTGCTCGGGGACCACCGCCGCGCGGAGCTTGCCGTAGATGCCGTCGAACTGGACCAGGCCACGCAGGTTGGAGGCAATCTTCCAAATCCAGGTGTTGTTGACGCAGTACAGGTCCGACTCCACCGAGCAGGTGTAGTTGCTGATGAGCAGCTGGCGCGCGGCCTCTTCGTGGCCCGGCGTGTGGAACAGGTCCACCAGCGTGCTGACGAGCGCGCCGGTGCTGCTGCCCGCCGCCAGGTCGATACGCGCGTCTCCACACCCCTCCGGCGCCGGCTTGCCGCGGCACTGCTCCAGCACGCCGAGCAGCCGCCAGATGGCCCCCGCGCTGAACGCGCCATTGGCTCCGCCGCCGCTCAGGACAATGGCGTTGGATGGGCGTCCCAGCGTGCGGTTCCACTTGCGGACGCTGACGTACTGCGCGGCGGACTCGGAGCCTTCGCGGATGCCGCGGGTGAGCACCTGGAGGGGCACGCGGTCCCCCTGGGCATCACGCAGGGCCACCAGCGACGCAGCGATGCCCAGCGTGTTGGCCAGGAAGCGCGCGGCGTCCACTTCGCGCGGTGAGGGCGCGGCGGGGTCCACCGTGGTGGGCAGCGACGGCAGGCCCCACTGCGGCGTCTCCAAGGCTGTCTTGAGGAAGCGCTCGTAGCACGCGCTGTTGCTGCCGCCCGCGCTCTGCTTCAGGCAGTCCAGTTGCTCGAGGATGGGCTGGGGCGCGTTGCCCATCGCGGACATCCAGCGCGCGGCTTCGGCGGGGTCGGCGTAGGCGTCCACCAGGTGCGTGCGGGTGAGGCGCGCCGCGCGCTCCTGGATGGGCACGGGCAGCGGTGCCGCCCGCGGGTCCCCGGGTGTGTTCAGCGCGTCGAGGATGTAGCCCGTGCGCAGGAAGCAGCCGCTGGAGACGGTGGCCAGCGCGGTGAGACACAGCAGGTACGTGGTGCTCCGGTTCATGGGCGTCCCCCCGAAAGGCGCGCGACGCCGCCGCGTGCCTGGGCCCGCCGCCTCGTCGGGGAGAATGTTAGCGCATGCGCGCGTGCGGGCGTGGCGCGGAGTGTGTGGAATGCGACGGCCGTGAGCCCTCGGGGACGGCGCTCACGGCCGCGCGGCCTTCCCCTACGGATACACCTCGCGGCGGGGCAGGGGGGGCTCCGTGGGGC
>NZ_JAAEAH010000084.1 GCF_010998615.1 Myxococcus sp. CA023 | reverse complement strand
TTGTGAACCCGCCCCTGGTGGATGGAACCCAGGTAGCTGTCCAGCGAGATGCCCTGGCCGCCCCCCTTGTCCTTCCCCTTCCCCTTCTCCGACTTCAGCGCGGGCCGATGGTCCCAGTACGCCTCCGGGTCGAAGCCCGCGCTCCGCAGCTCGGCGAACGTCTCCCGCCACTGCATGGCCTCCGCCACCAGCGCGTTGGAGCGGGCATGGTCCGAAGCGGGGACGTTCTCCGCGGCGTCCAGAATCGCGCCGAGCGCCTCCGTGGCTTCGTCATCCGCGGCCTGGGACTGCTGATAGGCGGCACACAGTGCTTCCAAATGGCCCAGCTCGGAGGACGCCGTCGCGGCGGCGACCTCCACCTCCTCCACGACCAGCGCCTCCTCGCCGCTGTAGATGAGCCGCAGGTCGGAGACGAGCGGCATGTGGTCGCTCAGCTTCTTCGCGGCGGCCATGACCTCTTCCCAGCGCGCGTCATCCGAGCCCGTGAGCTTCACGCCCGGGGCACGCAGGTGGTCGAAGAGCCGCTCATCCTCGGACAGCTTCGCGTCCTCCAGTTGGATGAGCCGCCAGAACGGCTGGAGGTGCTTGGGCAGCAGGTCGCCGTGGATGAAGAAGAGCCCCTTCTCCTTCTCGTCTGCGAGCGCCATGGGAAACGGGATGACGTAGACCGACGACTGCTCCAGCATCCAGCCATCCGTCCGCCGCGAGTACACGAGAATCTTGTCGTAGCCGCTCGCCCCGTAGCGCTGCTGCGGCGGGGTGATGAACGACTCGATGAGGGCCAGCACGTCCTCCGCGGACGAGAACATTGGCCGCAGCTCGTGCCCCGTCGACATCTTGAAGGGGGCGAACATCTCCGGCTTCACCCGGCTGTTGACGAAGCTTCGGAGCGTCTTGAGCGAGCCGTCCCCGAACGCATTCTCGCTGTCCACGGCCCAGCTGCCGAACTTGCTCTTGGCGATGGTCGAGAGCTGGGGCGCCATGTCGTACAGGTGGCTCGCATCCGCCTCCGGCCCCAGCAGCGTCTGGAAGAACTGGTGGAACGACAGGCGCTCCACGCAGGTGTCGATGTACGGCGTGCCATCCTTCGCGAGCTCGGCCTTGGGCCGCGCGGTGTCGATGTTCAGGTCCGAGAGCACCACGCCGAGCACCTTCTCCTGGCGCTCGTCCTTGCAGTACTGGAGGAAGGCGCGAAAGTCCGTGCCGCGCGCGTTCTTGTTGCGGTCTCCCGGAGCGGGAGGATGCCACGCCACCACGCTCACCTCGGGCGCGTTCTTCACCTGCGCCAGCCGCACCGGAATCCGGATGGGCTCCCGCTTGCTGTAGAGGCTCTTGACGGTCTGCGCCCGCGCGTCCTCCGCCTCGTCGTCCCCCATCGTGGTGTCGACATCCATCGACGGGGATTCGCCACCCGGCGAGCGCTTCGCCACGTAGGCACTGAGGTACGAGATGGCCGATTCGTCCACGTCCAGCTTGGACTTCCGCCACAGGACGCCGTACGCCTCATCCTGGGTGTAGAGCCCCTTGACGGGTTTGTCGGGCACCTCCGCGGGCCACGACGCATAGACCTCCTCACCGCGCGCCTTGCACTGGTCGTTCAGCGCATCACGGATGCGAAGGAACTCGCGCAGCCCCGCGTGCGACTCCGGCGCGTCCTCCACCTCGCCCTTGCGCTCCTGGTACTCGGCGAGCTTCTTTTCGTAGACGCGCTGCAGATGCGCGTCGTTGGAGCGGTGCAGGATGTTCTCGAGGACCTGCTCCTGCCTGGCCGGGACATCCTCGGCGTCCAGGCCCGCGATGACCGCCAGGTAGCGGTGGAACAGGATGCCGCAGTGCTCGCGGAGAAGCGTGATGCCAAGCTTCGCCAGCTCGTCCCGCTTCGCCTTCTCCTTCGCCTCCGCGCCTCCCTTCTTCGAGTCCTTCTCCGTAGACGTGTAGCGGTTCGCGTGGGGCTGGAGCCAGTCGTAGTAGCCCTCCTCCACGAGCAGCCGCACGCAGAGCAGGCAGTAGGCATCCAGCTTCGCCTGCTTCTTCCCGAGCACGTCGATCGACGTCGCGACGAGCGCCTCGGGCGGATCCTCGTCTCCTTCGTCGTCCTCGCCCTTCGCCCTCTGCGCCAGAGGCTTACCGAAGCGCTTCACGAGGTCTGGCTCACATGCCGCCCAGGCCGCATCGAGCCGGCCCTCGATGATGCCTAGCTTGTCGGTTTCCAGCGCCCGCGAGGTCTCGCTCCACTCGATATGGGAGGGGTCCCACGCATCCGCGTCCGTGCCCTGCTCGTCACGTGGCCAGATGGTCCGCCGCACGTGATCCGCGAAGTGCTTCGCCAGGTCGTTGAGGAGCGCCGCCTCCTGCTCCGAAATCCGACCGACCTGCGTGTCGGGGGCGGTCTTGACCTGGTAGCCCTTGGGCTCGACGAATGCCGACGCCAATCGCATCAACACCGGAAGCTTCGTTCCGCTGCCTCCGCGGCCCGTATGCTGCTTCATCTGGACCGGCGGCTTGGGCTCCACCAGACGGATGCCACCCTTCTTCTTCAGCTCCAGGATGGTGACGATGTCGGCGTTCGCCGTGCGGATGACATGGGCCAGGGCGGCAATGGTCCACGGCTTGCGCACCGGGAGCGTTCCACTCGGGCCTCCGCCCAGGTCCGCGATGTTCCACAGGAGCGTCCGCAGTGGGAAGCTCGGCGGAACCACGGGCTTGTCGGAGACGGTGGTCTCCGCACCCAACGGGACACAGCGCTCCTCGGCGACGTCGTCGCCCATCGTGTTGGACGGTGGCGACTCCGGGGGCGTGATGTCGTCGGTGACCAGCGATGCCCGGAGCGTCTCATCACGCATCTCGTTGCTGGAGAGCCGGTACGACTCCTCGTCGTCCAGGAAGTCGCCCAGGACGTCGTCGTAGTCGCCGCTCTCCAGCCGCTCGGCCTCTTCCTGAGCGTCCTCCTCGAAATCGGCCCCCATCGAGTCGAGGGGGCGCGGAGTGCTGGAAGGGGCCGAGACCAGCACCGCGCCGCATTCCAAGCAGCGCGGCGGCGTCACGGACAGGTCGCGCATCGTGCCGAGCGCGCAGTTGGGGCACTGCATGACGAAAGACCTCCGGTGCTACGAGCGGTGCAACAGGCCCAGCGCGGCGCAGGTCGCCTCGTCGGCCTCTCCGCTCGGAGGCAGCCCGAGCGCGTACTGGAACCACTCCACGGCCAGGCGCGTCTTCGGGCCGAACTGGCCACGCTCGCCGCCACAGGAGAACCCCAGGTTCTCCAGCCGCTCCTGCAAGCCCTCCGGAGCGCTCGTCGCGCGCAGCGCCGCGAAGCGCAGCGTCACCTTGCGCTCGTCGTCGCGGCCGGGCGACACCGTCACCTCGCCCCGCGCCGCACGTGCGGGCAGTACCTGCGCCATGCGGCCCTCCGCGTCCGTCATGCCCTCGCGCGCGGGCAATTCCTCCTCGTCGTCCAGCCACACCTTCAACAGGTAGGGCTGGTGCGCTCGGGGGTGGTGCGTGCCGTCGCGCAGCACCACCACCAGGGACAGGGGAAGCCCGATGCGGTGAACCACATGCCGGAAGCCGGTCTCCACCGTCGTCCACTCATGGGAGAACGGCAGCACCTCCACACGCGTTCCCGGAGCGGGAGCCACCTCCGGGGTGAGCGGCTGCCCCGTGCTCGCATCGATGAGCCGCGAGGGACGCACACCCAGCCTCGCCGCCAGCACCGCGAGCGACTCCGTCCCTTCGCACGTCCAGGACAGCGGCTTCGGCCGCGAGACGGAGCCCCAGCGAGGCGCGGCGCCCGCGGCGCGCGGAGGCAGGGGAAGCCGGCCGAGCACCCGCCACAGCGCGGGCTCCACGTCGAGCAACCGGAAGCGGTAGCGCCCCTCCTCGAGCCCCTCGAACAACGCGACGCCGTGCTCGTCGGTGCGCGTGCGCAGCGCCTCGTCCGCCGTCCCCTGCGCCAACTCCACCGCCACGCCGGACAGCGGCGTCTCGCGGTCATCGACGACGACCACCTCCACCTGTCCCTTGCCCGCCTGCAATGGGCATGGAGCAACCGCCGGGTCCTGCCGTGAAGTCGAAGAAGGGGGCATGAGACATCCCAGGGAGTGGAAAAGTCAGCGGCCCTCGCCGGGCGTGGCGTGGCGGAGGCGGAAGGCCGCTTCCTTCCGCTGGTTCTGCGCTGCCACGTCCTCGCGGCGACGGCGCTCGCGCACCACGCGGTGCAGACGCGCGACAGGGTCCGAAACGGAGGCGTCATCCAGCCACGACCGCATCCATGCGTGGCGACGCTGTGACTCGAAGTCATCCCCCAGCGACTCGGCGAGCTGCACGTAAACGCGCACGTCGTCGAGCGAGAAGACGCCCCGGTCCACCACCCTGCGCACCACCGGCTCGAGCCGCTCGCGGGTCCAGCCAGGCTCCGCCGCCGAAGGCTCCGCGAGGAGCGCCGTGACGAGCTGCGCGATGCGGCTATCCATCGCGGCGCTGCGCAACGAACTCATCTGCGACTCGCGAATCCGCAACAACGTTGAAACCGTCCCGATGGAGTGACGCGAGATTATTTCTGTTTTACGCAAATCAAACAAGGTGCGACGACGCGCTCCGCGAAGAGCACCACGGCCTCCTGGAATTCGTCGGATTCACGCGCGAAATTCCGGAGTTCGACACCGCGCCGCGCGAAGGTGGCCCCTGCGCGGTTGGAGGACCCACGCCCCGTGGAGGAACATCCGATGACGCCCGTGGACCGGACCTGGAAGTACCCCTCCACACGCAGAGACGCGCGGAGCGGCTACACGCTGCACGGACAGCGCTTCGACGACCCCTACGCGTGGATGGAACAGCTCGATGCGCCGGAGACGCAGGCGTGGATTTCCGAGCAGGAAGCCCTCACGCAATCGGTGCTCCACGCCCTCCCTGGACGCGAGGCACTGCGCGAGGCAATCACCCGCTCCGCGCGGCATGAACGCAGGTCCCCGCCCATTCCCGCCGGTCCGGGGGGGCGTGAGTTCCTCTGGCAGGCAGAGGCCCGCGACGACAAGCTCAAGCTCCTGCTCCGGCGCCACGAAGGAGCGCCGTTGGAGACGTTGATCGACCCCAATACGTGGGCGAGCAACGAGGTGCTCGTCTTCGCGGTCCCCTCCCCGGATGGCGCATTCGTCGCGTTCGGCAAGGCCGTGGGAAGCGCCCACGGCGCATTGATTCACATCCTCGAGGTCTCGACGGGGAGGCTGCTGCCGGACCGCCCCCGAGGCACCAGCCACGCCTCGGTGGCCTGGCGGCCCGATGCATCCGGGTTCTTCTACGCCGCGAATCCCGACCCCGGCGAGGTGCCCACGGGCGAAGAGGCTCACTGGAACGCCGTCTACGAGCACCGGCTGGGCTCGGGCGCACCCGCCCGGCGCGTCTTCGGTGACGACCACGAGAAGGAGTACTGGTGCACCGTCAAAGTGAGCGAGTGCGGCCGCTTCGCCGTGCTCGCGAAGTGGGACTACGTCCACGCCAACGTCATCACCCTGCTGCGCCTCGCGGATGATGCGCGCATCCCCGTGGCAACAGACATGACCTCCCTCAATCAGGTGCAGGTCATCGGGGAGTCCCTGCTCATCCATACCGACCTCGACGCACCACGAGGCAGGCTCTGCACCGCGCCGCTGACGACGCCCACCCAGTGGCGGACGCTCATCCCGGAAAGCGAGCACACCCTTCAGACTGTCGCAGGCGTCGGCGGCCGGCTCTACGCCGTCTATTCACGCGCGGCGTCGCACCACGTGCGCATCCACGCCGAGGACGGCACCTGGCTGCGCGACCTGAAGCTCCCAGCCCTGGGCGCCGTGAATCGCAACGAGGGCGAGGGAATCGTTAGCGGCGTCAGCGGCGCATGGCGGGGCGACGAGGTGTGGGTGAACTTCATGTCGTACGTGCAGGCCCCCTCTGTCTATCGCTACGACTACGACGCAGACCTGCTGACGCCGTACCACGTCCCCGACGTCGGGCTCGACGCGTCCGAATACGTGACGGAGCAGGTCTGGTACCCGTCGCTCGACGGCACCCGGGTGTCCATGTTCCTCGTCCACCGGAAGGACCTGCCGCGCGACGGACAGTGGCCCGTGAGGCTGAGTGGCTACGGCGGCTTCAACATCTCCGTGGAGCCGCGCTTCACGCCACTCCAAGCCGCCTGGCTGAAGTGGGGCGGCGTGCTGGCCTTCGCCAATATACGGGGCGGCGGAGAGTACGGCCGCGCCTGGCACGAGGCGGCCCTCAAGACACGTCGGCAGAACGCCTTCGACGACTTCATCGCGGCGGCGCGCTGGCTCGTCTCGGAGGGCTACACGGTGCCTGACCGGCTGGCCTCGCGAGGAAACAGCAATGGTGGGCTGCTGGTCGCCGTCACCGCCATGCAGGCCCCAGCCTCCTTTGGTGCTGTCTTCTGCCGCGCGCCCACGCTCGACATGCTGCGCTTCCCGAGCTTCGGCTACCTGAGTTCGGCCACCGTCGAATACGGCTCACCCGAGGACCCGGTTGAGGGGGCCTACCTCGCGGGGTACTCGCCCTACCACAATGTCAGAGCCGGGCTTCGTTACCCCCGGATGGCCTTCGTCGCCGCGCTGAACGACCGGACCGCCCCTCCCCACGACCCGCTGAAGATGGTCGCCAGACTTCAGGCAGAAGGCACGCAGGGCGGGCCCTTTCTCCTGCTCCCGCTTCGCGACTCCGGGCATGGGGGCGGCACCACCCTGACGGCACTCATCGAGCAGGACGTCGACGAGCTCTGCTTCTACTGTGGGGCGCTCGGCGTCTCACCGGGTTGAGGCACCTGCGCCGAAGGGCCCGAACCCCAGAGGCGCCGCAAGGCACGCCAGCGCGACAGCGAGACGGCCCAGGGCCTTGCGAATGAAATCCGCGGGGGACTGGCTCCGGAAATGAACGCCTGACGTCAAGCACCCCACCACCCCAGGGAGTCTTGATTCGAGAATCAACGCGCGTTATGTCGGAAATCCCTAGATTGACAGCCCTTGGGGGAAGTCTGGGGATTCGGGGCAGCCATGCCATCTGACGCATCCACCGTTAGCGATTCTCGCGCCCAGTCCCAGGATTGGCGGGCGCGCACCCAACGGAGCGTGGTCCAGCTCGTGGGATGCGTGGGCGCCTATGTCCTGCTCGCGGGGGCCAGCTATGTCTTGTTCGCCCAAAGCCTGGTGGGCGGCGTGGCGCTGGCGGTGCTCGCGGGCGTCGTGCTCGTCCGGGTCTTCATCCTCCAGCACGACTGTGCCCACCGCTCGCTGTTCCAGCGTCCGGTGACGAATGACCGGGTGGGCGTGGTGCTGGGCATGCTGACGCTGGCGCCGCACGCGTACTGGCGGGCCATGCACCTGGTCCACCACAGCACCAGCGGAGACCTCGACCGGCGCGGCGTGGGCGACATCGTGACGATGACGGCCCAGGAGTACCTGGCGCTCAAGCCCTTCCAGCGCCTGCGCTACCGGCTGTACCGGCACCCCGCGGTCCTCCTGGGCGTGGGGCCCATCTTCCAGTTCCTGCTGCGCTTCCGCATGCCGGGCATCGTCGCCAAGGAGCGCAGGCCCGAGCGCCGCTCCATCCTGGTGACGAACCTGGCGCTGGTGGCCGTCCACCTCGCGTTCCTGGCGCTGGGTGACTGGCCCCGGTGGCTGGTGGTGCACCTCATCATCACCCAGGTGGCCGCGGGCCTGGGCATCTGGCTCTTCTTCGTGCAGCACCAGGTGGAGCGGCCCTACTGGGTTCCCCGGGCGCAGTGGTCCCTGAAGGGCTCGGCGCTCCAGGGCAGCAGCCACCTGGTGCTTCCACGCGCCTTCGAGTGGCTCTTCGGCGCCATCAATCTGCACCACGTCCATCACCTGAAGCCCCAGATTCCCAACTACCTGCTGCGCGGCTACATGGAGCAGCACGGACTGGCCGAAGAGGGCGTGAAGCTGGGCCTGCGCGACTCGGTGCTCGCCTTCCGCCTCAAGGTGTACGACGAGGCCACCGGCAGGATGACGGGCTTTCCCCCTGTCCACGCGGGCCATGCCAGGACACCGCTGGCCTCCCCGCCCTCCATCGAGCCGACAGGTCAGCTGGGCCGACTGCTGACCTTCTCCGGCGAGGAACGCTGAAAATGCCTGATTACGTCCATGTCCTCCTCGGACTCGTGCTGGGGTACGTCATCTCCTCGTACGTCGAGTCCTTCATGCACGAGTACGTGTCCGACGCGCGCCCGAAGGCGGTGCGCTTCTGGAACCGCGCGCCGAGGCTGTTCCGGCCGATGATCAACACGCACTTCTCCCACCACACCATCCACCACGTGAGGACTTTTCGGAGCAACCACGTGACGCAGTTCCGGAGCGAGGAGGAGAAGCAGAAGCTCACCGAGGAGCTGCTCCAGCGGGGCAAGCACGGCCGGACCATCATCAACGGCGCCTTTGCCACCCGGCTGCACGGCGAGGGCGCCTTTGTCTTCGTGGCCCCGCTGGTCATCTTCTTCCCGGTGTTCTACTTCACGCTCAAGCCCATTGCCTTCCTGGCCGGCTGCGTGACGCTGCTGCTGCCGCCCTTCATGAGCCACTTCGTCCACCCGTACCTGCACCTGCCCTTCGAGGAAGGACAGCGCACCGCGCCCCGGTGGCTGGCGTGGCTGCTGCGGACCCGCTACATGCGCGCCGTCTACCGCAACCACTTCCTGCACCACCGCTATGGCGGCGTGTCCAACTTCAACCTGGTGCTGGGGGCGGACATCGTGCGGCGGCGCACCCGCGTGCTGACGGAGAAGGACCTGACCGTCATGGCCGAGGTGGGCATGCCGCTGCCCGAAGAGGCCCCCTCGCGGACCGTCCATGGCTGAGCACGCGAACGCCTTCCACGTCCCCTGGTGGCTGCGCTTCTCCCACGTGCAGACCGTCGTCCCACACCTGGACCGGCGCCGCCACGACGTGCTCACCGAGCACATCCGCCACGAGCTGGCGGACGGTGACTTCGTGGACGTGTACTGGCTGAACCGGACGCGGCCAGGGCCCTTGTTCATCCTGCTGCCCGGCATGCAGGGCACACAGGACTCCACCTACGTCCGCAGCCTGCTGTCGGAGCTGTCCCTGCGCGGCCTGCGCGCGGCGGTGTTGTGCCACCGGGGCGGCGCCGTGCCCAACCGGCGGGCCCCCTTCTATCACGCGGGTTTCACCGACCACCTGGCCTGGCTGGTGCGCTTCGTCCGTGAGCAGGAGCCCCACACGCCACTCCATGGCGTGGGCTTCTCCCTGGGCGGCAGCATGCTGATTCGCTACCTGGCGGAGACAGGCCACGCCAGCCACCTGTCCGCCGCGGCGGCCGTGTCCCTGACGTTCTCCCTGGGCAGCACGGCCCGGCGGGCCTGCGAAGGCATCAACCAGCTCTACCAACTCCGCGTGTTGAACTCGTACAAGCGTGTCGCGCGGCTCAAGGCCCACCTGCCGGAGTTCGCCTCACGCGTTGGGACGCTGAACGGGATGCGCAGCATCCAGGCCTTCGACGAGGTCTTCACCGCGCCCCTCCACGGCTTCAAGGACGCGGAGGACTACTACGCGCGGTGCAGCAGCCAGCAATTCCTGCCGGGCATCGAAGTGCCCTTCCTCGTCCTCAACGCCGAGGACGACCCGCTCGTCGCCCGGGACACGCTCCCCGACGCACGCGCGCTGCGGGAGCACGTGCGGCTGGAGCTGACGCCGCATGGTGGGCACCTGGGTTTCATGTATCAGCGTTCCTCCGGGCTGGGTTACTACCCGCCGGCCCGGCTCATCTCGTTCTTCCTGCAGGAGCCGTCCGAAGCACATGAATCTCTATCTCAGGATGTTGTGGGTCATGCTCTCCTCGCTCTGGAAGCCGGAGATGCGCGTGGACGCGCTGACGAGCACGCTGGAGCAGCGCGTCCTGCCCAATGACCTGGACCTGAACCTGCACATGAACAACGGACGGTTCCTCACCGTCTGTGACTTGAGCCGGGTCGACCTGTTCATCCGGACGGGCCTGCTGGCGCTCATGCTCAAGCAGAAGTGGGCGCCCATCATCGTGCGCCACACCATGGACTACAAAAAGCCGCTTCGCCCGTTCCAGAAGTACACGGTGTCCATGTCGATTACCCGCTGGGACGAGAAGTACTTCTACGCCACCCACCAGTTCCTCTCGCGCGGGAAGGTGGTGGCGGAGGGCGAGTCCACCGCGGTGCTGCTCGGGCGCGAGGGCGTCGTCCCGCCGGAGAAGGTGATTGAGGCGGTCACCGCCCGGCAGAACCGGATGGTGGCGGAGAGCCACTGAGGGCCCCGGGCCTGGGCCCGCTTCACGCCCAGGCCTTGCGGACCTCCGCGTAGTAGTTGCGGAAGAACGGCACCATGGCCGCGCGATTGCTGTCGACGATGGCCAGGAGCTCCGGGGGCATGACGAACTCCTCCTCCCCCAGCGCGTCGTAGAGCGAGTCCAGCATCTGCTGGTAGAAGCGCGGGAAGGCGCGGTGCCAGCCCACCTTGGGCAGCCGGATGCCGTGCTCCCACCCCATGGCCAGGTAGTGCTTGAGCGCCTCCGCGCGCGCCTCCTTCAGCGTGTAGAGGGAGATGGGCTTGCGCTCCGGCAGGAAGTCCTCGGCCACCAGGCCGCTCTGCCCGCACATCCGCCGCGCCATGTGTTGCCCCAGCAGCGGGGAGAGGAACAGCCCGTCGCGGTACGTGCCCGTGAGCAGCCACAGCCCGTCAACGGACGTCGGTCCGATGAGCGGACACGTGTCCACGGTGACGGGCCGGTTTCCCGCCTGCCAGGCAACGAGCTGCGCGGCGCAGAGGTCCTGGTCAATCTGCTCCAGGACGCACTCCAGCAGGAAGTACATGTCGGCCGGCGTGGTGCGCAGCATCGGCCGCGCCATCAGGATGTTCGTCGCGCCGAAGTAGAGCTGGTCACCCCCGCGGGGCATGCCATGAAGGCCGCAGGCGAAGGCCCGGTTCGGCGTGCGCACCACGTGCTGGAGCGACGGCCGAGGCACCTGGAGCAGCAGCGACGTCCCGCCGCCGCTGAAGATGCGGGGGATGCGCCGCGCCAGCTCCGGCAGCTCGTCGAGCACCGCCTGCGTCCCCACGCCCATGGCGAGCACCACCTGGGCGGCGCTCAGCGCGCGGCCATCCTCCAACCGCACACCCGTCACGCGGCCGCCCTGGACGTCCAGCGTCTTGACCGCTCCATCCACGACGGACACCTTCGGCGACTGCTCCAGGGACAGGGTGAGCGCCCGCAGAAGGCGGCTCGCGTCCACCGAGCCCTCGCGGGGCAGGAACAGCGCCTGTTTGGGCCGGCAGTCCTCCGCGGGATTCAGGCCCGGCACCTGGTTGGGGTCCAGCAGCTCGTGGGGCTCGTCCTCGTCCTTCACCGCCTGCTGGATGGCGATGAAGTTCTCGTCCTCAATCGTCCCGGACTTGGCATTGCTGAAGACGATGGTGCCCGCGCGGACCTGGACGTGTGCGTCCTCGGGCAGCTCGCCATTGAGCTGCTCCAGCCACGAGGGCCAGAGGCGCGCGGCGAGCACACCCTTGGCATGCTTCGCGCGGCCCGGCGCGGTCCGCAGCAAGGGCGCTGTCACTTCCCCATAGCACCCCAGCATCGCCCCGGCGGCGGGGGACGCTCCCGCGGGACGGCTGACGGGACCGACCACGGCGATGCGCAGACGGGGGTCCACCAGCGTCAAGGCGCGCGCGGTCGCCAGACCCAGCGCGCCGTTGCCCGCCACCACGATGTCATAGGTGTCCATTCGCTCGCTGTCCTGGGGCCTGGGGATTCGGCATAGCGCCCGCCGCATCCGGCTCGAAGGGAGCGCGGACACGGCGGGCAGAACGTCAGGGATTCAGGCTGACCCGACGGGGGTCAGTCCTCCTTCTTGGACGTGTCGTTGACGACGTAGGGAGGCCACCACTGGCGCTCCGCGCTCGACCCACACGTCACGCTCGGCTCCTGGAGCAGGTCCTTCTCGGCCACCAGGTTCTTCACGGTCTCCAGCCACTGCGATCCGTTGTTCATGCCACGTCTCCTTGCTGCCGTGTTGGCTCTACGAGGGTACTGCGTACTAGTGAGTCGAGCCCCGAACGCAACTGTCGGCGCGCCTCGTCCGGGGCCACTCTCGCGCCGACAACCTCGAGGTAAGCCCGCTCCATGTCGGAGTACGTCCGGCCGTCGCTGAGTTCGAAAATCAGCCACGCATTCAAGTCGAGCCAGTGGATGCGCGGCGCGGCCGGAGAGAACACCATCAAGCACTCGCCCTGCTTCGACGGGCGGACCCGCAGCCCGTTGACCTTGCGGTACGTGGCCCGCTCCTGTTCACGGGCTCGGGGACCGGCGTCCTTGAGGAAGAGCTCGCGGTCCACGGGCGCCAGGGACTCGCGCAGCCACCTGACGAAGTCGCGCCCCTGCGGGGTGAGCAGGTGGGCCCACTCCGTCAGCAACATCTCCCCCAAGTAGCGGGCCCGGTCCACCGAGCGGCCGTAGCGCGACGCACTGTCGTTGTTCACCACCGACATCGCATGCGGTCGGGACACATAGGCCGAGGGGTCCCCGAACCGCTCCGTCAGGGTGCGGTCCGCCGTGAGCGCGGCCGCCTTGAAGAGCGAGAGGTGCACGTAGACGTGGTAGGCGAACACCGTGCGGACGATGGACCAGCGGATGTCACGCCAAGGGACCTGGATGGTCTCCTCCGGACGGGCCGCGAGCGCCACCGAGCGCGTCGCATCGAAGAGCTTCATGTGAAGCCCTTCGTGCAGCAGGCACCCGGCGACGTCCCAGGGGTTCCCGAGCTCCTCCAGCGACAGGAAGATGGTGGAGGGCGTCAGGTCGCCCCCCGCGGCGGACAGGACGGTGCCCCCTTCGAGCCGAGCGCTGAGCAGCGCGATGGCCTCGATGTGGGTCAGCGCGCTCGCGCCCGAATCGGGCAGCAACAGGGAGAGCAGCTCGATGGAGTCGTTGATCTTCCGCTGCGCGGTGGCGTCCGGGCTCAAGAGCGTCCCGCCGCTCTTGGACTTCGCGCCGAAGACGCCGTCGAACGCGGCATGCAGCGCCCGGGAGTACGGGTCCGCGGGCCGGGCCACGTCCCACAGCCACTTCGGCACCTCCGAGCCCACCCGCCAGCGCGACGGCATGCGCGACTCGCACAGGCCCAGCGGCAGCGCCTCCAGCGCGCCCGGCAGCATCTCCTCCAGCGGGTGCGGCGACGCCAGGTGGCCCGCCTCCAGGTCGGAGAAGGCCTGCTCCAGCGTCAGGCGCACGAGCGGGTCGAAGAAGACGCGGCGCGCGTCAGCGTCACTGAGCGACTCCACCGTGGACGCGGCTCGCGCCAGGGACGGCAGCCGCTCCGCGAACAACTCCACGCCAAAGCGGTAACGGGTCAGTACCTTCGCCAGGATTCGAGGCGAGTCCCCGAACACGGCGTGCTTCGACAGAGCTCGGTCCGCGCTCTGAACGACACCCAGGCCACTCGTCACGGCGCACCTCCCTCGGCGACCTGCTCAATCATCCCGCTCGACTCCAGGCCCCTGAGCGTGGGCGCCAGCTGGGCCCAGGCGCGCTCGGACCCAAGCCCCAGCGACGAGGTGTAGGAGGAGAGCACCTCCTCCTCCGTCTTGCCGTCACACAGCTCGAAGGCGAGCCACGCCGACAGGTTCAGGGTGACGATCTTCTGCGACATGGGGTCCAGCGCGAACAGCACCTCCGAGGCCGGAGAGCGGCGCAACGAGAGGTTCCGCCCCTGCCGGTAACGCACCGAGGACGGCGCCCGGCTGGAGCTGGACGGCGCTGGCGTGGAGGCCGCGGCGCGCGGAGCGGCGTCGTTGCCAGTCGTGACGTCGTCCACCAGGGGACGAACCGTGTCCCACAGCCACGCGACGAGCTCGCGCCCGTAGGGCGTCACCCGGGGCGACAGCGGACCCGAGAGCTGCGAGTGCAGGTACGCCAGCCGCTCCTCGGCCCGGGAGTACGGCTTGACGTCGTTCTTCACCACCGACATCGCGTGGGCCGGGGCGTCGTAGTCACCGGGCGCGCCGAACTCCGCGTAGCAGTCTGGCCCCAGGTGCTTCACCGCCTCGCGGAACACCTGCATGTGCGCGTACGCGTGGTAGGCGAAGACGCTGTTGGACAGGGCCGTCCGCCGTCCCCAGGGCAGCTCCACGGGGTCGTCATCCGTCACGATGGCGCCCGTGCGAATCAGGTCGGAGAGCTTGAGGTGAATCGCCTCATGCAGGATGTGGCCCGCCGTGTCCCACGGGTTCTCCAGCTCGTCCGGGTCGATGAAAATCATGCACGGCGTGCCGTCGCCCCCGGAGCCGGTGAGCATCCGGCCACGCGGGCCCCGGATGTTCGCCACGGCGATGCAGTGCAGGTGCAGGAAGACGCTCTGCGCCATCTCCGGCACCAGCCGCCGGAGCAGCTCACAGGCCCGCTCCAGGCCCTCCACCATGCGCGGCGTCGGACGGATGATTTCGACGCTGCTCTTGGCCCCAGGCATGAACCCGGTGCGGATGCTGTCGCGCAGCAGGTCCCCGACCCGCGACGGTGTGTCCGGGAGGTCCCAGACCCAGGTGCGGCCCGAAGGCCCCACCGTGAAGTCACGCCCCATCGCCTTGCGCGCGACGGACAGCCGACGGCTCTCCTCCAGCGAATCGAGGGCCTCGCCAAGCAGCGCTGGAAAGGTGTCACGCACCGCCCCTACCGGCCCCGTCGTCTCCAGCTTGCTGATGGCCGTCTCCAACGCGGCGCGCACGAGCAGGTCACCGAACAAGACATTCACGGACGCGGTGTCCAGCGCCTCGACGCGCTCCGCCAGCGCCCGCAACCGCGCGTCCTGGCGCGACAACACCTCCAGAACGAACTTGTAGCGTTCGATGACACGCAACACGATTTTCGATGAGTTTCCAAACGGCTCCTGATGCTGGAACCGATGGTCGAGCTGCCGGATGACCTCAATCTGTTGCACGCTGCTCTCTCCTCGAATGACAGATTCATCAAAAAATCCGCATCCCGGCATAAACAGCAATTCGCAACTTCAAGGTACCAACCCTTGAAGCCTGTCACAAGCGCCTGGCGACATAACAGCGTCCGGCCCTCGCTATTTCCCGCGACAATCAGACAGCTGTCTCTGGAAAGAAATTGTCTCAGTGAAGTAGCGAAGACGCGTTGCGTTGGCTCGCCCCGAGCACCACGCCCAGCCCCAAAGACAGCCAGCAGTGCATCGACCGCAGGAAGCAATTGGAGTTGGGCATGGAACGATTGTCGTGCCTACGGCCTCATCCTGCATTCCCTTTCGCGCCCTCTTCTCGATTTCGGACATAGACGTCCGGGTCATGGCGCTCCATGAAGCGCGCGGGCGCGCCCAATGGCTGAAAGCCGTAACGCGCATAGAGTGAATGGGCATCTCGCGTGGCGAGCAAGAACCGCCGAAGCCCTTGCAGGTCGGGATGCGCAAGCAGCGCCTCCATCATCCACTGGCCCAGGCCCCGCCCCTGGTACGGCTCCAGGACGAAGACGTCACACAGATAGGCGAAGCTCGCGCGGTCGGTGACGACGCGGGCGTAGCCCACCTGGCCTCCAGACGAATAGAGCCCGAAGACGAGCGAGTTCCGGGCGGCCCGCTCGACTGTCTCCCGGGGAATGCCCGCGGACCAGTATGAGCGGGACAGGTAGCCATGGACGACGTCCAGGTCGATGCGCGCGGGGTCGTCGGAGGCGACGAACCCGTCATCGCGGTGGACTTCGTAGGGAATGGACTCGGTGTGGGGGCGCATGGAAGTGACGTCATCCTACGCCCTCCCGGCGTGTCGCCCGCTGTGCTGCATCCAGGGAGCAGTACAGTTCGTCGCGCGCGTCGCTGCCACACAGCAGCAGTCTCAACGTCAGCCAGCTCGATTTCGGCCTGACGCAGGGTGGTAACACCAGTCACCAGCTGAGGACGGCTGTCACCACCTGTCCGCCATAAAATTGCGAGTGGGGCATACGCCATCACCTCGCTCGCCCTGGAAGTCTCTGCACCCGCATTGGCATGCCACATGCTCATGCGGACGCCACATCACGCCAGGGAATCCCTCTCACTCCCACGCGCAGGCGATGTCCCCTGCCCTGGCGTTCGCTCTGCCGCGGGAACACTCCCCATCTACTTCCATGAATCGAATGTCTGATTGGCTTTCTACCGCGGCGATGCTCGCTGGCCTTGCCACCCTGACGGGCATGCCAATGGCCGCCAAGGCCTCAAGCGATGTGTCGCCAGAAATCGTCTCCGCGATGCGCCGGGACCTTGGGCTCACCGAGCAGCAGGTGCATCAGCGCCTGTCCTTCGAGGCGAAGGCGCCCGGGCTGGAGCAGACGATGCGTGAACAACTGGGCGACGCCTTCGGTGGCGCCTGGCTCGACACGGAGGGCGGCCAGCTCATCGTCGGTGTCACCGACGAGTCCCGCCTCGCCAAGGCCCGGGTCGCCGGCGTGCAGACCGTGCGCGTGGCGCGGAGCGTGGCGCGGCTGGAGCAGGTGAAGGCGGAGCTGGACCAGAACGTCCAGGCGCTCTCGCCCGCCATCCACTCCTGGTACGTCGACCTGCCGACGAACAGCGTCGTCGTCTACGTGGACGCCTCCAGCCAGACGAAGCTGCGCGCGGAGGCCTTCATCGCGCAGAGCTCGGGCCTGAAGGACGGAAGCCTCCGCTTGGTGGCCTCCACCCACGCGCCCGAGCCCGCCTACGACCTGCGCGGCGGTGACCCGTACTACTTCAGCAACTACCGCTGTTCGGTGGGCTTCCCCGTCAATGGGGGCTTCGTCACCGCCGGCCACTGCGGCGGCGCCGGCACGCCCACCACGGGACACAACGGCGTGGCCCTGGGCACCATCCGAGGCTCCGTCTGGCCCGGCTCCGACTACGGCTGGGTGGCCACCCATGGCGCGTGGACCCCGCAGCCGTGGGTCAACAACTACAGCGGCGGCAACGTCACCGTCGCGGGCTCCCAGGAGGCTCCGGTGAATGCCTCCATCTGCCGCTCCGGCTACACCACCGGCTGGCGGTGCGGCGTGCTCCAGGCGAAGAACATCACCGTCAACTACTCCGTCGGGCCCGTGTACGGCCTGCACAAGACGAACGCGTGCGCGGACGGCGGTGACTCCGGCGGCTCCGTCATCTCCGGCAACCAGGCCCAGGGCGTGACGTCCGGTGTGGCGGGCACCTGCGCCAACGGCAATCCGCCGCAGACGTTCTACCAGCCCGTCAACCCCATCCTGGGCGCCTACGGCCTGACGCTCCGCACGACGGGCGGAGGCGGCAGTGGACAGTCCTTCGTGTCGCGCCTCAACGGCAAGTGCATCGACGTGCCCAACTCCAACTTCTCCGACGGCGTGCAACTCCAGATGTGGGACTGCAATGGCACGAACGCGCAGCGGTGGACCTTCGTCAACGGCACCGTTCAGGCGGGCGGCAAGTGCATGGACGTGGCCTGGGCCTCCACGGCCAACGGCGCGGCCATCCAGTTGGCCAACTGCAGCGGCAACCCGGCACAGCAGTTCGTGCTGAGCGGCGCGGGTGACCTGGTCAGCGTGCTCGCCAACAAGTGCGTGGACATCGTGAACCACAACACGTCCAGCGGCGCCCGGCTCATCATCTACGAGTGCACGGGCAACCCGAACCAGAAGTGGGACTACCGCTGAGCCCTCCGCCGCCTGAACGAGCGACCCGGGTGCCTGGAGGCGATTCAGGCACCGCGGGCCGCGCGGGCGTGACACGCTGAGGTACTCCAGCGCGCCTGGGCCGGCCAGCCCAGGCGTGCCGTCTCACCGGAGGACATTCCCATGGCCCCCTCCCTGTTCCGCGCGTCCCCCCTGCTCGTGCTCGTCCCGCTGCTCCTGGCGGCGGCCCCCTCTCCCCAAGCCCCGACGCCGCCTCGGCTGGAGGACGCAGTCCCCGACACCTTCACCGGTGTGGAGCGCGTGGTGGCGGTGGGGGACGTGCACGGTGACGTGGACGCCCTGAAGGAGGTGCTACGGCTCGCCGGCCTCATCGACGCGAAGGACCGGTGGATTGGCGGCAAGACGCACCTGGTCCAGACGGGCGACGTACCGGACCGGGGCGACCAGACGCGAGCGGCGTTCGACCTGCTCATGCGGCTGGAGCAGGAAGCGCTCGCCGCGGGCGGACGGGTCCACGCCCTGCTCGGCAACCATGAAGCCATGAACATGCTGGGTGACCTGCGCTACGTAAACCCCGGGGAGATGGCTTCGTTCGCCGACCAGAGCCCCGAGCAGGAGAGCGCCGGCTCCCCTCCCGGCCTCAACGGGCACCGCGTCGCGTACAGCCTCCAGGGCCGCTACGGCCAGTGGCTGCGCAAGCACGCCGCCGTGGTGCGCATCAACGACACCCTCTTCGTGCACGGCGGCGTCGCGCCCGGCGTTCCCGGCGGAAACCTGGCCGAGCTCAACCGCTGGGTGCGCCAGGACTTCTTCCCCGACCATCCGCCCGGCGGCGCGCGGGACGCACAGGGCCCCTTGTGGTTCCGAGGCTACGCACTGGGCGAGCCGCAGGACGCCGAACCCGCGCTGGACGCGGTGCTGAAGCGTTATGGCGCCAGGCGCATGGTCATGGGGCACACCACGAACCGCGACGGCAAGGTGAAGGTGCGGTTCAACGGCAAGGCGCTGCTCATCGACACCGGGCTGAGCACCGGGTACGGGCGCAACCTCGCGGCCCTGGAGCTTCGCGGCGGCAAGGTCAACGCCCTGTACCGCGAAGGCCCCGTCACGCTGGGTTCCGTGGAGCCCTCCGCCGCGCCGGCTCCTCCCGCGGGGCCGAAGCCTCGGAAGAAATGAGCAGGCGCGTCCCGTCCGTCCCCGCGACTGCACACGGGCGGTGACGCAACGTGCAGTCCCTTGCACATGCAAGACGTGCCGTCCCTTCGCGCGGAGACAGGGCCCGGTGGTTGCATCCGGGCGGCCGCATGCGCCTTCCCGTCCTGCTCCTGGCGGCGTCCGTGCTCTTCGCCCTGCCCGCGAGGGCGGACATCACGCTGTTCCCCGAAAGAGAGACCTGGCTGTCCGTGGGCCCCCTGTACAGCGCGGCATTCGGGGCGGACGAGCCCGGCACGGGCGTGGGCGGGGAGTTGACGCTCAATTGGTTCAAGGGCGTGGGCGCCCTGGGCCTCTTCGCGCAGGCACAGAAGATGGATCGCGGCAGCGCGCGGCTCTGCGCCGGACTCCAGGGCACCCTGTTCTTCGGGGGTGTGGAGCTGGGCGTCATGCATGAAACGGCGAGCCGGACGCGCGTGGCGACCACGGGCCTGCACGTCGCGCCCTACCTGGCCTTCCTGTTCGGCAGCCTGGGCGTGCGCTTCGGGATTCCGCTGGCCGGGGACCGGGACATCGGCCCCGGCGGCGTGGAGCGGACGCGGCATGCCCGCGAGGTGGGGCTGGTGTTGACGCTCAAGCTCCCCATCGCGCTGAGCCCGCACTCCGTCTGGGGTCCCATCTTCCCCTGGAACTAGCACTCAACCGAGCGGCAGCTCGTCGCGAATCCACGCCGTGACGGAGTCGTGCCGGGGCTTCCACTCCAGTTCGCGGCGCGCGCGCTTGCCACGCACGCGGCTGTTGGAGCCGAAGGAGTAGCGCGCGTGGCCTTCACCCCATTCACGGCTGGCTTCCTCCACCGACCAGGATTGGACGGGCCCCAGCCCGAGCCGCTGGGCGATGGCGGCGCCAATCTCCGCGAAGGAGGCCTCGCCGTTCTCCACGAAGTAGAAGGCCCCGGCGGGCGCGCGCGCCAATGCGAGCAGGTACAGCGCCACCACGTCGTCGATGTGCACGTTGGACCAACGGTTGACGCCCTTTCCGACGATGCGCACCACGCCGCTCTTGCGCGCCTGCTTCACCAGCGGGGGAATCTGCACGCTGTCCGGGCTGAGCCCGGTGCCCGTGCCATAAATCATCGTGTTGCACAGGACGATGCCGCGCATTCCCTCGGCGGCGAGCACGCTGGTGTCGACCGCGTGACGGGCCTGCTTGTCGGGCTCGACGATGAAGGGGGTGTCCTCGTCGAACACCTTGTCGGAGAGCACGTCGCCTCGGACGTCGTCGCCAATCACGCTGGAACCACTGGTGTGGAGCAGCGGCTTGCCAGAGCCGCGCAGCCCCGCCAGGAGCGCCTCGACGGCCTCCGCGTGGTCACTGCTGGCCGCGTTGATGACCGCGTCCGCGCGCCGCGCCTCGGATGTCAGCAGCGCGCGGTCCTCCAAGTCACCCAGCACGGGCTCGATGCCGAGCGCCGCCAGCCGCTCCGCCTTCGCCTTGTCCCTGACCAGCCCTCGGATGGCGTGGCCGCGGGCCTTCAGCGAGTGAGCAAGGGAGCCGCCGATGAAGCCGCTCGCGCCCGTCAGGAACAGTTGCATGGACGACCTCCAGGTTCAGGGATGCGTGCAGTCTGCGCATTCCTCCCTGGAAACGCCTCCCGCCTGCACGGACCACCGTCAGCTTCGGTGACTTCTGGAGACGCTGGCCCAGGTCGCTCTCTCCCCAGGCGCAGGGCCAGCACCACCTTGCGGAGGGATTCCCCCAGCTCGGTGAGGCGACGCGGGCTCCATGAGGCGTCCGACACGCAGCGCTCGTGCTGCGCGGCTGATGAGCCAATCATGACGATTCCGTGAGGATTGCCCCGCCGCGGCTCCCTACCGTCGGGACATGTCGAGAACGAGGGAGCGGCGCATCCGCAGCGGCGGGGCGTTCACGATGCTGACCGTCGGGGTCCTCGGGATGCTCGCCTGGGACGCGCGCTCCACGTCAGAGGCCGTCGACCGAGGTGCAGGCGTCGCCGCATCGTCGCAAGCCGCGAACCGCATCGAAGGAACTGGCACCCCAGGCATGGCGGCCCTGGGCTCTATTCCTCAGCCCGAAAAGAGACGGCGCATTCGTGGCACCGTGGTGGATGCGCGAGGAGTCCCCCTCGCGGGCGTGCGAGTGTCCGCCCTGTCGCGGGCCGAGGAGCCCCTGGCAGAGCTGCCGTGTCCCGACTGGGCGCCTGGTACAGGGGGCTCCCGCAGCAAGGAGAAACCCCTCCATCTCTTGCATGACTGCAGGCAGGCGGCCCAGGACATTCTGACGGAGTGGGTTTCCTCCCGCATGGGCGAAGCCATCCTCCAGGCAGAGACGGTCACCGACGGTGACGGCACCTACGCCTTGGATGGACTGGACGTCGGAATCCTGTCGGTCTGGGCCTTGAGCGAGGACGGGGCGGCCGTGCAACAAGGCATCCTGGGGACGCACGACAGACTGCAGTTGGTGCTGGCTCCGGGATTACGGGTGGAGGGAACCGTCTTTGGTGAGGACGTACCGCTACCAGGCGCCCGCATCAGCCTGGTCTCCGTGGCAACGGACCGATACTTCGACGGCACCGCAGGTCCGGATGGCCGGTTCCACATCGGCCCGCTGCCGTATGGGCATTACGTCCTCCTGGCGAAGTAGGATGGCTGGCGACCGGAGCTCCTCCATCTCAATGAGGCCACCGGCCTTCCGTGGGGCAGCGTGCACCTCACACGGCCGCTGAACCATGCAGGCCGGGTCCTCTCCCAGGGAAGCCCCGTCGCGGGCGCCCGCGTCGAGCTCACCGCGGAGTTTCCACATGACTACCCCTTTCAGTTCGCCACGTCCGACGCGAATGGACGGTTTCATTTCTCCGGACTCCGCAATGGCTACGGCCTCAAAGTGTCGGCCTTCCATGAAGGGATGATTGCCAGCGAGGAAGTCACCCTGAAGGAACGAAACGGGGCTGAGACGGTACTCGAACTGCGGCCTGCACCTCATTTCGAAGGAATCGTTCGAGACGAGGCGCGCCAGCCCATTCCAGGTGCCCGCGTCTCCGTCGTTCCGGAGCGCCTTGATATCGACTACCCGGTCACGACAACGAACCTGGATGGCCGCTTTCGTCTGGGCCCCTTCGGCCCCGACATGAACCAGGTCACGGTGTCAGCACCGGGTCATCTGGACGAATTCGTCACTCTGAGTTCCCCAGAGGCCACGTCCCCTGCCACCATCACCCTGTTTCGCGCGGTGTCCATCACCGGCGTTGCGGTCGACGCACACGGGGCGCCCGCTCCGAACGTCACGCTCAGATTGGAGCGCCAATGCAACCCCGCGGTGCCGCACCATAATCATGTGACGACCACGGACGACGCCGGCCGTTTCGAGCTGAAAGCCTGCCGCGCAGGTAATTGGGGGCTCCAAGCCGATGACCCGCGCTTCCTTCCAGACGTCGCTTCGGTGCACGCGCCCAGCGGAGACCTCCGCATCTCGCTGAAGCAAGGCCCGACCTTGCCAGGCATCGTGTTGGATGAGCACGGTGTTCCCGTGCCCGATGCGGACGTCATCCTCGCCAGGCGCGAGGCGAAAGACACGCTCCGCCAAAATACATCTTCAGATGCCCAGGGGCATTTCCAGCTCGGGGCAGTTCCGCCAGGGCACTACACGGTGTGGGCACAAAAGGAGGTTCTGGGTGTCATCCGGCGGACCGTCGCCCAGGACATCGAGTTGCGAGAGGGACCTCCGCCGCAGGTGGAGCTGCGCTTTCCCGAAGGTGTGACGGTCTCCGGCATCGTGGTGACAACGAGCGGAAGGCCCCTGGAGGGCGCGACTATCGCGACCTCTCGGCAGTCACCAACTGACGCGACAGAGCCGCCGACCGTCAGCTTCAGATGCGGCGGACCTTTCGGCGTTCGCACAGGCGCGGATGGGCGATTCGTCCTGCGGCATCTGTCTTCCGGCCCGCACACGATATCGGCCTGGAAAGATGGCTATACCTTCGTCCCAGCACAATCCACGGGAGGGACCGAATACGAATCCTCCGCACTTCTTGTGAAGCCGGGGGAGGCCCCCCTCCGTATCGTCATGCAACGTGATTCACAAATCCGAGGCAGGCTCCTGGGTCCCGGTGGGTCGCCCTTCTCAAATTTCGTCCTCAACAACCGCGAATTCTATGTCGACCCCCAGGACGGCGCCTTCAAATGGTCGACCCTGAAATCTGGGGTGCAGACGCTGAGATTCGATGCCCCCGGGGTGGCATCACGAACCCTCACGGTCGATGTTCCCTTCGAAGGAGATGTGGAACTGGGTGACATCCACATGAGTCCGGGGCCTTCCATCCTGAGTTCAGTGCTGGACGCTACGCTTCACGAGCCTGTCGAGAGCGCGAACCTGTCGCCATAGGCCCGTGACGGCACGGCCACATCTATTTCCACCGGGAGGAGTTGACGATTCCGGCCTCCGGAGAAATCGTCCCCACGTTGGTTCCCAACTGGCAGCCACTGCCCTCTTCTGGGGAATGACGGAACGGTCCATGAACGACTATGAGTTGATTGGCTCACCGGGATGTGGCTCGGCCATCGTGGAGATGGCGCTGAGCATCACCGGCATCCCGCACCGCCTGACGGAGCTGCCCTACCTGGAGCCAGGTCCCGGGCGAGATCGGCTGCTGAAGCTCAATCCCCTGGGGCAGGTGCCCACCCTGATCCTCCCCGATGGCGCGGTGATGACAGAGAGCGCGGCCATCATCCTGCACCTGCACGACGTCTCGCCCCAGAGCGGCCTGGTGCCGGAGCCCACGGCCCCCGAGCGCGTGCGCTTCCTCAACCTCCTGCATCGCCTCGTGGGCGCGGTGTACCCGACGTTCACCTACGCGGACGACCCGCCCAAGTGGACCCTGGCCGGCCCCGCCGCGGACCGGCTGCGCGACACCGTCATGGAGCGCCGCGCCAACCTCTGGCGCGAAATCGACGCCCAGGTGGGCAAGCCTCACGTGCTCGGCAAGCGCTTCAGCGCGCTGGACCTCTACGTCACCGTGATGACGCACTGGCGCCCGAACAAGGACTGGTTCATTCAGAACTGCCCCGCCCTGGCAGCGGCGGCCACTCGAGCGGAGAAGAACCCGCACGTCGCCGCAGTGCTGGAGCGCCACTTCAGTTAGAGACAGCGTCGGCTCCCACAGGGGGCGTCATCAAGGCACGTACCGCAGGGGCTCATGTCCAAGCCCCTGGCTCCTCCTGCTCTGCAACCCGCAGATGGGCCACTGCCACTTCCACCCGGTGAAGGGCCGCGACGAGGCCCGCCGGGTCCTCGACAATCCCTACCCGTGCCGCTTCGACATGGGACTCGTGAAGGGCATGGCCCAGCGCTTCGCGCCCGAGGCCACGCTCACTCACGACACTTCAGCAGGGTGCCGCCAGAAGGGCGCGAATTCCTGCACCTACCTCATCCACTGGTAGGTCAGCCCTCCCGGCGGCCCTGGGTTCAGCCTTCTGCCTGACCCGGGGTGTGGTCCGGGTCCGGGTAGGGGCGAACACGGTGAGGCGCGTCCTCGTCGTCGCCCTCCGCGCTCCCCGGCGTGTGGCCCGGCTCTTCCTCCATGTAGCGGCTCTGTCGTTCCTCCGCCTCGTCTGGCGGCTCGGACAGCGGCCGCGGCGCTTCCACATCTGGCATGGCGATGTCCTCCTCTTGGAGAACATAGGCAGTCGCAAGTCATGCGATGGTCGCGCCCATATGACGCTCCACCGATTCCTTGGCACCGCCCGGGGGCTGCTGCGGAATGCCGTCGGCATTCCCCTGACGCTGTACATGGTGCTCCGTCCCGGGAAGAAGGAGACGGAACGCGCGCAACGCAACGCCGAGACGCTCATCGCGGCCTGCCGCGCCTACCAGGCCCGGCACGGACAGCTCCCCGACACCCTGGAGCAGCTCGTGCCGGAGTTCCTCCCCCAGCTGCCACCCGCCAAGTTCAGCGGCCCTCACTTCGGCTTCACCTACGACGTGAGCGGCCCGGCGGACGCACGCCGTCACGTGCTGGGATGGACGGACAGGATTCCCTTCGGGCGCCCCTTCTTCGTCTTCGAGGAGGAGCGCTGGGGCTACCTGGATTGAGCGCCTCCCGGGCCCGCGAGCAGGCAGGCGGTCCCCTCTTCGCCGTGGCTCCAAGGAGCGCTCGGGGCGCGTAGCGCCTCATCCGCCGCGTGCCTGCCGTTCCCGGTGCGATTCACGGACCGGTGGGAGGCTCGGCGTCCCCGGGCCCCGCGGGCACACCGTCAGCGCGCTCCGACGCCCGCGTCGCCGAAGGTGTCACAGGCTTCGAGCGTGCCCTGCTCCAGCCCACGCCGGAACCAGGTGACGCGCTGCTCGGAAGAGCCGTGGGTGAAGGACTCCGGGACGACGTAGCCCTGGGCGCGCCGCTGCAAGGTGTCATCACCAATGGTACATGCGCCGGTCCGGTGGACAGTAGAAAGGCCCCACCGCGCTCTCCTGGAAGCCGCACGCGGACTGCACCGCGTCCGTGAAGAGCACCAACCGAGGCTGCGCGTATTGCGCGCCCACAGGCGCGAGCACTTCCGGCCAGGTGTCCTCCGTGTCCGCGAGCACGACGGACACGAAGTCCTTGAGCTCTTCCTGTCGGGGGTCCAAGGGCTGGCCCGAACCGCCCGTGCCGTCCGCGCTCCGAGGGTCCTCGCCTCCGCCCAGCCCGAGCTGGGAAGGGTCTCCTCCGAGCAGCAGCACCAGCAGCGCCACGACGATGGAGGCCGCGCCGCCCCCCAGCGCCAGCGGGCGGCCCAGGCCACTGCCCCGCCGGTCCTCGACATTCGAGCTGCGACGTCCACCCTGCCACCGCATGCAGCGCTCCCCCTGGCTGGTCCCCGGCGGCCTCAAGATAAGCAGCCAGGGACACGGAGGTGGACGACAAGCCCCTGCCAGGCGGGACGGCCAGCAGGCAGGGGGACGTGGTGGGCTACGGCTGGGACATGGCCTGGATGACGGGCCGCGCCTTGCCCTCATCCGCGGTGATGGAGACGACGAGCCGCTGGGAGCAGCCCTCGAACTCCTTCCGAAGGGACTCGGCCGTCACCGTCTGGAGCATCGCGGGCCGGCGCGTCACCGTGTCCGGCTCGAAGCCCCGGACGCGCGCGGTCAGCAGCGCGTTCACCCAGGCTTCCGAGCTGATGAAGGAGACGGCCTGGGACGCCAGCATCCCCCTGCGAGCCCGCTCCAGCGCGTGCTCGGGCACTTCCTTCGCGAAGGACGCGAGAAGCTTGGTCACGGTGCTGATGCCTTCACCCATGCGCTGCGCATCCACCGCGCCCTCCAGCACCAGGTGGGCCGCGCCGCCGCGCCCCAGCCAGGGCCGCGCGGAGAAGCCGTACGTCGCCCCCCGGCGCGAGCGCATCTCCCCCGAGGCGTGATTGTGAATCAGCTCCGCCATCAACGCGTAGCGCGCCTCTGCTTCGGGCGTGGCCGTGGGCAGCCGGCAGGCCAGTTGCACCTGTGCCTGGCTCGCGCCAGGACGCGGCGAGAGCAGGACCGTCGCCTCCGAAGACGCCGTCGGCAGCTCAGGCGCGGCCGGCGTGGCGACGGGCGCCGCCTTCCCCCGGCTCCAACCGCCGAGGTACTTGCGCGCCAGCCCCTCCACTTCCTTCACGTCGAACTCGCCGGCGATGACGACCACCGTATTGGCCGGGCGATACACGTCCTTCAGCCACGCCTCGGCTTCCGTCCAGGACACCTGGGCCAGGTCCGCGCCGGTGGCCTCGCGCGCAAAGGGATGCGTGCCATACAGCGCCTTCTGGAGGTGACGCTCGGCCAGGAGCTCCGGATTCGAGTCCACCGCCTGACGCCAGGGCAGCACCTGCTCGCGGTAGAAACGCACCACGTCCTCGGAGGTCCGCGTGGAGTCGAGCTGCTCGGCCAGCATCGCCAGCATGTTGCCGACGTTGCCGGCAGTGCCAGAGATGCCGACGCGCAGGTGGTCGCGCTGGAACGACGACGTCGAATGCAGGCCCCAGTCACTGGGGCGGCCCTCGAACCAGGACTCCCGGAAGGAGCCCCAGTTGGCCAGGTCCGCCACCCCCGACTTCGCGCCGTAGGACGAACCACCGCCCATCGCCGCGCCGATGCGGACCACCGGAAGGCCCGGACGCGGAGCGAGCAGCACCTCCATGCCATTGTCCAGCTTGAGCACCTGCACGGGCGAATCGAGCGCCGCCGTCATGGACGGCGTCACCTGCTCGGCGGGCGTGGTCCAGGGCTCCTCGTCCGCGGACAGCGTGGCGGCCGCCGTCGCCGCGCCCGGCACCTCACCGGGACGGACGACAATCATTCGCACCCGGTCCCGCTGCAGCCACTGGTACGAGAAGTCCGTCACCTTGCCGCCGGCGAGCCCCATCAGCGCCACCTGCGAGCGGGTATAAGAGCGCACGTCCTGCGTGAAGTGGGTGAGCAACGCCCGGCGCTCGGTGCGGGACATGAGGTCCTCTGACTCCAGCACCATGCCCGTCACCACCTGCCGGCGCGTCGCCTGGAAGTCGAACTCGCGGCCCAGCACGGAGCCGGGCTGAATCTCCTGGACCCACGCGTTCTGCACCTGGTCCAACACCTTCCCCGCCGAGCGCGTCGGGTCGTCGCCCCGGCTGAGCCGCACCCGCACCACCAGCAGCGAGGCGCGCGTCCCCGGAATCAGATTGGTGGAGATGTCCGCGATGTCGCCGTCGTTGCGCACCGCGCCCCAGAGGTTCTGGCCGAAGGTGGCGCGCACGAAGTCCTGGACCGCGCTGGACTCGTCGAAGCCGCGCGGCAGCACCCAGGACAGATACACCTCCGGCGTGGGCACGGCGGCAGTGAAGACGGGCACCGGCTTCTGGGCGGGCGTGGTGGCGGGGGCCGCGGGCTGCGCGGGCAGACGCGCCTCCAGCGCCAGGGGTGCGCCTGTCCCCACCCAGGCCTCGGGCAGGTTTGCCCGAAGCGTGGCCTCCACGGCCGCCAGGTCCACGTCACCGGCGATGACCAGCGTGACGTTGTCTGGACGGTAGTGCGCCCGGGCGAAGCGCTGCGCGTCCGACAGGCTGAGCGCGGACAGCGACTCATGCGTCCCGGCGAGAGGACGCGCGTAGGGGTGTCCACCGGGGAAGGCCGCGGCGTTCAACCAGCTGAAGACCTGTCCCACGTAGCCCGTCTCGTTGCGCTGGCGGAGCTCGTTGCGGACCACCTCGCGCTCTACCGCGAACACCTCTGGGCTCACGCCCGCAAGCGGCGCGGCCAGGCGCTGGCCTTCCAGCTTCAGGAGAACGGGCAAGGCCTCCTTGGGGCCCAGCGTCTCGTAGGACGTGTAATCCAAACTGGTGGAGGCGTTGTAGAAGCCCGCGCCCGACGCCTCCAGGCGCCGCCACACCGACGGACTACCCGCGTGGCGGGAACGGAACGCCAGGTGCTCCACGACGTGCGCCAGGCCCTCCTTGCCACCCGGGTCACTGGAGCCCCCCGCGCCCACCACCGCGACCACCGCCACCACGGGAGAGCGGGCATCCTGCTCCACCACCACGCGGAGCCCCGAGGGGAAGCGGAAGTCCCGCAACGGGAAGGCCACGTCACGCATGACGATCTGCCCACGCTGGGGCAGCGTGGCGCACGCGCTCAGCAGCAGCGTCAGGGCGACGACGGCGGCACGGGGCCGCCAGGCGAAAGGGAGGGAGACACGCGGGCGAAACATCCAAGCTCCAAGGACGAACCCGGGAGCAGCGCGCAGGGTCACGCCCCACCGCCTCCCCCGAGCGGAAGTGAATCTCGACAGCGACGAAGCGAAGGCAGTGCACGAACCGCGCTGGCCCTGGACTCAAGGCCAGACGGACGTAGTGCTCATACCATCCGCGGGAAGACAGGCCAAGGGCCAGGACTTCCAGGCGCGATTGCCAAATTCAGGCACCTCCGCAATCCTCGCAATCCACAACGAAACAGGACCGTCTGCGCGACGGGAGGCATCATGCGAGCAACGTGGATGGGCGTGGCGCTGGCCGCGGTCTTCATGGGGACGGGCTGTGGCGGGATGGACCCGGGACTGGACGACCCTGCCGGCACGGACGAGGCGCACGGAGCCGAAGTCCAGGCACTGACCACCTGTGAAGACTGTCATACCACCTACACTGCTTGCATTCGCCAGGCCCTTGGTGACCCCGAGGAGACGCAGGTCTGCATCGACCAGCGGCACGAGTGCGCGCTGCAATACTGCCCGTGACGGCACGAGCGTGCCGCTAACGCGCGGGGTGGGTGGAGCGCCTCTCCCTCCGCCCACCGTCTATCCGAGACGGCGCGGGACGGACTCTGTTGACCGCTCGCCATCCGCGCCCCCAGTGACACCGAGGGGCGACGGGCACGTCGGGACAGGCGGCTACATTGCGCCCCGCCCAGCACCACGCCCGTTCCGGCGTGCGCAGGCGAAAGGGAGCAACCATGGCCTTGCAGAATGATTACCAGGACGTGCTCGACGTGGCGAAGAACGTGGGCGCCAAGGTCGAGTCGCGCGAGGAAAACGGCAAGCTCATCATCAAGGGGACGGTGGACTACGCCTGGGACCGCGACCGGATGTGGGACCAGATCAAAGCCAGACATCCGAACTGGCAGAACGAGGTCATGGTCATGCTCACCGTCACGCACGAGACGCCGTACGGCCTGTACACCGTCAAGTCGGGCGACACGCTGAGCAAGCTGGCCAAGGACATCTACGGGGACATGAAGCTGTACCCGAAGATTTTCGAGGCCAACAAGGACCAGCTCAAGGACCCGGACAAAATCAAGGTCGGGCAGGTGCTGAAGCTGCCGCCCAAGTCCATCGCCAACGCGTGACCTCGAGCGAGGCCAGGGGGCACCGAGACGTGCCCCCTGGCCCTCAAGTCAGGTGTCGCACCAGCCGGGCGGGAACGCCCGCCACGAAGCTGTTCGGCGCCACATCCTCGGTCACCACCGCTCCGGCGCCCACCACCGAGTTTTCGCCCACCGTCACGCCCGGCAATATCGTGACGGCCGCCGCAATCCAGACATTTCGCTTGAGCACGATGGGCTTCGCGACCGCTGAAGCCCGCCGCCTGGCGGGCTCCAGGGGATGACTCGACGTGATGATGTTCACCTTCGGGCCAATCATGACGTCGTCAGCGATGTCGATACCGCCGATGTCCATCAGCGTGCAGCACTGGTTGATGAACACATTTCGCCCGACGCGGATGTTGACTCCATGGTCGGTATAGAACGGCGGGATGAGCGAAAACGTGCTGTCGACATTTCGGCCGGTCAGCTCACTGAAGAGCGCCCTGATCTCCTCGGCATCATCGAAGGTGCGCTTGTTCAATTCCACGGTCAGGCGCATCGCTCGCCGGATGTTGCTGAACATGACCTCTGATTCAGGGGTGCCGATCAGCACCTCCCGGGGAAGGAACGGCTTCTCGCCATGCATGGAACGGTTCTCCTGAAATTACGGCAGCCATTGAAGACGTGCGTGCCGTTGAATAGGACCCTAGCCAGTGCATCGCTGAGACATCAAACAACTTGATATCCCCTGAGACACAACCGCGGGTTGTACCGTTCCCTGGCACCGCCCAATCCCGTGCGGTACCCTCCCCTGACGACACTGGAGCAACGGAGGCGGGGCAGCGTGGATTTCGATGGGGTGAGGACCTTCATTGCCGTCGCCGACACGGGACAGTTCCAAGAGGCGGCATCAAGGCTGTCACTGACTCAGCAAGCCGTCTCCAAGCGCATCGCCGCACTTGAGGCCAGCCTCGGGGCGCGGTTGTTCGTCCGGACGCCGCGCGGCGTTCAGCTCACCATCGACGGCCAGGTGTTCCTGCCTCACGCTCGAAGGCTCCTCGAAACGGCGGAGCGGGCAGCCGATTCCGTGCGCCCTGGCCGCCGTCGGCTCCGTGTCGACGTGGTCAAGCCGAACCTCGGGAGCGCACGCATCCTTCGGGACTTCCACAGCGCCCATCCTGAAATCGAAATCGATATCGTCACGCATCTCTTCGACGCGAAGACCGCGTTGGCCGCTGTGCGGGCAGGGACGATCGACGCGACGTTTCGCGCCATTACCCGACCTGCGCAACAATTGACCGACGGCGTCGTGGCGACCCGAGTTCTCGACGACGCCGTGGAGCTCCTCACGAGCCATACGCACAGGCTCGCCACGGCGACTTCGCTGACGCCGGCCGAGCTCGCGAAGCACAAGGTCTGGATGCCCTTCATCGTCCCAGGAACAGAGTGGGCCGCATATTACGACGAGCTCGCCGCGAGATTCGGGCTCACCATCGACACGCTCGGCCCCGACTTCGGCATCGATGCGCTCCTGGAGGTGATTGCCGGCTCCTCGAGCCTGGCCACACTCGTAGGTGAACACATCCGGCTGGTGTGGCCGGCCGAGTACAACCTCCGCCGCATTCCCATCCGAAACCCGATGCTCGTGTACCCACATTCCCTGGTCTGGCGTAGCGACAACGCGCACCCCGCGCTCACGAAGCTCCGCGCCTACCTCGACGCCCGGAAGGACCGCTATCGGCATCCCAAGGCGTGGTCCCCCCCATGGACGAACCGCTGAAGGCAGACGCGTCGATGTGAGGCAGGCCCGAGCTCCTTACAAGCGCTCAGCGGACCTGCGCCGGCGTCGTCACAGACTCGGGCTTCGGCAGGTCCGCGTCCTTCAGCACCTTGCCCCGCAACTGCCGCTCCGTCGCGTCCGTGTAGCCCCGGTCCACCAGCCCGCTCAAGTCGAACGGCACGCCCCGGGTGCGCTCCAGCTTCTCCGCGCGCGCCTCGAGTGTCTTGGCGGCCACCTTCTCCTCATACCCCACGCCCACCAGGATGCGGTTCGAGCTCTGCGGCACGATGAACTCATACAACTGAGTGAAGGCCACCTGCCACGTGTGCACCATGGCATCGTAGTGACGGTTGGGCGGAAAGGCCCACACGTTGCCCACCACCGCGCCCTGGGGGCTCAGCTTCGCTCGCACCGCCGCCAGGAACTCCTGCGTGGCCAGATGCTCCGGGATGCTGTCCGGGCCATAGGCATCCAGGAAGATGAGGTCATACGCGGGCCGGTCGGCTTCGATGAAGCGCCGGCCGTCTCCGACGTGCGCGCGCAGGAGCGTGTCCTCCCGGAAGCCGAAGTAGCGCCTGGCCACCGTCACCACATCCGGATCGATGTCCACCACGTCGATGTGCGCCCGCGGCACCACCTTGCGCAGGAACATGGGCATGGCCCCGCCCCCCAGGCCCACGATGAGGATGCGCTTGGGCGCGGGCACGTAGGCCAGCCCCACCATGGAGACCTGCGTGTAGGGCAGCACCAGGTCCAGCGGCTTGCCCGGCCGGACCACGCTCTGCAGCGCGCCCGAGGCATCGAAGCCCAGGTACCGGCGCCCCTCCTCGTCCTCCGTCACCGAGATGAGGGTGTAGGGCGATGCCTTCTCGTACAGGACCTTGCGGGACGCGGAGGCCGTACATGCCAGGAACATCAGCCCCACCAGCAGCAGCCGCTGGGTCACACCGCGCATGTCCATCCCTTCCTGGTACAGAGTACCAAAAAGACAGCATTTCTCTCAGGAAAAACAACAGGTTGACGCATACGGCGCCGAGGTTCACCTTGCCGCGCATGAGCCACGTCGAGGCGTCGCTGCCGGACCATGCCCGCGCCATCATCGCCGAGGAAGAGGCCTTGCTGGCCCGTGTTCAGTCCACGCTGGAAGCCGCGCGGCGCAAGTCCGCACGCGGACAGGACACCCAGGGACTTGTCGCCCAGTTGCAGGTGCTGCGGGACGACGCCTCCACCGCGGCCGTGGCCGACCTGCCGCACATCTTCGCGCAGATGAACCAGATGCGCTCCCTCATGGAACGTCAGGAGGGAGTGAAGCTTCCCGACCCACAGGCCCCCTACTTCGCGCACCTGCGCCTCAATGGCGAAGGCGGCCCGCGCGACTACCTGCTGGGCCGCACCACGTTCGCGGACGTGGGCGCTGGCGTGCGCGTCATCGACTGGCGCTTCGCCCCCGTGGCCCGTGTCTTCTATTGCTACGAGGAAGGCGACGACTACGAGGAGTACTTCGGTGAGCGGCTCGCCGAGGGCAGCGTGGAGACGCGCCGGCTGGTCATCATCGAGCGCGGCGTGTTGACGCGCATCATCTCCGGCGCGCTGGTGCTGGAGCGCCTGGCGGACGGCTCATGGCGCAACGTGAGCCGCGACTTCGCCACGCTCCAGTCGGGCGGCGCGGGGACGGCGGCGCGGCCGGAGTTCCTGGGCACCGGCAAGGGCGCGCGGCGCATCGAGGATGCCTTTGGCGTCACCGCCATGCTGGACGCCGAGCAGTACGAGGCCGTCAGCACCGGCCCGGACCGGCCGCTGCTGGTGCTGGGCAGCGCGGGCAGTGGGAAGACGACCGTGGCGCTGCACCGGCTGGCGAAGCTGGCCTTCGACGACCCGAGGACGTTCCCCCAGGCCCGCATGAAGCTCATCGTCCCGGAAGAAGGGCTGGCGCGGCTGTCCCGCCGGCTGCTGGCGCCGCTGGGCCTGGGCAACGTGGCCGTGCAGACGCGGGATGCCTGGCTGCTCGCCACCGCGCGCTCCGCCTTCAACGTGCCCGGCATCAAGCTGTGGAATGACACGCCGCCGCTGGTGTCCCGCCTCAAGCGCCACCCCACCCTGCGGCGCGCGTTGGCCGCCCGGGTGGGCGTGCCAAAGACAGACGCGGGCACCGCGCTGGAGCGGCTGCGCACGCGGATGGCGGACGCGTACATGGACCGGCGCTTCCTGGAGAGCGTGGTCACCGCCGCCAAGGGCGAAATTCCTCGCACCGCCATCGACGAGACGCTGGAGCACACGCGCCTCCAGCTCGCCACGCCGCTGTCCAAGGTGCTCAAGGACATCACCGACGCGGAGCGGCTCATCACCGTGGACGGGCGCTCCATCGAGGACGACACGCCGGACGCCATGGCCGGCACGGTGGACCTGGACGACCTGCCCGTCCTGATGTTCCTCAAGGCCCAGCACACCTCGCTGGGCCTGGAGCGGCTGGCGCACGTGGTGTTGGACGAGGCCGAGGACTTCTCCCTCTTCGAGCTCTTCGCCGTCCGCCAACTGCTGGGCAAGGGCAAGAGCTGCACGCTCGCGGGCGACGAGATGCAGCAGACGGACGCGGGCTTCGCGGGCTGGCCCGCCGTCCTCAACGAGCTCAACATCCGCGACGCCGCCACCTGCCGGCTCCAGGTCTCCTACCGGTGCCCCCGGCCCGTGGTGGAGCTGGCGCGGCAGGTGCTGGGCGCGCAGGCCCCGGAGGCCGCCGCCACCGGCCGCGCGGGCGCTCCGGTGGGCTTCCACCACTTCCCCGACGAGGCCCAGGCGCAGCTCTTCATCGGCGAGGCGCTCCGGGACCTCGTCACCCGCGAGCCCCACGCCTCCGTGGGCGTCATCGCCAGCAGCCCCGAGTCCGCGCAGGCCATCTACCGCGTCGTCGCCGACCAGCCCTGGGCGCGGCTGGTGAGCGACGGCGAGTTCACCTTCGAGCCCGGCGTGGACGTCACCGACGTGGGCAGCGTGAAGGGCCTGGAGTTCGACTACGTCATCCTCCCGGACGCGACGGCGCGGGCCTACCCGGTGGACGACGAGTCACGCCGCCGCCTGCACGTGGCGGTGACACGGACCTCCCATCAGCTATGGGTGGTGTCCTCCGGCGTCCGCTCGCACCTGGTCACGCCGGGTGGCGCGGCAGCTCCACGGTGAAGGTGGAGCCCTGGCCGGGCACGCTCTCCACGAAGATGCGACCCTCCATGGCGTCCACAATCTGCTTCACGATCCACAGGCCCAGCCCCAGTCCGCCGTAGTGCCGCTCGCTGGCCAGCCGCTCGAAGCGCTGGAAGAGACGCGCGCGCCCCTCCGGCGGAATGCCCACGCCCTGGTCCTTCACCGACAGACAGGCGCGCGACGCATCCGCCCCCACCCGCACTTCAATGGGGCGGCCCCGGCCGTACTTGATGGCGTTGGAGAGCAGGTTCTGCAGCACCTGCTCCAGCCGCAGCCGGTCCCAATGGCCGGTGGCGGCGCCCCCCGCATCCAGGTGCAGCGCACAGCCCGCACGCGCCAGGTCCTCGGTGAAGCGGGGCACCACCTCGCGGGTGAGCGCGGCCAGGTCCAGGTCCTCGCGCTCCAGCCGCAGCCGCCCCGCGGTGATGCGGGACACGTCCAGCAGCTCACGCACCAGGCTCGACAGGCGGGAGACCTGCCGCTGCACCGCCACCACCTTCGTGGAGAGCGCCTCCGGTGACGCGGGGCCATTGCTGGCGCGCGGCTCCATGTCGCGCCGCAACGCCTGGATGTTGAGCATGAGCGAGGTCAGCGGCGTGTTGAGCTCGTGAGACGCCACGGACAGGAACGAGTCCCGGGCGCGCACGGCCTCCTGCGCCTCCGTGTAGAGCCGGCCGTTGTCCAGCGAGGTGGCGGCGCGGCGGGCCAGGTCTTCCGCCAGCCGCACGTCCGCCTCCGTGTACCTGCGCCGAGACTCCGAATTGAGCAACGTGAGCGCCCCCAGCACCCGGCCCCGGCTGATGAGCGGGACGATGATGTACGCGCTGATGCCCAGCGCCTCCACGGCCCGCCGGTACGCCGAGCTGCCCCCCTGCGCGGCGGCGAGCATGGCGGGAAAGTCCGGGGTGAACTCGGTGACGCCGGTACGCAGCACCTTGCCGATACCCGCCGCATCCTCCAGGCGGATGGGATAGCGCGCCTGGAAGTCCTGCGCGGGCGCCACCATCTCCTGCCTGGAGAAGGCGGCGGCGGCGCGGCGCACCTGCCCATCCGGCATGGGGAGGTCCACCGAGCACGCGTCTCCCAGAATGGGAACGGCGAGGTGAGCCATGCGCTGCAGGATGAGATCGTGCTCCAGGGACGACGCCAGCACCTCGCTGGCCTGGGCCAGGAAGGCCGCGTGCCGCTGCGCCCGGCGCATCTCGTCGTAGAGGGCCCGAAGCGTCGCCTCCTGCTTCTTCTCCGCGCTGATGTCTCGCGAGAACAGGACGACCCGCTCATGGACGCGAAACAGCCGTTTCACGAACCAGCGGTCCTGGGGCTCGATGTGGCATTCGAACTCGGCGGATTCGCCCGTCCGGGCCACCTGGAGGAAGCGCTCCTGGAAGGAACGTTCCGCCCACTCCGGGTGCAGCTCCCAGAGCATCCGGCCGAGCAACTCCTGACGCGGCCGGCCCAGGTGCCGCTCCAGGGAGGGATTCACATGGACACAGACTGCGTCCAGCGAGCAGACCACGACCGCTTCCGGCATCTGGTCCAGCAGGGCAATATCCAGCCCGCTGGCGTCCGCCCCGCCGTGGCTGGCGCCACCAGGGTCCTGTCCGGTCGAGAGTGAGTCCACGCGGTCGGTGTGAGAACGGGCCAAGGCGATGTACCTGCCGCTTAACATTTCCGCCGCGCCCACCCCACTGCCACGCGCCGGAAATCTGCAAGGCAGCCGACATTCTCACCGCTCGGGGGAAACGCCCTTCCCCACCCCGCGGCGTGCCGGGCGCGCCCGCGGAGGCACTGTCCGGAGGTGGACAGTCACCTCGCCCGCCCGGGAGCGCGCTCAGGGTGACTGGAGGCCCTGGCGCCAGGCCTCGCGGCGGCGCTCCTGGGCTTCCCGCCGGTCCAGCGCGTCCTGCTCCTGCGCCGGCAGCTCCGCCAGCCGCGTGCGGTGCATGTTGATGCTCAGCTCGTAGAGCCCGCGGTCCCGCTCCGGCAGCACGTCACCGAACCGGGACAACACCTCGGTGGAGAAGGTGATGAAGTCCTCGGACACCTGACGGCGGTGGCCGTAGTACTCGCGAATCTGCTCCACCGTGGCCTCGGCGGACAGCACCTTGCCGTAGAGCTCGTTCCAGCGGCGGGACTCCGATTCGCGGCGCTCCAGTTCCGCCGGGTCCTGCGTGGGCGCGCCCATCTGCCAGTAGAGGTTGTCAGGCAGCTTCGCGCGAATCACCTGCAGGTCCACCGGGTGCACCTTGGGCGCGTTGTCGTCCGGCACTTCCTCGGGCGGCCGCGTCAGGTCCAACGGCGGCGGCGTGGCCCGCGGAGGAGGAGGCGGCGTTTGCGCCACGGCATGCGGCGCCATGGGCGTGGCGGCCTGCTTGACGACGGCGGGCGACTCCGGCGTCACCAGCTCCGTGTCCTGGCGAAGCGCGTACACCAGCGCCGCCACCACGAGGCCCGTCGCCACGACAAGGCCGGGCAGGCCCTTCCTCCATGCATTCACGGCCATGCTGCTCCGAATACCGCGCACGGCGTGGGCGCGGCAACCACCCACCGCGAGATAGCGCAATGCACTACATCCGATGCCGCAATGCGTCGCATCCTTGGCGCAATGCAGCACCCGCGTCCTGCTCGTCGGAAACGTGAAACAACCACAATCCTCCTGACTCGGATGCAACGCTATTGTATACACGGGTTTTCCAACTAAACCCGGAGGTCCCTGAATGAAGAACCTGATCCTGGCTGGACTCACGGCCGCCGCGCTCGTGCCCGCAGCGGCACGCGCGGAGGTGGTGATGTCCTCCATCGTCGACGTGCTGGTGGACGGTGGCAACAACTACAACTGGCAGAAGGTGGAGTTGCCGGGAACCAAGTGTGGCAATGGCTCCCAGTTCAAGTTCTGGGTGCACCGCACGGGTTCGCCCAACCTGATGTTCCTGTTCGAGGGTGGCGGCGCGTGCTGGGATTACGACACGTGTAGCGGCCGCGCGGGCCTGCTGGGCGCCGCCAATCCGAACGGCATCGCCGACGACTACATCACCCAGTTCACGGCCAAGTATGTGTCGCCGCTCGTCAACGGCGCGGACCCGGGCCTGCCGGGGCGCAGCAAGACGGACCTGGTGACGAAGGGTTGGAACATCGTCTACGTGCCGTACTGCACCGGTGACGTGCACGTGGGCAACAACGTGGCCACCTACGTCGATTCGACGGGGCAGAACCCGCCGCTGACGTGGCACCACAGCGGCTACACCAACACGCTGGCGGTGGCGAACTACGCGAAGACGCAGTTCCCCAACGTCCAGAAGATGCTGATGACGGGCTACAGCGCGGGTGGCACGGCGACGGCGGCCGGCTACTACTTCCTGCGCAAGGCCATCAACCCGGCGCGTGGCTACCTGCTCAACGACTCCGGCCCCATCTTCCTGGCGCCCAACGCGAACTTCCGCTCGCGCGCGCTGCACGACAAGATTCGCCAGTCGTGGGACCTGAACTCCGTCTTCTCCCTGCTGCCGGGCACGTTCAGCCAGAGCGACTTCGGCACCATCAACCGCATGGTGGCGCAGGAGTTCCCCAACGACCAGTTGGCCTACACGGGCTACTCGCGCGACTACAACTACTCGCGCTTCTCCTATGAGCGCTTCCACACGCCCAACGACAAGGAGTCCGTGCTGGGCCACTGGAAGCAGGACCAGGACGCGCTGGTCACCGAGCTGAACAAGTACAACAACTTCAGCTACTTCATCCCGCACGAGCGCGCCATCAACTCCAGCCACTGCAGCACCATCATCACCTTCATCGGCGCGCACGCCTGCCAGCAGATGGAGAAGAAGCGCCACTGGTACGAGTACATGGAGTTCCCGTGGAGCCAGACGTACAAGTGCTACAGCGAGTTCGTGGGCATGGACACGTTCCTGTCGCGGTGGATCAACGGCAACCAGCGCATCCGCATCTACGAGCCCGCCAACGGCTACAACGCCGAGGACCCGGGCATGCAGATTGTCGCGCCGCTCATCAACGGCGCGCTGGGCGGGTAGCCACCGTCTGACGCCGGGCCTGGCCCGGTGACGCCACACCTGGAGCGGGACGTCTGGGATTCCCGGCGTCCCGCTTCGCCGTTTCAGGAGCCGGGCGAATGGCGTCTCCCCTGCCGCTGGCCACGCGGCCCGTGGGGCGATAGACGAAGCCACGTCATGGACAACCTCACTCACGGACTGCTCGGGCTCGCCATTGGCGCCATGCGCAGGCCCGACGTGCGCCCCGGCGCCCCGGAGCGCGCCTCCCCCACGGACCGCGCGGTGCTGGTGGCGTCGGTGCTCGCCGCGGAGCTGCCGGACCTGGACACCCTGCTGGCGCGCGGCGACGCGGTGACGGTGGCGCTCCAGGCCCACCGGGGTCTGTCCCACGCGTTGGTCGCCGCGCCGCTGGTGGCGCTCACCGCCACGCTGGCCGCCCGCGCCTGCTTCCGCGGCGCGCGGCTGGCGCCCGTGTTCCTCACCAGCCTGGCCTCCGTCGTCTTCGCGCACCTCCTGCCCGACCTGTGGACAGGCTGGGGAACGCGGGTGCTGCTGCCCTTCTCCGACAGCCGCCTGAGCCTGGACTGGACGATGGTGGTGGACCCCTGGGTGACGCTGCCGCTGCTCGCCGGAGCCATCCTGGCCTGGCGCCGGCGCGCGGCCTGGCGGCGGACGCTGCTGTGGAGCGCGGCCTGCTCCGTGGCGTACGTGGGCTTCCGCGTGGCCACCTGGGCCGTGCTGACGCAGCGGGTGGACGCGGCCTACCCCGCCGCACAGGCCGTGCGTGTCTTTCCCCTGCCCTTCTCCGTGGGCACGTGGCGCTACGTGGCCACCCTGCCCGGTGACGTCTTCGCCGCGGGAGATGTCCCCTTGCTGGGTCCACCGTCGGAGGCCCGGCGCGCGGAAGCCACCGGAAGCAAGCTGCCGGAGCACGTGCAGGCCGTGCCCACGGTGCGCGAGGCGCTCGCCTGGGCCCGCTTCCCACTCGTCCACGTGGAGCCGCTGGCCGAAGGAGGCCGGAAGGTGCGCATCGCCGACCTGCGCTACCACCTGCGCGGCGAGCCAACGCTGGCCTTCGTCATCCACCTGGACGCGTCCAACGCGGTGACCCACGCGCAGTTGGAACGCGGTGGCAGCGCCAGCGAGCTGCTGCGCAGGTGGCGGGACACTGACACCGCGGCGCCCTGAAGAAACACGAAGGCCCCGGCGGAGGCACGCAGCTCCCACCGGGGCCCGGACTTCAAGCCCGAGCGCCGCTCAGGTGAGGCCCGGCAGCTCCCCCGTGTAGTCGGGGTTGCCGAACGTATTCACATTCACGCCGAAGGCCCGGGCAATGGACACCAGCAGCTTGTTGTGCGCCACGGCGCCACGCAGCGGCGTGCCGGGGCCCGTCCAGCCGCCCAGCGGGTTGGAGCCCACGTCGCGCACGCGCAGGAAGCGGCCCATGCGGAAG
>NZ_JAAEAH010000083.1 GCF_010998615.1 Myxococcus sp. CA023 | reverse complement strand
CGTCAGATGTGGTATAAGAGACAGAGACGGGGCTCTTCGTTGGCATTGCCGCGGGGCTGCTCCTGGTCGGTGGTGGCGCTGCGGCGCTCTTCCTGAAGGGCGGGTCTGGCACGGACGCGGCACCGGCGAATCCCCCGGTCGTCGCGGCGGCGCCCGTGGCCACGCCGACGCCTCCTCCCAGCAGCCCTCCGCCTCCTCAGGCGAACACGGCCCCCATGGCGGCTGCTCAGACGCCCGTGAATCCCGCGACGCCGCCTCCGACCCCGCCCACGGAGGTCGCTGCGGCGCCGGTGAACACGCCTCCGCCGGAGACGACGCCCCCGGCCGTCGCGGCGGCGCCCGTGGCCACGCCGACGCCGCCTTCGGTTGAAACGCCGAAGCCTGCGGAGACGGCGGTGGCGAAGGCCGAGCGGCCCAATAATCGACGCACCTCGTCGTCGTCCTCTCGCCGGGAGGACCCGGAGCCTCGCGCGTCCGCGCCGGCGCGTGCGGAGCGGCCCTCGTCGAGCGATTCGGATGATGACTTCGACGAGCTCTTCGGCACGAAGAAGTCGGCGCCAGAGGCGAAGCCGTCCTCGGCACGTCCGACGGCCTACGTCCCTCCCGAGCCGGGGGGCGGGGTTCCGGACCGGCTGCAGCAGTCGGACATCATGGCGGTGGTGCTGGCCAACAAGCCGGCCATCGTGAAGTGCGTCAACGAGCAGAAGAAGAAGGACCCGTCGTTGAGCGGCAAGCTGGTGATGCGCTGGACCATCCAGACGAGTGGCAAGACGAGCGCGGTGTCGTGCCGCACGGATGAGTTCCGCACCACCTACATGGCGAGCTGCATCTCCGGGCTCATCAAGAGCTGGTCCTTCCCGCGTCACAAGCGGCAGGGCGAGCCCATCGACTTCCCGTTCACCTTCTGAACGGTGGGGGGCGTCCACTGAGGCTATCGCGACATGAACGTCGCGATGGCCTCCGCTCCCGCTGTCTGCTTGCGCGAAGGGTGAATTTCGTGGCCGAGCAGCCGTCCAGGTGGCGTCGACACTCGTTGACACGTCCGGACGGGCGGGACTAAGCCTCACTTGCTCGCATGGTTGTTGGGGCCTGTAGTCAGTGGCCGGAGGCCCCCCGGGCGGCGTTCCAAACAAGAGGAAATCTCAACATGCAGCTTCGCAAGATGATGTTGGTGCTCACTGCGCTTGGCGCGATGAGCGGTCTCATGGCTGGTTGCGGTGACGACACGACGTCCCCGGGTGCGTGCTCCAGCAATGACGAGTGCGGAGAGTCGGAGATCTGTCACCCGACCGCCCAAGTCTGCGTGCAGACCTGTAACTCTGGTTCGGACTGCCCCTCCACGGCGAAGACCTGCGCCCCGCTGGGTGTTGCGGGTCCCAACGCCACCACGAACATCTGCCAGTGCTCCACGGACGTGCTCTGCAACGGTGGCACGGACTCCGAGTCCACGGGCCTGGTCTGCTCCCACCTGGACAACGTCTGCGTGACGGCCTGCACGTCCAACGCCGAGTGCACCGGCGACCGGACCTGCAACGTGACCACCGGCCAGTGCGAAGAGGGTGACACCCAGCCCACGAGCTGCTCCGGCGAGGGCCTGTCCACCTGTACTTACGGCCAGATCTGCTCCAGCGGCACCTGCTCCGCGCCGCCCGCGCCGACGTGCCAGAACTACAACGAGTTCCCGAACAAGGCGGACCTCGGCACCACGGGCCCGATCATCTACAAGGTGGGCTTCGTCAATGCGACGACGGACTCGGCGTTCTGTGGTGCCAGCGCGCCCAAGCGCCTGCGCATCCGTATCAACGCGTACTCCAACACGCCGTTCCCGGACACCTCCACCGAGCTGAGCCGTTTCTTCTACGTCCAGACGGACGGTGGTCGTAGCAACGCGTCCATCAGCCGCTCGGAGGGCAACTACACCGTCACGGGCACTAACCGCAGCAACGCGGAGATCATCGTCAACCTCTGCGTCGCCGCGAGCAGCACCACCAACTCGGCCGGCTTCTACTTCACTGACGGCAACTTCGTCTGCCAGCAGTCGAACTACTAGTAGTCGATTGGGCAGGTGAGTCATCGAGCCCCGCTCCGGTTGTAGGGGCGGGGCTCGCTCATTCCAGCGAGAGGTACGCTGAATTTCGGCTGGGCCTGTGCGTCCCATTCATGCCGCGGAAATCCCGGCGTCTTGAAAAGGAGAATCGATGCTGTCTACCAAGCTGATGCGAACGCTGACCCTCGGTCTGACCCTGGTTGCTCCGGCGGCAATGGCTGAAGGCGCTTCGGAGCGGCTGAACTGCGCTGAAGGCACGGTTCAGCTCGGTTCCAAGGAGGAAGGCTTGTCGTGTGTGAAGTCCGGCACGAAGGCAGGCTCCCGCACCTCGCACGGTGCGTACGTTGAGTACTACCCGAATGGCGTGAAGGCGGCGCAAGGGCAGTTCGAGAACGGCCTCAAGGTCGGGACCTGGACCTTTTACGACGTGTCCGGCGTCAAGCGCGGCACTGCGGAGTTCAAGGACGGCGGCTGGCATGGCCAGCGCATCATGTACTTCCCCAGCGGCAAGCCCCAGAGGGTCGAGGAGTACAAGAACGGCCGTAAGCATGGCGTGGTCAAGGACCTCGCTGAAGACGGCCGGGTGCTGAGTCAAGTCCGGTACGAGAACAACCGCGAGATTGCTTCCCAGTAGCTGGCTGACCGTTCGGTCGTAACGAGGGTCCTCTCCCGATGGGGGAGGGCCCTCGTTCGTTTGAGAGGACTTCCCCATCCGAGTGGGCTCGGCTAGGAAGCTCAAGTGTGAAGGCGCCTTCGCTTGTTCCTGTTTTGCCTGATATTCCCATCTGCGCGGTGGAGCGGATGGGGGTGCGCGAACTCGAGCGCATCCGATTGATTCTCCGCGGGGGGTCGGTAATCGACTGGCGGCGAATGCACTTCCAGTCCCGTGGAGAGGTGGACAACTTCCTCAGGTTGCTCCAGTTGGATGTGTCTCGCCCCTACGATGAGGAGTGGGCCCGTGCCGTCTTAGCCGAAGCCGTTGAGTACCTTCGCAAGACGTTCAACTATCGCGTCGCGGATGCGGTGGCGCGGCCAGAGGAAATCCACGATTTGTTCCTCTACGCATCAGGCGTCAAAGGGTCGCCCCGTCACCGGCGGATTGCGTGTGTCGTCCTGAAGGTGATGCACGTCATTCAGCACATTGAAGGGCGCGATCTGCTCTTCCGCTTGCCCGTCTCCGAGGTGGAACTGGCAGAACTGATCACGGAGAGGGTCTTGGGCGTGGCTGCTGAGATGCAGGCCAAGGGTCTGCCCATCGTGGAGTTCGCGCACTCCATCAAGACCCAGGATTCGCTCATCACGAAGTTGCTGGCAAAAAAAGATACCGTTGCCGCGCAGGTCTACGACCGGACTCGGTTCCGGGTGGTAACACGGAAGCGTGAGGATCTACTGCTGGTCCTTTACTACCTTACCCAGCGCCTCTTCCCATTTCATCTGGTGGTCCCTGGGCAGACTGAAAATACGCTGATGCCCTTCAAGACCGTGCTCGCTGAAAACCCCCACTTTGAGCAACATATCGCCAAGCTTCACTTGGATCGCGATTTCGAAGATCGTGAAAACGCTGGCGGGAATGTGTTTTCAGGAAATACATATCGGGCACTCAATTTCGTGGTGGATATCCCCATGCGAATGGATGCCTATCTGCCGCCGCCAGAGGAAGACACCCGGCATCGAAAGGGAAGGATCATCATTTCCCTTGTCGAGTTCCAGATTGTCGACGAGGAGACCGCACGGCTCAACGAGCGTGGGGAAAATGCCCATGAGGCCTACAAACGACGGCAGAGGCAGCGGGTGCTCAAACGCCTGAGTCAGGGCCTCGTGGTTCCCAAGCGACAGGAGAAGTGACTCCGGCGGGACTCATTAAAGGCGAGCCGCTCACTTGCGGCTCGCCTCATTCTGCACTTCAAGGATACTCGTAGACGACTTCAAGCTCGGCCAGCGTGGGGTACGTGCTTGAGCTCGAACGCAGTTCGTCAGTGTTCCGGTCGCTATTCGTTTCTCGGGTGAAGCGGAGACGGAACTGAGACCTGTAGTTTCGTTCCACCCGGCTTGCCCAGTCTTGAGTCACGTACGACGTGACATCGAACTGCCCCGGCGTGCCAATATTTGCTGCCGTGAGCGTGAGGCCGAGGGCCCGTGGTTGCGCGTTGTAGGCTGCAGTGAGCACTGGGCTTTCAGTATCTTCTACGTTCGACTGGGGGAGGTACTCACCTACATCTACAGGCTCCAAGAGGAGAGGCCCAAGTTGTTCGAATGGCTGGCCGAGTTGAGTGGAGAGCCACCACTTGATTGTCGACCGGTTGATTTGAATGAGCTCTGAAGGCAGGGCGTCGAGCTTGAATCCGAAGAAGAGCCGGCTGCTTTGATTGGCACTGTTATCGCCTATGCGCTCAAGGACGTAGGTGGCGTAACTCCGGTAGTGGAAGTCGGGTGTGTCGGATGTGGAAATGGATCCACTCACCGAGTAGATGATGGGCATCGTCATCGATGCTTGGCGGACGATTCTGAACTCGCTGTGTCCGGCCTCCTGCAGTGTATTGCCGGATTTGTCTTTGGCGAGAGTGGAGAGTTGCCAGGTAATGGTGGTGCCATACGTTACGATTGAAGGAAGCGCATAGGTCATCACCGTGTCGGCCTCGTTCCAGTTGAAGCTTCCGGAGTTTTGGCCCGCGGGCGAAGTGATGGCGAAGGCGTTTTGGACCGAGGTCCTATCCATGGGCTCCGAGAAGAGAACCTCGATGACTGGGTCTCGGGGCACGCCGATGGCGGCCTGACCGGGCGTCGTGTTGAGGATGGTAGGCGGGGTGGTGTCAGGGGCAGGGCCCGTCGTGGTGAACGTGAAACTGCGTGTGCCCGTCAGAGACTGCCCCGTGCGGTCCTTGGCCTCGACAGTGACTGTATATGCGGTGTTCTGCGCGAGCGCCGTCGATGGGCGCGTCACTGCAGTCGTGCCCTGATTGCTCCATTCGATAGGGCCCATTGCCACATGAGGGGCGACGTCCAGACGCAGCGAGTTCGTGTCAACGGCGCTTGAGAAGGTGAGCACCAACTGGGTGTCAGTGTCGACCTGCGTGGACCCACCTGCAGGGAAGGTCGTGCGCAACGTCGGAGGAGGTAGCTCTTCCTCGCCTGCGTCGGGCGTCGAGCCGGCATCTGCTTCTGGCTCGTTAGGAGTTGGTTCGACCTCTGGGACATTGATGCAGGCGCTCGCAGCCGCGAGGACGAACAACAGGAGAAGAAAGCGTCGTGGGTGGTGCATGCCGTGACTCATCGCAAGAACCATTCCGTGCAGTCGTGCTCGGAAGTCGGCCGCGAGGTGCCTGCGGCCTCTCTTCTTGTGCCTCGTCCCGTCAGCGGCGCGCAAGCCAGGACAGGTCACTGAGCTGACCGTTGTTCTGACGAGACGGGCGTCCCACGCCCCGGACGTCCATGCCGAAAACACGAACGCCCGCCCTCCCAGCACGGATGCGGGGAGGCGGGCGTGGGCACCGGGGCCTTGAGCGGCCTACTTCTTCTTCCGGTTCTTCTTCTTGTTTTCCTTCTCCCGCTTGCGGCGCTCCTTGATGGCGTCGCGGTCCTCGCTCTTGCCGGTGGCGGAGGGCGGCGCGTAGCCCATCAATCGGGCCTTGGCCATGGCGGCCTGGCCCATGGGCGGCGTGTAGCCGGGCGCGATCTGCGGCAGCTGCATGGGCATTCCCATGCCGGGCATTCCACCGCTCATCATCTTCTCCATCATCTTCGGGTCACCGCCGAACATGCTGGAGAGGTCCATGTTCTTCATCTGCGACAGCTGACCCAGTTGCTTGAATCCGGGGATGCGGCCCAGCAGGCCCGGATTCTGGCCGATGGTGCCCATCACCTGCTGCATCATCCCGAACTTCTGGAGCAGCTCCTTGACCTCTTCGACCTTGCGGCCGCTGCCCTTGGCGATGCGGTTGATGCGGCTGTTGTTGACGGTGTCCGGCCGCAGGCGCTCCTTTGCCGTCATCGAGTCGTACATCGACTCAATCTTCGTGAGCTCCTTCTCGTCCGGGTTGAGGTGCTCGGTGAGGTCGCCGAAGAGGGGGAACTTCTCCAGCAGGTCCTTGAGCGGTCCCATCTTCCGGACCATGCGGATCTGCTCGACGAAGTCCTTCATCGTGAACTGGCCGGACAGGAGCTTCTTGGCATCCTCCTCGGCCTTCTTCTCGTCGACGACCTTCTCGAAGTCCTTCATCAGGCCGACGATGTCGCCGAACCCGAGGATGCGGCCCGCGAGGCCGGCCGGGCGGAACTCCTCCAGCTTGTCCATGGACTCGCCCATTCCGAGGAACTTGATGGGCTTGCCCGTGACTTCCTTGATGGACAACGCAGCGCCGCCGCGGGCGTCACCGTCCAGCTTGGTGAGGATGAATCCGTCCAGCGTCAGCCGCCGGTCGAACTCCGCCGCCGTGCGCACGGCGTCCTGACCAATCATCGCGTCGCACACCAGCAGGATGTTGTCCGGCTGGACGTTGCCCTTGATGGACTCCAGTTCGGCCATCAGGGACTCGTCGATGGCGAGCCGGCCGGCGGTGTCGATGAGCACCACGTCGCACTTCTGCTCGCGCGCGGCGGCGTAGCCCCGCTTGGCGAGCTCGGGCGGCTGGATGCCGGGCTCGTGGTAGACGGGGACCTTGAGCCGCTCGCCCAGGACCTTGAGCTGGTCCACGGCGGCGGGGCGGTAGATGTCGGCGGCGACGAGCAGGGGCTTGCGCCCTTCCTGGAGGAGCCGGCTGGCGAGCTTCCCGGTGGTGGTCGTCTTACCGGAGCCCTGGAGGCCCACCATCATGATGCCGGACAGCTGGCCCTTGGGCTTCAGCTTCAAGCTGGTGTCGACGGGCCCCATGAGGGCCTCCAGCTCGTCGTGGCAGATCTTGATGAAGTGGTCCATCGGGCTGACCTTGCGCTTCTGGCCAGCCGTGTCGGTGATGGTCGTCTGCACCAACTCGCCCACGGACTTCTCGCGGACGCGGGCGACAAACTTCTTCACGACGTCGAAGGCGACGTCAGCCTCGAGCAGGGAGACGCGGATGTCGCGCAGCGACTCGTCGACCAGCTCCGGGGTGAGCTCGCTCTTGCCGGCGAGGCGGTTCTTGGCGGCGCGGAAGCCCTTGGTTACGGTCTCGAGCATGGGGGGCGCTTTATAACAGGGTCAGGCGGGATGCGACGGTGGAGCACATTCCGGCCGTCGAACTGTGAAGAGAAGGGGGCCCGGACCGGCCTCCCTGGCGGCGAATCCGACCCGGGGCCCTGGATTCTTCAACGCTCTTGAGGGGTTGGCGCATCCCTGAGCACCCTGGCGCGGGCCTTGAGGCATCGCCGGGCGCGAAATGAGGCGCCCAGGCCTGCCAGGAGCCCCAGCGGAGAGGGAAGAGAGCCTGGGGCTGCACGAGGCCTTTGCCGGAGGTAGGACAGGCCCTGTAGGGTGCTGCCCGCAGCCGGGCACGAGTGGCGGAACTGGCAGACGCAGCGGACTTAAAATCCGCTGGCCCGTAAGGGCCGTCCGGGTTCGATCCCCGGCTCGTGCATGGACTCCGGGCGGCTCCCGGAGGAGGCTCGGGGGACGCCCACCCGGTTTCCGGCAAGGTCTTCATGAACGCCACCTCGCGCCGCCGTTTCCTCCTTCAGTCGGGTCTTCTCGTGGCCGCCTCGGCCATCGGGTGTCGGCGCTCGGAGGCTCCCGCGGTCATCCTGAAGTCGCAGCGCAACGTCACGCAGACGCTCGAAGGCATCCCCGCGACGGATGGAGCCGGCGTTCGCTTGACGCGGGTCATCGGGCAGCCTGCGCTGCGGAACCTCGACCCGTTCCTCATGCTCGACCGGTTCCACTCCGATGACCCCGGGGCCTACATCAACGGCTTCCCGAATCACCCCCACCGGGGCTTCGAGACCGTCACGGTCATGCTCGATGGCCGAATGCGCCACCGGGACAGCCGTGGCAACAGCGGGCTCATCGCCGGAGGTGGCTCGCAGTGGATGACCGCGGGCCGTGGTCTCATCCACTCGGAGATGCCGGAGCAGGTGCAGGGGTTGATGTCCGGCTTCCAGCTCTGGCTCAACCTCCCCGCGAAGGAGAAGATGTGCCCGCCGGCCTACCAGGACCACACGCCCGAGCAGCTCGCGGAGGAGCGTCTGTCGCCCTCGGGGAGCCGCGCGCGTGTCATCGCGGGCCACATGAACGGACTCCAGGGCCCCGTACGTGAGCGCCCCACGCAGCCGCTCTTGTTGACCCTGGCGCTCGAGGACGACCGTCCTTTCGAGCTCGACACACCGTCGGACCACACCGCCTTCGCCTTCGTGTCCGCGGGCGAGGTGGACATGGGGCCCGAAGACACGTCGAAGCCGGTGCTCGAGGGCTCGCTGGCAGTGCTCGGCCCGGGGAGCCGGCTTCGCGTGCGTGCGAGGAATCGCCGGAGCGAGTTGCTCATCGCCGCCGCACGCCCCCTCCGTGAGCCCATCGTCCAGTACGGCCCGTTCGTCATGAACACCCGCGAGGAGATCCACCAGGCCTTCGAGGACTATCGCGCGGGTGTGCTCGACCAGGGGTGAGGGCTGTCAATCCACGGCTGGCCGGCCACAGAAGTCCAGCACCTCCGCGAAGGGCCAGCCCTCCAGCGCGCCGAACAACTTGTGGCCGCCGAGCTTCGCCCTCGTGAGGGCGGGGCTGTTCAGTCCGCAGAGGAACCTCGCGGCCTGCCTCGGGTGCCCGAGCGCCTCGGGATGCTTCGCGGCCAGGGCTCGGAAGCCCCCCACGTCGAGGCCCGCGGGCAGTGCAGGCTTCCGGCGCACCGCGGGAAGTACCTGGGCCTCCCCGGTCCGGCAGAAGGTGCAGTGCCCACACGGCTGCTCCCGCCGCTGACCGAAGTGGGCGACCAGCGCATTGCTCTGGCACCCCGCATGGGTGACGAGCTTCAGTACGTCCCGGACACGCGTGACCTCCTGGGCCTCGCGCTGCTGAAACCGCTGATGGAGGAGTGCGGTGAGCGCTGCTGCGTCCTCCTGGGTCCGTAGCCGTGTGAAGCGCTGACGCGGCTCGGAGACCTGGAGCAACACGAGCCCTTGTTCCTCGAGATATTCGATGGCCCGGACCACGCGCTCGCGGGGCTGCCGAAGTGAGTTCGCCACCTCGGCCGGGTCGAGCGAGTACCAGGTGCGTCCTTTCTTCGCCTGGGCAAACACGTCGCGCAGGAACTGCACCCGTTCTCCCTGGAAGCGCCCCACGAGCGCGTCGATGGACATGAGCGGCTGCACCTTGTAGCCCACGTAGTACGGCGTGCCCTGCCTCAACACGCCTTCGAGCTCCAGGTACGTCAGCGCCGTGCGCAGCACGAGTGGCCGCACATCATGCCGGCTGGACAGAGCGAACATGTCGACGCTCAGTTCGGGACCCAGGCCGAGCAACTCGGTCACCAGACTTTGAATTGCTTCCCGCGTGGGTGTGTCCCCGAGCGCGAAGTTCTCCAGGCTGGGGACGTCGTCCGGACACGCGAAGAGCTCCACCACTGATGGCGCTCCATCTCGCCCGGCACGGCCGATTTCCTGGCTATAGCTCTCCAGTCCCTTGGGCAGGTTGTAGTGATACACGGACCGTACATCCGCCTTGTCGATGCCCATCCCGAACGCGATGGTGGCCACGACGATGCCGTTCGTGGAGGCCATCCAGTCTTCCTGCACCCGCTCTCGGACCTCGGGCTCCAGGCCCGCGTGGTAGGCGCTGGCGGGGAGACCTTCCGTGGCGAGGAACGCGGCCACGCGCTCGGCGGTCTTCTGCTGCGTGACGTAGACGATGGTGGGGCCGGGCGCTCGGGAACCGAGCCGCCCCAGGAGGAGCGCGTCGCGGGCCTCGGCGTGAACCGGGGTCGTCTCCAGCGTGAGGTTCTGCCGGTAGAAACCCGTGACGACCGCGTTCTCCTCGGGGATGCCGAAGCCCTGGCAGATGTCTCGCACGACGGAGGGTGTCGCCGTGGCCGTGAGTGCGAGGATTCGCTCTGCCGACAAATCCCGCGCGGCCTTCGCCAGCTTCAGATAGTCCGGGCGGAAGTTGTGGCCCCATTCCGAGACGCAGTGCGCCTCATCCACCGCGAACAAGGAAATGCGCAGCTCACGGAGCAGGGCGGTGAAGCGCTCGTTGTTGAAGCGCTCGGGCGCCACGTACAAGAGCTTGAGTGAACCATCGCGCAGCGCCTGCGTGACTTCGCGTGAGTCGTCCACCGACAGCGAGGCGTCCAGCCGCGCGGCACGAATGCCCTGCCGGGCCAGGGCGTCAATCTGGTCCTTCATCAGCGCGATCAGCGGGGAGACCACCACCGTGATGCCCTCCAGCAGCAGCGCCGGAAGCTGATAGCAGAGCGACTTGCCGCCACCTGTGGGGAACACCGCGAGCGCCGCGGCGTTCGGACCGAGCAGGGCCTCGAGGACCTCTCGTTGGCCGGGGCGGAAGTCCGTCAGGCCGAACCGCTCGCGCAGAACGGTATCGAGTGAGCTGTGTCGTGCGCCATCTGCCCTGTGCATGAAGCTCCTCCAACTCGCGAACTCCGGCAACCCACGCCCTCCATGGGCCCTGTCCAGCGACTCCGTCCCTGCTCACCGAGGGAAGAGCGTAGCCACGAAGTCCACGAAGACGCGAACAAGTCGCGCCGCTGAATTGGCCACCATCGCTCATGCGGTACCGCCGGCTCGAGGATAGGCTGCGGCGCCATGACCTACCAACGCAACCCCGTGAAGGCGCCCCGTGTGTCGGGCATGGCGCTCAAGGCTTTCGTGAACGCGCTCGAGAGCGGCGTCGGGTCGGTGATGCTGGACAAGCTGACGCGGGACAGCGGCATCGAGCGATGGCGTGAGCTCCCAGCGGGGGATGCGCCGCCGCTCCAGTTTCCGTTGCCCCAGGGCACCGCCGCCACGGAGTCGCAGACGCCCACGCAGCAGGCCGCGCGCGCCGTCGCCGCGTCCGCCAGTCCACCGGAGCGTGAGAGCGTCGCGGCCTATGTCCGCGCCTACCGCGAGGGCGCCACGGACCCGGTGGCCGTGGTGAATCGAATTCATGAGTCCATCGCCCGGATGGACAGTGGGAAGCAGCGCCTGGGCTTGTTCATCGCCCGCAAGCCGGACGAGGTACACCGGGCCGCGGAGGCGTCCTCCGAACGGCTGCGCGAGGGCCGCCCGCTGAGCGTGCTCGATGGCATTCCCGTCGTGCTGAAGGACGAGGTCGACCTGGCCGGGTTCCCCACCACGCTGGGCACGCGGTTCCGCACGCAGGTGGCCGCCGCGGACTCGACGGTGGCTGCCCGGCTCAAGGCCGCGGGCGCCATCATCCTCGGCAAGGCCAACATGAATGAGATTGGCATCAACCCCATCGGGTTGAATCCCCACCACGGCGCCGCTCGCAATCCCTGGGACACGGGCCGCATCACCGGTGGCAGCTCCAGTGCCTCCGCCGCCGCCGTGGCCGCGGGCCTGTGCCCCTTGAGCATCGGTGCCGACGGCGGTGGTTCCATCCGCATCCCCGCGGCCCTGTGCGGCATCGTGGGGCTCAAGGCGACGTGGGGCCGCATCCCGGAGACGGGCGTGCCGCCGCTGTGCTGGAACGTGGGCCACGTGGGGCCCATGGGGCTCACCGTGGACGACGTCGCCGCGGCGTATGCGGTGCTCGCGGGGCCGGATGGACATGACCTCGTCTCACAGGGACAGTCGCCGCATCACCTGTCTGGCTACGAGGATGACGGCCTGAGTGGTGTGCGGCTGGGCATCTGCTGGGACTACTTCGAGGACGCCGACGCGGACGTCGTCGCCCGCTGCAAGGAAGCCGTGGCCGCGCTGTCGGCCGCGGGAGCGCGGGTGGTGGAGATTCCGCCTCCCGACCTCAACACCGTGCTGTGGACGCACAGCTGCATCATCCTGAGCGAGATGTCGGAGGTGATGCTTCCCCACGTGAAGGCGCATCCGTCGGAGTTCGGGCTCGACACGCGCACCAACCTGGCCATTGGCCGGCACTTTCGGGCCACGGACCTGGTGCATGCCCTGCGGCACCGGCACCGCCTGACGCGTGAGCTGCTCGCGCAGATGGCGGGCGTGGACGTTCTCGTCACGCCGACGACGGCCACCACGGCGCCCCTCATCCCGGAGGCGGCGCTTCCGGATGGCGAGTCGAACCTGCCTGTCGTCGATGCCCTGATGCGCTTCGTGCGCCTGGCCAACCTGACGGGCTTCCCCTCGCTGTCGGTGCCAGCAGGCTTCGACGAAGAGGGGCTCCCGGTGGGTGTCCAGCTCACAGGCCGTCCCTACGAGGAGCACCTGCTGCTGCGTCTGGGCCGCGTGGTGGAGCAGGCCTCGGAGTACCGCGTCCCGCCTGTTCATCTGCGCGCACTTCGGTGAACGCTGCGGATTGAAGGGCTGAAAAACAAGAAAAACGTGCAAGTGTGGCTCCGCGTGCTCGCGGGGCCACCCACGGGCCACGCACTCGACACAGCCCGCGTCACTCCGGGCGCCGCTCCCTGGCGTCCTCGCGCGGGCGGGAGGAATGGCTTCGTGCAACCCAGTAACTCCGCCGGTTCGCCGTTTCGTCGCTTCACCGCTCCGGCCGCGCTGATGCTCGCGGCGGCCCTCGCGACTGCCTGTGGTCCTTCGGAGCCGCCCGCCCCGGCGGAGGCCGAGGCGCTCGGCAGTCGCACCGACGCGCTGACCGAGCTCGTTTCCAATGGCACCTTCAACGGCGGCACCGTGTCGCCCTGGTGGAGCGGCCCCAACACACAGTCCCGCGTGGAGAACGCCCGCCTGCGCGTGGACGTGGGGGGCGGGACGGCCAACCCCTGGGACGCGCTGATTGGCCAGGATGACATTCCGCTGGTGAATGGCCGGGCGTACACGCTGTCCTTCACCGCTTCTGCTTCGGTGACGACGACGGTCCGTGTGACGGTGCAGTTGGAGAGCGCGCCGTACACCGCGCCGCTGGACCGGCAGATTACGTTGGACGGCACGTCACGGCGCTTTACGTTCCCCTTCACGTCGACGCTGGCCACGCAGGCAGGACAGGTCACCTTCCAGATGGGAGGCCGCGCGACGGGGTTCAGCGCGTTCATCGATGACGTCTCGCTCACCACGGAGGACGGCGGCGGGGGCGGCGGGCCGCTGGCGATGACGAGCGGCTTCTACATCGACCCGAACTCCAACCCCGCCAACTGGGTCCGGGCCAACAGCGGGGACTCGCGCGCTGCGCGCATCCAGTCCTCCATCGCGAACAACCTGGCCGCACGCTGGTTCGCCGCTTGGAGCGGAGACATCACCACGGCGGTGGCCAGCTTCGTCTCGGCCGCGGACGCCGCGGACAAGCTTCCGGTGCTGGTGGCGTACAACATCCCTGGCCGGGATTGCGGGAGCCACTCGGGCGGAGGCGCGGGGTCGCCAGAGGCGTACCGGACGTGGATTTCGTCCTTCGCCGCCGCCATTGGCAACCGTCCCGCCGTCGTCATCATCGAGCCGGACGCCGTCGCCCAGCTCGACTGCCTGGCGAACGACGCCGAGCGGCAGACGCGCATCAGCCTGATTCGCTACGCCACCGAGCAGTTCAGGGATCGCGCGCCGAACACGTGGGCCTACCTGGACGCGGGCAACGCCTTGTGGATCAACGCGGACACCATGGCCCAGCGGCTGGAGAACATGGGCGTGCGCAACGTGCGAGGCTTCGCGCTCAACGTGTCGAACTTCTACACCACCGCGCAGTCGGCCTCGTACGCGGGCTCCGTCAACAGCTCGCTGACCAGCCGGTACGGCTACACCAAGCCCTTCGTGGTGGACACCAGCCGCAACGGCAATGGCTCCAACGGTGAGTGGTGCAACCCCGCCGGCCGGAAGATTGGCACGACGAACCAGGTGGGCGTGGGCGGCGCGGAGATGACCCTGTGGATCAAGGTCCCCGGAGACTCCGACGGCCAGTGCGGCGTCGCGCCCAACACACCCGCAGGCACGTTCGTGCCGGACGTGGCCCTGCGGATGATTGACGGTCTCTGAGCGACGCACGGGGGCGCCGCACGGATGTCAGTGCGGCGCCGCCATCTCGGTGGAGGACACCGTCGTGGTGCGCGACACCTTGGGGAAGAACAGCCCCGCGGTGAAGGCGGCCACGGTGAAGGCGCAGATCAGCCAGAAGTTGATGCTCAGCCCGGTGCCCAGGGCGCTGCTCAGCGTCGCCAGCAGGTCCGCGGGCAGGTCCTGGCCATGGTCGGGGCTCATCAAGGCGTTGGCGGCCGAAATCGGCACCGTCGGGTCCTTGAGCAACTGCGACACCATGACGCCGCCCATCAGCCCCACGCCAATGGCGCCGCCGATGGTGCGGAAGAACATGTTGCTGGCGGTGGCCACTCCGCGCAGCTCCCAGCCCACGCTGGTCTGCACGGCGATGAGCAGCGCGGTGGACGCGAAGCCCATGCCGATGCCGAACAGGCCCATGGCCACCTCCGGCAGCAGCTTGGGCGCCTGGGGCCCCAGGAGCAGCGCCATCAGCGACGTGCCCACCACCGTCAATCCCAGCCCGCCCACGATGAGCGGGCGGAAGCCCGTCTTGAGCAGCAGCTTCCCGGCCACGAGGGCCGCCAGCGGCCAGCCGACAATCATCGGCGTAATCATCCCGCCGGCCTCGGTGGGCGTTCCGCCCAGGACGCCCTGGACGAAGAGCGGAACGTAGGTGGTGGCACCGAACATCGCCGCGGAGAAGAGCGCTCCCGCGATGGAGGAGATGACGATGGCCGGCACCTTGAAGATGGACATGGGGATGATGGGCTCGGCCGCCTTGCGCTCCACGGCGACGAAGGCCGCGAGCAGCACAGCCGCCACGGGCAGGCCCCACAGATTCACGCCCACACCTTGCACGCCGACGAGCAGCGCCACCACCCAGCCGGTGAGCAGCGCGGCGCCCGCGTAGTCCAGCTTCTGGGGCTTTCGCTCCACGCGCTCATGGAAGTAGCTCAGGAGCAGGATGAGGCAGCCCACGCCCACCGGGACGTTGATGAAGAAGACCCAGTGCCACGTGAGGTACTTCACGAGGAAGCCACCGGTGATGGGCCCGATCAGGCCCGCGATGCCCCACACCGCGCTGAACGCGCCCTGGACCTTCGCGCGCTCCTCCAGCGTGTAGATGTCCCCGATGACGGTGAGCGCCACCGGCTGCATGGCGCCCGCGCCCAGGCCCTGGAGCGTCCGGAAGCCGATCAACATGGCCATGGACGTGGAAAGGCCACTGGCGATGGAGCCCACGAGGAACAGCACGATGCCGAACACGAGCACGGGCTTGCGGCCGTAGAGGTCCGCCAGCTTCCCGTAGATGGGCACGGTGATGGTGGAGGACAGCATGTACGCGGTGAAGACCCACGCGTAGTGCTGGATGCCGCCCAGTTCGCCCACCACCGTGGGCATGGCCGTGGAAACGACAGTGGCTTCCAAGGCGGCCATGAAGAGGCTCAAGGCCAGGGCCAAGGTGGTGAGGGGACGATGAGTGGTTCGCATGAAGACGCCGGCGCGGGAGAGGCCCTCCTTAACGGCTGTGGGTGGGTGTCGCCAGCATCAAGCGGCCTCGCGCCCCGGGTGACCACTCTGCGTGTGGGCGCACACGGACTCGGAAACGAACGAAGGGCCAACCCCCACGTGCGTGGGAGCTGGCCCTGGGGGGCTTCACCCGTCGATTCGGGATTACAGGCCGCGCATCAGCTGGGCCTGGGCGAAGGCCGCCATCTGCTGGGCGTTGAACCGGCCCTCGGCGATGTCGCCCACCGTCTTCGCGCCCGTGCGGACCGTGTCCACCATGTCCGCCAGCTTGCCCACGGTGCCGGCCTTGCCGAACATCGAGGCAACGCCACCCAGCGGACCGCCGGCGACCATGGCCAGCCCGTTGTCGATGAACTTGTCGACGAACGGCTTGGCGAGCTGGCCGATGCCGAAGGGCATCTTGTCCAGCAGGCCGCCAATCATGCTCTTGAGGGGGCCGGTGATGGCGCTCATCGCCTTGTCGACGAGGCCGGACACCTGGCTCAGCGCGCTGCCAATCTTGCCGGCGATGCCGCCGATGCTGTTCGCCAGGCCGCCTACCGCCTTGCCGATGCCGCCCAGCGCCTTGCCGATACCGCCCAGCGCGCCCGCGAGACCGCCCGCCGCCTTGCTCGCCGCGTTGGCCGCACCTGCAGCGGCGCTTCGGCCAGCACTGCTCGCGCCATTCGAGCCACGGCTACCGTTCGAACCACCTGCGCCGCCAACGGACATGGGGGAAACCTCTATGAAAGGGGGTGAATGTACGGATTGTCGGGGAGCGTGGGAGAAAGTTGCGTCAAATCCGCCTAAACGCGATCAGGCCCGCCCTTGGGCACGTGCTGGCGGAGCTTCTGGCTGGTCTCCTCGTCCACCTTCACGGGCTCCTGGCCCTCATCCCCACGGAGTGACGGCTTGTTCGCGTCGTCCTGCTTCCCTTCGAAGCCACTGTAATAGGACTTGGGCGGGCCAATGCCCAGCTCTCCATTGGCGGCGGCGATGAAGAAGTTGGCGACGTCCTGGGTGGTCGGCGGGTTGTAGCCGGCGGCGCGCAGCTCCTCGTCCGGGGCAACGATGAGCGTTGGCTCCTTGTCCGGGTTCTGGGCGTAGTCGAGGACCAGCTCGACGTAGGCCTCCAGCTCCATATCGAGGGACTTCGCGATGCGCTGGGTGTCTGGGTCCGCGAGCAGCTCGGCGCGGACATTCTCCACGGGGCGCTTCAGGCGGGGCTTCTGCTCGGACATGTCGGGGACTCCCGGAGGGCATGGAAAAAACGACTCTTCCGGCAGGTTAGCGTCCCCTGCAACGGGGGGCCACCTTGGACGCCCGGCCCTGCCCTGGGGCCGAGGTGATGCGCACCGGCCGTCCCTAGCGTTGGCATTGAACCGTCGTTCGGGGGACCCGAAACCATGGCCAATGTCTGCGACCTCTGCCACCAACGCCCGGCGACCACCCGAGTCACCCGCGTCATGGGGAACCGGCGGACCACCGAGTCCCTGTGTGACGTCTGTAGCAGCCAGCGCTCGCGCTTCGGCCGCATGGGCCTGGGCACGTCGCTCTTCGACCAGTTCTTCAGTGACTTCGGAGAAGAGGACTTCGGGGGGCTGTCGCGTTCACTTCAGCAGCCGGTGGAGCGCTACGACATCACCGAGGCCTTCTCCGATGAGACGCGGCGCGTACTGGAAGCGGCCTTCGAGGCGGCGCGAAGCGCGGGTGCTGCGTTCATCGACACGGAGCACCTGCTGGTGGCGCTCGCGAAGGACCCGCTGGGCCGGACCGCGCTCAGCCGCATGAAGCTGGACCCGGCCCGCGTCGCCGAGCGCGCCGAGTCCGAGATGCGCCGTGGGAAGCGCCCCATGGAGCGTCCCGAGCTGTCGCCGCATGCGAAGCGCGCCCTGGAACTCGCGTACCAGGAGGCCTACGAGCTGGGACATTCCTATGTGGGGCCCGAACACGTGCTGCTGGGGTTGCTGCACGAAGGGGAAGGCTTGGCGTCGGAGATTCTGCGCGAGCAAGGGGCCCAGCACGGCAAGGCGCGCGCGGCCGTCGCGGAAGCGCTGGCACCTTCATCCGAGGCACGCCGGTCGCCCACGCCCACGCTGGACGAGTACTGCCGCGACCTGACGAGCCTGGCCTCGGAAGGGAAGCTGGACCCGGTGGTGGGGCGGGCCAACGAAATCGAGACCACGCTCGAAATCCTCTCGCGTCGCACGAAGAACAACCCCGTGCTCATCGGTGAGCCAGGCGTGGGCAAGACGGCCATCGTGGAGGGCATTGCCCAGCGCATCATCTCCGCCGCGGTCCCGGACACGCTGCGCGACAAGCGCGTGCTGCAACTGGACCTGTCCGGCCTGCTCGCGGGCAGCAAGTACCGCGGTGAGTTCGAGGAGCGGCTGAAGAAGGTCATGGACGAGGTGAAGGAGCACAGCGACGACATCGTCCTCTTCATCGACGAGGTTCACACCATCGTCGGGGCGGGCGCGGCGGAGGGTGCCATGGATGCGGGCAACATGCTCAAGCCATCCCTGGCGCGCGGCGAGCTGCACGTCATCGGCGCGACGACGTTGGATGAATACCGCAAGCGCATCGAGAAGGATGCCGCGCTCGAACGCCGCTTCCAGCCCGTGGTCGTCCCGGAGCCGACGGCCGAGCAGGCCATTGAGATTCTGCGAGGCCTCAAGGACCGCTACGAATCCCACCACCGCGTGCGCATCGCGGACGAGGCGCTGGTGGCGGCGGTGGAGCTGTCGGACCGTTACGTCACAGGGCGCTTCCTGCCGGACAAGGCCATCGACCTGGTGGACCAGGCGGCGGCCCGCGTGCGCTTGCGGCTCACGCTGCCACCGGAGCGACTGGTGAACGCCGAGCATGAGGTGGTGAAGGTGAAGCGCTCGCTCGACGAGGCACGCGACCGGAAGGCGGGCCCGCGCATCCAGGAGCTGGAGTCGAAGCTGAACGCCGCCGAGCGCGAGGTCCAGAGCGCGCAGAAGGAGCGCCGCACGCAGAAGTCCGGTGAGACGCCGGAGGTCCGCGCCGAGGACGTCGCGGAGGTGCTGTCGCGCATGACGGGCATCCCCGTGACGCAGATGACGGAGGACGAGCGCAAGAAGCTGCTGGAGCTGGAGTCGCGGCTGCACGAGCGCGTCATCGGTCAGGACGAGGCCATCCGCGTGCTGTCCCAGGCCATCCGGCGGGCGAGGGCGGGGCTCAAGGACGAGTCGCGCCCCATCGGCTCCTTCCTCTTCCTGGGCCCCACGGGCGTGGGCAAGACGGAGCTGGCGAAGACGCTGGCGGAGCTGCTCTTCGGTGACGAGAAGGCGCTCATCCGCTTCGACATGAGTGAGTACATGGAGAAACACACCGTGAGCCGGCTGGTGGGCGCGCCTCCGGGCTATGTCGGCTACGAGGAGGGCGGGCAGCTCACCGAGGCCGTGCGGCGGCGGCCCTACGCCGTGCTCCTCTTCGACGAGGTGGAGAAGGCCCACCCCGACGTGTTCCACATGCTGCTCCAGGTGCTGGATGACGGGCGGCTCACGGACGCGCAGGGCACGGTGGTGAACTTCAAGAACACCGTCATCATCGGCACCAGCAACCTGGGCTCGCACCTCATCCAGGAGTCCACCGCGCGCAAGGAGCCGCAGGAGCGCATGCGGGAGCGCGTCATGGGCGTGCTCAAGGGGCACTTCCCGCCCGAGTTCCTCAACCGCATCGACGAGACGGTGGTCTTCGAGCCGCTCAACCGCGCGCAGCTGCGCGCCATCGTGGACTTGATGCTGGAGAAGACGCGCCGCCTGTTGCATGGCCAGGGCATCGAGCTGGAGGTGACGCCCGCGGCGCTGGAAGCGCTGGTGGACAAGGGATGGGACCCAACCTTCGGCGCGCGTCCGCTGCGGCGTGAAATCCAGCGCGCCATCGAGGCGCCGCTCGCGGAGAAGCTCATCTCGGGCGACATCCATGAGAACAGCCGCGTGAGAGCGGACTTCAAGGACGGAAAATTCCGGTTTGATGAAGTGGAGGCCGCTGAGGCGGAAGGCGCGCAGGCTGAAGCGAGTGCCGTCCACTGAACCGTCACGTGTGGGGTCATCCTGGCCCCCGAACATTCGCCTTGTAGTTGGTACGGACATGCCGGAGCCTTGGCGCGATGCAGCCATCTCTTCCGGTCATGGCCTCGCTCTCCGCCCTCCTGCTGGCGGGAGGGTGCAAACGGGAGCCCGATGCCGCGGCGGCGCAGATTCCCGCGCTGCCCGAGGTTTCCCCCAACGCGCTGCGCCCCGTGGAAGCCTTCGCGGCCATCCTGGACCGGAAGGAGCGCTCCCGCGCACTCTTCCTGGAGGCGAGCCGCGTCTTCTTCCACCCGCGATGCGCGAACTGTCACCCGGCGGGTGACAGCCCGCTGCAAGGTGACGACGGCCAGCTTCATGACCCGCCCGTGGTGCGCGGCCCCGAGGACCAGGGCGTGGTGGGCATGGAGTGCATCAGCTGCCATCAGGACAAGAATCAGGACCTGGCACGCGTGCCCGGCGCGCCGAAGTGGCATGTCGCCCCCATCGAAATGGCGTGGGTGGGGAAGAGCCCTCGTGAGGTGTGCGAGCAGCTCAAGGACATGAAGCGCAACGGCGGCAAGACGCCCGAGCAGATGATTGAACACAACGCCCACGACGCATTGGTGGCCTGGGGATGGAACCCGGGCTCGGGGCGTGAGCCCGCTCCGGGAACGCAGGCGCAGTTCGGCGCCATCGTCGCGGCCTGGGTGGAGACGGGCTCGGAGTGCCCGAGCGAGGAGGCACGGCCGTGACGGTTCGCGTTCGCATCAACGGTGAGGAGAAGGAGCTGGACGTCGACCCGGAGATGCCGCTGCTGTGGGCGGTGCGGGACGTGCTCGGGCTCACCGGCACGAAGTACGGCTGCGGCCAGGCGCTGTGTGGCTCGTGCACCGTCCACCTCGACGGGCAGCCGGTCCGCGCATGCGTGACACCCATCCGCCGCGCTGAGGGGCACTCGGTGACGACCATCGAAGGGCTGTCGCCCGACGGTAACCACCCGCTGCAGAAGGCCTGGGTGGAACTGGGTGTGCCGCAGTGTGGCTTCTGCCAGACGGGGCAGATCATGTGCGCGGCGGCGCTGCTGGCGAAGAAGCCGCGGCCGTCCGACAAGGAGATCGACCAGTCGCTCGCAGGCAACCTCTGCCGGTGTGGGACGTACACGCGAATCCGCTCGGCCGTGAAGAAGGCCGCGGGCATGTCCGAGGAGTGACGAGGCCGCCATGACGAAGCTGCTCACGTTGATTAGCCGGCGCTCGTTCCTGGAAGGCCTGAATCTGTCCGTGGGAGGGCTCGCCCTGGGTGTCTTCTCCGGCGGCCTGGCCGCGGCGGCCAGTGATGCCTCCACGGCGAAGGGCGCTCCGGGGTTGAACCCGAACGTGTTCGTCCACGTGGCTCCGGACGGAGCGGTCACCATCGTCTGTGCCCGCTCGGAGATGGGGCAGGGCGTGCGCAGCTCGCTGCCGGTGCTCGTCGCCGATGAGATGGGCGCGGACATGGCGCGGGTGACGGTGGCCCAGGCCGACGGTGACAAGGTCTACGGCGACCAGAACACGGACGGCTCCAGCAGCGTGCGGGGCGTGTACGACGACATCCGCCGCATGGGGGCCACCGCTCGGGTGATGCTGGTGGCCGCCGCCGCCCGCCGCTGGAAGGTGAAGCCGGAGGCGTGCGAGGCCCGCGACCACGCGGTGTTCCTCCGCGATGGCAAGCGCTCGCTGGGCTTTGGCGAACTCGTGGCCGATGCGTCGAGGCTGCCCATCCCGAAGGCGAAGGACGTCAAGCTGCGGCCGAAGAGTGAGCTGCGGATGGCGGGCCGGCCCATGCCGCTGCTGGATGGTCCAGCCTATGTGACGGGAACCGCGGTGTTCGGCGCCGACATCCGTCTGCCGGGCATGCTCATCGCGGTGGTGGCGCGCCCGCCCGTCGTTGGCGGCAAGGTCATTCGCTTCGACGCCACCCGCGCGCTCGCGGTGCCTGGGGTGAAGAAGGTTCTCGAGCTGCCCGCGCCGAAGCCGCCCTACACGTTTCAGTTCTGGGGCGGCGTCGCGGTGCTCGCGGAGAACACCTGGGCGGCGATGCGCGGGCGCGATGCCCTGGACATCACCTGGGAGGACGGGCCGAACGCCTCCTATGACTCGACGACGTACCGGGAGCAGTTGACGGCGTCGATTCGCGAGCCGGGAACGGTGGCGCGCAACGTCGGTGACATCGACGAGGCGCTCGCTTCTGCCGCCCGCGTCATCCAGGCCGAGTACCACGTCCCTCACCAGTCCCACGTGCCCATGGAGCCTCCCGTGGCCCTGGCGCGGGTGGAGAACGGGACGTGTGAGGTCTGGGCGCCCACACAGCATCCGCAGGCCGCGCGCGGCGTAGCTGCGGCAACGGCGGAGCTCCCGGAGGAGAAGGTCCAGGTCCACGTCACGTTCCTGGGCGGAGGCTTCGGCCGCAAGTCCAAGGCGGACTTCATCGCCGAGGTGGTGTGGCTTGCGAAGGAAGCGGGCGTTCCGGTGCGCGTGCAATGGACTCGCGAGGACGACGTCCGGCACGACTACTACCACTCCGTCAGCGCGCAGCAGCTCACCGCTGGGCTGGATGCCTCCGGCAAGGTCATCGCGTGGCGGCACCGCACCGCGTTCCCGCCCATCGCGTCCACCTTCGGGCAGGCCACGCGGCCCAGTCCGGCGGACCTCCAGCAGGGCGTGCTCGACCTGGCGCTCTCCGTGCCCAACGTCCGGGCGGAGACCTGCGAGGCGCCTCCGCACGTGCGCATCGGCTGGCTCCGGTCCGTCTACAACATCTTCCACGCCTTCTCCGTGAACGCGTTCGTGGACGAGCTGGCGCACCTTCGTGGCACGGACTCGCGCGACATGCTCCTGGAGGTGCTGGGGCCGCCGCGCAAGGCGTCGCTCCAGGAGCTGGGCATCACCGCGCTGCGGAACTACGGCGCGTCGGTGGAGGACCACCCCGTGGACGCGGGGCGCTTGCGCGGCGTCATCGAGCGCGTGACGGCGATGTCCGGCTGGGACGCGCGCAAGGCGAATGGCCGAGCGCTGGGGCTCGCCGCGCACCGCAGCTTCCTCAGCTACGTGGCCGTGGTGGCCTCGGTGGTCAAGGATGACCAGGGGCGCATCCGCGTCGACGAGGCGTGGGTGTCGGTGGACGCCGGGACGATTCTCAATCCGGAACGCGTGCGCTCACAGATGGAGGGCTCGATCATCTTTGGCATGAGCATCGCGTTGCATGGCGCCGTCACCATGAAGGGCGGCGTGACGGAGCAGTCGAACTTCCGCGACCTCAAGCTGGTGCGCATCGGCGAGGCGCCGCGGAAGATTCATGTCGACATCGTCCCCAGTGAGCTGCCGTCCGGGGGCATTGGCGAGCCCGGCGTGCCTCCGGTGGCGCCCGCCATCATCAACGCCATCTTCGCGCTCACGGGCACGCGCATCCGCGAGCTGCCGGTGTCCCGCACGCTCTCCGTTTGAGTGCCACGGGGGCGCACTGCGCGCCCGCTTCGTCCCGTGCCCGGCGGTGGAGTTCCGGGCACGGAGACGGCGGCCTCAGATTTCGTGCGCGGTCTGCTCGTAGACGACGACCTTGTACGACTGGGGGAAGAGGATGACGTTCAGCGTCCGCCAGTTGTCTCCGTTGGGGCCGGTGGAGAACTCGCGGTAGTACCGCTTCACCTGCACGTTCTCCGTGCCGTTGCCGTAGGTGGCGAGGATGGCCGGGTGCAGCGGGCGGAACTGCCAGTACATGGACGTCTCCAGTTGCGCGTACGTCAGCACGAGCGGCGCCGGGTCATTGCGATAGGCCCGGTACTGGCCCCTGGCCAGGATGGCCGCGGCCGCCGTGTCCAGCGTCGTCTCGCCAGAGTAGGTCCACGCGAAGTCGAACGCAGTCAGGTGTGAGATGTTGTCCTCGCGCACGGTATTGCCCGCGTCCAGCGCGGACTGGAGGTCGGCGGTGATGGGACTCTGGACCAGCGTGAGCACATGGCCCGTCGGCGCGGGATGCGGGTTGGGCAGGCACGCCCCGCCCACGCAGTCCACCTGGAGCCGGAACTGCTTGCCACCGCCGTTGATGAAGCCGACCACGGCCAGGTACTCGCCGTCCTGCGGCAGCGTCACCAGGCCCACCTTGCTGAGTTGCCCGTAACCGGAGTCGTCGTCTTGGGCCAGCACGGTGTTGCCGTAGCTGCCGTTCGCATCCTTGGGGCCGTACAGGAACAGGCCGGTGTCCAGGTACATGGAGCTGCCCAGGTGCGTGACCTCGAGCTTGAGCTGCGAGCCCGCCTGCACCTGCACCCGGTATCCGTAGTAACCCGGCTGGGCTGACGTGCCGTCCTGCTGCGAGCCGCCCACCGCCACGGTGCTGACGTACAACATGCTGTCCGCGATGTTGCCGCTGGCCGGCACCGGCGGCGCGGAGATGAGGGACTGCGCGCTCTCGCTCAGCGCGTCCTCGGCGCCGGCGGCGTCAGGTGCTCCACCGCAGGCACTCAGTAAGCCCAGCGGCATCATCCACAGCAGTGCTCCCTTCAGGCTCCGACGCATCGTTCCGACCTCATTGAGAAGGCGGAGGCGTGGGGGGGCCGCGCGCCTTCACTTCAGGTGTGGGTCTCCCGTATGCCACAGAGTCTCGTTAAATTCATGTAAACTAAGTATTTATTGACAGTCCGGGCCCCTGCCATTGGAACAACAACCCGCCAATCTATTGGCAGGTGTGATGACAGGTGGGCGGAGGGCCTGTATCCAGGGGGCATGACGCAGAGCACGCCAGAAGGTGTGGACACGCGAGGCTTCCGGGATGCCATGGCCCGGTGGGCCAGCGGCGTGGCCGTGGTGGCGATACGGGACACCGAAGGCCTGCGGGCGACGACGGTGAGCTCCTTCAGCTCCCTGTCGCTGGAGCCGCCGCTGGTGGTGGTGGCGTTGTCGGATGCGTCCCGCACCTTGAAGCGGGTGGAAGCCTCCGGTGTCTTCTCGCTCAGCATCCTGTCCGCAGCACAACGTTCCATCTCCGTGCGGTGCGCGAAGGGTGAGTTGGATGCGCAGCTCTTCGACGCGGACGCCTTCGTGCGGGACAGCCTGGTGGGGCTGTCATGCCAGGTCCATGGCCTGCACCGTCACGGTGACCACACGCTGATTGTCGGCCGCGTCACACGTGTTCATGAGGGACGTCCGCAGGAGCCCCTTCTTTATTGGGCGCGGGGCTATCGAACCGTGACCTCTCTGCCGCCGTCTGATAGCGATGGCGCCTGACCTCTCACACCGAAAGGAAACGACCATGCCGTTCACGTTGCCTGATCTGCCTTACAAGAAGGACGCCCTCGCGCCGCACATGAGCGCGGAGACGCTCGAGTTCCACCACGACAAGCACCACGCCGCCTACGTCAACAACCTGAACAAGCTCCTGGACGGCAAGCCGGAGGCGAACAAGTCGTTGGAGGAGGTCATCCTCAGCAGCGACGGTGGCGTGTTCAACAACGCCGCGCAGGTGTGGAATCACACCTTCTTCTGGCAGTGCATGAAGCCCGCTGGCGGCGGCAAGCCGACCGGTGAGCTCGCGGCGGCCATTGACCGTGACTTCGGCTCCTTCGACAAGTTCAAGGAGGAGTTCTCCACCGCCGCGGCCACGCAGTTCGGCTCGGGCTGGGCCTGGCTGGTGCTGGAGGGCGGCAAGCTCAAGGTCACCAAGACGGGCAACGCGGACCTGCCGATGAAGCACGGCCAGAAGGCCCTGCTGACCATCGACGTGTGGGAGCACGCGTATTACATCGACTACCGGAACGCGCGTCCGAAGTTCATCGAGACGTTCCTGACGCACCTGGTGAACTGGGACTTCGTGGCCCAGAACTTCAAGGGCTAGGTCGCACCGCACGCCCCCGCACGGCGTCCAGCGCTGGCCTGGGCGGCCTCGGAGGTCATTCGAGGCCGCTCAACGCAATCCGCCCCTCAGCTCCCACGCGGAGCACCACCTGGGGCGGAGCGCTGGTGGCCTGAGCCGCCAACCACCGCGCCAGGGGCGCGACCACCTGTTGCTCCACAGCGCGCTTGAGAGGCCTGGCCCCATAGCGTGCGTCGAAGCCGGTGCGCGCCAGGTGCTTCACTACGTCCTCGCCGAAGGTCACCTTCACGCCCCGGCGACTGAGCCCCTCGCGAGAGAGGGCCGCCTCCAACGCGCGCCGGGCGAGTGATTCAATGACGTCCTCTGTGAGCGCGCGGTAGGGCACCACCCGGTCCAACCGGTTCAGCAGCTCCGGCCGGAAGAAGGCCGCCGCGGCCCCCAGGTAGTGCGCCGCCCGCTCCAGGGCGCCGCGCTCCCCGAATCCCAGCGAGCGCCCCGCGCTGTCCGCGCCCAGGTTGCTGGTGAGCAGCACCACGGTGTTGCGGAAGCTGACGGTGCGGCCGGTGGCATCCGTGAGCCGGCCTTCGCCGAGCACCTGCAACAGCAGGTCATGGACGCCCGCGTCCGCTTTTTCGATTTCGTCCAGCAGCACCACGCCGAAGGGCTGCTCGCGGACGCGCCGCGCCAGGCTGCCTTGTTGGCCTCCCGCTTCTCCCACCAGCCGGGTGGCGCTGCCAGGCGCGGCGTACTCCGCCATGTCGAAGCGCGCCAGCCGGGCCACGTCGCCAAACAGGTACTCCGCCAGCGCGAGCGCCGACTCCGTCTTGCCCACGCCAGTGGGACCCAGCAGCAGGAAGGCGCCCAGCGGACGCGAGGGGTCCGCCAGGCCCGTCTTCAGCGTGACGACCAGGTTGCGCAGGAGGAGGGTGGCCTCGTCCTGGCCCACCACGCGCTCGCGGAAGCGGCGGAGCAGGGCATCCGGGTCCAACCGGATGGCGGAGTCCACCAGCTCGAGCGGGTACCCGGTCCGGGTGCAGAAGGCGCGCGTCACCGAAGCGGCGTTCACTTCTCCGGCCGCGCCGTGCTCCGTGCTGGCGGCGCGCAGCAGGGACACCGCACCTCCGGGCGAAGGGCCCGAGCCGAAGCGTTCCGTGAGTTCGCCAGCGCGGTCCAACGCGTCGGGCGTGAAGCGCACCTTGCGAGCCCGGCCCACCCGATGCGCGGCCTGCTGAATCGCGGTGCGTGCGGCCTGGGCCGAAAGGGGCGCCACGGCGATGTGCCGGAGCGATTGCAGGAACGCGGCGTGGGTCCGCTCCGCGCGGGCCACGTCCTCCGGTGTTGCCTCCAGGACGAGTGAGACCTCGCCACTTTCCAATGCGGGTAGCAACTGACGCGCCACATCCAGCCCCGTGTCGCCGCTACCCAGGGACAGCAGCTCCGACAGGCTGTCGAGGTGCAGAACGGCCCGGCGAACACGCAGGGCCTCCACCATGTGCTTCACGCGCTCCTGCCACTGCCCCAGGTAGCGCATGCCCGCCATGATGCGGCCTCCGGAGGAGCTGAAGACCTCCAACCCGTGAAGCGGCGAACCCGTGGTGGCCGCCTCCGCGCGTTGCACGAGTTCATGAACCAGGGCCGTCTTGCCCACGGACGACGGGCCCACCAGGAGGACGCTGGCTCGGGTGCGCGAGGTGACGGCCTCCGCGAGCCGGGACACCTCCAGGTCCCGTTCCCAGGCGCGTTCCAGCAAACCCGCGCGTGCTTCCTCATTGAGACACCGGCTGGCTTCCGCGAGCCCCGGTGGTGGCGCCTGGCGCCGCTGCGGCTTCGCGGCATCGAGAGCGCGGGCACGCGGCGTGTCCCGGAAGCGGACCGGCACCGACAGCGTCTCTACTTGTTCCTCGCCCACGTAGGCCAGCGAGTGCAGCCGGTCGAGCGACGCGAGATAGAGCTCATGACGGACCATCTCCTCGACGAAGGGCTCCAGGTCCGCCGCATCGTGCAGCGTGCCCTTGACGTCCACGCGGGGCACCCACACTCGTAGGGTTTGGCGCGCCGGTGCTCCCTTGCGTGCGGTGCGGGCCTTCACCCCGTGCGTGAGCACGGTGAGGCGCAGGGGGACGGACAGCATCTTCCCGTGTTCGAGCGCGCGCACCGTCAGCGTCGTCTTCCGCTGGCGCAAATCGCTCCAGTGGGTCTCCTCGTCCCAGAGCTCTCCTCGCTTGAGGAGCCGCCCCACCACCGCCGCGATGTCGAGCCTCGCGGCGTGCAGCGTCGGCGCGAAGGCCGCCAGGTGCGGGTGGGTGAGGACGTGCGCCGCCACGCCCAGCCCGGGATAGGTGCGCACGAAGAGGTGGACGTTCTTTTCCATGTCAGTCGTGTCCCTGGCTGGGTTCCCGGAGCACCCTCGCGGCCCATGCGAGCGCCTCCCTGGGGCGGCGTCCGTTCGCGACGTGCGTGAGTTCGGTCGAGTCGTGGGGCCGTCCAGTCGTGACACCCTCGCGGCCACGCAGGATGACGTGGCTGGCCGCGCCCACTGACGCGACGCCGCTCCTACGGGCTTCGCGTTCGCGGACGACTGCCTCATCCCATGCCGCCATCACGCGCGGCACGTCCTCGAGACTCCCCACGTCTTCGGACAGGTGCTCCAGGCGGACCAGGACCTGGCGCGGCCCATCGCCATGGACGAGGTCCACCAGCGCATAGCCTCGAAGGGGCGCCAGCACCTCACGCAGGCCGATGGCCGACATCCGCACGGCGACACGCCGAAGCACCAGGTCCTCGGACCGCTCGTCTCCGGACCGGAACCACTCGGTGCGCCCGTCGGCGTGGACGGCTTCCAGGTACATCGTCGACTCCCCGAGCGCGCTGGGGAGGGAGTGGGCCACGGTCCACACCGCGGATGGCGTCGCGTCGCCGAGCCCCTCCACCAACACCGTCACGACGTCCGTCCCCCGTGCCAGGTGCGTGAGCTGATGTTCGACCCAGGCGGTCTCGTCGCGAAGGGCCAACACCCGGGGCTGTGCGCGGCGGAGCTGTTCTTCGTTCGAGACGTGCAGCGGGCGCTCCTCATACGCAGGGCGCTGCCGCAGGCCCAGGTGGCCCACATGACTCGAGCGCGAAGTCAGCATCTGCTTCACGGCGGACTCTGGCGACTGCGCGTCCTGGAAGTCGCGCGGGACCAGCTCGTAGTCGCGGATGTCCGTGGCCTCGAGTGCCAGTCGGTGCAGTCGCTCCGCCAGTTCTCCCGCCTCGGGCACCTCCTTCGTCATCAACGCCTCCAGCCGCGAGCCGGTCTCCTCGAGCAGGCGGGAAACCTCCGCCAGGCTCCATGCAGAGGCGGGCCGCTCGGGTGCCCACGCAGGCGCGTTGACCAGCACCTCCACCGACACGCGCATGTCGTTGCCGTCCCGTAGCAGCTCCACGCGCGCCAGGTCGTCCGCGCTCCGCCGCACCAGGTGGTGGGCCAGGGGCAACGTGAGGCGCTTCTCCAATGCGCGCTTGAGGGGGCGGGCTCCGTAGCGCGGGTCGTAGGCCTCCTCCACCAGCAGGTCCAGCAGGCGCGGCTCGACCTCCACCAGCACGTTGCCCTGCCGGATGCCATGGCGCGACAGCAGGGCTTCGAGCGCGAGGTCCACCACCACGCGCAGCGCGGCGGGCGTGAGCGGACGGAAGGGCACCACCCGGTCCAGCCGGTTGAAGAACTCCGGGCGGAACCAGGCACGCACGGCGGAGAGGTAGTGCGCCTCCGCGCTGTCCGCGGCGCGGTGGAAGCCGGTGTGAGTGACGGCCTCGCGCACGCCGAGGTTGCTCGTGAGCACGACGACGGACTGCCGGGCATCCACCGTGCGTCCCGCTCCGTCCGTCAGCCGTCCCTCACCAAGGAACTGGAGGAGGGCGTCGAACACGCGGGGATGGGCCTTCTCCACCTCGTCGAACAGCACCACGCAGAAGGGCTGGGTGCGCAGCGCGGTGGTCAGCTCACCGTCGGGCGCGCCGGGCCGCCCGAGCAGCCGGGTGATGCTGGAGGACGTGACGAACTCCGACATGTCGAAACGGATGAGCCGCTGCTCTCCGCCGAAGAGCGTCCGCGCGAGCGCCTTCGCCGTCTCCGTCTTGCCCACGCCCGTGGGGCCCACGAAGAGGTAGGTGGCCAGAGGCTTGTCGGACGGCTGGAGCGCGGACTGCAACGTGAGGATGGCGTCCACCACGGCTTCCACGGCTTCGGGCTGGCCCGCCACCTGCCGCTGCATCTCCCACGTCAGCGCTTCGCGCTTCTTCGGCTCGGCGCTACCCAGGATGAAGTCCGGTAGGCCCGTCTGCTCCCGCATCGCGTCGATGACGTCCCCCGACGAAAAGCGCCGGGTGCCCGAGGTGCTGGTGCCCTGTCGGGCCATGACCCGGCGGAGCAGACGGACGGCCTTGCCCGGGAACGCCTCGTGCGACACGAAGCGCTCCTGCAAGGAGAGCAGGGTCTCCAGCGCCAGCGGCGAGAGCCGGACCGCGCTGTCCGTGCCTTCCGCCTCCAGTTCGCGCACGGTGCCGAGGAGCGCGGGCAGCGTGGCACGCGCATCCATCGCGGGGACGTGGATGACCCGGAAGAGCGAGGCGAGGGTTGGGGCTTCTTCCCGCACGCGCTCGAAGCGCTCGGGCGTGGACTCGGCGAGCACGGTGAGCTCGCCCCGGGCCATGTGGGGCTCCAGGAACTGCGCGACGTTGGTGCGCTCATTGCGCGTGCGGCCCGCGTAGACGAGCGAGGCCAGGTCGTCCACGTAGAGCAGGTCGCCGACCTCCATCAGCTCCTTCACCACGCCCCGCGCGCGGGCCTCCCACTGGCCCACGTACATCATGCCGGCGATGAACTGGTTGCCGTCCACGCGCCACACGTCGCGACGTACGCCCGCGGCGTCCTGCCGGGCCGTGAGCCGGCTCACCGCTTCATGAATCAGGGCCGTCTTGCCCGCGCCAGGTGGACCCACCAGCACCAGCGCGGAGCCTTCGCGGCCTTCGAGCGCCTCCACGAGCTCGCGAACCAGCGCCTCCCGGCCGAAGCAACGCTCCAGCGTGCCGTCTCGGGCACCGTGGCTCAGGTTGCGCGCCACGGCCCGGAGCTCCACCAAGGTGAGGCGCCGCCGGTTGCGCCGTTGCTCCCGCTGCTCTGGCGTTTCGGGCGCGGTGTCTTCCTTCTCCGGGTTCTTCGGCCGGCGGCGTCGCGCGGGCTGAGCCGGTCGCGGCGGCGTGCGCGGGAGGACGGAGGGAGCATAGGCATCCACCTCCAGGAGCTCCAGTTGCTCCCGGCCCTGGGCCCAGTGCGCGTCCAGGGAGTCCAGGTTGTGTTCCAGACACCATGCCACCAGCCGTCGCGCGAGCGCCTGGGGCAGGTCCGCGGGCTGGTTCAGCGCGAAGCGCGCGGCGGGGAGCCGGGTGGGGGTGACGACCCAGAAGGTGTCACGGGGCCACTTCTCCAGCAGCACGGACATGGTGCCCTGAAGGACGACGCGCCGGTTCTTCTCCCGGTCCCTCCCTTCCGCATCGACGGTGACGCGCTTCAGGGCGAAGTGGGGTGGAAGTTGGTACTGCGCCACCTGGGAGGGCGACTCGCGCTCGAAGCGCTCCATGACGGCGAGCGCGAGTTCGTCTCGCAGCATGGAGAGGCTGGGCCCCACCTTGTGCAGCGCCGGAAAGAAGGCGGGCACCCAGGCCTCGACGAGCCGGCCGCTGAGCGGGGCCACCACGAAGGGAAGCTTCAGGTCCATGTCGTCAGTCCTCGTCCCGGGTGTTGAAGACGCGCCACTGCATCCAGGGCTCCAGCAGGGGCTCCAGGTCTGGCCCCTCCAGACCGAAGCGCTGCTGCACCCCGGTGCGAAGGTCAGTCAGCGTCCCCTGGCCGGAACCGCTGCTCGACAGGCGCACCTGACGGACCTCGTTTTTCGGCAGCTGCTTCTGCAACGTCTCCCGGGAGGAGAGGTCGAACAGCGAGAGGGGCCGCGGCTCGAAGTACGCATGCACCATCGAAATCTGACTGCCTTCGATGAAGCGATGCAGGCCGTGCTCGCCAGCGAGCAGCAGGGCGTGGGGACCGCCCTTGACTTGAATCGCATAGGCGACCGGCTGTACGACGAGCTTGTCGAAGTCCTCACCGTCGGCCCACCGCCATTGCGGCGGCGGAGGGGTGCGATGGGCTTTCTCGCCGGCCTTGCGCTCGGGGACGGCGAGCAGGCCTCGCCGCTTCTCCAAGGACTCCTTCTGGGCCCACCCTTCATAGGCGGTGGCGAGCATGCGTGCCTGCCTCCACGCGCCGCGACCTGGTACCAGGTAGAGGGTCGCGCCATGTGACGGGGGAAAGAGGGAGGAGTAGATGCGTTGCCGGATGCGCGCGAAGGCCGCCTTCACCTGGCTCACCTCGCGGCTCAGGGACTCCACTTGATCCACGGTCCTGGACAGGTGGGCCTCGAAGAGCAGGTCCTCGATGGCCTCCGCCTGCTGGGCGCACTCCCGAAGCGACTGTTCTAGCGCTCGCGCCTCCGACGACTTGCGCGAGTTTTCTTCGGCCAGGGCCCGCTCCTCCCAGTACGCGGTGTGCCGGGAGACCTTGTCGAAGACGGCCAGGACGCGGCGCAGGGAGTGCATGGGCGCGCAGCGGCTCCAACGCTGGACCTCCGCGCGCACGGTGGCTGCTTCCTCGAGGATCCGCTCGATGGCCTCCCGGCCCCCGCCCTCGGCGGCGCCGCCCAGGGACTCGGCGCGCAGTTCGAGTCCCGTGGTTCCCGCGTCCACCGTGAGGCTCGCCGGCCCCATGCGGGGATGCGCCGCGAGCCAGTCCGCCACGGGGACCACCAGCTCGCGCTCCAGCGCGCGCTTCAAGGGGCGGGCGCCATACCGCGCGTCGAAACCTCGCAGGGCCAGCCAGTCCTGGGCGGCGGGGGTGACCTCCAGCAGGGCATTGTGGAGCGAGAGGCCTGGACGGCGGCACACGGCTTCAAGCTCGCGGACTACCAGCCGGCGCAGCAGCGGGGCGGACAGCGGCGAGAAGACGACCACGTCGTCCATGCGGTTGAACATCTCCGGCCGGAAGAAGCGCTGCACCTCGGAGAGGTAGTGCGCGCGCAGGGATGCCATGTCCGGGGCACCTCCCGACGCATCGAAGCCCACGCGGGCGCGCAGGGTGTCCGCGCCCAGGTTGCTGGTGAGGATGATGAGGGCGTTGCGGAAGTCCGTGAAGCGCCCGGAGGCATCGGTGAGGCGGCCTTCGCCCAAGACGCCCAGCAGCGCATCGTGAACGGCGGGGTGGGCCTTCTCCACCTCGTCCAGCAGCACCACGCAGAAGGGCTGCCGGCGCACCTCCGAGGTGAGGTAGCCCGGCGTCTCCCCGTCTCCCATCAACCGCAGCAGGGCGTCCGGACCGGCGTACTCACCCATGTCCAGGCGGACCATGCGCTCCTTCGCACCGAAGAGCAGCTCCGCCAGCGCCTTGGACAGCTCCGTCTTGCCCACGCCGGTGGGGCCCACGAAGAGCAGCACTCCCAGCGGGCGCCGCACGTCGGACATGCCGGCCTTGAGGACGGATACCACCGAGGCCGCGCGCTCCACGGCGGCGTCCTGCCCCATCACTCGCGAGGCCAGGAAGTCGCGCACGTGTGCGGACGCCAGCGGTTGGTCGTCCCGGAGCAGGTGCTCGGGGATGCCGGATTCCGAGGCGAACTGGCGGATGGCCTCCAGCCGGGTGACGGAGGTGCGCGAGGCTTGGGCACACGACGCCAGCAGCCGGCGCACGAAGGCCACGGTGTTGCCCACCTGGGCGCCGTAGGGCAGGAAGCGGCGGCACAGGAAGCGCGCCTCGTCGAGCGCGTCGGGGTGGACTTGCATCGCGGCGGCCAAGGCGTCGTCCTCCGCCACCTTGGAGACGATGCGGCCGAGCGCATCGGGCGTGGGCTCCGCGACGCGCACCACCGAGAAGAGCCGGGCGAAGCTGGTGTTGCGCTGCTCCACCTGGGCCCAGGTCTCCTCCGTGGCCTCGGCCACGACGGTCACGTCACGTGCCGCGAGGAGCGGGAGCAGCAGCTGGGCCACGTTCTGGTCACTGTGGGCGCTCTTGCCCGCGTCGAGGAGCTCCACGGCATGGCCCAGGGACAGCAGGGCCCGGGCCTCGGTGGCCTCACGGAAGGCGCGCAGCACCTGCTGTTGCCAGTCTCCGATGAAGCCCTCGCCCGCGATGAGCCGGCTTCCGTCGAGGAAGTAGAACGGGCGGGCGCGCTCGGCCTCGGTGGCGGTGGGGGCGCGCAGCGACTGGGCGAGCGCGTGGAGCACCGACGTCTTGCCCACGCCCGAAGGCCCCACCAGGACCACCGGTTCGGCGTCTTTGGCCGCGAGCCGGGTCCGGAGCAGGGTGACCAGCGCATCCTGCTCGTAGGCCGCGTCGAGCTGCCCTTCCTGCGCGAGCCGGTGCCAGGCCACGCCGACGCTGTCCAGGGTGGGCGTAGGCGGCGGCTTCGCGGGCGCCTCACCCGGGCCCCGATGCGCGGTGCGGCGGCGTGGCTCCCAGCTGTCCAGGTCCAGCGCCTCCGTGTCTTCGTCCTCGTCGTCCTCTTGCGTGTCGTCCCCCAGGTCGGCGGGAGCGTCCGGAGGGCGCGGCGGTGGACGAATGTCCCGGTGCAGCTCGCGAGGCGTGAGGTCCGACAGGGCTACGGGGTTCGCCCGCACTTCGATTTCCAGCAGGGACTCGGGGCCATCCGGGCGCAGGGCAAGGCGCTCCGAGTCGGACATTCCCTCCAGGCGGTCTCCCAGCAACTCCTGGGCCTCGGCGGGGAGTGTCTTGCCCTGGAACCAGTGGTGGCTGTTGAGGCGTGGCGCATGGAGGCCCAGGAAGGCATTGAGCGTGGGGGCCACCACGGCGGACAGCGTCAGCGGCGCGAAGTGAGTCTCCTCGGCGCCCCAGACGGGAATCGCGGGCAGCTCCACCGTTTCGAGCGCCCCTCCGATGGGAGCGATGAACTCCGGCACGCGCCGCGGGTGGACGCGGGAGAGTTGGTCGTCCAGCGCGAGCGTCAGCTCCTCGGTGGCGGCCTCCAGCGAGTCCGCGTGCACCGCGAGACGGCGCAGCGCCAGCGGCGTGAGCGTCACCCGGCCGCTGACGTGCCGCTGCAACCAGCATTGAAAACGGAAGTTCATGGGTGAGGGCTCGGGTGAAAACGGTGCCGTGCGTGACGGCAGGAGCCCTCGGGAGCTGACTGGACCCGCTCAGACGCGGGGCGAGCATGAGGGAGTCATGGGACTTCTGGGGGAAGGCGAGGGGCGTTCCTGGAGGGCTCGGGCGGTCGCGTTGACAGCGCCGCGGGTGCCGGGGCATCGTGTGGGGACTGATGACGCGCTCGACCCACCAGACGTGTTGCTGCTGTTCGGCATCCGCGGTGGGCGTCCGTCCGCCAGTGGCCTGAGTGCCCTGGCTGAGCTGTTTCCGGAAAGCCCACTGCCCGCGAGGGAGTGGGCTTTTGACTTTCTCGCGTGGCCCCCTGCTTCACCCTGAGGTCCCGCATGGAACGTCTCGCGCTGTTGCGCGCCAGGAACTGGATGCCGTTGGCCCTGCTGCTGACCGTGGCGGGCTGTTCGCGCTCCTCCAGTGATGCGCTACCCGACGGGACGGTGACGTTGCTCAACGTCTCCTATGACCCCACGCGGGAGCTCTACGAGGACCTCAACGGGGCCTTCGCGAAGCACTGGGCGGCCACGCGTGGCCAGCAGGTGTCCATCCAGCAGTCCCACGGGGGCTCCGGCAAGCAGGCCCGGTCCGTCATCGAAGGACTGCGGGCGGACGTGGTGACGCTGGCGCTCGCGTACGACGTGGACATGCTGCACGAGAAAGCGCAGCTCCTTCCGGCGGACTGGCAGGCACGGCTGCCTCACAACAGCGCGCCGTATACGTCCACCATCGTCTTCGTGGTGCGCCAGGGCAATCCCAAGGCCATCCGTGACTGGGACGACCTGGTGCGCGAGGACGTCACCGTCATCACCCCGAACCCGAAGACGTCGGGCGGCGCGCGGTGGAACTACCTGGCCGCGTGGGGACAGGCGCTGAGAGGCGAGGGCGGTAGCGAGGCCCGGGCCCAGGCGTACGTGGAGAAGCTGTTCCGCAACGTGCCGGTGCTCGACTCGGGCGCGAGGGGCGCCACCACCACCTTCGCCGAGCGGGGCCTGGGGGACGTGCTCCTCGCATGGGAGAACGAGGCCTTCCTCCTCACTCGCGAGGTGGGGCAGGCGCGTTTCGAGGTCATCATTCCCTCGGTGAGCATCCTCGCCGAGCCGCCCGTCGCCGTGGTGGACCACAACGTGGACCGCAAGGGCACTCGGGCCGTGGCGGAGGCGTACCTGGCGTACCTCTATTCGGACGAGGGCCAGGAGATCGCGGCGCGGCACCACTTCCGGCCGCGCTCGGAGGTCGTGGCCGCGAGGCATGCGTCCGACTTCCCCGGGTTGAAGCGCCTCACGCTGGCGGAAGTCGCGGGCGACTGGCGGCGGGCGCAGGCCACGCACTTCGCCGACGGCGGCCTCTTCGACCGCATCTACGCGCCCCGCGCGGACTGAGGACACCCCGCCATGTCCCATCCTACTCGCCACCGGGTGCTCCCGGGGTTCCGTCTGTCGCTGGGCTTCAGTTGGTTCTACCTGGGCCTCATCGTCCTCATTCCGCTCTCCAGCCTCTTCCTGCGGACCTTCTCCCTGAGCTGGGAGGAGTTCTGGGGCACCGTGACGACGCCGCGCGCGCTCGCCGCGTACCGGCTCAGCTTCGGGGCCTCGTTGGCCGCCGCGCTCGCCAACGTCGTCTTCGGCCTGCTGGTGGCTTGGGTACTGGTGCGCTACCGCTTCCCCGGCCGCGACGTGCTGGAGTCCCTGGTGGACCTGCCCTTCGCGCTGCCCACCGCCGTGGCCGGGCTCACGCTCACGACGCTGTTCTCCGCGAAGGGCTGGTACGGCCAGTACCTCGAAGCGCTGGGACTCAAGGTGGCCTACACGTCCGTGGGGGTGGCCATCGCGCTGACGTTCATCGGGTTGCCCTTCGTGGTGCGCACCGTGCAACCCGTGCTGGAGGACATCGACGTGGACGTGGAGGAGGCCGCGGCCACGTTGGGCTCCTCTCCGTGGCAGACCTTCCGACGCGTCCTCTTCCCCGCGCTCTTCCCCGCGCTGCTCAGCGGCTTCACGCTGGCCTTCGCCCGCGCGCTGGGTGAGTACGGCTCCGTCGTCTTCATCTCCGGCAACATGCCGCTGCGCACGGAGATTGTCCCGCTGCTCATCATCACCCGGCTGGAGCAGTACGACTACGCGGGGGCGACGGCCATCGCCATTGTCATGCTGGGGGCGTCCTTCTCACTGCTGCTGGCCGTCAACCTGCTCCATCGCTGGAGCCAGCGTCGGCTGGAAGCCCGGCCGGGAGCGTGAGCGCCATGCATCCGTCCACCCTTGTCTTGCGCCGAAGCGCGCGCAGTCTGAGCGGTCCGGCGTTCGTCCGTTGGGGGCTCATCGGCGCGGCGGTGCTGCTGCTGGGCGTCTTCCTCATCGTCCCGCTGGTGGCCGTCTTCACCTTCGCCTTCCAGAAGGGCTGGGAGGCCTACGTCTCCGCCCTGACGCACCCGACGGCGCTGGCGGCCATGCGGCTGACGCTGCTGGCCGCGGCCATCGCCGTGCCCTTCAACCTCGTCTTCGGCCTGGCCGCGTCGTGGCTCATCGCGCGGTTCCAATTCCGGGGACGCTCGTTGTTGATGACGCTCATCGACCTGCCCTTCAGCGTGTCACCCGTCATCGCGGGGCTCATCTTCGTGCTGCTCTTCGGCCGGCAGGGCTGGCTGGGGCCGTGGCTCCTGGACCACGACGTCCGCGTCATCTTCGCCGTGCCCGGCATCGTCCTGGCCACGGTGTTCGTCACCTTCCCCTTCGTCGCACGCGAGGTGCTGCCAGTGATGGAGGCCCAGGGCAGCGACGAAGAAGAGGCTGCGCTGACGCTGGGCGCGAGCGGCTGGCGCACCTTTCTGGTCGTCACGCTGCCGAAGGTGAAGTGGGGCGTGCTGTACGGCGTCATCCTCTGCAACGCGCGAGCAATGGGGGAGTTCGGCGCCGTGTCCGTGGTGTCCGGCCACGTGCGCGGAGTGACGACGACGCTGCCGCTGCACGCGGAGATTCTCTACAACGAGTACGACCTGGCCGGCGCGTTCGCCGTGGCGTCGCTGCTGACGCTGCTCGCGCTCGTGACGTTGGTGGTGAAGAAGTTCGTGGAGTGGAGGAGTCAGCCGTCATGAGCATCGTCGTCGAACAGCTCGCCCGCCGGTTCAATCGGGGTGGCAGTCCCGCCGTGTCCAGGGTGTCCTTCCAGGCCCCCGAGGGGGCCATCACCTCGCTGCTGGGACCGTCCGGCGCGGGCAAGTCCACGCTGCTGCGGCTCATCGCCGGGCTGGAGATTCCCGACGAGGGCCGTGTCCTCATCGACGGCGTGGACAGCACGCAGATGCCCGTGCAGCAGCGTGGCGTGGGGGTGGTCTTCCAGAGCTACGCGCTCTTCAAGCACCTCACGGTCCGGCAGAACGTGGCCTTTGGCCTGGAGGTCCGGCGCGTTCCCAAGGCGGAGCGCGAGGCCCGTGTGGAGGAGATGCTCCGCATGGTGCAACTGGAGCACCTGGGCGGCCGCTATCCCGGCCAGCTCTCCGGCGGGCAGCGGCAGCGTGTGGCCTTCGCGCGCGCCCTGGCCATCCGCCCCCGCGTGCTGCTGCTGGACGAGCCCTTCGGCGCGCTGGACACGCGGGTGCGCGAGGAGCTTCGAGAATGGCTCCATGCCTTGCACGAGCGCACGCGGTTGACGACGCTGCTGGTGACGCACGATCAGCAGGAGGCCTTGGAGATTTCCCAGCACGTGGTGGTGCTGAGCGAGGGCTGCGTGGCCCAGGCGGGCTCTCCCGCGGACATCTACGACCGGCCCGCGTCCCCCTTCGTCGCCTCATTCATTGGAGGCGCCAGCGTGCTGCGTGGCCACGTCCAGGCGGGCAGGGCGGCCATGGGGGCGCTGTCCGTGACGGCTCCCGCCGCCGCGCGCGAAGGCGAACCGGTGCATGCCTTTGTCCGTCCGCATGACATCAAGCTGGCGAAGGCGTTCGCGGGCGCGGCGAGCGCGTCCACCACCACCGGCCGCGTCGAGCGGCTCAAACCGGTGGGAGGCTACGTGAAGGTGTTCCTCCGCCTACCGAGCGGGGACGAAGTCACGGTGGAGGTGCCGCGCTCGGAGTTCGACGCGCTGGGCGTGGCGGAGGGGGACTCCGTGCGCGCCGACGTCCGGTCCGCCACCGTCTTCGTGGGGGACTACTCCATTTAGTTGAGAAGTCTTGAAAATCTAATATTTCCACTAAAGCTGCTTGTGTGGTGAGGGAGGGCGGCTATGTCCCAGGGGGGACCCCTGGAGCGAGACATGCACAAACGACACGCATTGCGTTCGATGTTGTGGGCTGCGAGCAGTCTGGCGTTGGTTGGAGGCTGTTCCCCGGAGCCGGAACTGTCCGACGCGGATGCCCTTCCCCTGGTGACGCAGGAGCAGGGCGAGCGGGCCTATGACCCAGGGCCGGGCTGGAACCTGGCGTGGCAGGACGACTTCACGGGCAACAGCCTCAACTCCGCCAACTGGACGGTGCTGACGAGCAACTTCGACCCCGTCACCAACAACTGCAACTTCGGCACGGGTGAGCTGGAGTACCCCCGCGCGCAGAACGTCACCGTCGCTGGCGGCAAGCTCATCCTCACCGCGCAGCGGACGGCGGACGCGCCGTTTGACTCACGCTGCGCGGGTTACGGGCCACGTTCGTACTACTCGGGCCGTATCCACTCGAAGGGCAAGGTGGAGCGCCGCTACGGCAAGCTGGTGGCGAGCATCAAGGTACCGTCCGGCTATGGCATGTGGCCCGCGTTCTGGACGCTGGGCGCGAACATCTCCAACGTCGGGTGGCCCCGGAGCGGCGAAATCGACATCCTCGAGTGGCACTCCAACGACGCGTCGTGGATGAAGTCCGCCGCGCACTGGTTCGCCAATGGCGCGCAGCAGAGCTGGGGCACGGGCGCGAACCGAGGGTACAGCATCGCGGACGGCTTCCACACGTACGAGGTGGAGTGGACGGCCAACCGGATGATCTTCCGCCTGGACGGCGAGATTCGCGGCAACGAGTTCGCCCACAACGAGGCGGCCTTCCAACAAAACCACTACATCCTCCTGAACCTCGCCCTGGGCGGGAACTGGTACGGCCACCCGCACCCGGACGCCATCGCGCTGCCCTGGGGCCAGACGAAGACGATGGAGGTGGAGTGGGTGCGCTGGTACCAGCCGGGGAGCACGCCGCCGCCCGCGTCACTCACCAACGCCAGCTTCGAGAACGGCATGACGGGCTGGGCGACATGGAGCCCCAACGGCACCGAGGCCGCGGACTTCAGCGAGACGTACAACGGGGGCCGCACCGGCGCCTATCACCTGACACACTGGACGAACGGCACGCCCTTCGAGGTCTGGACGTACCAGCCGGTGTCGGGCCTCGCGTCGGGCACGTACAAGGTCCGCGCGTGGGTGCGAAAGAACGGCGGGTTCGACCTGTCGCGCCTCCAGGCCAAGACGTGTGGCGAGTGCTCGCCCGTGTTCACCGACCTGGGGAACCATGGCGACTGGACGATGGTGGAGACGCCGCCCATCTCCGTGACGGGAGGCTACCTGGAGCTGGGCTTCCACACCCGCGCCACGTCGGGCAACTCCGCCAACTTCATCCACATGGATGACGTGGAGCTCATCCGCCTCTAGCTTTTTGGGCGGCAACCAAGTTCTGCGGAGTCGGGAATGCGCGTTGGGCTTCTCCCTTTGAAGAAGCTGCGGCAGACCATCGTCGGGCCGTCCTGAAGGAGGGCCCGGCGTAGAACGTGCTGCTACAGCAATTATCATGTAGGACTCTCCGTGTGGCTGCAGTAAACAACCGGTGGACGTTGTTCCTCGAGGTTTGATGGCGTACGAGGACTGTGTTCGGCGTGCGAGGCGAGGTGCTTAGGGACTGAGCTGGAGGGGCGGCTCGGTGCCGCATCCACTCCTGGGATAGCAGCTCACCGATGCGCGAGTTGGGGGGACTGCACGCGCAGCAGGACGTCGGCAAGGTACGCTTCGGGGTTGATTTGGTTGGACTCACAGGTAGCTACCAGCGCGTAGAGGCCGGCGAGGCTTATTGTCGGCCGCCTTCGTGGCCGACGAATAAAAAGGTTTTGCGGCCCAAGGCCGCCTTCCTCAACGCCGATTCCGAGCGGCTGTTGTCGAGAGGAGGGGGCTCATTCTCCACGAAGCGGGTGAGGGCCTCCCACTGGTGTCGGGCGTAGGAGACTGCCTGTCCCGCGGACTCTTGGGCGGGTGGCGCGGGGCCTGGGCTTTACGCTAGGGGCTGTCCCTGATTAGCGCAGCCAAAGAAGCATGGATGCGACGTGCAGGACGGCGAGGTAGCTAAACCGCCTCGACGAGTCCGCTAAACATGGAGCCCAGCGTGCTCGAAGAAGGAGCGGAGGACGTCGGGACGATGCTGTAGGGCACGGAATTCCTTTCGTGCCAGGCGCATGAGGTCCGAAATGGC
>NZ_JAAEAH010000082.1 GCF_010998615.1 Myxococcus sp. CA023 | reverse complement strand
GCGCTGTAGTCGAACGAGTTCTCCGCCGCCGCCCCCGCCGCCGGAGAACTCGTTCGACTACAGCGCCAGCAACACCAACAGCGCACAGCAGAACACCACCAATCACACCATCGCGCTGACGGCGGGCCAGACGCTCACCGTCGCGACGTGTGGCCTCACGGGGACGCAGTTCACCGGTGACACGTGGCTGCGCCTGCGCAACCCCGCCGGCACCGAGGTGGCCACCAACGACGACTCCTGCGGCGGCCGTGGCTCCAGCATCACCTTCACCGCCACCACCGCCGGCAACCACGAGGTCCGCGCCGGCTGCTACTCCACCGGGAGCTGCACCGGCCGCGTCGTCTGGGAAATCTCCGGCGGCTCCGGCGGCCCCACCAGCGGGAGCTTCAACTTCAGCGGCAGCAACACCAACAGCGCGCAGCAGAACACCACCAACCGCGACGTCGCCATCGCCGCGGGCAAGAGCATCACCGTGGCCACCTGCGGCGCGACGGGCGCGACCTTCACGGGCGACACCTACCTGCGCCTCTTCAACGGCGCCACGCAGGCGGCGGTCAACGACGACGCGTGCAGCGGCGCCGGCTCCAGCCTGACGTACACCTCGCCCACGGCCACCACCCTGCAGATTCGCGCGGGCTGCTACTCCAGCGGGAGCTGCACCGGCACCGTCGTGTGGAACATCCAGTAGTCACCACGCAGCGGCGTTGAACACCCGGGCCCGGGCCGTGGCGAGCGCCACCGCCCGGGCTCGCGGCGTCAGTAGGCGTTCTTCGACAGGAAGCCGCCCAGCGCCGTGCGCACGAGAATCTTCAGGTCCATCAGCAGCGACCAGTTCTCGATGTAGTACAGGTCGTACTCGATGCGCTTCTCGATGCACGTCTGGCCGCGCAGGCCGTTGATTTGCGCCCAGCCGGTGATGCCCGCCTTCACCTTGTGCCGCAGGTGGTAGCGCGGAATCTGCCGCTTGAACTCCTCGATGAAGACGGGGCGCTCCGGGCGCGGCCCCACCAGGCTCATGTCACCGCGCAGGACGTTGAAAAACTGAGGGAGCTCGTCCAGGGAGTACTTCCGCAGGAACGTGCCAATCACCGTGCGCCGCGGGTCGTCCGGGCAGGTCATCATCGCGCCGCCGTGCTCGGCGTCGATGCTCATGGTGCGGAACTTGAGGATGGGGAAGGTGCGCCCATCCATGCCCATGCGCTCCTGACGGTAGAGCATGGGCCCACGGCTGGTGAGTCGCACCGCCAGCGCGGTGGCGGCCATGAGCGGCGCGGTGATGAGGATGGCCAGCAACGAGAAGAGGATGTCGAAGGCCCGCTTGGCCACCCGGCTCCAGCCCTCCATCGGGTCGCCCTGGAGACGGATGATGGGCAACCCGCCGAACTCCTCCAGGCCACCATAGAGGGTGATGTACTGGTACAGGTCCGGCACCACGCGCACATCCACGGTGCGCAGGGCCAGCTTGTCCATCAGCGCCTTGACGTGGGCGTGGCCCTCCAACGGCAGCGCGAGGATGACCTGGTCCACCGGGTGCGAATCCAGCACCTCGTTCACCTGGTCCACGACCCCGATGACGCGCACGTCATTCACGTACTGGCCCACCTTCTCCGGGTGCAGCGTCAGCACGCCCATCACCCGGAAGCCCAGCTCGCGGTGGTGCTCCACCGTCTCGATGACCCGCTGTCCCAGGTCCCCCGCTCCGATGACGAGGATGGACTTGAGGTTGTGGCCCCGGCGCCGGATTTCACTCACCAGATAGCGAGTCACCAGCCGGCTGCATGTCACCAGCGCGAACGCATAGACGATGAAGATGACCAGCGTGAGGCGCGAGTAGCGCTCGCGAACGAAGTACGTCACCGCCACGAGGATGAGCGCCGCCGTGATGGTCGACTTGAATACCTCGAACACCTCGCCCGTATTCGTCCGGGAACGATTGGTGCCGTACAGGCGTGACTGGTGGAACGTCACCGGGAAGATGACGAGCACCATCAGCAGCGAAAAGAACGAGTCCGTCCAGGGAGGTATCCCCTCCGTGACGGGCACGATGCCGGAGAAACGCGTGGCGTACGCGAGGACGAATGCCAGCGCGAGCATCACCATGTCGGCGACGACTTTGATCGACGTGTAGAAACGCTGGAGACGGCTGAACACCGAAGTACTCCTGTGGCGTAATCAACGGGTGGCCACCCCGGTGCAAGACTCGCGCCCTCTTCATCCGGACGCGCGTTTTGCCCATCACCGTTTGATAGCCGCGCTTGCTAGCACGAAAAAATTTGTGAAAACAATGGGTTGCGGCGGCCCCGCCCCCCCAGCCAGGGGCGGTGTCCACCTGTTGCCCACAAAAGACCAAGACAGGAGCGACAGCGAAGTCACAGTCCCGCTGCGGGGCCTGGGGAATCTGGCAACACCTCCCCCAGCACCGCGTGAATCTCTCGAAGAATGGCACTTTGGAAATGCGCGCGACCGAAGCGCTCTGCCTGCGCGCGAGCGGCTTCAGGCCGAAAGCCTGCTTCCCATTCGTCGAACCGGCGCACGGCGGCGGCGAGCGATTCCGGCGTCTGTTCTGGGAAGAACATTCCCGTCCGCGCCGTCACCGTCTCGAGCGCGCCGCCCTTCCCGTAGGCGATGACGGGCCGGCCCGCCGCCTGGGATTCCAGCGGGGTGATGCCGAAGTCCTCCTCGGGCGTGAAGATGAGCGCGCGAGCGTCTCGGTACAGCGCCGGAAGAGACGCATCCAAGACATTGCCAAGGAACCGGATATTTTCGGGCAGGCTTCCGGCGCCCAGGCGCGCGGCCTCCTGACCCGCTCCCACCACCCAGAGCTGTGCATCCAGGCTTCGGAACGCCTCCAACGCCACGTCCAATCGCTTGTACGGCGCGAAGGCCCCCAGCCAGAGGAAGTAGCCGCCCTGGCCCCCGCCCTCTAGAGGGACCTGGGCGAAGCGCTCCAGGGAGACGGGCGGGTGGATGACCGACGCCTCGCGGCCCCAGAAGCGCTGCACCTTGGTGGCGATGTGTCGACTGTTGGCGATGAAACGATCGACCCCCGCCGCCGTCCGGCGGTCCCATCGGCGCAGCCAGGGCCGGACGGCATGGGCCGCCGCGCGCACCGGGAGGCCCGTGCGTCCGGGTCCGAAATAGTCGTCGAACAAGTCCCACATGTACCGCATGGGCGCGTGCACGTAGCTCAGGTGCGGCGTGCCCCGCGGCGTGCGCAGGCCCTTGGCCACGCAGTGACTGGAGGAAAGGACCAGGTCGTACTTCCCCTGGAGCTGGAGGGACTCGATGGCCTTCGGCATCAGCGGCAGGAAGTGCCGGTAGCGCGCGTGGATGCCGGGGATGTGCTGAAGGAAGGACGTGAAGATGCGGCGAGATTCGATGGCCGGCGACTGGGAGCCCGGCTTGTGGATGAGCGTGTAGATGTCCGCGTCTGGCAGGACTTCGCAGAGGGCATCAAGGACGCGCTCCCCACCTCGGTGGGTAACGAGCCAATCGTGGACCAGGGCGACCTTCACGGCACGGCTTCTAGCACCGGGCGCGCGCGGCGCGGCAAGCGTCGAAGGGGCCCCGCGTGCCCGCCCGCCCCCCATGGAGGCCGCGCGTGTGGTACGCGGAGGCCGTGGACCACGTCCTCCTCGACCTGCGCATGGTGCGCGGCCGGCTGCATGGGATTGCCCGTTACGCCCTGGAGCTGGCGCGGCGGATGCCCGTGCTCGCGCCCGACCTGCGCTTCTCCGCGTTGGTGCCCCCCGAAGGGCTCGCGCCCGACCTGGGTGAGCTGACGCCGCGCATGCCGCTGCATCGCGCGCTGGCCGGGTTTCTTTCGCCCCTCGAGCAGCCGGCGCTGGCGGCGGACCTGGTGAAGCTGGCGCCGGATGCGTTCCACGCCACGTCCTTCTCGCTGCCCCTCTTCTGGAACGGGCGGCTGGTGGCCACGCTCCACGACGCCAATCACCTGGCGCTGGCGGACCAGTACACGCCGGCCCAGTCCATCTACTACCGCGTGGTGGTGGGCCCTCGCGCGAAGCGGGCCTCCGCGCTGGTGACGGTGTCCGAGTTCTCGCGCGACGAGCTCGCGAAGCACCTCAAGCTGTCGCCCTACCGCCTCCAGGTGATTCACAACGGGGTGGATGCCCGCTTCCAGCCGCCGACCCAGGCCGAGGCCACCGCATTCCGCGAACGGTACGAGCTGCCAGCGCGCTACGTGGCGGCGGTGGGCAACGCCAAGCGATTCAAGAACCTGGCGCTGCTGAAGGATTTCGCCGGGGAGTTGCCGGTGCCCGTGGTGCTGCTGGCGGGCAAGGGCGCGGTGGCGCACGAGCTGGGGCTTCACGAGAACGTGGTCGATTTGGAGGAACTGCCCGAGGACCAGATGCCGCTGTTCTACGGCGCGGCGTCGGCGCTGCTGCTGCCCTCGCGCTACGAAGGCTTCGGGCTGCCGGCCTTGGAGGCCATGGGCGCGGGCTGCCCGGTGCTGGCGTCGGATACGACGGCCCTGCCCGAGGTCGTGGGCAACGCGGCGTTGAGACTCTCCCCGGACGACGCGGCGGCGTGGCGTGATGCGACGCTGCTCGTGCTTCGCGACGACGTGCTGCGCCGGGAGCTGGTGGAGCTGGGCCGGGAGCGCGTGGCGCGCTTCACCTGGGACGACTGTGCCCGGCGCACCCTGGCCGTCTACCGCCGCGTGCTGGAGGCCCCGGCGCCCGGAGGCTCGCGCGGGACGCCGCGCCGCTAGGGAGTGGGCCTGGGCGCGCCGTCCATCTCCAGGAGCCCCTGACGGGCCTCCCGGCCGCGCAGGCGCTCACTGCCCTCGCACAGCCCCAGTCCCCAGATGAGCGAGAAGGACAGGTACACGCTGGAGTGGAACGGCAGGTAGTGCACCAGCGCGAGGATGTGGAAGCCCACCCAGGACAGCAGCGCGCCCGTGGCCGCGATGGAGCCCTCGCGGTAGCGCCGGATGAGCGCGCGCCCCAGCAATCCGTGCATCGCCAGCATCAGCAGCAGCCCCACCAGGCCCGTCTCCGCCCACACCGTCAGCCAGAGGTTGTGCGAATCGGTGGCCAGCAGGTCGGTGATGCCCGTCTCGTCCTGCGTGGCCAGGGCCGCCGGCTTGTGGTTCCCGAAGCCCACGCCCGTCAGTGGGTATTCACGGACCAGGCTCCAGCCCACGGCCATGGCGTGCTCGCGCTCTCCGCCGTAGATGTTGCCCAGCGCCTTCTCCATTCGCGTGCGCCAGGCCGGGCTCATGGAGACGACGGCCACCAGCGCGAACAGGAGCGCCAACCCCATCTTCCGCGCGGAGCCCTGGACCAGCAGCAGCAACGCCACCACGCTCACGAGCAACGCCGCGCCCAGCGCCGCTCGCGCGAAGGCGTTGTAGATGGAGATGAGCATCCCCATCACCACCGCCCCCGCCAGGATGCGCCGCCGCGCCTGGTCCGCACTGCCCAGCACCGACAGCGCGGGCCCTAGCGCCGCGATGGCGCCATGCGCGAAGCGAAGCCGGTGGGAGAAGAAGCCACCCGCCGCGTAGCGCGGAGACTCCTCGGTGCCGAAGTTCTCGTGCAGTCGCCCCAGGTTGAGCTTGAGGAAGGAGGGCAGCTCCACGGACCAGCGCACCCGGTTCTGGAACACGCCCAGCAGCGCGGCCAGCAGCCACCCTCCCGCGAGGACGCCCGCCAGCAGCAGCCACGGCACGCCCACGGCGCCAATGCACGCAGCCGCGGCGCCCGCCACCGAGTCCAGTACCTGGCCGTACCGCGCGCCGCGCGGCCACGACTCCGCCGCGCCCGTCAGCAGCGCCACCGCGGGCGACGCCGCCTGCCACAGGCACAGCACCCCACTGGTCCCGACATAGGCGCGCACGTCCGGCGCCAGGCGGAGCCGCCCTCGCACCAACAGAATCGCCGCCAGCAGCACCGCTGCGCCCGTCGCCACCTGGAGGACGACCTCCGCCAGCACCAGGCCCACGGTCCACAGCACGAGCACGGCGTTGATGGCGCGGCGCCAGCGCAGGTCCAGCGGAAGCTCGGACGCGGTTCCCATGAGCGCGGACACGCTATCTCACCAGCAGCGATCGCCGCGGCAGATGCAACCGGCCCTCACGCTGCAACCACACAGCGCCCGCGATGAGGCCCAGCAGCACGGTGGGCGTCCACGCGGCGACGCCAGGAGACAACCGCTCCGTGAGCACCAGGGTCCGGCACACCATCATCAAGCCCCACATCGCCACCGCCGTCAGCAGGCCCTCGATGATGGCGGCCGTGAGGTGCCCTCGCCGGTTGGCGCGCAGGGCCAGCCCCACCCCCAGCAGCGCCGCGGGGAACGCCGCCATCGGGTAGGCGAAGCGGTTGTGCAGGGCCAGCTCGAACTGCTTCGTCGCCAGGCCCACGTCGCGGCGCGCGACAATCTGCTCGCGCAGCTCGGACGCCCGCATCTGCTCCGGACGCCCCGGCCGGATGCGGAACGCGGTGACGGCCACGCCCAGCTCATACTCCGCTTCCGGGAGCTGCCGTACGGACGTCTTCCCCTCGCCGTCGAAGGTGCGCTCCACCACGTCCGTCAGGCGCCAGCGCATGCCCTCCACCGGGAACATGCCGGATGCGTCCAGGCGCCGCTGGAGGTTGAAGGACTCCGTCACCGTGAAGACGGACACGTCCTGGAAGCCCTCCTGCGCGCTGCCACCCCGGAGGAAGAAGATGTTGTCCCCACGCCGGAACCACTGCTTCGGCGTGTAGTAGAAGCGCCAGTCGCCCCACTTGTTGAAGCGCTGGGTGGTGATTTCGTCCACGCGCCGGCCAGAGTACGTCGCCACCCGCTCGTCGAAGGCCACCAGGCCCACGCAGGCCACGAACGACGCCACGAGGATGGGCAGGTACAGCGCGGACGGGCCGAAAGTCAGCGCCCGGATGGCCGTCACCTCGCCCTGCTTGCGCAGCGCGGACACCGTGGTGCCCGCGGCCAGCAGCAGCGCCGCCGGCCCCAGCTGCTGCACCGACATCATCGCCTTGTAGAAGTAGAGCTCCGCCGCGTCCCACACCCAGCCCGGGCCCGTGTACATCTTCGCGCGGTCCACGAAGTCCACCACCACGAACACCAGCACCAGGCCCCCGAGGATGCCCAGGGCGAAGCGCAGGTACGTGCGCAGCACGTAGATGAAGAGCGTCCCCCTCACTTGACCGTCCCCGAGCGGCTCACCCGGTACAGGGCCACCAGCCCCACCGCGACGAACACCAGATTGGCCATCTGCCCCGCCAGGCCCACGGGCAGCTGGCCCTTCTGCCCCATCTGCTCGAAGACGCGGCTCAGCAGGTAGTAGAGGACGTAGCCCCCCAGCGTCAGCAGGTAGCCCCACGCCCGGCCCGACTGACGCCGGCCCATGGCCAGCGGCGTGCCCAGCAGCGCGAAGGCGATGGGCGCCAGCGCGCTCCCCAACCGGCTGTGCAGCGCCATCCGGTACATGCGCGCATCCTCGCCCTGCGCTTCCGCCTCGCGCGCCGCCTCCAGCAGCTCGCCGGGCGTCAGCTCCTCGCGGGAGAAGGAGAAGCGGCTGCGCTTGCCCATGGAAGCGCCCACGCCCACGCTGATTTCGGCCTGGTCGAACCGGATGATGCTGTACTCCTCCGTCTCGCGGCCCGCGGAGCGGTGCACCTCCCCTGCCTCCAGCGCGAAGCGCAGCACCTCGCCGCTGGTGGACGTGCCCACCTGCCCCCGCTGCGCCAGCACCAGCAGCGGCGAATTCGCCTCCCGGTCGTCATGCAGGAGCACGTTGGTCCACTTCCCGTCCGCGGACACCTGCTCCGCGTACAGCGTCAAGTTGCTGAGGTCCTCGTAGAAGACGCCGGACTTCACGTCGCCCACGGCGTTCTTCCGGATGACCTCGCTCACCAGCACCTTCAAGCCCGTCAGGCCCCAGGGCTGCGCCGTGGAGGTGATGACCAGCATCAGCACGCTGAGCGCCACCGCGATGCCCATCGGCGCGGCCAGCAGGCGCACCGGCCCGATGCCCAGCGCCTGGAGCGCGACCAGCTCCCGGTCCTCGCCCAGCCGCCCCAGCCCCAGGAGGATGGCCAGCAGGAAGGCGATGGGCAGCGCCATCATCAGGAAGTGCGGCGCCAGGTACGCAAGCAGCCGCGCCATGTCCACCGCCGTCACCGACGAGCCCAGCAGCACGTCGGTGCCCCGCAGGAACTGCATGACGAAGAGCAGCAGGAACATGAACGCCACCCACACGCCGAGCGGGACCAGCAGCTCCCCGAGCAGGTAGCGCGAAAGGCGGTTCACGGGGCGGCCTTCATCCCTCGCGCGCCGATGTCCCGGCGGAAGTGCATGCCCTCGAAGCGCACGGCCGCCACCGCCGCGTAGGCCCGCTCACGTGCCTGCGCCAGGTCCTCGCCCCGCGCGCACACCGTCAGCACCCGGCCTCCGGCCGTCACGACGCCGCCGTCGCGCGCCTCCGTGCCCGCCAGGAACACCGTGGCGTCGGGTGGCACCGCGTCCAGCCCTTCAATCCGCTGGCCCTTCTCCGGCGCGTCCGGATAGCCCCGCGCCGCCAGCACCACGCCCACCGAGGCACCGGGCGCGGACACCAGCGTCCGCGGCGTGAGCGTGCCTCGGGCACACGCGTCCAGCAACGGCAGCAGGTCCTCACCCAACTGCATCATCAACACCTGCGTCTCCGGGTCACCGAAGCGAGCGTTGAACTCCAGCACCTTCGGGCCACCGCGCGTGAGCATCAGCCCCGCATACAGCACGCCTCGGAAGGGAATTCCGCGCCGGCGCAGCACGGCCAGCGTCGGGGCAACCACGCGCTCGCCCACCTCGGCGAGCTGCGCGGCGGACAGGAAAGGCGCGGGGCTGTACGCGCCCATGCCGCCGGTGTTCGGCCCGGTGTCGCCTTCGCCCACGCGCTTGTGGTCCTGGGACAAGGGAAGCATGGCGTAGCGCTCACCATCACACAGCGCCATCGCGGACACCTCTTCTCCCTCCAGCAGCTCCTCCAGGACCATCGTCTGGCCCGCCGCGCCCATGGCCCCCACGGCGCGCACCGCCGCGCGCGCGGCCTCCACGTCATGGGCGACGATGACGCCCTTGCCCGCCGCCAGGCCATCCGCCTTGACGACGATGCGGCCCTGCTCCACCGCGTAGGCTTCCGCCGCCGCCACGTCGGTGAAGGTCTGGAAGGCGGCGGTGGGCACGCCGGCCTCGGCCATGATCTCCTTCGCGAAGGCCTTGGACCCTTCGATGCGCGCGCCCGCCGCCACGGGCCCGAAGCAGGCGATGCCCGCGTCGGCCAGCGCGTCAGCGACCCCCGCGACCAGCGGCGCCTCTGGCCCCACCACCACCAGGTCCACCGCCTCGCGCTTCGCGAACGCGGCGACTTCCTCTGGTGCGTCCGCGCGCAGGGCCACGTTGGTGCCCAGCTTCGCCGTGCCCGGGTTGCCCGGACCGCACAAGAGCTGGGTCAACAAGGGGCTCTGCGACAGCTTCCACGCGAGCGCGTGCTCACGGCCACCGGAACCGAGCAGCAGGACCTTCACATCCACCTCACCGTTCCAACAGGTAGAGCATCCGCTTCGCGGGGAGGTATGCCGGATCCAACCCCACCACCTTCACCAGGGTGTCTCGCGCCACGTCCTTACCCCGGGCCGACTCCAACTGCGCCAGTTGCGCCTGCGCCGATAGCAGCGTGGGCGCCAGGGCCAGCGCGTCCCGCAGCGCGCGCTTGGCCGGTTCCACCTGCCGGGCCTCCGCCAACGCCAGGCCGTGCGCCAGATGCGACACCGGCATCTGCCGCCCCGCCGCCGCGGAGCGTTCGCCCAGGCGCCGGGCGTCCGCGGTGGCACCTCGCTGCAGCGCGATGAGCGAGCGGTAGGCCAGCGCCCCCGCGTTGTTCGCGTCCACCTCCAACACACTGCGTAGGTGACGCTCGGCCGCGTCGAACTGGTGCTGGTGGAAACGCAGCAGGCCCTCGTACAACAGTGGGGACGGGTCCTCCGGTCCCTCGGACAGCGCGAGGATGGCACCCTCCACGCCCTCCACCGTCTCGCGCGGGCGCAGCCAGTAGGCGGACGTCGCGGGCCGCGGCTCCAGCCGGAGCGGGTCCGACTGCAGCGCCTGGTGCAGCGCGCGGAAGGCATCGTCCCGTCGCTTCGCGCTCGCCGCGGCGACGCCCGCCAGCAGCTGCGCGTCCAGCCGCCGCGCGTCCAGCTTCACCGCTTCCTGGAATGCCTCCAGCGCCTCCAGCGGCTTCTTCTCCAGGAGCAGCAGCCGGCCTTCGAGCACCTTCTCCAGCGCGCCGTCCTCCAACTGCCCGCGGAAGCCCGGCAGGTGGGTCCGTGCCTTCTCCGCGTCGCGGCGGCCCAGGGCCACCAGGAAGAGCTGGAGGTGCGCCTCCGGCAATCCCTTCACGAGCTGCAAGGCCTCTTCCGCCGACTTCACCGCCGCGTCCTGACTTCCCGCGGTGCGCTCCGCGGCCGCCAGGTGCACCAGCACCTCGGCCACCTCGGGCTCGTCGTAGCGCGCCCGGTTCTTCATCAGCGCGCGCAAGTCCCGCACCGCGCCCGCGGCGTTGCCTTCCGCCTGGTAGCGCAGCATCGCCAGCGGCAACAGCGCGCGCAGCTCGCCGGGCTCCGCCTTCACCCGGGCCTCGTACAACTTGCGCGCCTCCGAGGGCTCACCCACCTCCTGGTAGATGCGGGCGGTGAGCGCCAGGCTCTCCCAGTCCTTCGGGCTCGTCTCCAGCCGCTTGCGCAGCGTGTCCAGCGCGGCGGAGTACTCACCGCCCGACGCATGCGCGAGCGCGCGGTAGTAGTGCAGCCGCTTGATGTCCGGCGACAGCTTCTGCGCGGAGTCGAAGTGGCTGCGAGCCAGCTCGCGGGACGACGACAGCCACGTGCGGCCCAGCACCAGGTGCGCTTCGGCCTTCTGCGCGTCGGGGAGCTCCGCGCGGGCCAGCAACTCCTCCGCGAGCGGGCGCGCCTGCTCGGGCTGACCGGAGCGGGCCAGCAGGAGGTTCGCGTGCGCCAACAGCAACGGCGCCGTGCGGCCGGACCGCGACTCCGCCGCCGACAGCAGCGCGCGGGCCTCCTGGAACGTCACGTCGTCCATGCGCGCGCCGCGTCCCAGGGCCAGCGCCTGGACGTAGCCCGCGATGGCGGCATCGCTGGTCGGGTCCAACACCAGCGCCTGCTGGAAGGACTCCTCGGCCTCCGCGTACGCGAAGCGCTCGTCACGGGCGAGCTGCTGCTGCCCCTGCGCGAGCCGTTCCGCGCTGGTGCCCGGAATCTCCAGGTACTTCAACTTCCAGCGAGGCAGCACCGCCTGCACCGCGTCCGGGATGGCGGCCGCGGGCGGAGGACCGGCCTGGCGGCGCGACGCCTCCTGCTGCTGTTGGTACAGGAAGTAACCGCCCACGCCTCCGCCCACGACGACGAGCCCCACGAGGCCCGCCACCAGTCCGCCCTTGCCCCCACCAGAGCGCCCATCCGTGACGCGCACCGGCGCGGAGCGCGAGCCGCTGCGAGGCTCCGCGCCCAGCTGCGGCGAGGAGGCCCGGATGCCACTGCGAGGCTCCGGCCCCATGTCCGGAATGATGTCGGTGCTGATGGGCACGCGCGCGCCACCACGGGACTCGGCACCGGGCGCTGGCTCCAGGCCGCCCTGCGCCTCCGATGCGGAGCCCCCACCCAGGTCCGCCATGGGCGGCAGGAAGTCCGAGTTCCCCGCCGGAGCGGCCGGACGGCTCGTGGCGGCCGGCGCCCGAGCGGAACCAGGCTGGCGGCAGTCATCACAGATGCCGAGCGCCTGGTCGAAGGAATCCGTCAGCGGCTTCTGGCAGACGCGGCAGCCAGAGGTCGCGGGCTTCGCGGCGGCGGGCTTCGCCGGAAGCGAAGGCTGGGACTCCAGGCCCTGCGGCGCGGAGGGCGGCGGTCCCAGGAAGTCGAGCAGCGGGTCCTCCGCACCGGCCCCACCGCCTCTCGAAGCCGGCGTCCCCACGCTCGCGAAGGGGTCCACGGGCGGCGCGGACGCGGGAGCAGGCGAGGGCATCGCCCCGAAGTCGCCAAACAGGTCCGAGCCCGAACGGCCCTCGCCCCGGGCTGGCTTGGGAGGCGGAGCAGCGCCAGGTGCGGGCGCGGCGGGCGGCGGCGCACCGAAGTCGCCGAAGAGGTCGTCCGCGGGATTCGCCGCGGGCGCGGCGCCGGAGACAGGCGTCAGCGTGACGGGCACCGCGGGCTGTGACGCCGGAACCGGCGCGCCAGCAGCGGGCACGGCGGAGGAATCGCGCCGGACCAACTGCAGGTTCCGGCAGCGAGGACACTGCGCGCGAACGCCCTTGGCGGTGATGAGCTTGTCATCAATCGCGTAGGCGGCCGCACATTTCTGACAGACGATGCGCATGGCTCAGTGCCGGAAGTGTCGCACTCCCGTCAGCACCATGGCCATCCCATGTTCATCCGCGGCGGCAATCAACTCCGCGTCACGGACCGAACCGCCGGGTTGTACGACACAGGTGGCCCCCGCCCGGGCGGCCTCGTCCAGCCCATCCCGGAACGGGAAGAAGGCGTCCGAGGCCACCGCGCTGCCCCTGAGGGCCGCTCCGCCGCGCTGCATCGCGATGCGGACCGAGTCCACCCGGTTCGTCTGCCCCCCACCCTGCGCCAGGAGCTGGTCACCGGAGGCGAAGACGATGGCGTTGCTCTTGACGTGTTTGCACACCTTCCAGGCGAAGCGCATGGCCCGCTCCTCCTCCGGCGTGGGGGCCCGCTTGGAGACCACCTTCCACGACAGCGGCGGCTCCACCGAGTCCCGGTCCATCAGCAGCATGCCACCGGACACGCTGCGAGCGTCCAGTTGGGCACGCGGCCGGGCCTGGGGACTGGCCAGCGCGGGGCCCGCCTCCAGGAGCCGCAGGTTCTTCTTCGCCGCCAGCACCTGCAGCGCCTCCGGGGAGTACGACGGCGCGATGACCGCCTCCAGGAACGTCTCCGCCATGGCCTGGGCCGTGGCCGCGTCCACCTCGCGGTTGAGCGCGACGATGCCCCCGAAGGCGGAGACCTCGTCCACCGCGCGGGCCGTGCGGTAGGCCTTCACCAGGGCGGCATCCACCGCCACGCCGCACGGCGTGTTGTGCTTGATGATGACGGCCGTGGGGGCCTCCGGGAACTCCAGCAGCAGGCCCAGTGCCGCGTCCAGGTCCAGGATGTTGTTGTACGAAAGCTCCTTGCCCTGCAGCACCTTGGCGAAGGCGACCGTCGGCTCCTGGGGCGCGGCGTGCTCGCGGTAGAAGGCGCCGCGCTGATGCGGGTTCTCCCCGTAGCGCAGGTCCTGCGACTTCTGGAACGCCAGCGACAGCTCCCCCGGGAACGGCTCGCCCGCCTGCGCGGACAGCCACGCGGAGATGGAGGCGTCGTAGGCCGCCGTGTGCGCGAAGGCCTTGCGCATCAGCCGGCGCCGCGTGTCCTCGCTCACCGCCTTCTGCTGCTCCAACTCCGCCAGCACCGCCGGATAGTCGTCCGGGTCCACCACCACCGAGACGTGCCGGAAGTTCTTCGCGGAGGCGCGCACCATCGCGGGCCCGCCGATGTCAATCTGCTCGATGACCTCCGGCTCCGCGGCGCCCGAGGCCACCGTCTGCCGGAATGGATACAGGTTCACCGCGACCAGGGAGATGGGCTCGATGCCGTGCGCCTTCATCTCCTCCCGGTCGACCTCCAGCTCCAGCCGTCCCAGGATGCCGCCGTGGATGCGGGGGTGGAGCGTCTTCACGCGGCCACCCAGAATCTCGGGGCTCTGCGTGTGCTCTGACACCTTTTTGACGGGCACCCCCGCGCCCTTGAGCGCCTCCAGCGTGCCCCCGGTGGACAACAACCGGAAGCCCAGGCGGACGAGCCCCTGGGCGAAGGGAACCAGACCTCGCTTATCAGAAACGCTCAGGAGAGCCAGCACGTGTGGGCCTCGGTGTGCGGGAAGCGGCGGTAGTAGCAACCACCCCCTGGGGTGTCAACGCAACACGTTGGCCCTCCGTTTGCGGGTGGAAACCACCCGCGAACATCAGGGCTTGCGAGCCGAAACCGGCGGCTCGGCTTCGGTGGCTTCGCGCAGCTTCATCAGCCCGCGCGTCTCCACCTGGCGGATGCGCTCACGGGTGAGGTTCATGATCTCCCCCACTTCCTCGAGCGTGATGCCGCCCTTCTCCGCCACGTCCAGGGCGCAGGTGTGCTCCAGCTCCCAGATTTCCTTGTCCGGGAAGTTGAGCTTGATGGACCCCGTCTCCGGATTCACGTCCAGGTAGAGGTTGTGCTTGCAGGAGACGAAGTTGCACGGCCGGGGACCGTTGATGCAGTCCGCGCGCGTACGCGGCCGCGTGTCGTCCATCTGCTTCAGCAGGTCGGCCTCTTCGGGGTCCACCTGACCCGTGAGGCGACGCCTCCGCAGGTCGCGCGCCATCTCCTTGCGCGACATGGTCTTGGAACGGCGGCGCTCCTGCGCCTGGTCCGATTCCTGGTCCCCCCCCTCCTCCTGTAGCTGCTTCACTTCCGACATGTCCCCTCCACGTGAGGCCAGTCTACCCGGTTCCCGGGTATTCTATTGCGAACGGATGGTTTCGTCTGCGCGTGCGGTCACGGCACTACCCAGCCGGGCGACATCCCGGACCAGATCCTGCGCTCTTTGCCGCAAGGTTGCTAGCTGTGCCTCAAGCGTACGCCGATGCTCCCCCCCAAAGGCGCGGTCCCCCAGCTCCTCCTGGAACCCATTCAGGAGCCCCGCCAGGTCCCGCTCCAACTGGTCGATGTAGTTGCTGTGGAAGACATAGGACCGCTTGATGTCCTCCAGGGTGTGCCCCTCCGCCATCATCTTCTTGATGACATTGATGCGGCGCACCGCCTCCACCGGGTAGAGCCCGACGCTCCCCTGGTGCTTCCCCTTCCGGCCCACCCGGCGACTCCTGGGTAGCAAGCCCGCCTGCACGTACTTCCGGAACGTCGCCTCCGAGAGGCGCACGCCCCGTGGCCGGAAGATTTTCAGGATGGCGCTCGCGGGCAGGCCGCCCGCGTTCTCGCGCTCAATCCGAGCAATCTCCTCAGGAGCCAGCAGGTCCATGGATTCCATTGAATATAATCCACTGAGTGGGGGCCACTGAGTGCCAGAACGGGCGGTTGGGTGTCAAGGCAGACCACCAGGCAGGCAAGCGGCGACGGACGAATCGCGCGCCTTTGAACAGGCGGAGCGGCAGGTGGGACGAGGTAGGTGTGACAGCCCGAAGGCGGCCCGCTGGGTGCGAGGCAGCAGCGTTCAGGAGTGGACGTTGGGGGTGCTCAAGCGGAAGCGAGCACGGGTACGGCGGGTGACTTCGGACCTGGGCTCAGGTTGCGGCACGGCTGCTGGTGAGGCCGCCGTGCCGGGAGCCGGCCTGGTTCAGCGAGCCCTGGGGGCGCGGAACTCGCGGCTGACGGTGCCGCCCGCGGTGACGGCGACGTCGTAGCGGCGCTCGCCGGACGGGTGCTGGAAGACGAGCTTGTGGTTGCCGACGGGCAACCGGTACGACGCCCGCCCCGTTACTTCGCCCATGCGCTTGCCGTTGATGAACACGGTGGCATAGGGCGCGGCCTGGACCTGGAGCGTTCCGCTGGCCGGCGCCGCGCGCGCGCGCTCCGGCTCCTGGTGGGTGCCGGCCGCACTCGGCGCGGGGTCGGAAGCCGGGTTGGTGGCGGCAGCGGCGAGCACCTCCTCGCGCATCAGCCCGTCCACCTCGGATTCAGTGTCGGCGGTTTCGGCGGGCCCCGTCTCCCCGCCCTCGGCGTTCCCAGGTACCTCTGAAGGCGCGGGCTGCGCGGTCGGCACGGGTTCATCAACAACGGGTGCGGCCACCATGGGCTCTGCCGGCACCACCGGAGGAGCCGCTTCGGTCCCCCGCATCACAGCGACGCCGCCTCCGACGACGGCGAGCCCCAACGCCACGGCGAGTCTCAGCGCCCATTGACGGCGCGCCGCCGGCACGGCCACCGAGGCCACGGGGCCGGACGCACGGGCACCCGCCTCGAGAGCCTCGGGGCCGGACGCATGGGCATCCGCCGCAGGCACCTCGGCTCCGGAGCCCCGGGCACTCGCCCCGAGAACCCCGGATCCGGACGTATGGGCACCCGCCTCAGGCACCTCGGCTCCGGACGCACGGGCACTCGCCGCAGGGCCCTCGGGGCCGGACACATGGGCACCCGCCGCAGGCACCTCGGAAGCTCCAGGCACGGCTGCCCACATCCCGGGATGCGCCTCAGGCTCCGTATTCGACGGGGTACCTTCCTCATCGTCGTCCTCTTCGTCCCAGGCGCTGGCCAGCCTCAAACTCCCGGATGGCCCTGACGGTGACGCGACGGCGGCGATCCCTTCCGGACGACTCGGCGTCCGCGCGCTCCCGGACACAGCCGGGACACCTGAGCCCCTGCTCGGCGTCTTCTCGGCCCGTGCATCCTCGCTGGAGGCGGCACCGCGAGCATCCTCGGCCCCACCGGAGCGCGGCCCCGACACCGCGACCGCGCCCTCCGGACGGCTCTGCCGGCCCGGAGTGGAAGGCGCGACTTCGAAAGAAGCGCCGCGAGGCACCGGCGACGACGCCACCGCCGGCAGCGGCATCATCGGCGTGGCCATGGGCGGCAGTGGCGCCGCATCCAGCGCGGCCTCCTCGCCCCTACGCGGCAACACGAAGGTCGGCGCATTGACGTCTTCATCCGGAGACGTCGGCAACGCCAGGCCGCTGCGGCCAGCAGACACCATCACCGCGGTGGGCTCGCGCGGCACGGGCGACGCCCCTGCCCCAGGTGCCGGCTCCCCTTCCACGACGTGTGTGCGCTCCTGCACGGTGGGAATCGCCTGGGTGAGGCTGGTGGGGAACAAGCGGCGCATGAAGGCGCGCAGGTCCGTGTCGTCCAATGACCTCGCATGCGTCAGCACGCACTGGGCCAGGGCGCGCTCGAACTCTGCGGCCGTCTGGAAGCGGAGCGCGGGGTCTCTATCCAGAGCTCGCACCACGGCGGCATCCAGGTCCGCGGGCACGTCCGGATTCAGCCGGGCCGGAGGCGGAATGGTGCTCTGCTGCACCGCGCGCAGCACCGCCACCTCGGAGTCCCCGTCAAACAGGCGGCCGCCGGTGAGCATCTCCCACAGCACCACGCCCAGCGCGAAGATGTCCGTGCGTGCATCCACGGCCTCGCCCCGGGCCTGCTCGGGCGACATGTACGCGAACTTGCCCTTCAGCACGCCCGGCTGCGTCAGCTTGTTGCCCGCCTTGGCGATTCCAAAGTCCGTCAGCTTCACCGCGCCATCGAAGGACAGCAGCACGTTGTGCGGCGTGACGTCCCGGTGCACCAGGTCCAGCGGCTGGCCATTCACGCGGACGCGGTGCGCGTAGTGCAGGCCCCGGGCGACCTCCGCGCCGATGTGCGCCACCAGCATGGGCGGCACCGGCTCCATCAGCTCCTTGCCGCGCTTGCGCAGCTCCCACAACGAGCAGCCGCGCACGTACTCCATGGCCAGGTAGTACGTGTCCTCATGCTTGTCGAAGTCGAATATCTGCACCACGTTCGCGTGGTTCAGCCGCGAGGCCAGCCGGGCCTCGGCGATGAACATCCCCACGAACTCCGGGTCGCTGGCGAGGAAGGCGCGTACCCGCTTGATGACGACTTCCTTCTCGAAGCCCTCCGCGCCGCGCGCCGTGCACAGGTAGATTTCCGCCATGCCGCCCTCGGCGAGCTTGCGGCGGACGACGTACTTGCCGATGTGAGTGCCGGCTTCGAGCGTCACGGGAGCATCCAAGGCATGTGCTATTCGAACTTCACGCTCACGACGTTGAGGCCGATGGGCTTCACCTCGATACGTCGACTGAGCGTCTTCTTGAGGTCGGGGTTGACGAAGCGGCAGTCATAGCTGCCCACGCGCAGCTCCACGGCCTCGAAGGGCGTTTCGCCCAGCCGCTTGCCACCGCACGTCACCTCCGCCCAAGGGTGTACGACGAAGCGCACCCGGGCCAGTCGCCCCTCCTGCCGGGGCTCCGGCCGGGCTGGACGCTCGCGTACCACCGCCGCCACGGGAGCAGCGGCCACCACGCGGGGCTCGGGCTCCAGCGTGAAGCGCGCCACCTGCTCCGCGTCCTCCCCCACCGTCACCGTGCGCGTCTGCGCCTGGTGCCGGTCGGCCTCCACCCGCACGGCGACCTGCCGGCCCACCGCTGTTTCGAGCATCACTGGCCGCGCGTCGTGGCGTTGGCCGTCCACCAGCACCACCGCGTCCGCGGGCTGCGTCTCGATGCGCAGCCGCACCGGCGCGGGCGCGGCCTCCACGGGAGGCTGGGGCACCACGGGAGGGGGCCGCAGCTCTGTCGGAGCCTGGACCGGCGCCTCGGCCTGCATGGGCACGGGCGCGGGCACCGCGGCCTCCGGGTCCAACGACACCGGCACGGGCTCCAGCGACCGCATCGACCAGAGCATCACGCCCACCGCCACGACGACCAACAATACCAGCCCCACGTACAGCCACGTCTTGCTGCCCGCGGCAGCCACGGGGCGCTTCGCCGCGCGCGACATGCCCAGCGACAGCGTGGGGGCGTCCTCCTCGAGCGACTCCCCGTCCCGCAGCGGAATCACCACCCGCGCGGGCCGGCCCGTATCCATCATGGCGATGGTGGGCGCGTCCTCCTCCACGACGAACCCGCCTCGCGCCTGCGAGCGCGCGCCAGCGCGGGCGTCCACCGTGGGGGCGTCCTCGTCATCCACGGGGAGGACCGGCGCCCCCAGGTCGAAGCGGCCCGTGCCGCCGAAAGGCCGTGGAGCGCCGCGAGGCTCCGTCGGCGCGGCAGCAGCGGCCCCGCCCAGCTTCACGTCCGTCCGGGTCACCGACGCGGACGCACGCGAATCCACCGTGGGCGCGTCCTCCTCCACGGGCGGAGGCGGCGGCAGCGGGGGCGCCACGTTCATGCCAGAGCGCGAGGGCCGCTCGGGCTCCACCGCCCGGCGCTGTCCCGTCAGCCGCGGCGCGGGCTTCTCCGGCTCCAGTTCGAAGCGGCCCGTGCGGGACGCCGGTCGCGGACGCAGCGCCGCGGTCGCGTCGTCCTCTGGAAACATCGGCGGTGGACGCGGCGGCAACGCGGGCCGCAGGCCAGTGCGGCGCGGCGGAGACTCCTGCCTCGACGCACCCGAATCCAAGTCCTCGCCCAGCACGTCGCCCGCTCGGGCCTCCTCGGCCAGCCGCTCCGCGAAGACCTCCTTCATGAAGGCGGACAGGTGCGCGGACGTGGCGGGCGCCTGGTGCGCGCGCAGCCACTCCTCCAGCGCGTGCTGGAGGTGCGCCGCTTCCTGGTACCGGTCCGGCAACTCCTTCGCGAGCGCCTTGAGGACGATGGCGTCCAAATCCGCCGGCACGCGCGACGTCACGTGCGAGGGCGGCAACACCCGGCACTCCGACACCGCCGTCAGCGTCTGGATGTCGTTGGGGCGCTTGAACAGGCGCGTGCTGGTGAGCAGCTCGTACAGGACGATGCCCAGCGCGAAGATGTCCGCGCGGCAGTCCACCCGCATGCCCGCCGCCTGCTCCGGGGACATGTACGAATACTTCCCCTTCAGCACGCCGGAGCGAGTCACCGTGGCCTGGTCCGCCGCCTTGGCGATACCGAAGTCCACCACCTTCACCCCGCCCTCGAACGTCACCAGGATGTTCTGGGGGGACACGTCACGGTGGACGATGCCCAGCGGCCGGCCCGTCGTCGGGTCCGTGCGCTTGTGCGCGTAGTCCAGGCCGGCGCAGGCCTCGATGAGGATGCGGCACACCAGCGGCACCGGCAGCGGCTGGCCCATCAGCTCCGACTGCCTCCACAACCGGCGCAGGTCGTCGCCGTGGATGTACTCCATGGCGATGAAGAAGGAGTCGTCCTGAGCGCCCAGGTCGAAAATCTGCACCACGTTGGGGTGGTTCAGCCGGGCGGCGATGCGCGCCTCGTCCAGGAACATCTTGACGAAGTCGTCATTCTCCGCAAGGTGCGGAAGGATCCGCTTGACCACCACCCGCTTGTCAGGCTCCGCGCCCTGTGGCCGCGCAAGATAGATCTGCGCCATCCCGCCCGTGGCGAGACGCTTCAGGAGCTGATACCTGCCATAGGTTTCGATGGACACGGCGACCTGACCGGCCCCTGGACAACCACCCTTGGAGTGGCCCCGAGTTCCGGGCGCGGGATGGACCCGAGCGTAAGCGCACCGGGAAGGAGGGTCAAACCCCCAACTGCTCCGGAAACGGCCTTTGTGGCTATCTCCGGGCGGCCCGCACCTCGCGAGTCTCTCGCATCAGGGCCTCCAACTCGTCCAGGTGCCGCTTCAGCACCGGCATCAGCACCGGCGCCACGTCCACCCGGTCGAACAGGTCCAGGACCCGGTCCACCTTCCGCTCAATCTCCCCCGCTCGCGCCGGGCTGATTCGCCGCAGCAGCATGTCCGCCCCGGCCTCCATCAGCACCCGGGCCACGGCGTCCCGGGAGGCGAGCGGCTCCTCCCTCCGCTGCCCTTCTCCCTTGATGACGCGCAGTCCTGGAGCCCGTCCAGAGGGGCGGGCCGCGCTCGTCATCGTTCCTTCAAAATCCTGGGAGTTCACCGGGTGCCTCCTCGGCAGCTGCAGGTACGACCTCAGGGTACACACCGCGAGGTGACCTCCAATTTTCTGGTCATCCGCACAGGCGGAAGCAGACCTGTAGCACCGGGGACTGACACCACTGTGGAGGGCCGGAAGTCCGGCCCTCCGGGTGCGTTACATCGCGTCGCACGAACGGCGGTAGTTGACGGAGATGCGGGTGCCCGCCGGCGGCACGACGTCGAACACCACGCTGTTGGTGGCCGCGTCGTAGGTCCAGCCGGACGTGGATGGCGTGCCATTCACCGTCACCGTCACGGTGCCGGGCTCCGGCATGTCGCTCAGCGGGAAGCGCTCCTGCGCGGAGAAGGCCTTGTCACCCACCGCCTGCAGCAGCGGCCGGTAGTCTTCCGCGCAGACGCTCACCACCTCGCCTCCTGTGCGTGAGGTGGCCTGCGCGTAGCGGGTACCGGCGCCGCCCGCCGTCGCGCAGCCCTCAGCCGGCGGAGCGATGGCGTAGAAGGTCGCGCGTTGCGGCTGGTTCTGCCCCTTGAGCTGCTGGGCCCAGTCCACGTAGGTGTCCACCGCGTCGGGCGAGTGGTCGTCCTCGTCGCTGACGAACAGCACCACCAGCGCGGCCTCCTCGCGCAGGAAGCCCACGTTGCCGTCGTTGGGCAGCGGCGTGCGCGGGTCATCCGCGCTGTTCACCAGCGGCCGGGACAGCGCGCGGCGCATCGCCTCGAAGCCCTGTTCCACCTCCGCGCACCGCCCCACCTGCACGTTCTGCTGGAGCTGCTGGGCCAGGTTCGGCGTCGCGCTCGTGAGGATGCGCGGCAGCGAGTTGTCCACCGGGAAGAAGCGGCCCGCCTCGCCACCCTCCGCGCCGCCCGGGCACGCGTTGACCGGGTCCGTCGGCGTCACCGGATGGATGCCCGTCGTCGTCACCGCCACGTTGAGGCTCACGCCCCGGTCCAGCGCCGTCTGCACGAAGGTCGGAATGGCCTCCACCAGTCGCGGATGTTCCACCGCCATGGAGGCGGTGTTGTCCACCACCAGCAGCACGTCCACCTTGCTGACGTCCTGCTGGATGAAGTTGTCCGTTTTCTCCACGCGCATCGACGACTCGCCCACCAGCGGAACCATCAGCGGCGCCGGCAAGTCACTGGAGCCCACGTACAGCGGCGACAGGTTCATGCCCGACACCAGGCCGAAGTACTCCACGCCCACCGTGAAGGCCTCGTTGGGCGGCAGCACGAAGGGGATGGGGTCCGGCACCACCGAAAACCCGAACTCCGAATCCGTGGTGCCCGGCCCAATCCACACGTCGTTCACCGTCACCGGCGCCGCGCAGGCATTGAGGAAGTTCACTTCCATGGGCTCGGCGGGGCAGTCCGGCCGGGCCACGCCCCAGTCCATGTAGCGGCGCGAGGCCACCAGGCACACCGCCTGCGTGTTGGCCACCAGCGGAACCAGCAGCACTGGGTTGGCCGGCTGCATCTGTTCAATCTGCACGGTGCCGGTGAAGTGGCCGCCCGCCACGGGCGCCATGAAGGCCACCTGGAAGCTGAACCAGTCGCCGGGGTACATGATGCCGCCGTAGAGGTCGCCGCCCGGCAACGTGAAGACGCCGCCACCGTCATCTCGCAGGCGGAGGTTCTTCACCGGGCACAAGTCGGTGCCGCGGTTCTCCAGCTTGAGTCCCAGCACCGCGCCCTGGCCGGGCGGAATGGTGCCGAAGTCCAGGGCCTGCGGCGTGAGGGTGAGTTCGCAGGGCGCGTGCGCCTTCGGGTTGCCGCGGAAGTCCATCTGGACCATGGCCGCTGAGAAGGCGTTGGTCGTCATCACCAGCGAGCCCTCCGCCGCGCGCAGCTCGGTGGGCTCGTAGAAGACCTCCAGGTTCACCTCGCCGCCGGGCGGCAGCGTCACCGGCAGCGCCAGCGGCGTGTGGTTGAACTGAGGCGCCCCACCCTGCCGCGGCAGCCAGTCCAGCGTGTTGATGGTGAGCCCGCCCTCATTGGACGCGCCGCAGTTCTTCACGTTGATGATGACGCGCACCTTCGCGCCGAGCGGCTGCGTGCCGAAGTCGTAGAACGACGGGGACACACACAGCTCCGGCGCGCCGCCGTAGCCGCGCAGCTGCACGGGCGTCGTCGGATGGCGGCGGCTCTCCACGTGGTACAGCGCGGTGTCCTGCGCCGCGCCCTGGTGGTCCGGGCTGTAGCGGAACGTGAAGGTCCGCACCTCGCCCGGCTGGAGCACGAAAGGGAAGCCAGCGTTGTTCTGGGTGAAGGACGCGTCACGGCCCTCTAGCATCAGCTGCGTCACCGTCACCGGCTCGGTGCTGATGTTGCGGATGCTCGACTCGCGCACCGCGTCCCGGTCCACGGGCACCGCGCCGAAGTCCAGGACCTCCGGTTCGGCCACCACCGCGCGCTCCAGCGCCTCGGCGGCCACTTGCACCGTCACGTCAGCGCAGCCGCGGCAGGGCGACACCGCCAGCGCCACCTGCTTGCGACCCACCCGCACCGGGTGGAACGTCACCATGAGCTCGCGGCTCTCACCGGGCGCCAGCGTCATCGGCCCCACGCTGAATTCGTCGCGGTCCGCGCCCACCAGCCGCGGCGTCACCTCCACGGGTAAATCCGTGGGGTTCTCCAGCCGCAGCGGCAGCGTCTTCGTGGCGTCCGCTTCAATGCGGCCGAAGTCCAGCCGACGCGGCGACACGCGGGCCCAGGCGTCCACGCCGCTGCCCGTCAGGGGGATGCGGAGCAGGGGCTCGATGCGCGTATCCGAGCGCACCACCAGCACCGCCGGCTGCGAACCTTCGGCGGGCGGCGCGAAACGCACGCGCAGCGAGCACGCGCTCCCGGGTTGCAAGCTGTGCGGCCCCTCATGGGTGAACTCGGCGCGGTAGGCCCCCTCGGGGCCCTCCACCCAGACCTCATTCACATCGACGGGCGCGCGGCCCACGTTGCGCAGCGAAATCTCCGCTTCGCGCGCATCGAAGATGGCCACCCGCTCGAAGTCGACGCCACCCGGCGTCGCCGTCAGCCGCCCGTCCGCCAGCGCCGGGCGCTCGCGATCCGCACAACCGACCAGCAACCCCACCACCGCGAGGGCCACCCAGCCCAAGCGCCCTGTCATGGCCCACCCCTTCCCCACTACCGTCAACCCTGGCCGCCGCGCGCCCCACATGGAGGACGGCGGAAGGAACGGTGGCGAAGCTAGGCACCCGCTTCAGGGTGGGCAACCAGCCATGCGTGGGTAACCCCGCGCCCAGGGGTGGGTGGGTGTCCGGTATCAAATCTTCGGAATGCGCAATGTCTTGCTGATCATCGCGCTTCCGCTGGCCACGTACATCAGCACCAACGGGTGCAGCACCAACGGTCCCAGGCGCCACTCCCCCCCCCACAGGTCCGGACCGATGCGCCCCGCCCACGTCGCCGCGGCCATCACCATCACCAGGGCCAGGCTGGTGGGAATGGGGGTGCCCTCGAAGTACTTCACCTTCCCTGTCTCGTCCGACAGGTCCGCCGACGTGACGTTGAAGCGCGCCAGCCGGCTGATGCCACACGCCACGAAGTAGAGGAGCGCCGCCACGTCCAGGGAGCCGCGCATCCCCACCGCGAAGGCCAGCGCCGCCGGCGCCATGCCGAAGGAGATGACGTCCGCCAGTGAGTCCAGGTCCGCGCCCAGAGGCGACTTCTTGAAGCGCCAGCGCGCGATGCGCCCGTCCATGACGTCCATCACCAGCGCCACCGGCATCAGGCCGAAGGCCACCCACAGCCAGCCCACGTCCCCGGAAGCCAGGTACTGCATGGAGGAGAGGATGGCGCCCGCGCCCGCGAAGCCGTTGCCCAGCGTCACGAAGTCAGCGAGCACGAACGTGCGAATCATCGAGAAGTGACGGCGCGGGCGGCGGGCACGGGACGGCTCGGTCGACATATGCGCGATTTCCTACCACACCCCTCCCGCTCGGCTGGTAGCTCGTTCTTGGCACAGCGCGTTGTGCCCGGCGGTGTGAGAAATCATTCCAGTTCCAGAAACATTTTGACGGTGTGATCAGCCACTCCCTACGCTCGACGACTGTCATGCACCCCAAACCTCCCTCGCCCCTCCGGCGCGGTGTGCTCCGGCGTACGCGGAGCACCCGCTGGCAGTTCTCTCTTCTCGCAGGCATGAGCCTGCTGTTCAGTTCCGCATGTGGTGACGACGACGAAGGCACGCCTCCGGCCCCGACGCCCACCTACGAAGCCACCATCCGCCGCACCGCCCACGGCGTCCCCCACATCACCGGAAAGGACATGGGCAGCGTGGCGTACGGCAATGGCTATGCCTTCGCCCAGGACCACGTCTGTATCCTCGCGGATCAGATCCTCAAGGTGCGCGGTGAGCGCGCCCGCTTCCTGGGCATGGGCCCCGGCAGCACCTACGCGGGCAGCGACTTCGCCTACCGCTCGCTGGGCCTCCACGCGCGCGCCACGGAGCGCTTCAGCACTCAGCCCGCCACCCTCCAGGCCATGCTCAAGGGCTACGCGGCCGGCTTCAACCGCTACATCGAGGAGACGCCCAAGGAGCAGCTCCCCGCGCCCTGCACCGGCGCCAAGTGGGTGCGGCCCATCTCCGAGGTGGACCTGCTGGCCTACGCCTACAGCGTGGCGCTGACGGGCAGCAGCTACCAGGTCGCTCTCGCCCTCGCCGCGGCCACGCCGCCCGACGTGACGGCGACCACCCTGGGCACGCCGGACCGCGACCACGTCAAGGTCCAGCGGCCCGAACTGCACCAGGTGGGCAGCAACGGCTGGGCCATTGGCCGCGACCGCTCCGCCACCGGCCACGGCATGGTGGTGGCCAACCCGCACTTCCCCTGGGAAGGCGAGCTCAAGCTGTGGGAGAGCCACCTCACCGTCCCCGGTGAGCTGGACATCTACGGCGTGGGCCTGCTGGGCGTGCCCGCGGTCCTCATCGGCTTCAACAACGACGTGGCCTGGACACACACCTTCTCCTCCGGCCAGCGCATGACGCTGTACGGGCTGCGCCTGGTGCCGGGCAAGCCGACCTCGTACTACTACGACAACCAAGAGCGGGAGATGACCTGGAAGGACATCACCATCCTGGTCCGGCTCGACAACGGCACGCTCGTCAACGTCACCCGCCGCATGTACAGCAGCCACTACGGCCCCATCATCTCCATCCCCGGCACCGCGGAGTGGACCGAGCAGTCCGTGCTCACCTACCGCGACGCCAACCTGGAGAACGACACCCTGCTGGCGCAGTTCCTGGGCATGAACCAGGCCCGCAGCATGGATGAGTTCAAGGCCGTCTACGCGCGCGAGCAGGGCATCCCCTGGGTCAACACCATGGCGGCCGACCGCGCGGGCAACACCTGGTACACGGATGCCACGCCCACGCCGAACCTGTCGCCCGTGGCCCTGGCCACCTGGAACGCCGCCCGCCAGGGCGCGGACCTGGCTACCACCGCCATCTGGCAGCAGATGGGCCTGGTGCTGCTCGACGGCAGCAACAGCCAGAACGAGTGGCAGGACGAGGCCGGCGCCCGCAGCCCGGGCCTGGTCCCCTTCAGCAAGGTGCCCAAGCTGGACCGCACCGACTTCGTCTTCAACGCCAATGACAGCTACTGGCTGACCAACCCCGCCGAGCCGCTCAAGGGCTTCTCGCCCCTGCACGGCCTGGAGAACGTGCCCCAGTCGCCGCGCACGCGCCTCAACGCCGTCATGCTCACCGAGCAGGTCGAAGGTGGCGCGTCCGGCGCGGACGGCCTCTTCACCCGCACCGAGCTGCAGGACGCCATCCTCAACAACCGCGGCATGATCGCCGAGCTGCTCATCGACGACGTGGTGGCCCGCTGCACCGGCCAGACGATGGTGCCCTACGGCACGGGCACCGTGGACATCAGCCAGGCGTGCTCGCTGATTGCCCAGTGGGACCGTCGCTATGACGTGGACAGCGTGGGCGCCATCGTGTGGCGCGAGTTCGCGGGCACGTTCACCATGAGCGAGCTGCAGGCGAGCCCGTCGCTGTACGCCACGCCCTTCGACCCGGCCAACCCCATCGCCACGCCCCACACGCTGGCGCCCGCGCCCGCCCAGGGCACCGACCCCGTCCTGACCAAGCTGGCCCAGGCCGTGACCACGCTGACGCGCGCGGGCCTGGCGCTGGACCTCCCGCTGGGCGAGGCGCAGTTCACCCCCCGCGTGAGCGGCGAGCGCATCCCCATCCACGGCGGCGGCAACTACGATGGCGCGGCGAACATCGTCAGCTTCGGCACGCTGAAGTCCACCACGCCCAACGCCGAGGTGGGCAGCGCCACGCGGACCGTCGTCAACGGACGCACGGCCCTGGCCAACGGCGGCTACGTCATCAACAACGGCAGCAGCTTCATCATGGCCATGGAGTTCACGCCCACCGGCGTGCAGGCCAGCGCCCTGCTGACCTACAGCGAGTCCAGCAACCCGGCCTCGCCGTACTACGCGGACCAGACGCGGCTGTTCTCCCAGAAGCAGTGGCGGCCCATCCTCTTCACCGCCGAGGAAATCGCCGCCGCGCCGGCCGAGCAGATCACCCTCACCGGCGACTGACGTCCCCGCCGGCCCCCGATTCGTCGGGGGCCGGACACCTCGCGGCCCGGCAGGGCAACGTCGGGCCGCGGATGTCCGCCCTCCAGTCTGATTCCGTCTGCGTCAGGGACGCGCGCCAATGGGTGCGCAGACCGCCAGGCGCCGCCGTTCGTTCCTGGCGAAGGGGTACCGGGATTTCCCGGTGGAATCACCGCGGCAGCAGCAGGGGGACATCATGGCCACATCCGTCTACAAGACCGCCATCATCGGCAGAGTGTTCTTCCTCCGCTGGGAGGCACCACCCAGTCAGGAAGAAATCCACACCGTCTTCCAGCAGATGAAGGGCGCGCACGAGCAGCTTCAGCACCCGCTCGTCCTCGTCGCCAGCCTTTCACCGAAGTCCTCCGTGCCCAATTCGGAGCAGCGGCGCAACCTGTCCACCTTCCATTCGGACGCGCGCCCGCTCTTCACGGAGATTCACGCCATCGTCGAAGGCAATGACCTGCAATACAACCTGCAGCGGGTCATCATCTCCGGCATCAACCTGGTGACGCGCACCTTCGACGAGGCCTTCCACCGCGTGCACAAGCACGCCGACCTCGTCGCCCCCTACCTGGGCAAGAGCCTGGGCGTGGACGGCGTGAAGGTCATCGAGGAGGCCCGGGCGCGCGGCGTGGTGTGAGCGCGGCCCGTCCTTCCGTATAACGACGTCAGCCTGCGGCCGGGGTACCTCCGGCCCGCGACGCCAGGTCCACCCGCCGCGACAGGGCCGGCGCGGCGGTGCCCCGGACGAAGCTGTGGTCGAAGAAGTCCACATAGAGGTACTCCGGCCACGACACCATGGACCGGGGGCCCCGCATCACCGCGCGCGTCAACTCCGTCACCATCATCCCCGCCGCGCTCGTCGCGCCCACCACGCAGGTGGGTGCGTGGCCCCGGCCCTGGTAGCACGCGTCCATGTACTCGCGGAGCATGTAGCTTCCCAGGTGGGGGATGATGGCCGGCAGGTCGATGCGCCCATCCGGCAGGATGTAGAGCGCTTCGTACAGCGGCGCGTCCGGCTGGAAGACGTGCAGCGCCGCGCCGAAGCCCAACATCAGCCCCGTCATCACCGGCACGCCACGCTGGCGGCAGGCGCGGTGGAGCACCTGCTTCTCATGCGCCCCCGCGATGTCGATGACCTCCACCACGTAATCCACCGGGCCCAGCACACCGCTCCCGCCAAGCACGTCCTCCACGTTGGCCTCGGTGATGCCCTCCGGCACTTCCCGCAGCCGCAGGGCCGGGTGGATGTCCCGGCACATCCGCCCCACCACCTCCACCTTGGAGCGGCCCAACGTGCTTTCGAAGCAGCCCACCTGCCGGTTCATGTTGTGGCGCTCGTAGACGTCGAAGTCCGCCAGCGTCACGCCGCCGAACCCCAGCCGCGCCAGGTCCACCGCGCACTGGCCTCCCGCGCCGCCCACGCCCGCCACCAACACATGCGTGCGTGACAGTTTGTCCAGCGTCTCCGCATCCACCACGCCCAGATTGCGCTGGAACCGCTGCTCGAACATGGGCCGCCTCACGTTGAAGTCTGGCTTTCATGTGCCCCCCACCCAGGAGGGTGGCGAGGGCCCCACGGGCGCGTGTGTTCAGCAGCCCTCCCACGTCACCTGGTGCCGTTCGGACCCCGTCAGTCCGCCCGTACTGGAGAGCTAATCGGTTCTTGCCCGTTCTGGTCGCCTGTGGTCATTTGCGCGCGCTCGTCACCCACGCCTCTCAATCCCCGCCGGGTTCCTCGGGACGCCCCGGAAGCCGCACCGGTGATGCGCGGGCTTCAGCGGTGAAGCACGCGCCGAAGTACCCCACCTGGCAGGGGATGTCAGAGGTTCGATCCACAGTGGCATTCACCCATGAAGTCCCTGCCTGGATAACACTCCAGGAGTTACAGGGGTTTAATGATTGGCGTGAATTCTGCTCGGGGGGGCGACACGTCAGGGGCGTCATGGGCCGGCGGTGACTCGACTCCCCCGAACCTCTTCAGCCGATCCGAGGTCTGTATGCGTTCCGTGTTCTTCCTCTGCGTCTCGTTGGCATGTCTGTCGTTGGCTCGAACCGCCGAAGCGGCCCCTTCTGATGACATGCGACACGCTGTCTCACAGGCCGCGGCGCTCCAGGGCGTGGCGCTGGCGGATGGCGCGCCGGTCAGCGCCGCGCTCCTGGGCTCCAGCAATCTGGGAGGCAGTGAGCGGGTGGCGCTGTTCGGCGACGTGGCCCACTACCGCTACCGCCTGCAGGTGGGGCCGTCGCAGCAGGACGTCGTCACCCTGCACCGGGTGGTGCGGGAGGACTGGGCGTGGCGGCCGGCGCGTGCGACGCGCGCGGTGTTCATGGTGCACGGCGACGGGTGGGGTTTCGAGGCCGCGTTCCTCTCCAGCATCGGCTCCGCGTTCGTGCCGCCGGAGCAGTCCATCGCCGCGTACCTGGCGAAGGAGGGCGTGGACGTGTGGGGCATCGACCTGCGGTGGGCGGGCGTGCCGCAGAACACGCAGGATTTTCGCTTCATGAAGAACTGGACGCTGGAAACGCACGCGGCCGACGTGGGCGTGGCGCTGGGCGTGGCGAAACTGCTGCGGCTGGCGGGCGGCAACTTCCTGGGCACCATGCACCTGCTGGGCTGGAGCCGGGGCGCGGTGGTGGGCTACGCGTACCTCAACCGCGAGGCCCGGCTGCCGCGCGCGCTGCGCCAGGTGGACGGCTTCATCCCCATGGACATGGCCGTGCGCTTTTCTCCGCGGGACGCGCAGCAGCAGGCGTGGGCGTGTGAGCGCTACGATGCGCTGAGCAATGCCCGCCAGGAGGGCCAGCTGGAGGGTGGTCTGCTCGGGCCGGCGCCGGGCATCATGCTGCAGGCCATTGGCCAGCTCGCCGCGGTGCAGCCGGCCGCGCCGTCGCCGCTGGTGCAGGACGACATCTTCGGGCCGGGCACGGGCCGGCCCTCGAACCGCAAGCTGGCCCTGGTCGCGGCGGGCGCGACGAGCGTGCTCTTCGCGCCGCTGCAGCCGGTTGTCCCGGCCTACCACCTGATGGGCAGCGTGCCGGACGCCATGGGCCTGCCGGGGCAGCTGTCCTTCACCCGCGAGGGCTACCTCTTCGAGTTCGGCCAGCGCGCCGCCCCGTACCAGAGCATCAACGAGGTGGTGGAGACGGAGGCGTGGGCCTGCGGGAAGCACGTGCCCTACAGCGACCGCCTGCGCGACGTGAAGGTGCCGGTTCTGTACGTGGGCGCCGCGGGCGGCGTGGGCCGCTACGGCGAGCACAGCGTCACGCTGCTGGGCAGCCGGGACGTCACCCTGCTCAACATCAGCACGCTGCCGGAGACCGCGCGCGCCCTGGACTACGGGCACGCGGACCTGTTCCTGGCGGACGACGCGCGCGTGCGCGTCTGGAAGCCCATGCTCCAGTGGATTCGCACCCACTAAGGCGCAAGGGCTAGCTGTCTCCCTTCCACAAGCCGTGGCGCCGGACTCGCCGGCCCAGCGTCACCGGGTCCATCCCCAGCGCCACGGCCGCGCGCCGCAGCACCCCGCCGTGGCGCTCCAGGGCCTCGCGGATGAACTCCCGCTCCACCCGCTCCAGCCGCGCGCGCAGCGAGCCATCCCCACCCGGCTCGTTGCGCAGGGCCAGGGTGGAGCCCAGCACCGGCGGCAGCAGCCGCCGCGACACCACCTCGCCCGGGCGGGAGAGCAACACCGAGCGCTCCATGACGTTGCGCAGCTCGCGCACGTTGCCCGGCCAGGCGTAGGCCCGCAGCGCGTCCACCGCGTCCGGCGCGATGCCACTGGCTGAGCGGCGCAAGGTGCGGTTGAACAACTCCAGGAAGTAGAGCGCCAGCTCCGGAACGTCCTCCGGCCTGTCCCGCAGCGGGGGGATGTCCACGGTGAAGCTGTTGAGCCGGTAGAAGAGGTCCGCGCGGAAGCGGCCGGCGCGCACTTCCTCGCCCAGGTCCTTGTTGCTGGCGGCCACCACGCGCACGTCCACGTGGCGCACCTGGGTGCCGCCTACCGGACGCACGTCCCCCGTCTCCAGCACGCGGAGGAGCTTGGCCTGGAGGTTGGCGGTGGTGTTCTCGATTTCGTCCAGGAAGATGGTGCCGCCGTTGGCGAGCACGAAGAGCCCGGGGTGGTCCGCCACCGCTCCCGTGAAGGAGCCCTTCACGTGGCCGAAGAGCTCGCTCTCCAGCAGCGTCTCCGTCAGCGCGCCGCAGTCCTGCACCACGAGTGGCACGTCCCCCCGGCCACTGAGCCGGTGGAGGATGCGCGCCAGCACCTCCTTGCCCGTGCCCGTCTCGCCCTGGAGCAGCACGGCCACGCGGTGGGGCGCCACCAGGCGCACCAGCTCCATCACCCGCTGCATGGCGGCGCTGCGGAAGCCCACCTCATCCCCGCCGCGCCCACCGGGGGCCGGCGGCAGCTTCTGCGACAGGGCGCGCTCGCGCAGCAAGCTGCGCTCCAGTTCCAGCGCCATGCGCCACTGCTCGGTGCGCACGCCGTGCTCGCGCCCCGCTTGAAGCACCGCCTGGTGCAGGGCCTCCCGCGTGGGTGAAGGCCCGAGCGCGCGGAAGATGCGTCCGGCGTTGAAGAGGGCCACCAGCCGCTCCGGCGCGGCCGGCGCGCAGTAGACGATTCGCGATGCCAGGTCACTGGGCGGCCCCGCGCCGGAAGGGTCCGCGTCCGCGCGGCGGGAGGCCAGGGACTCCACCAGGGCCAGGGCCTGCTCCTCGTCCTGACCGCACACCACCAAGCACGCCGCGTCCCCGCGCGTCACCAGCGCGTGGGCGTCCGACGGGCTGGCGGCGAAGTGGAGCTTGGCCACCCCTTCCAGCGCGGTCGTCACCGCGCGCGCCTCCTGCTCGGTGGCGAAGGCCACCACCACCTGGAGGTGCGACGAGGCGAGGTAGCGCGCCAGCTTCACGCCGTCCGCTTCCTCGAAGGCGCGGAAGCTCACGCCCATGGCCGCCACCGCGCCGGACGCGTCGTGACGCCAGCGCACCACGCCGCGCACGCGGATGTGCTCACCGGAGTCCGGAAGGGAGAACGACAGCTCCACGTCCTCGCCCTCACGCGGCCCTTCGGACGGCGTGTGCGGCGTGGCGATGAGCCCGATGCCCGTCTCACTGATGTTGACGGCCCAGCACCCATGGAGCGCGGGCTGCGTCACCACCTTCACGTACAACGGCTTGCGTTCGCTTCGAGGGGCGTAGGCGGACACAGGCCGCGTCATGACCACCACATTCTACTTGAGGGATGAAGCGACGTTGACAATTTGCGACACGAGAAGATTCACCAGCCATCACTCGACCTGGATGTAGGTACAGGTCATGAACGACCGGGCGGCGGAAGGTATCAACAAGCAAACAAGCCCGTCTCGCGGCATGAGACACGTCCTCGCGCTCCCCCTGCGCCGCCGCTGCTGGCATGCTGGAGCCGTCTTCATGGCCATCGCAGCAGGCACCTCCAGCTCCGGCCCGACGCTCCGGATTGCCCAGCGAGTCCCCCGCACGGAAGCGGAGGGCCCCGGTGTGCGCTACGCCCTCTGGGTCCAGGGCTGCCCCCTGCGCTGCCCGGGGTGCTGCAACCCGGAGATGTTCGCGACCGAGCGCGGCACCGAGGAGACGGTGGAGGCACTTGCCCAGGAGATCCTGGCCACGCCCGGTATCGAAGGACTCACCCTGCTGGGCGGCGAGCCCTTCTCCCAGCCTGGTCCCGCCGCGGCGCTGTGCGAGCGCGTCCGCGCCGCCGGGCTGAGCATCATGCTCTTCACCGGCCACACGCTCGCGGAGCTGCGGGCCCAGGCGCGGGACGACGTGGACCGGCTCCTCGCGACGGCGGACCTGCTGGTGGACGGCCGCTTCGAGAAGGACCAGCCGGAGACGGGACGGCGGTGGATTGGCTCGCGCAACCAGGTGATGCACTTCCTCACCGGCCGCTACGCTCAGCACGACGCGTGTTTCACCGCCCCGAACACGGCGGAGGTGCACTTCGTCGGCGGCAAGCTCGTCATCAACGGCTGGCCCGCGCTCGCCGACCGGCTCCGTCCATGATTCGCGTCGCTCCGTCCGAGCTCGAGCTGCTCACGCTCGCCCGCGCCATCGTCGGCCTGGGGCAGTACGCCCCCGTGGAGGACCTGCTCCGCAACCGGCACGCCGTCCCAGCGAAGTTCAGTCCCGGCGCGATGCAGGTCCTGCGGGACACGCTCGCCAAGGGCAGTGTGATGGCGCTCGCCCGATGCGGCGGCTGGCGCCAGCAGCTCACGGTGCGCGACGGGCAGGCACGCGCCGGCCGGCTCTGGGAGCGGCATGCTCCGCCCCCCCTGCGTTTCTCCCCCCTCACCTTCCACGTCCTGAAGTGGCTTCTGGAACAACCCCTGACGAAACACGGGGCCATGCCGCTGGAGGTGGACGGAACACCCACGCTCGCCGACGAACTCTTCCTCTATCTCTGCTGCCGTCTGGTGGCGGACACCCCCTGCGCGCCGGCCCTGGGCGCACAGCACCTCTTCCGCCGCTCCGCCCTCTGCTGGCTGGGTTTCCCGGAGCAGTTCGGGACGCACCGTCCGGAGTTCGACGCCACCGCCTTCGCGCCACTGCTGGCGGACGGCGCGTGGCTGCTGGAGGCGCTGCGGCTGGAGCTCGTGCGGCGTTGGCGTGGGTTGGAAGAGTCCAAGCGTCACATCGCGTCTCCCGAGGAGGCCCTGGCCCTGGGCACCGCGCAGGAGGCCGTGCTCGCCGCGTTCCTCGACGCGGTGGATGGCGCGGGCCGAAGGGACCTCGCGGGCTTCCTCCTCGAAGCGGCGCGCCCGTTGCTGGAGCAGCCCGCCACGCGCTGGGTGGAGGGGCTGTCTTCCTCGGCGACGTTGTCATCGCGGGCCGCGGCGGCTCGTGCCGCCGCCGCCTTCCTGCGCGCGCTGGGACGGCTGTCGCGCTGGGACGCGGAGCACCGCGCCGTGCGCTTCTTCGACGACGACTACGACGCCGCCCAGCACCTGCTGTCCGAATGGAACGCCTTCGGTGAAGCAGGCTTCCGCCGCGCCGAGGACCACGCCCGGCAGCTGGCCACCGCCCTCACCAGCGCCAGCGGCGCTTCCGCCACACCTCCACCTTCCTCCGCCGGGAGCGCTTCATGAGCCGCGCCTACCGAGTCTCCGTCTCCGAGTCCCTCAACCGCGTGGTCCAGGCCGAGGACGGCCTCTGCTCCAAGCTGGAGCTGCTCCCCCTCCTGTCGCGCGAGGAGCTGGCCGGGCTGCTCGCGGCCGAGCTGGCGAACCGGGGCTTCACGCAAGAGGGCGACGTGGCGCTGCGCACCGAGGCGGATGGTGTCCGCATCGCCATCGACGTCACCACCGGCGACGTCAGCGTCACCCTCAGCGGTGAGCAGGAGGTGGAGCTGAAGGCGCGCGGCGAGCTGGCCGTGGAGAGCCCTCACGAGGTGGAGCAGGCGAAGCTGCGGGCCCAGGACCTGGCGCGCGCGCGGTTGGAGGATGCGGCGGACGTCGCCACGGACAAGCTGCGACAGCAGGTCACCCAGAAGCTCGAAGGCCGGCTGAAAGACCTCAAGTCGGAGCTGGACTCCATCTCCAACAAGGTGACGGCGGAAGCGCTCAAGGTGCGCGCCGGGCAGCTCGGCACCATCGAGGAGGTCCACGAGGACGCGGCGACGGGCTCACTCACCATCAAGGTGCGCGTATGAGTCAGCGCATCCCCGAGGAGTCACTGCCCACGGAGCTGTCACCCTTCGCCGCCGTCGAGGCCGCCTACCCCGCCGAGCTGAACCGCGTCTGCGAGGCGCTGCTGCGCGGGCTGCCCGTCATGGTGGAAGCGGACAAGGAGCTGACGCCCTACTTCTACAAGTGCCTGCGGGACAGGCTGAAGAAGGACGGCAAGCAGTTCCTCTACCTGGACGGCCGCACCGCGCAGGAGCCCCCACCGGGCATGCCCGCACCCAGCATGATGGCCACGCTCATCGCGCAGCTCCGGGACGCGGTGCGTGGCGCGGTGCGCGAGCGCATCGTCGTGCTGCCCCACCTGGACCTGCTCACCACCAGCAGCGGCGGGCTCACCAGCGAGGCGCGTGAGGTCATCCCCCTGCTGTACGAAAACCCGGAGATGGTCTGGGTCGGCTTCAAGGACCCGTCCTTCGCCGTGCCGCGCGTCATCGAGAACCTCTTCCCCCACAAGGAGAGCATCCTCGGCGTAGGGCGCGACCGGCTCCGCTACCTCATCACCCAGCGCGAGTGCCGCAAGTTCGGAAGGGGCCTGCAGCCCTACGCGCTCTACAAGCACGTCTCCGGCGTCAACGCCGTGCGGCTGCGTCGCCTGCTGGGCGCCATCACCGGCGAGGACTACCCCGCCAACCCGAAGCCCGCGTATGCGCAGCTGCGCTCGGCCACGCTCACCGGTTCGCTCAGCGTGCCGGAGCTGGAGCTGCACGCGGACATCGGCGGCTACGCCAAGGTGAAGCAGCGGCTCCAACAGGAGATTCTGGACGTCCTGGCGCACAAGGACACGCTGAGCGACCCGGAGGCGGTGAAGCGCGTGGAGGCGCTGCTGCCGCGCGGAATGATTTTCTGGGGCCCTCCCGGCACCGGCAAGACGCTCTTCGCCAAGGCCATGGCCTCATCGCTGGGCGCGGCAGTCCAGGTGGTGAGCGGCCCCGAGCTCAAGAGCCGCTGGGTGGGCGAGAGCGAGGAGAACCTCCGGCAGATCTTCGTCCGCGCACGGCAGGCGGCGCCCAGCATCATCGTCTTCGACGAATTGGACTCCTTCGCGTCGGCGCGTGGCACGTACACGGGCTCGGGCGTGGAGCACTCCATGGTGAACCAACTCCTCACGGAGATGGACGGCTTCCGCAAGGAGGAGCTGGTGTTCGTGGTGGGCACCACCAACTTCGTGGAGTCCCTGGACCCCGCGCTGCTGCGCCCGGGCCGCTTCGAGTTCCAGCTCTGCATCCCCTACCCCAACAGCGCGGACCGGCGCGCCATCCTGTCCATCTACAACCAGAAGCTGGGCCTGGAGATGACGGAGCGCGCACTGGACTACGCGGTGAAGCGTACGGGGGACCGCGTGGAAGGCACCGGCACGCGCTTCTCCGGCGACCACATCCAGGCCCTGTGCCGGGCACTCGCACGTCGGCGGTTGCGCGAAGGCGCCCAGGGCCCCACCGAGGCGGTGGACGTGGAGCGCGCCCTCACGGAGTTCCTGGACCGGCCGGAGCTCACGCCCATGGAGGAGCGCGTCGTGGCCACACACGAGGCGGGGCACGCGGTGTGCGCGCTCTTCTGTGAGCACGCGCCCGCCATCGACCGCATCAGCATCCGGGGTGACCTGGCGGGCTCGCTGGGGCACGTGCAGTACGCGGACCCGGCGCACCGGTACGTCGTCACGCGAGGCCAGCTGCTGGACAGCATCTGCATGCTCTTCGGCGGCCGGGAGGCGGAGGCGCTGCTCCTGGATGACCTCTCCCTGGGCAGCGCACACGACCTGGAGCGCGCCACGGAGATTGCGCGCGAGCTGGTGGAGGACCTGGGCATGGGCGGAGACGGCGTGCCCGTGCGGCGCTTTGATGCACCGGGACGGCAGGCGGACCGGCATGCCCTGTCCGACGCGACGCGAAGCACGCTGGAGGCCGCGATACAGGAAGTCCTGGCCGTCCAACGGGCCCGGGCCCGCGATATCCTCCAGCGCGAGAAGGAGCGGGTCGTGGCCCTGAGAGATTTGCTCATCGAACGCAAGGTGTTGGACCGCGAGGCCTTCACCCATCTGGTGCCCGCGCCCGTGGCGCCGAAGAAGGAGCCCGCGCTTGGCTAGCCTCATCCTCCGCCTCCAGGTGGACCCGGCGACGGGCCGCAAGGACGTCATCATCCAGTACGAGAGCGACGCGGACGCGCTGCCCATGGAGCACGAGGACGAGCACCGGCGGCTCGTGGACTCGCTCATCCAGGGCGGCACGCTGAAAGCCTCCGAACTGGGCCGCGTCATCGTCCAGCGCGACACGCCGTCGGGCAAGGCGGCCGAGCCCACCTCCACCGCCGAGGACGCCTCCGAAAAGGTCAGCCAGAAGGCCTGATGTCCATGCTCGTCTTCACCAGTGAGGAAGCGCTCCACCTGGCGCTGACCTCCGGACTCGTCCCCGCCGAAGTCCAGGCCGCACCCGCCCGCTATCATCGGACGCCCGACGGCGCGCTTCACGTCCTGCCGGAGGTGATGCCCGCGAAGGATGTGCTCGCGCATCTCGCGTCCCTCGGCGTGCAGGTGACGCGGAACCGCGCGAAGGAGGCCACGCCGGTCCTCTGCTGGGCGGAGCTGGTGACGGCGCGGCGCGTGCCGCTGGAGAGCGCACCGAACGGCCCGGTGCTGTTCCTGCCCCCGAGCGCCGATGCACTCCTCCCCTTGGCGGGCGAGATGCTGCGCCTGGGGTGCGACCGGCAGGAGGTGTGCTTCGCCCAAGCCTCGGGGGGAAGCGGACAGCGCGCCTTGCTGCGCGCGATGGCACCGCCCTACTTCACCCTCACCAGCGCGCTGGACGCCTCGGGCCCGCTGCGTGCCTTCGTTCCCGCTGTCCCAGGGCAACACTCCGTCTGGGTCGAGGTGGGCTACACGCATCCACTCGCGCGCACGCTGCAAGCGCCCGCGGGGACGTTGCTGCTCGTCCGCGGCGAAGGCCCCTGGCTGACCGCGCCGGACGGCCCGTGGACGGACCTGTACCAGCACACCGACCTGCGGCTCCCAGCCCCGGGCGAGGACTGGACGCCCGCGCCCGCCCCAGGCCGGCTGACAGTGCCGCTGCGCCTCACGCGAGCCGCACGCACGGAACCTGCGAGCCTCTGGGTGCTGCGCGAGAATGCGCTCGCCCAGGTGGAGTCCCTGGTCCACACGGTGCCGGAGCCGCTGCTCGCGCAGCTTCGCTTCGCCGTCACGGGGCCACCGGAGGCGCCGTGCATCGTGCTCCGTGCCCGAGCGGGCCGGGAGCGGCCCCCGGAGCTGGGCCTGTCGGGCATGGCGTACGCGCCGCTGCCTCAGCTCGCGGACCTCTTCCTGCCGTGTGACGGACTGCTGGAGCCCCCCGTGCGAAGGGACCGCCTGCGCGCGCTGCTCGTGCCCCAGGCCGATACCGTGACGTGGCTCCACCCCACCGGGGGTGGTGGCTTCCGCGCGGAACGGCTGCCGGAATCCGCGTTCCAGCCGCTCGACACGTGGGTGGACTACGTCGTGGATACCAACGCCGACGCGCTCATGCCGTGGGTCCGGAGCGCAAGCTTCGACTTCGCCGCCTTCGAGGCCGCGGAGGGTGAGTGGCAGAGCGCGGCCCGCGCGATGCAATCGGACGAAGAGGAGGACCGGGGCCCGCGAGGCACGCGCCGTAGCCGCCGTGAAGTGCCAGCGCCACCCGTGACGCCCGCGAGCCCGCCCCCCATTGTCGCGGTCCGCGTCGCCCAACCCGTGCCCACCGGGGTCCGCCTGGCGCCGCTCACGCCCGCGCAATCCAGCGCGGTGGAAGAGGAGCTGAGTTCACTCGAGAAGTCGTTCCTGGCCCTGGAGGTGCCCGCCGATTCGCCGCAGCGGCAGGAGCTCTGGACTCGCATGGCGGAGCTGAACGGACGGCTGGGCCGCAAGCGCGACGCGAGCCTGTGCTGGACGCGCGCGCTGTGGTCCGCGTCCGACACCGAGGCCACCGAGCTTGCTCGGCGCTGGTCCGATGCTGAAACCGACGAGGACACCACCCCCGCCGAACGGATGGCGTCACCCGCGCCCACGGGCGATGACGTGCGCAGCGTCGCCAGCAGCCTCGTGCGCGCGGTGTGCGTCCCAGGTGCGCCCGCGCCTGTCGACGTGGCGGCACTGCAGCGGTGGCTGGACAGGCATGACGCGGAGCTCGACGTCCGGGCGCTCTGGCTCACGCGGACGGCGCTCGACACGCTGGCGGGTGGCGATGCGCTCGGACTCGCGCGAGCGGGCGACCGGCTGCTGGAGATGCTTCAGCGAGGCCTTTCCCTCGCGAGAGATGTGCCGCGCTTCCTGCGAGGTGGCACCGATTCGGCCCATGCGCCCCGGGTGCTGGCACAGCTAGAGGCCCTGCTGGAGCGGTTCGAGCACACGCCCCGTCGCCGCTCGTCCATCGAAGCGGCGCCCGCCCTCACGCTGGCCTATGTCCGCTATGTCTTCGCCGTGGGACTCGCGCGGCTCGGGCAGGCGGACCGTGCCCGCACCCTGGCGTCCGCGGCGGCAGAGGCAGTCGATGCGAAGGAAGCCATCCACGGCTTCCTTTCCCGAGCGTACGGCGCGCGCGTGGCCCAGGCCCTGGAGGGCCAGCCGCCCGAGACACCGCTGCCCTCCGACATTGCCGCCGAACTGAATGCCCTGAGTACCTTCCAACGATACAAGGTGGATCGGCTGCGGCAGGCCTCGGCGCTGTTGGAGCCCAGCGAGCGGCTCGACCCCGCGAGGGCCTTCGGGCGCGGAGCGCGGGACTTGCGCGGAGAGGAGTTCGCCGCCCTCCGCGACTTGAAGGACCCGGCGCAGGTGGCGGCGCAAGTGGAGGCCCTGACGGGCCGGGCCACCGATGCGACGCTGCCCGCCGAGGAACGGCAGCGGCTCATCGGAGGACTGCTGGACACGCTGCCCCGCGTCGCTCCGGCGCGTGCGCTTCCACTCCTGAACCGGCTCGTCTCATCGATGGAGGCGCTTCCCGGTGAAAGCCAGGCCGTGATGCTCGGGGATGCCCTGACGCTGGCGGCCCTCTTCGGCCGCGCGGACCACGCGATGACGCTGGCGGCACGGCTGCGCAAGGTGCTCACGGCGCTGGCTCCCACGTCGCCCGCATGGGGTCAGGGCATCCTGGGTGTGAGCCTGCGCGGCCTGCGCCGAGTCGGCCTGTCTCGCGAAGCCGCCGAGCTGGTGGACGCGGCGCAAGAACGCCTGACGGGACCCAAGACACCGCTGACGGCGCGGCTCGGCGTCGCGGCGGGCCTGTCCATGCAGGGGCGCACGGCCGAGGCCGTCGACGTGTTCGACGCCGCCTTCGAGTCACTGGGCGCGGCGAAGGGCGGACTCCCAGAGCGGCTGGCCCTGATGCGCAGCCTCGCGAGCGCACTGGCACATGCCCCCGTGGAGCTGGCGCTTCCGGGGCTGGCGCGCATCTCGGAAGGGCTGCCGATCATCACGGACAGCTACAACACCAACAGCCACTTCTGCCTCTCCGTGGTGGAACTGGCGGACGCACTGGTGCAGGGCCACGTGGAAGTGGCGCAAGGCACCGGAGAGCGTGCACGAAGCTGGCTCGACGAAGACGAATTCCTGGTGCGACGGCGCATCCATCGGGAGCTGGAGGAGCGCACATGAGCAGTCTTCCCGCCATCTCCGAGCTGACGTTCGACGCGCTCTCGAGCGAGGCCCACGGCCTTCGCGAGCGCCTCAACCGCTTCCGCCTGGCGCTGGGCCGTCACTTCGTGGGCAAGCAAACGCTGGTGGACCTGATGACGGTGGCGGCGGTGGCGCAGGAGCCGCTGCTGCTGGTGGGCCCACCCGGCACGGCCAAGTCGGACCTCGTCCTCAAGTTCCGGGACGCGCTGCGCATCCCCAATGAGGATTACTTCGAGTACCTCCTGACGCGCTTCACCGAGCCGTCGGAGGTGCTGGGCCCCATCGACATCAACCTGCTGCGCCAGGGCCGCTACATCCGGCGCGAGGGCGGCAAGCTGCCCACGGCGCGGCTCGTCTTCCTCGACGAGGTCTTCAAGGCCAGCTCCGCCATCCTCAACGCGTTGCTCACCGTCATCAACGAGCGCAAGTTCTACCAGGACGGCGCGCCGCAGCCGGTGAAGCTGAAGGTGCTCTTCGCCGCCACCAACGAGCTGCCCGAACACGCCGAGCTGGGCGCACTCAAGGACCGCTTCTGCCTCAAGGCCGCGTGCCGTCCGGTGCAGGACCGCTACTTCCTGGAGCTGCTGGACTCCGGCCTGGATTCGCAGACGCACCGGGAGATGAACCAGAAGCCCTGGGCGGAAGGACACGCCACGCTGGACGACGTGCTCAAGGCCCACCGATACCTGACGCTGATGATGGGCAAGCGCGAGACGGGCCCGGACGGCCGCGAGCTGCGCGACCGCGACCTGTTCTTCCGCGACGACCTGCTGCGCGAGTTCCGCCGCGTGGTGCAGACGCTGACGCGCGAGGACGGCGTGTTCATCAGCGACCGCAAGCTGGTGAAGCTCTACCGCCTGCTCCGGACGCGGGCGTGGATCTTCCACGGCGGCGCGGTGGAGCGGCAGGACCTCCAGCTCCTCTCGTATCTGGGCGAGACGCGGGAAGAAATCGACCTGCTGGAGGAGAAGGTGCCCCGGCTGCTGGGCCTCTCGTGAGTCGCGGATGAGCACGGAGCTGAGAAGCCCTCAGGACACGGAGCGCTGGCTGTGCGCGGGGCTGTGCCTGATGCGGCACGAGGACCTCACGGCGGACGCGTTGACCTCGGCCGTGCCGTGGCTCCTCGCCACGCTCGCGGAGTCGCCTGCCCTGCCCCCACC
>NZ_JAAEAH010000081.1 GCF_010998615.1 Myxococcus sp. CA023 | reverse complement strand
GGCCGGGGCGGTGTCGGGGGCCGCACGTCGGAGGCGGACATGATGCGGGACGAGGGCGGTTTCGGTGGCGCGCCCGCGAAGTACTCGCTCATCGACAAGTTTGTCTTCGGGAGTGGCGGTGGCGCGGGAGAGGGCAACGACGACCTGGGCTCAAGTGGCGGCGCGGGCGGCGGAGTTGTGTTCATCCGGGCCAGGGCATTCTCGGGCGCCGGGCACTTCTCCGCGGATGGGCTCGCCGCCAGCCACACGCCGGGCGACGATGGCGCGGGCGGTGGTGGCGCGGGCGGTGTCCTCATCCTTCGCGCGCAGGACGCACTGTCCTGCGGGAGCGCCCGAGCCGTGGGCGGCAACGGTGGCAATGTCAGCTACCCGGGCTGGGTGCTCGGCCCGGGCGGCGGTGGTGGTGGTGGCGGCGTGCTGCTGCAAGGGGCGACGGCGTCGTGTCCCGGGAGCGTGTCGGGCGGCGCTGCCGGGACCCTCACCCCGTCGGATGGCGGAACGAATGGCGCGGGTACGGGGAGCGAAGGCTTCGCCGAGGAATACCACGTGGCCTACCGCACGCCCGGGACGCCGTCTGTCAGTGCTCCCGTGTCCGGAGCGGTGGGCGTTCCTCACCGTCCTCGCTTCGAAGGCCGGGCGGACCCTGGCGTTCGAGTCCTCGTGTTCATCGATGGCGTGGAGCGGCTTCAGGTGAGCTCTGGCGCGGATGGTGTGTTCACCGCAGGCATCCCTCCGCAGCAGGCGCCGCTCGATGTCGGCACGCGCACGGTCCACGTGGTGGCGGAGGCGATGGGGGCGTACAGCGCGCCCTCCGCGCCTGTGCCGTTCTCTGTCGCGGCCACCCTGGAGGATGGTGGCGTGGTGGTGGAGCCCATCCTGGTGATTCCGCAGGACGGGGAGACGGTGGGAACCACGCCGCTGTTCGCGGGCGTCGCGCCCAACGGGCAGACGGTGGGCATCGAGGTGGACAATGGCCCCGAGGTCATCATCCCCGTGGATGGCGCGGGCCGCTTCCGCTACCAGTGGCCTGCTGAATCGCCGCTGACGCCGGGCCCTCATTTCGTCACCGTTCATTCGCACAACGAGGCGGGAATCAGCGGGCCCTACTCGCAGCCCATCCGGTTCGAATCCCAGGCGGTGAGTGGCGAGGGTGACGGAGGGACGTCCGGGCAGGATGCGGGCACGTCCCAGGGAGATGGCGGCACCCAGGTCCCAGAGGACGGTTGGCCGGTGCTGGTGGTTCCCGCTGATGGCGAGGTGGTGGACTCCACGCCGCTGTTCGCGGGCGCGGCGACGGCTGGCGCCACGGTGGTCATCGAGGTGGACGGCATTGAAGTCACCACGGTGACGGCCGATGACACCGGGGCCTTCCGTTACCAGGTGCCCCGCGAGAGCGCGCTGTCCGTGGGCTCGCACAGCGTCGCGGCGCAGGAGCGCCTCGTCACCTCCAGCCGCGTGCCGGCGCGCTCGCGGACCACGGGCTTCGAGGTGCGGGGGCCCGCGGCGCTCGACGTGGGGTGTGGCTGCGGCGCATCGCCCGTGGGCGTGGTGGGCCCCTGGGTGCTGCTGGCGGGACTGGCCGGCCTGTCGCGGCGGCGGCGCGGATAGCGGTCCGCGAACGGCCGGCCTGCCCAGCGCGTTAGTCGTCGCCGAGCAGGCTGCCCAGGCCGACACCCCCCAGCACGCTGCCCTCGTCGCGAGCGCCACCCGGGCGCGAGGCGGAGAGAATGCGGCCCGCGAGCCGGCTGAACGGGAGCGACTGGAGCCACACCTTGCCGGGGCCGCGCAGCGTGGCGAAGAAGAGGCCCTCGCCGCCGAAGAAGGCCGTCTTGATGCCGCTCACCATCTGGATGTCGTAGTCCACGGTGGGCTGGAACGCGACGATGCAGCCGGTGTCCACGCGCAGCAATTCACCCGGGCCCAGCGTGCGCTCGTGCAGCGTGCCGCCGGCGTGGATGAAGGCGAGCCCGTCACCCTGGAGCCGCTGCATGATGAAGCCCTCTCCGCCGAACAGGCCGGTGCCCAGCTTCTTCTGGAAGGCGATGCCCAGCGACACGCCCTTGGCCGCGGCGAGGAAGCTGTCCTTCTGCGCAATGAGCTCGCCGCCGAGTTCGCTCAGATTCACCGGGATGATTTTTCCCGGGTAGGGCGCGGCGAAGGACACCTTGCGCTTGCCGCTACCGCTTTTGTTGAGGAAGACGGTGGTGAAGAGGGACTCACCCGTCAGCAGGCGCTTGCCCGCGCCGAGCAGCGAGCCGAAGAAGCCGCTCGTCTTCTCCGAGCCGTCACCGAAGATGGTCTCCATCTCGATGCCGTCCTCCATGTACATGAGGGTGCCGGCTTCGGCGACCGCGGCTTCTCCCGGGTCCAACTCCACCTCGACGAACTGCAGGTCCTCGCCGTAGATGTGGAAGTCCACTTCGTGCATGCGTGCCATGGATGCGCTCCGTCGTGAGGGAAACGGCGCGCACCATAGCCGCCCCGCGGTGGGGCTACCGCGACAGAATCAAAGCCAGGGTGGCCACGAGCCGGGCGTCGTCGCCGCCAATGGCAGGCGGAATCGACAGCGATACCGGGTTCTCCAATCCGGCGAGACACGAACGCCAGCCTTGATAGCGGCCTTCTTCGGAGGCCGTGAGCTGGTAGCTGCACCGGCCCACGTCGCCCTTGAACGTTTGCGGCGTCACCTGGAAGTCGGTGAGCTGCCCACCGAACGTGCCCTTGGCGCGCAGGGCTCCTTCTGCCTGCGTCATCCGCAGGTCCACGGGACCGCTTCCATAGATGCCGCGGATCCGCGCGGCGTCCAGTGTGAGGTTGAGGGGCCTGCCGAAGGCGCGGCCTCGAAGGGAGTTGTCGCTGAAGCCGACCTGCAGGTCTGGGCTGGTGAGGTCGCGGTCGGTGACGCGCGCGTTGAGCGCGACCCGAGGCGTTCGCAGGTCCAGGTACTGGACGGGCTGGGCCCAGGCCGAGCCAGCCGCTGCAAGCAATGCGGCTGTGAAGATACGTGAAGTTCTCATGCTTTGAACGTAGCTGGCTCGCCAACCCGTCGCCCGTGTCTTAGGTGTGGTGCACGAGATGAGGCGTTGACCCGCCTGGCGTACGGGCGGGTTGCCGGGCATCGGCCATGGGCGGTCGTTATTTCCCCGCGTTCCGGGCGCGGTCATGGCGGGCACTGGTGAGAAGGAGGACGTCGTTCGTGGCGGAGCTGACCCCAGGTGTGGAGCAGGAGGCCCGGCGGCCCAGAGTGTCCCTGTCGCTGGCATTGCGGTGGTTGATGTCGCTGGGTGGCATCCTCACGCTGATGGGCGGGCTGCACGCGTACATCGCGGTGCGCTTGTTCGTGAGCCCGCAGCTGCCCCTGCCGTGGACATGGCTGGGGCCCGTCCTGGTGGCGCTGCTCTTCCTGTCGCTGCCGGTGGGAATGGTGGCGTCGCGCCGCGAACCGACTCTCTGGGCGCAGGTGCTCCAGTGGACGTCCTACGTGTGGCTGGGCGCCTTCGGCATCCTGCTGAGCGCGGTGGTGGTCGCGGACCTGGTGGGGCTGGGCCTGTCGTGGTCGGGCGTGGTGACGGACGCGTTGGCCCTGGCCCGGGGCAAGGCCCTGGTGGCGGTGGGGGTGACGGTGCCGGCGGTGGTGTACGCCTTCATCACGGCGCGTGGCCGGGCGACGGTGGAGCGGGTGACGGTGCCGGTGGCGGGCCTGGCGCCCGGGCTCAGTGGCCTGAAGGTGGTGCAGATTTCGGACATCCACGTGGGGCCCACGTTGGACGGCCGCTGGCTGCGGCGCGTGGTGGAGCAGGTGAACGCGCTCCAGCCGGACGTGGTGGCGGTGACGGGCGACCTGGTGGACGGCACCGTGGACGCGCTACGGGACGAGGTGAAGCCCCTGTCGGAGCTGCGCGCGTCACTGGGCGTCTTCTACGTCACCGGCAATCACGAGTACTACCACGGGGGACCGGCCTGGGCAGCGGAGGTGGCGCGCCTGGGTCTCACCGTCCTTCAGAACGAGCACCGGGTGGTGGAGCGCGACGGAGCGCGGCTCACCATCGCGGGAGTGACGGACCATGACGCGGGCCACATCATTCCCTCGCATGCCAGCCGTCCGGAGCTGGCACTGCGCGGGGCGCCGCAGGGGGTTCCGCGTCTGTTGTTGGCCCACCAGCCCCGGTCCGCCCTGTGCGTGGCGGAGGCTGGCGTGATGGTGGACCTTCAGCTTTCCGGGCACACGCACGGCGGACAGGTATTTCCCTTCATGTTCCTCGTCAAATTGCAGCAGCCGGTGGTGCGCGGTCTGGCAACCATTGCCGGGGTGCGCGTCTATACCCACAGGGGGACAGGCTATTGGGGGCCGCCGCTGCGGTTGGGGCCCTCGCCTGAGATTGCGGAACTGACCCTGGTGTCTGCCCCGGGGTGATTGCGCACCATGTGCAACTGTTGAGTATCCGCCTAGAGTCCGGGACTTTCCTTGCTGAAGAGGTTCACTCCCCTGGATCTGGCAACGCTCAACAAGCTGCTCGCGGTCGGTGTGCAGAACGGTGCATCGGACATCCACTTCCGGCCAGGGGACCCGCCCATCTACCGGGTCAATGGCGCGCTCCGGCCCTTGAAGATGGAGAAGCTTCACGCGGACCACACGCGACAGGTGGCAGTCCATGTCGTTTCGGACCCCGAGGTGAAGAAGCAGATTGACACGCTTCAGGAGTGCGACGCGTCCTACAGCCTCCCGGGCGTGGCGCGCTTCCGGGTGAATATCTACCGGCAGCGGGGCTCGCTGGCGTGCATCCTGCGCATCATCCCGGATGAAATCCCAACCATTGATGGACTGGGATTGCCGCAGGTGTTGAAGAAGATTGCCGGCAACGAGCGCGGGCTGGTGCTGGTGACGGGCGCGACGGGCTCGGGGAAGAGCTCCACGCTGGCGGCGATGATTGACCACATCAATCGCACGGAGAACCTGCACGTCCTCACCATCGAGGACCCCATCGAGTTCATCTACAAGAACATCAAGTCCTCCATCTCCCAGCGGGAGATTGGTCCGGACACGCAGAGCTTCGCGATTGCGCTGCGCGCGGCGCTGCGCCAGGACCCGGACGTCATCCTGGTGGGCGAGATGCGCGACACGGAGACCATCGACATCGCGCTCAAGGCGTCGGAGACGGGCCACCTGGTGCTCTCCACGGTGCACACGACGGATGCGTCACGCACCATCAACCGCCTGGTGTCGGTGTTCCCCGCCGAAGAGCAGACGATGGTGCGCATGCGCCTGGCGGACTGCCTCAAGGCCACGGTGTCGCAGCGCCTGCTGCCCCGGGCCAGCGGCAAGGGCCGCACCGTGGCGTTGGAAATCATGGTGCAGACGAAGACGGTGGAGCAGTACATCCGCGACGACCGCGCCAACGAGCTGAAGGACGTCATCGAGAAGGGCCGCGACATGTTCGGCATGCAGTCCTTCGACCAGCACCTGACGCAGCTCTACCGCGAGGGGCTCATCACCCTGGAGACGGCGCAGAGCGCGGCCTCCAACCCGGCCGACTTCCAGCGCGCGCTCGAGTTCGAGTGAGCGGCGCGGCTGTTGTCCTGGGCGCGCCCGCGAAGGCCGCGGGCACGCGGCAATCCCTTGCGGAAAAGCAGGGTCATTCAGGACCCGATACGCCTGGATAGGTGTTACTTCCGACTCACTGAACGGGTGTGTCAAGGCGCCCACCTCCACGGGTTTGGAGGTCCCGAAAACCAGGAACTGTGCCCAGAAATTGAAGCAAAGATTGATATTTCCGCTATTGCTGGTTATTGTCGCGTTGTGTCCAGCGCCCCCGCCCCCCTGATTCGCCGTGCGCAGTCCCTCCTCGATGCCCGCCATCTGGTGGAGGCTGGCGCACTGCGTCTTCCCATCGAGCCCACTCCCGCGCCCGCACGGCGTCACCGGAGCGTGCCCAAGGGGCCTCGGGTGATGCTCGTCTCGGAGGAGCCGCTCTTCCGGCTGGCGATGGGCCGCGAGCTGGCGTCAGACTTCGAGCTGGTCCCCACGTTGGGCATCGCGTCGGCGGATCGCCGGATGGACCTGGGCGTGGTGCCCGAGGCGGTGATCGTGGATCTGGACTCCGTGGAGCGAGCGGCGGTGCCGACCTTCCTGGCACGGCTGGTGGAGCGCGACCTGGCGGGGCCACGCATCCTCGTGTCGTCCTACTTCCGTCCCGAGGTGGCGGCGGCCTACAGCGCCTCCAGCCTCACGCACTTCGCGCTGTCCCGCCCGTGGCGCCCGGGTGCGTTGCGCACGCTGGTGGAGTCCGTCATGGGGCTCTCCGGGCTGTGCGCCATGACGGCGGGGCGCTGAGGAACATGGCATGAGCCACGCGGCCACCTTCTCCGAGCGGCTGGTGGATGCGGGCCGGGGTCTGCTCACCGGTGTTTCGAGCGCTTCGGTGGGAGTGGCTCGCAGCGTGGGTGTGGTGCTGAAGGCGATGGGCGGAGGCGTGGCGCAGTGCGCGCGCGGCCGGCCGCGCGAGGGACTGCCCCAACTGGGCCAGGGCCTGACGCGCGTGGCGCAGCTTCCCGCGGATGCCGTGTTGATGGTGGGCGGGCGCGTGCTCAGCTCGGTGCAGGTGCTGGTCGGTCTGGAGCCACCGGGCCGCCGCCTCTCGGCGGATGAAATCGTCCGCCTGCGGCCCATCTTCGGAGACAGCCTGAACTACGCGGTGGTGCGGGTGAAGGTCGGCCGGCTGGGCCTGCTGGGCCTTCCCGGGCGGGCCTTCGCGCACGGCAACACCGTCTTCGTCCCGCCTCGGAGCGGGGGCGTGGACTTCGGCCTGCTCGTTCATGAGCTGACGCACGTGTGGCAGCACCAGCACGGCGGCACGGCCTACCTGAGCGCCGCGCTGGCCGCGCAGTGGTCCGGCGATGGATACGACTGGCGCAAGGGTGTGAGCCGCGAGAAGCGTTGGGCCCAGCTCAACCCCGAGCAACAGGCTCAGCTCATCGAGGACGCCGCCGTCGCCGGCCTCATCCCCGTCACCACGTCTGTGTCCTCGCGCATGAAGCTGCGGGGCTGGTCAGACGCGGCGCTCGACCTGCTGGACGAGGCCGTGGTCTGCCTGCACGCGGGCCGCGGCGCGCCCTGAGCGCTCACAGCTTGGGCGGGGCGAGCGGGTCGTGCTCGGAGAGGAGCCGGGACACGCGCGCCTCACCCAGGCCGCGTTGTCGCTGGCGCCCCGCCTCTGAGCCGCCGCGGGCGCCTGAACGCCAGCGGGGCCCCGTGTCCGCCTGGAAGGTCGGACGCGGAGCCCCGTGGGTGCTCGCTCATGTCTGTGCGGGCGCTCAGCCCTGGTACTGGTGCACTGCCATGATGGGGTAATTCATGCTGGAGATGGTGACGCGCTGCGAGCCATCCGAGTTGACGTTGTTGGAGCCGATGAACGTCGGCTTGCCGTCCTTCCAGCCCGCGAACATCACCACGTGCTGGCCGCCGTTGGTCTTCATGGAGACCACGTCACCCGGCTTCGCGTCCTTCAGGTCGATGCGCTTGAAGTTGGGGTCCCTGTCCAGCTTGGCCATCAGGCCCATCACGCTGTTGTCGTGTTGCGCGTCGGAAATCTGGCCGGCCTGCTCCAGCACGGCGGACACGAAGTTGGCGCAGTTGACGTTGTTGGGGACCCAGTCCTCCATGTCCGCGCCCACGCCATTCTTCTCCAGCTTCAGCGAGCTCGCGTTCTTGTTCAGGTGCTGCGACGCGATTTCGAAGGGGCTGCCCTTGGGGCCGCGGATGCCGGGGCCGGAGCTGCTGGGGCCCTGCACGTCCTGGGCACCGCCGCTGCTGCCGCCGCCGCCCGTGGCGCCACCCGCACGGCCCGCGGAGCCGCTCTCGAAGGAGTCCTTCGAACCGGGGATGTTCAGCGACTTGCCGGCGTAGATGAGGTCCGCGTTCTTGATCTGCGGATTCGCCTTCATCAGCGCGCTGACACTGGTGTTGTAGCGCTGCGCCAGGTGGGAGAGGGTGTCGCCCGACTTGATGCGGTAGCTGCTGCTCATGGGGGGCTCCGTAGGGGTCTGGAGCGGCGCGAGGGCGCCGCATGTACGTCTTGCACCTATTCTCGGAGCTTGAGACCCGGAGTTGCGTGCCTCTTGATTTTCAAGGCCAGCGCCCGGAACCCCCCGTGATTCCAGCGAATTTTCCAGAAGGTGGGTCGAAAAACACTTCAAAATGCGTCCTGGCGTCCGTGGAGGCTGCCAGCGCCAGCGAGCTGCCCTACCTTGGGCCGTATGAGCGCGCTGTCCCGGAGATTGAACCTGGACTGGGTGCTGCCCTCGCTGGCGGTGGGGGGCCGCTTCCCCATCGATACGGCGGAGCACCTCGCGGGGGCGCTTGGCATCCGCTGTGTGGTGGACGTGCGGGTGGAGGCCTGTGACGACGAGCACGTCCTGCGTGAGCACGGCATCACCTTGTTGCACCTGCCCACCGAGGACCTCCGGGCCATCCGTGGCGACCGGCTGGATGACGGCGTCGCGTGGGTGACGGACCAGATGGCCCGGGGTAACAAGGTCTACATCCACTGTGAGCATGGGGTGGGGCGCAGCGCGCTGCTCGCCTTGTGCGTCCTGGTGGCGCTGGGGCATCCACCATTGGAGGCGCTGTCCCTGGCGAAGCGGCGGCGCTGGCAGGTGTCACCCAGCACGGAGCAACTGCGCACCTTCATGGCGTGGGCGGATGCCTGGCGTCAGCGGCACGCGGCGACGTGGCGTGTGCCCAGGTTGGAGGAGCTGGCCGCGATTGCGCACAGCCACCTGACGCAGCCGCCACCCGCTTCCCGCGGGAATGAGGACTGAGGGAGCGCCGCGATGCTGGTGTCCGGAGAACATCCTACGTCGTGAGCTGGCCCCGGCAGCAGCCGCCCACGGCTGGGCGGAGTGGGAGTGGACGCGCGGATGTAATGACGCGCAATCCCGGCTTTACTGTCGTCCCCTGACATCTGGTGGCCCGAGGATGCCGAGGCGCTTGAAGCGGGCCAGGGCTCCGCGCATGGTGCTGGTGTGAGCTCCATTCCTCATCCTGACTTCACGGCCGCGCGTTTCTCCTCCTGTCCGGATGCGCGCTTCCAGCCTGCGCCCGCGGACGGCGTGTTGCCGGAGGGCTTCTTCACCACGACGAATCTACCCACCTACGTGCGCGTGGGCGGCGCGTGGCGCATGCCGCGCGAGCCGCGCATGGACGGGGCGCTGGTGCTGGATGCCCAAGGCGAGCTGTGGATTCGCGAAGGCCGTCGCGTGCGTGCGGGCGAGCGCGTGGTGGTGGGCCTCGCGGAGGACGGTAGCGAAGGCGTGTTTGTGAACTCCGCCTACCTCGCGGGTGAGGGCGAGGGGGAGTTCAAGTTCATGACGAGCGCGGTGTCCCGCGAGAAGCCCATCGACTACGCGCACATGGCCCGGGTGCTGGTGGACGAGCGCGAGCGCGGGGGCTACCCCATCTGGGTGACGGGGCCGGCGCTGGTGCATTCGCGGGCGCGCGCGGACATGACGTGGTTCGTCGCCAATGGCTTCGTGGGCGCGCTGCTGGCGGGCAACGCGGTGGCGGTGCATGACATCGAAGCCTCCATCTTCGGCACCACGCTGGGGATGAGCGGCTCGGGCGAGGCCACCTCGGGCGGCCACGGTCTGCACATGCGCGCCATCAACAAGGTGCGGGCGGCGGGCTCCATCGCCAAGGCGGTGGAGGCCGGGGTGATTACCAGCGGCATCATGCATGCGTGCGTGGTGCACAAGGTGCCCTTCGTGCTGACGGGCTCCATCCGTGACGACGGGCCGCTGCCGGACGTGGTGACGGACAACCTGGAGGCGCAGGTGGCCATGCGCGAGCACGCGGTGAAGTCCACCATGGCGGTGATGATCGCCACGGCGCTGCATGCCATCGCCACCGGCAACATGCTGCCGGCGTTCGTCACGGAGAAGGACGGCTCGCTGCGGGAGTTGCCCACCATCTGCGTGGACTCGTCCGAGTTCGTGGTGAGCAAGCTGAAGGACCGCGGCACGCACCAGGCCTTCGGCGTGGTGACGAACGCGCAGGACTTCATGCATGTCCTGCGGCTGTACGTGGAGCGTGACCTGGCGGCGCGCGGATTGCCGGTGCCGGGCGACGCGCTGAGGAAGTAGCGAGCGCCTCCCGGCCGCGACGGCGGGCCTGGCACCAGTGGCCAGGCTCGCCTGGGTGTCTCTTCGTCAGAACGACTCTTCCGGCACCTCCATCAGGTCCAGGTTGCCGTGCTCCACCATGCGGGCGGCGTGGGCGACGCCGGGCAGCACCTCGTGGCAGAACCAGCGGGCGCTGGCGAGCTTGCCCACGTAGAAGGCGCGGTCCCCGGAGTTGCTCTTCATGCGCTCCAGCGCGACCTCCGCGTGGCGCACCAGCAGCCAACCGATGACGACCTCCGCGACGGCGGCCAGCACGCGGTTGCCCTGCAATCCCACGTGGTAGACGGACTCGCCCAGCTTGCCCATCAGCGTGCCGAGCATCGTCTCCAAGTCGCCCAGCGCACGGCCCAGCGCGGCGCGCTCGGCCTCCAGCTCCTTGCCCTCTCCGGTGCGCTCGGCCGTCTCGCGAATCTGGGACAGCAGGCCCTGGAGCGTCGCGCCGCCGTCACGCGCCACCTTGCGCATGAGCAAGTCGAGCGCCTGGATGTGCGTGGTGCCCTCGTAGAGCGTGTCGATTTTCTGGTCCCGGATGTACTGCTCCACCGGGTAGTCCTGCAGGTAGCCGGAGCCGCCGTGGACCTGGAGCGACAGCGCCAGCAGCTCGTAGGCCTTCTCCGAGCAGTAGCCCTTCACCAGCGGCAGCAGCATGTCGTTGAGCGTGTCCAGCTCGCCCGCCTCGGTGGCGCGGTGGCCGCCCTTGCGCTCCACTCCGTCCTGGATGAACGCGGTGTAGAGGCACAGCGCGCGCATGCCCTCCGCGTGGGCCTTCTGCGCCATCAGCATGCGTCGCACGTCGGGGTGACGGAAGATGGGCACGCGGGGCGCCGTCTTGTCCCGGGCCTGCATCAGGTCCGCGCCCTGGAGGCGGTCCTTGGAGAAGGCCAGCGCGCGGCCGTAGCCGGCGGACAGCGTGGCCATGGACTTCACGCCCACCGCCATGCGGGCCTGCTCGATGATGTAGAACATCTGCCGGATGCCGTCGTGGACCTCGCCCAGAAGCAGGCCGCGACAGGGCTTCGCGTCGCCGAAGGTCATCTCACAGGTGACGGAGCCCTTCAGCCCCATCTTCTTCTCCAGCTTGGTGCACACCACGCCGTTGGCGTCACCCAGGCTGCCGTCCTCGTTCACCCAGTACTTGGGCACGACGAACAGCGACAGGCCCTTGGTGCCGGGCGCCGCGCCCTCCGGACGCGCGAGCACCATGTGGATGATGTTCTCGGACATGTCCGAGTCACCGTTGGTGATGAAGCGCTTCACCCCTTCGATTTCCCAGACGTCGTCGGAGACGCGGCGGGCCTTGGTGCGGGCGGCGCCCACGTCACTGCCGGCGTCGGGCTCGGTGAGCACCATGGAGCCACCCCAGCGGCGGTCCAGCATGTGCGGCAGGAAGCGCTGCTTCTGCGCGTCCGTGCCCAGCCGGTCGATGATGCGCGCAAGCAGGTTGCCCAACGTGTAGAAGGCCAGCGAGGCATTGGCGCCCACCAGCAACTCGAACGCGGCCCAGCCCAGGGAGGGCGGCGCGCCCAGGCCGCCCAGGTGTGGCGGCTGCTCCAGCAGGTGCATGCCCGCGTCGAAGAATGCGTTCATCGCCTTCTTCAGTCCGGGCGGCAGCGTCACCTCGCCATTCTCGAGCTTCGGCGGGTTGTGCTCCGGCTCCTCGAAGCTCTGGGCCAGCTCGTTGGTGCTGAGCTGGGCGAACATCTGGAGCATCTGGCGTGCGGCCGTCTCGTCCAGGTCGCCAAAGGGTGCGTGGCCCAGCGATGCTCGGCCGATATCGAGGAACTCGAAGAGGTTGAACTCGATATCGCGCAGGTTGGGGACGTAGTGGTTCGAAGACGACATCTCGGGCTCCTCGCGGGTGTGGGTCCGCGAGGCTAACCCGAGATTGATTCGCGAGTCAGTGACTCTTGAGCTGCAGGGTGGGCACCGCGCCCTCGCCGAGGACGAGGTGCACCTGCCCCACCTTGGACGCGAGGTCCTTGTAGGCTTCCAGTTCCTTGAGGCGCACCAGCAGCGGGTTCTCCGCCAGCACCTTGGCCGTCTGCGCCATGGAGCGGGTGGCGGCCGTCTCCTCGCGCCGCAGGATGACGTTGGCCTCCGCTTCCTTCTGCGCCTGGATGACGCGGTTGAGCAGCTCCTTCATCTCACCCGGGAGAACGACGTCCTTGATGCCGAAGCGCAGCAGGTCCAGGCCCACCGTGTGGGCGCGGTCCTTCACCTGGGTGAAGAGGCTTTCGGCCACGGCTTCTCGCGAGGCGAGCAGCTCATCCAGCGTCCGCTCCGACACGGCCTCGCGCGCGGCCAGCTGCATGGCCAGGTAGAGGACGTCATCCGGAGCGCGGGACACGACGGCGAGCCGGCGCGCGTCCGAGACGCGTAAGGCCGCTGACAGGTTGAGGCGCAGCGTGACGCGGTCTTTCGTCATCACCTCCTGGCCGGTGACGTGGAGCAGGCGCTCTCGCAGGTCGATGACGGCCAGCTGCACCTTGCGGGCGACGGTCCACGCGGCGTGGCGGCCCGGAGGAAGTTCGGCGTCCAGCACGCCATCCACATAGCGGAGCACGACGGTGCCCTCGGTGGCGGTGGCCTCTGTGTAGTCGCTGGCGGGGACCAGGGCACGCACGTCGTCACGCAGCGGCGCCGTGGTGACACCCGAGGTGTCCACGCGCTCCACGCGCACGGTGGGCGCGCCGGGCGTCAGTTGACGGCTGGGAAGACGCTCCACCGTCCACACCTGGTGCAGGCCCCGGCCGAGCCACCGCACGGGGCGGCCCTTGTGGAAGAGGATGGCGCGCTCGTCGGCGCTCAGCTCCACGACCTGCAGGTCCGTCTCCGGCACGAGGGCCAGGAACGCCGGGTCGAGCTGGACGAGCGGCTGCTCGGTGCTCACGCGCACCAGCCGCACCTTTCGGAAGGGGTGGAGCAGCCAGTACCGGCCGGGAACGAGGTAGCGCTCCGGCTTCTCGTCCACCAGCACGAACGCCCGCTCATTCTGCCCGACATCCACACGCATGATGCTCATCGCGCACCTCCTTTCCCCCTCCGGGGGAGCTTGAAGAACCGGGACGTTTCAGTGCGCGTTGTCGCGCGTGTCCCGGGTACTGCTGAAAAGTGAGGGCCCCACCGTTCACGGACGTGGAGCGCGGACTGCCTGTCCTGGCCGCTTCCTGGCTGCTCGCGCCTGCGCGCCGGGCACCTCCGCGGACGGCGACAGGGGCTTCCGCTGACGGCTCGGAAGGGGCCCTGTCGCCCTGGCGGAACGCCGGGCATCGAGGTGGGAGGAGTGGGAAGCAGTGGACCCGCGCTCACGTCAGCTCGCGGCGGAACCCTCTGGATTGAACGAAGGAATCGAACCTTCTCCGCAGGATTTGGACCTGTGCTCTACCAGTGAGCTAGTTCGGAGCCAGGCGCATCTGGCGCCTGCTGCCTGTTGGACCCGACGGGGGCCCGGCCGGGCGGTCCGATATGAGGAAACCACTGCGAGCGATGGACACGGGAACACCCTCGCCGGCACCTGGGCGCAGCGCGCCCCTGCCCGGAGTTGGGAGCCCGGGGACAGCCCCGTGACACCTCTGGATTCCGCCGAGGTCGAGCGACGGGACGCGGCGTGGAGTCTGACAACGTTGATGGCGAGCACGCTGGAGGCCGCCCACTTCGTGTGAAGGGCGGCCCGCGGCTGCGTGCCTCGGAGTTACTTCACGGCGTCAGCGTCCTGGGGCACCAGCGGGATGGGCGCCTTCGCCGTCTGCTGTGCGGGCGTTGCCAGGATGGCCTCCTCCGGCTCGGTGGGCTGGAAGGACGGTTCAGGCTTCATCGGCGAGCACTCGGCCGCGTTCCGGACGCCGGGCCGCTTCTTCCCCGAGGACGACCGCGACTGATTCGCCTTCGCCATCGTCGCCGAAGACAGCTCGCACATGGGCGGCGTGTCTGTGTCGATGATGGGCTTCATCACCTTCGGCGGTGGCGCGGTCTGAGTTCCCTGTGATGACGAGCTCCGTCGTGCCGAGGACGACACGTCACCCCGGAGCGCCGCGTCGCTGCGCTGCGTGGAGTCGGTCTGCGTGTTCGCCATGCCCTCGCTGCTGGACGTGGAGGTGGCCGTCGCCACCGCGGAGGGCGCGGGCTTCTTCGCTGCTTCGCCCAGCGCCTCCGCGAGCAGGTTGTTGCTCTCATGCATCTGGTTGCGCGCCCGCTCCATGCTGGCATCGTGACGCGTGAGCTGCTCCGTGAGGGTGGCTTGATGCTGGTTGCGCTCCTTCTCGATGCTCGCCTTCAGCGTGTCTCGCTCTTGCGCCACCTCGCTCAGCCGCTGCTCCAGCTCGCCCTTCTCCGTGTTCAGGAGGTTCTCCGCCCGGGACATGCAGGCCGCGAGGGCCTTCTCCTCGGACTCCCGTTCCGGCAGGGGTTCGCTCCGGTTCCACGCCACCAAAGCGCTGCTCTGCCAGCGGTAGTCCGTGTGCATCACGCACTCCTGCACCAGCCGCGTGAGCCGGTCCTCGGACCAGACGGGCACTGGCCGAGCGCAGGGCCCCACTTCCTCCTTGAGCGTCGAGGGAAAGGCCCGGGTCTGCTTCACCCAGCAACCGTCCCGCTGCTCCATTCGCACCGAGGTACACGCGCTCGCCACCATCGCGAGCGACACCGCAGCCACAAGCCTCATGTCTCCCTCCGTCCCCTGCGCCCATTGGCCCGTGCTTCTCCGCGGGACGGTAGGAACGGCAAGGGCCCGCGCCCATGCCCGTGAACCCTGGAGCCGTGTGGGAATGTCCGGGGACAGACCTTCAACGGCAGGCGAGCGAGCGTGGAACGACCCACCACGGTGTGTTGGCCAACGCTCCTGCCCGTGCGGGCGAGGCACAGTCACCTCGCCCGCGCCTGCCCGGTTGCTCCGCGAGGCCGCTCAGCGGAGCAGCGCTTCCGTGTGACCCAGCAACTCCGGCCCACCAGGCTGTCCGTGCCCCGGGACCACCACGCGCGCCTCCGGAAACCGCTGCCGCATCCGCGACAGGCTCGTGGGCCAGGCCGCCACGTCCGCGTCCTCCACGTTGCCCAGGTTCGTCGAGGCGCCGTCCTTCACGAAGCAGCCGCCGAACAGCACGCCGCTGTCCCGGTGCCACACGATGATGTTGTCCTTCGCGTGGCCCGCGCCCGGAAAGAAGAGCTCCAGCGAGCCCACCGTGCTTGTCTCTGCGAAGGTCTCCGTGGGGCCCGGCCGGCCCATGCCAGCCGCAATCCGTGCCGTCTCCTCCAAGCCATGGACGGGGATGCCATGCGGGACGAGCGCCGGGACACCGCCGAGGCGATCCTCATGGAAGTGCGTCACCACCGCCGTGCGGACCGGACGCCGAAGCGTGTCCCGGGCCCAGTCGAGCAGCAGCGCGCCCTGCCGTGCATCCCAGCCCGTGTCGACCAGCAAGGACGTTCCACCGTCCTCGATGATGAGCCCATTGGTGGAGACTCGGCCGTATGGCTCCAACGTCACCACTGTGACGTGCATCCACACGCCAGGCGCGAGCTTCCGCACGCTCACGTCATCCGCCAGCACGTATTCGACCGGACCCTGGGACTGCGCCTCCACAGGGATGTTCCGCTCCACCGTCGCGGCCGGCGTGGAGCGGGTGCAGGCGGTGCTCAGGGGGATGAGAAGAGCACCGGCACAAAACCAACGAAGGGGAAGCAACGTCATCGTCAAGAGGCCTCGGCAGCGGCGATGCTGCGTCGGAGTGGAGGGATTCGAGCGGCACACCGAGACGGGCCTGGGACCTGGCGCGGTGTGCCCCGGTTGTACCGAATCAGTGCGCCTCGGAGAGATGGGAGGTGGCGAGCCAGCCCTTGCCGTCGAACCGGTAGAGCCAGGTGGCATTCCCTTCACCCCAGTCGACCAGTCCTTGTCCCGGAGGCAGGGACGCGTCATTGGAGGCATAGCGCTGAAGGCAGCTCAACTTCCGCGGCAGCGTCTGGACTTCCCGCAGGTGCCCGCCTCGCGTGAAGAGCACCCGCACCGGGACGGGCCGGTCGCACGAGTAGCCTTCGCCCGGAAAGGCATAGTCCTGCGCTCCGTCCTGGTCGAAGTCCCCCGGTACGCACGGCCAACCGTTCCTTTGCAGGGCGTCCAGGTCCACGCCGATCTCTTGAAGGTGGGGCGCCGCGTCTCCGACGTTCCCCATGCACAGGCACCGGAAGTTCGTTTCCGGGTCGCATCCGCCCTCCACGAGCGCAATCGACACGCTCGGCGGCGTTGTGTCTCCGCGGAGGGGGGCCTCCGCACAACCCACGGCCATTGCCAGCAGAGACGCCCCGATGCAGGTCCAACGCAGCCGAATCACGTGTCGATGTCTCCTGGGAGGAGTCCAGTGCAAGCCTCGTGCACACCTTGGAATGGCCGGGCTGTGGCCCTCAGGCACCGGAAGTGCGGTCCTGGAGCCACGCGCTCAGCGCCGCTCCACCTCCCACCACCCGAACCACATGGTCCGCTGTTCCGTGAGCTGCACCCAGCCGGGCGCATGCGCGTACGTGCGTGGGAGTAACCCTGCTTCCGTGACGGCCCGAGCGGTCTCCTCGAATGAGTACAGGTGCAGCGTCACCGCCGGCCCCGCCGTTTGAATCGGCTGCACGGGCGCCTCGTGCCCGTCCAACCCCGGCCGCCGCTCCAGCACGGTGAAGAGCAGCTTGCCGCCCGGCTCCAGCGCCTCCGCGAGGTGCTTCAGCACGCGCGGCAGGTCGTCGCAGAAGTCCAGACAGCCAATGGCGAGCGCGACGGTGAAGCGGCCCCAGTCGGGAGGAATCGGCTGGTGGTAGCTGTGTACATGCCACGCGCCACCCGGCCGCGCTGTCCGAGCCAGCGCGAGCATGTCCTCGGAGAGGTCGGTGCCAACCACGGCGATGGAGGCGTCCAGTCCCCGGGTGTGAAGCCCCGGCCCGCACCCCACGTCGAGCACGCGGGCGCCGGGCACCACCACCGCCGCGAGGAACCGCTCCACTCGCTCCTCGTACCGGTGCAGGACGGGGAAGAGCGCCTCGTAGGCCGAGGCAATCTCCCCGTACACCTGCTTCACGCCCTCTTCCTGTGCATCCCGCGACACGGTTCCTCCGGCTCGTGCGAGCGCCCTGGCGGCGGACCTGCTTCGCTCATGCACACGCTCCGGCACCGGCATGCCGCACCCGCCGAGGAGGGCCTCGGCGGGGAATCCTAGCATGCGGCATCTGTCTCAGTCCGCGACCTGCCGGAACACCGCGAGCGAGCGGCCGATGAGCTCGAACGTCTCACCTTTCACCGGCTCCGGTCCCCGGTTGTCGTCGGTGGTGCAGAGCTCCAACTCCCATCGCTGGCCCTGCGCGGCGGGCGGCAGCTTGTACGTCACCGGCTCATGGTGCGAGTTGAGCAGTATCAGCAGCGCGTCCCCGATGATGCGCTGCCCGCGCTCGTCCGGCGTGGGGATGGCGTCGCCGCCCAGGAGGAACGCAAGCGAGCGCACGAAGGGCTTCTCCCAGTCCTCCGCCTTCATCTCCGAGCCATCCGGCCGGAACCACGTCAGGTCCTTGTGCTCGGAGTCCCACAGGTGCTGGCCCTTGAAGAAGCGGCGGCGCTGGAGCACCGGCTGGCGGTGGCGAAAGTGGATGAGCTTGCGCGTGAACTCCAGCAGCTTCCGCCGCCGCTCATCCAGGTTCCAATCCACCCACGACAGCTCGTTGTCCTGGCAGTACGCGTTGTTGTTGCCACCCTGCGTGCGGCCCATCTCGTCACCCGCGGCAATCATCGGGATGCCGGTGGACAGGAAGAGCGAGGCCAGCAGGTTGCGCTTCTGCCGCTCGCGCAGTGCGATGACATCCGCGTTGTCCGTCTCACCCTCCACGCCGCAGTTCCACGACTGGTTGTCGTCCGCGCCGTCGCGGTTGTGCTCGCCGTTGGCCTCGTTGTGCTTGTGGCTGTACGTCACCAGGTCGTGCAGCGTGAAGCCGTCATGCGCGGTGACGAAGTTGATGCTCGCCTGGGGCCGCCGGCGCGCCTCCGCGTACAGGTCCGCGTTGCCCGTGATCCGGTAGCCCATCTCACTGGCGAGGTTCTCATCGCCCTTCCAGTAGCGGCGCAGCGCGTCCCGGTATTTGCCGTTCCACTCGCGCCAGGGCGGGGGGAAGCCGCCCACCTGATAACCGCCGAGGCCCACGTCCCAGGGTTCGGCGATGAGCTTCACGCGGCCGAGCACCGGGTCCTGATGGAGAATCTGGAACAGCGCCGCGTCGCGGTCGAACGCGCCTTCACCCGTGCGGCCGAGCACCGTGGCGAGGTCGAAGCGGAACCCGTCCACGTGCATCTCCGTCACCCAGTAGCGGAGGCTGTCGATGATGAGCCGCGCAGCCTGCGGGTTGGACGCGTTGACGCTGTTGCCGCACCCGGTGAAGTCCAGGTAGTGCCGCCCGTCCGGCATCAGCCAGTAGTAGCTCGCGTTGTCGATGCCCTTGAGCGACAGCGTGGGCCCCAGGTGGTTGCCCTCGCAGGTGTGGTTGTAGACGACGTCGAGGATGACCTCGATGCCCGCGGCGTGCAGGTCCCTCACCATCGTCTTGAACTCGGCGACGGCGGCGCCGGGCGTCTTGCGGCTGGCGTAGTACTGCTCCGGCGCGAAGTAGCCCAGCGTGTTGTAGCCCCAGAAGTTGGACAGCCTCTTGTCGTCGAGGAACGAGTCGTCCGCGAAGGCATGCACCGGCAGCAACTCCACCGACGTGACGCCCAGCTTCTGCAAATGCTCGATGACGGGCGGGCAGGCCAGGCCCGCGTAGGTGCCACGCAGGTGTTCGGGCACGCCGGGATGGCGCATGGTGAGGCCGCGCACGTGGGCCTCATACAGCACCGTCTTGCGCCAGCTGATGTCCGGGCGCCGGTCATTGCCCCAGTCGAAGTAGTCGCTCACCACCACGGACTTGGGTGCGCCCGCCGCGCTGTCACGTTCGTCTCGCGCCAGGTCCTGCTGCTCGTGCCCCAACGGATAGCCGAACACCGGCTGGCGCCAGTCCACGTCGCCGTAGAGCGCCTTGGCGTAGGGGTCCACCAGCAGCTTGTGCGGATTGCAGCGGTGTCCCTTGGCGGGCTCGTACGGGCCATGAACGCGCAGACCGTAGAGCGTGCCTGGCTCCATGCCCGGCACGTAGCCGTGGTGCACGAAGTCCGTGGACTCCGGCAGGCCGAACCGTTCGATTTCGCGCGCAGGGTCCGCGGGGTCGAACAGGCAGACCTCCACGCGGGTCGCGACCTGGGAGTAGATGGCGAAGTTGACCCCTGAACCATCGAAGGTGGCGCCACGAGGCCAGGGCTTGCCCGGCCAGACTTCCCGACTCATTGCAGGCTCTCGATTCTGATGGAAAGGCCTGCCCAATGTGGGATGGCACCTCTGGGCGGGCAAGCGTCACGCGGCGACAGCGTGGTCCAGTGAGCGCCAGGTCCCCAGCGCCCAGTCCTGCTCGTCCGGGTCGTCGAAGCTCACCACGCACAGGGCGCGGCGCTTGCCCGAGGTACACAGGGCGGTCAGTCGGCACTCACCTGGCTCCATGCGGAGTGAGGCCCGTCCGCTGACCCGCTTGCCGTGGTGCTCCAGGTCCATCGCGCGGCGCTCCATGAAGGAGGGCATGAGGCTGTCGGCGCCACCGTCCTCCAAGGGGACGAAGCGCACGCTGCGCCGATGGTCCCGGGCCACCCATGTTCCATCCTGCAGGTGCGCCTCCGCGAGCGACCCCGGGATGCGAATCTCCCAGCCCGCTGGTAGCGCCACCTGGACCTCGCCGCGCCGGTAGCCCATGGGCGGGCCGCCGGGTGCCTGTGACGCGCGCTGGTGGACTTCCTCGGCCAGGGTGCCTCCCACGCCCAGGAAGCCGAGCACCTCCTGCCACTCCCGCCACGGGTAGGGCAGGGACGGGTCCTCGCGCCAGGCCTGCTCCAGCAGGCGGGCCACGTCGCGCATCAGGTGGCGTTCGTCGTCCAGCAGCGGTGGGCGCCAGACCACGTCCGACCACAGGCGGCACCGCGCGCGATTGAGCCGCATGCGCGCGTCGATGCCCTGCGTCCACCAGGGGAACACGTCGATGCCTCTGCGCGGGTCCTCGTATACGTCTACCAGCCAGCGCGCGTCGCGAGGCCCCAGCGGCGTCAGCAGCGCACCGGGATATTCGAAGGTGTGGCCGAAGCGCATGGACAGCGCGAAGCCGGACTCGCCCTGACGGCGCATGCGCAGCACCCACCCCACGGCTTCCTGGAGCGACGCCAGCATGTGCACATCCACGGGCCCGGCGTCTCCCGTGTGGAAGTAGCCGGTGGGGTCGCCCCCCTTCGAGGACGCGCGGCCCTCCGCCCAGACGATGCCGAGCGCGTCACCCATGGCCCTCAGCGTGTCGCAGAGGAAGCGGTGGTAGCCGGGGCCCACGGCGGACGTCTCCGCGGACACGGAGACGTGGGCGCCCGAGGTGGCCGCCAACACGACCTCGCCCGCCGCGGGGTGCAGCCGCAGCCGGAGCGTGGGGGCGCCCAGGGGGCCGGTGCCCAGTACGGCGCTTTCGAGCAGCTCGCCATGGTGCTCGTGGAACCACGAGGACATCCGCTGGAGCCAGGGGATGGGACCCTCAGGAGGGGAGAACAGGTGTTCGCTTCTCCGTCGCCTGCCGGCCAATGCCAACTTTACGCTCATCACATCCCACCCAGCTTTTGAACCGCGGTTCAGGTTCGGTTGACTATTTCAGCGTGGCTCTCCTTGAAGGTGCCACTGACGGGCAGTGGCTGCCCGCTCGTCCTCAACGTGGTCACGCACGGCAGGCGTGGGTTCATCCATACGGCGGCCGTGTGCGGGCAACCCATCCGAAGTCATGAGCATCCGTTCGGGAAGGCGGCCAGATGCCAGGTGCCCATTTCGGAGGGGGGCCCCAGGTTGGAGGAAAGGAGGCCGCCATGAGCAAGAAGGACGTGTTGCACATTCCGCCTGAAGCCGTACCCACCGCGCCTGACCGGAATGCAGACACCGAGGACGGGCAGCGCTCGCCGCGCGGCGGTCCGCCCGCGCTGCAGCCGGAGGGTGGTCCCGCAGGCACGCCGGGGACGGGTGGCAGCCAACGCATCATCGAGCCGGTGAAGTCACCGCAGCCGTATCCGGGCTTCAGCGTGAGCTGAGTCCCACGCTGATGACACTCAGGGCGATGCCCTCGGCGCAGGCGCCGCGGGCATCGTCTCTTTCGCTGTCGTGGCGTGCGCCATAAAGGACAATGCCCGCGGCACGGTCGCCGCGGGCATCGCCTTGTTTCGGTGAAGTGAGGGCCGGCTTAGCGCGTCGAGCCCGTCTCCGGGAGTGGCGTGGGCGGCGTCATCCGGGTGTCCGGGTCCGTCATGCCGCTGCCGCCGGTGCCCGGCTCCAGCGTGGCGTCGTCATCGGCATCCATCTCATCGGTGTCCGTGTTGTCGAGCGGCTCCACGTCACCCGCGCCGCCCGTGCCCGGCTCGCTGCTCATGTCCGGGTCCAGGTTCGGGTCCACTTCCGTACCCGTGCCGCCGGTGCCCGGGTTCAGCGTCGGGTCCGCGTTCGGGTCCACGCTGTTCGGGTCTAATGTCTCCGACTCGGGCGACAGGGCCGGGTCATCCATGCCCGTGCCGCCCGTGCCAGGTGGTGTCGTGGTGTCCGTGCTGGTGTCCGTACTCGTTCCGGTGTTCGGGTCACTCATCGTGCCCATGTCGCTGGTGTCAGGGGTGTCCGTCGTTTCTCGGGTCGCACTCGAGTCGGACTTACAGGCGGTGCCAAACGCGAGGGCACCGGCGGCGAGAGAGGCAAGGACGGCCTTCGTCTTGAGGAACTTCGTCATGGTTCGTTCTCCGGTTGGTTTGTGTCTGACTGCTGCTGGCCGGGAACGTGAGCAGCCGATGAGCGGTCTGCTAGAGGCCCCTCCCATGGCCGCTTGCTTGCTAGGCGGCGGGAATGAGACGCGGGGGCGGCTTGCCATGCGGGCACTGTCCTTCAGTCGGCGCTGTTGGGGCCCACCAGTCGCGGGCGGTCATCTCCCCGGTTGCCCTGCGCGCGTCTGCGGAGCGAGTCACGCCAGTTCGGCGTCAGCAAGGGACACTCCGCCAGCAGCGCGGCGTCCTCCGGCGCGTGGCCGTGCATGGCGTGGTTGGCGAAGGCGACGGTGAAGGTGGGAAAGGGCCGCTCGAGCAACGCCACCGCGTCGCCTTCCTGGACGGGCCCTTCCTCCAGCACGCGGTAGTACCAGCCGGTGCGGCCGGTCTGCTGGAGCAGCAGCGACAGGTTGCGCTGTCCCCAGCGGCGCGCGGGCTTCCAGCAGGGCTGGCGGGGTTGGGATACCTGCACGCGTGCGCCGCCCACGCGCAGCACGTCTCCGATGCAGACGTCCGCTTCCGTGCCCTGGGAGAGCACCCAGTTCTCACCGAATGCGCCCGCGCCGACGTCGTCTCGCGCCAGACGTTCGCGCCAGAAGTCGTAGTGCGTGATGGGATAGGCGAGGACCGCCTTCTCCGGGCCGCCGTGGACCTTGCGGTCCGCTTGGCCATCTCCGGCGAGCCCCGTGCGTGACAGCCACACCGGCCCTGTCACCGGCTCCTTGAAGATGGCGCTGGTCCAGGGCCGCTCCAGCGGCGAGGCGGCGCCGGCCACGCCCAGTTCCCGGGGCATGCCCACTCGCAGCGACAACAAGCGCGTCACGAGGGTCTCCATGCCCGCGGGACAAAACAGGCGCGGACGCGCCTGTCCAGCATGGCAACGCCCCATCAGCGGCGCCGCGAGTCCCGCGGTGCCGGATGGGGCGCTGCTTCAGGGTGACGCCGCGAGGCCTAGAAGCCAGTGCCGCCGTCGTTTACGACGCCGGAGGGCGCGGGGACGGTATTGGACGTCCCGGTGCCCGTCGGGGCGTCGAGTTCGGGCTTGGTGCCGATGCCTGGCGTGGGCAGCACCCCGGAGCCGCCCGTGCCCGCGTCCGTGTTGTAGGGCGTGGTGCCCGGAACGGTGGACGTGGCGCCCTCCGCGCCCGTGTTGTAGGGCGTGGTGCCCGTAGCGCCGGAGCCGCCCGTGCCCGGCGTCGTCGTGGACGTTCCCGGGGGCAGGGTGTTGGGGTTCGTCGCCGGGGGCAAGGTGTTGGGGTTCGTGTTCGTCGAGCCCGTACCCGGCGTGGTGTTGCCCGGCGTGGTGCCCGGAGTCACCGTCTGTCCGGTGGACGGGTCCACCTGCGCCACCTGCACCGGAGCCTCCGTCGCGCTACACGCGGTGCCCAACGCCAGGGTACCCGCCAGTGCTCCGGCCCACATCCAACCCCGCTTCATCTGCTTCGCCATGTTGCTCCCTCCGTCGTGGGTGTGTGTTTCAGCTTGCGTGCGTGGGCTCGCCGCGCCCCGAATGGCGCGGCGGCTCCCGTTTCTGCGATTCCTTTCGGGCGGAATGGCGCTTCAGCCTGCGCTCCGACAGCACCAGCAGCAGGGCCGGGAAAGCCACCAGCATGACGAGGAGGTTGGTGGCGAAGCCCAGATTGGCAAGTGCGCCAATGGAGTTGAGGCCCGGGTGGTCAGCGAGGAAGAGCGCACCGAAGCCCATCGCGCTGGTCAGCAAGCCGCCGCAGATGGCCTTCCCCGTCTCCGAATACACCGACACGAAGTCATGGCCCGGTGACGACAATCGCGTCAGCAGGTGCACCCCCGCGTCCACCGTCGTTCCGATGAGAATCGGGATGACGAGGATGTTGAGGTAGTTGAACTCCAACCCCAGCAGCGGCATCAGCCCCAGCAGCGCCACCAGTGACACCACGGTGGGCGCCATGCACAGCAGGGCGATGCGCAGGCCGCCCAGCGTCAGCCACATGGCCAGCAATACCGCCAGCGTGGTGCCGCCGAGGATGAGCGGTGCCTCGTGCGTCACCATGTCGAGGATGTCCGCCATCACCATGGATTCGCCGGCCGCGGAGACGTGCGTGCCTTCCGGTGTCCCCACGCCGCGAACCTCCCGCGCCAGCGTGCGGACCGCCATCCCATCCGACTGGTCCACGGACGGGTAGACCATGACGTAGCCCCCCGACGTGCCCTGCCGGCCCAGGAACTGTTGCTGGACGCTCGGCGGCAGGTCGTCACGGGTGAAGGGCGGTGAGGCCGCCTGCCTGCGCAGCGACGCCACCTGCTCCCGTTGCCGTGCATCTAGCCGGCCCTCCGGGACGCGCTCCAGCAGCCGCGAGATGTCCTGGAGGACGCGCTGCTTGCGCGGCTGGTCCTCGGGCACCAGCGAGGACAGCGAGGCCACGAAGTCGATGGTGGAGTCCTTGCCCCGCTCGCGTTGCCGCGCGTGGAGCCGCTCCACCATCGCCTGTTCCTCCTCGGGCGATTGGGTGAGCACCACCACCGGTGTCTGCGAATAGCCGATGAGCCGGTTGACCTCTCGGTCCAGCGTGAAGGACGGCAGGTCCTGGTCCTCCAGCGAGCCGAAGTCGAAGTCGAAGCGCACGCGCCCCGTCTGGCTCAGCAGCCCCAGCAGCAGCACGGCGGACACGGCGGTGATGACGTGGCGGCGCCGCATCAGCAATTGGCCCGTGGGGGAGCGCGCGGTGGTGACGGAGGAGCGCCGGGGTGTCCACCCCCAGCGCGAGGCCAGGCCCAGCAGCGCGGGCAGCACCAGCACGTAGGCGGCGATGAGCACCACCATGCCCACGCCCGCGATGACGCCGAACTCACGGAACGCGCGGAAGCGCGAGGTGCCCAGCACGAAGAACGTGACGGCCGCCACCAGCGCGGAGACGAGCGCCGCGCCGCCAGTGTGCGTGAAGGACGCGCGCGTGGAGGCCTCGGACGTGTGGCCTTCGCCGCGCAGGTGCAGGTAGCGCCCCAGCAGGTGGATGCCGTGCTCCAGGCCCAGTCCTCCGAGGATGGCGCCCAGGAAGCCCGTCAGGAGATTGACCTCGCCGAAGACGAGCGCCACCAGGCCGTACGTCCACGCCAGGCCCGCGCCCACGGGCGTCAGCACCAGCCCCACCGCCAGCGCGCTGCGGAAGTGGAAGAGGAGGTAGAGCAGCATCAGCGTGGTGGCCACCGCCGAGGCCACGCCGATGTCGCGCGCAATCTGCTTCTGCTGGTCCAGCTTCTTCTGGAAGGTGCCGGTGATGTCCACCCTGAAGCCGGCCCCGTACTTCGACAGGTCCTGCGCGGCGAGCAGCCCGCGCACCTCATCGGTGACCTTGCGCGAGAAGCCCAGGTTCGCGGACGTGGTGTCCGGCTTGGCCAGGAGCACGATGCGGCGCTGGCCCTCATCCAGGTAGTAGTCACCCTGACTGGTGGACAGCCGCTGTCCGGCCCCGCCCGCGTACTTCGCCTCCAGGTCGGAGAAGTCCAGGGACGGCGGCTCCTCCTCCACCAGCGGCACGTAGAGCGGGTTGGCCTGCTGCTGTTCCCACTGGAGCCGCGCCTCCAAGCGGCGGTGCACCTCCCGCAGGTCCTCTTCCGAGAGGAAGTACAGGGCCCGGTCGCGGAAGAAGGCGCCGGGGCGCTGCGCCTCGACGAAGCGGATGCTGGGCAGGGCCTCCAGCTTGGGCGCCAGGTCGTCCGCGAAGCGCTTCAGGGACTCGGGGTCCGCGCCTTCGCCCACCACCGCCACCCAGCCGAGCGCGCCGAAGCGGCGCTCCAACTCCCGTAGGTCCTGCACGCTCTCGAAGGAGGATGGGAGCAGGTCCACGAGGTTGGCGTTGAGGTGCAGTCCTCGCGCGAAGAAGCCACCCATGGCGGCCAGCACCAGCGCCAGCAGCAACGCCAACACCGGACGCCGGTGGTTGTGCGCGGCCATCGCGCCCAGCGCGCGCTCCACGCGCCCCATCCACCGCGGCTCGCCCGGAGGCGTCGTGTCGTTCGGATGCGGTTCCATCATCGGCCCGCGGCCACCACCCGCGGCCCCGGACCTCCCGGTCGCGCGGAGGGCGGAGCGGCTTCCCCTCCCTCGTGTGCTCGCATGCGCGAGCCCGTGTCGCCGGGGAACGTGGCCACGGTGGGGGTGCGATGCAGGCGTCCACGTCCGCTTGTCTGCCCACCAGGTAGGGACAGCCAACAGCGCGGATGGGGGCCATCCAACCCGTCACATCCTCCAGGGCGGCGGCGTGTCGGGTGTCACAAGCAGGCGAGCATTCGCTCAAGGGGCGCGTTACATGAGGCAGGTGATTCGCAGCCTTACTTTCCGCCTCACGGCATAAACGCGTTGACTCTCCCGTTAGCGCGTGCCCAAGGTGTCCGGCGATTCGGCCAGTCAACAGATGCAGGTGTCGCAAGCATGAGTGAGAAGCGTTGGTCGGAGCGGTTCGAGGGCGCCATGGGCCGCCTGGCGGTGCGGAACCACCGGAAGCCCTTCCAGGCGCTGCTCCTGGCTCTGGTTCTCACCGTGCTCGGCGCGTTCTTCGCCAGGACGTTGACGCTCAACGCGGACTTCGTGGGACTGCTGCCGAAGAACTTCCCCAGCGTCCAGGACATCGAGAAGCTGCGCAAGCGCTTCGGTGGCCAGGGCAACGTGGTGGTGGTGGGGATGGGCGCGGATCCGGAGGTGCTCAAGCGCTTCGCGGACGACATGGCGCCGAAGCTCGGGGAGCTGTCGGAGATTCGCTACGTCTCCCACCAGCGGCCCCGGTCCTTCTTCGACGAGCATTCGCTCTACTACGTGGACGTCGACGACCTGGAGACCATCCAGGAGCGCATCGACGCGCGCATCCTCTGGGAGAAGCAGCAGGCCAATCCGCTCTTCGTCTCGCTGGTGGAGGAGGACCCTCCGTCAGTGGACTTCGCTGACATCGAGCAGAAGTACACCGGCCGCGCCAACCAGCGCCTCTCCGGGCAGGGCGATCTCTATTACATCAACCCCACCGAGCGCATGGTGGTGCTGATGGCGAAGCCCCGGGGCAGCGCCGCGGACCTGAACTACTCGAAGAAGGTCGTGGGCCAGGTGGAGGACTTCCTGGCGCAGCAGGACCTGTCGAAGTACGGGCCCGGCTTCAAGACGGCCGTCACCGGCACCTTCCAGAAGAAGATTGATCAGCAGCGCGTCATCGTTGGCGACCTGGCGAGCGCGTCCACGCTGGCCATGGTGTTGCTGCTGGCGTACCTGGCCTTCCACTTCCGCAGCGCGTTGTCGGTGGGCCTCACCATGGCGCCGGTGATGGCGGGCCTGGGCTGGACGTACGGCTTCGTGGGGCTGGCCTACGGGCAGGTGAACCTCCTGACGGGCTTCCTGGCGGCGGTGCTGGGCGGCCTGGGCGTGGAGCACGGCATCCACCTGCTGGGGCGCTACACGACGCTGCGCTCGGAGGGGATGAACTCAGAGGAAGCGGTGGATGAGTCCTTCCGGCACACCGGCTTCTCCTCGCTCATCGCGGCGCTGGTGGCGGCGCTGACCTTCCTCAGCCTGGCCATGTCGGAGTTCAGGGCGTTCCGCGAGTTCGGCATCATCGCCGCGGTGGGCATGCTGGTGAGCATCTTCTCCTACGTGCTGCTGCTGCCCGCGCTGCTGGGGCTGGCCACGCGCTTCGGCTGGGCGCCGCGGGTGCAGCAAGAGGGGGCGGCCGGGCCGCTGAGCCTGCTGGCTCGCTGGCTGCCGCGCTCCTACCGGGGCGTGGGCATCGTGGTGGGCGTGGGCGTGCTGGCGCTGGTGTCACAGGCGTACCGCATCTCGTTCAACTACGACTCGCGCACGCTGGAGGACTACAAGCAGGCGTCGGCGGTGCTGGACCAGAAGGTGAACGACATCCTGGGCTACTCGCAGACGCCGGTGGTGGTGCTCACCGATTCGCAGGAGATGGAGCGCGAGGTGGTGCGCCAGTTGGAGGCGCGCAAGGCGGCGCGGGGCAAGGAGTCCACCATCGACTTCGTGGGCGCGCTGGATGACCTGGTCCCCAAGCGGCAGGACGAGAAGCAGGCCATCCTCCAAGCCATCTCCGCGAAGTTGGGGAAGCTGGACCCGGAGCGGCTGCCCGAGGACACGCGCAACACGCTGGTGCGCGCGCTGAACATGGCGAAGGCGAAGCCCTTCACCCAGGAGGCCCTGCCCACCAGCGTGCGGCACCAGTTCGAGAGCCTGGATGGCAGCACGGGCGGCGTGGTGCTGGTGTACGCCGGTGGCGTCAGTCTGTCGGACGGCGAGGGCACGCGGAAGTTCGCCAAGGAAGTGCGTGGCCTGCAGATGCCGGACGGCAGTCAGGTGTCGGCGGCGGGTGAGGCGCTCATCCTGGCGGACATCCTGGACATGGTGTCGCGCGAGGGGCCGCGCATCCTCGCGGCGGCGGTGCTGAGCGTGCTGGTGGCCATGTGGCTGACGCTGGGCAAGTTGCGCACCGCGCTCATCTGCATGTTGCCCACGCTGCTGTCCGTCGTCGGCCTGGTGGGGCTGATGTCGCTGCTGGGGCTGCAGTTCAACTACCTCAACATCATGGTGCTGCCGGTGCTGGTGGGCACCACGGTGGACGCGGGGGTGCACCTGGTGCAGCGGCTGGGCGAGCGCGGCGCGGACTTCGTCTCCGTGTACGCGGAGACAGGCCGGGCGATCATGGGCGGTCTGCTGACGAGCGCCATCGGCTTCGTCGCGCTCATCCTGGCGAAGCACCCGGGCCTCAACTCCATTGGTGACCTGGCCAACCTGGGCTTCGGCATCAACATGGTCATCGTGCTGCTGGGCTTCCCGTCGCTGCTGCTGCTGGTGGAGCGCTGGCGCCGCAAGCACAGCACGTCCTCGGAAGAGCAGACCGAGCAACCCGCGCCGGAGGCGTGAGGGCGGCTGGCCGCTGGCTGCTTCGCTCGATATGCGTGCCTTGAGGTGGACCATGACGCGGATGTGGATGCGGAGCAGTGGGCAGCGGTGGCTGATGCTGGCGACCGTCGGAGCGGCGGCCCTGGCCGGCTGTCGTCACGGTTCGGAGCGCGAGGAGAAGAAGGGCGAGACGCGCTGTGCCGAGTCTCGGAACCTCACGTGTGTCACCGGCGTGAACTGCACCATGGACCGCGACCGTGGCTGTGAGGTGTGCCGGTGCTCCACGGCGAGCGGGCTGGAGCCCACTGATAATCGCAGGCCCGCGGCCATGGAGCCGGAGCGGCGCTGGTAGGCGCCGCGTGCTTCAGCACCCGATGACGGGATAGTCCGCGGGGCGCAGGAGGAGGCGCCACGCGTTCCCCTCGCGGAAGAGCAGCCCGGTGACGGCCTGCCCCTTGAGTCCCACGTGGACCAGGTACTGCGTGTCGCCGCCGACGCGCAGTGAGGCGACGAGCTCCGTGGTGGCCTCGCCGTAGTCCGCGAAGCTGACGACGAGTGGCCGCCGGTCGACGTAGAGCAGGGATGCGCCAGGGGAGTCGCCCGGCGCGATGTGCGGCGCGCCTGGGAAGCACTCCAGCCGGGTGAAGGGGCCCTGTCGTTCCTGTGTGCACGAGTCCAGCGGGACGCGTGTGTCGTCGTTCTGGCCATCGCGGCTGGACTCCAGCGTCACATGCCCTTCGGGCGAGGTCTTCCACCGGTAGCCAGGGGCGGGGATGCCCGCGGGCGTGAAGGGGTCGGCGCCTTCGTCCACGGGACGCTCGAACGCGTCCGAGGTCCACTGCCTCGGGACAGGACGCTCCCGCGCCGTCTTGGGCGCGGGCATGCTCACCGTGCCCGTGACGGTGCCCGCCAGGGCCACGATGTGCTCACCGATGTCCGGCGTCCCCTTCGCCTGTGTGTAGACGCCCACGGTGTGGCAGACGGGCGGCAGGTCCACGTCCTCTTCGACCGTGCACACGGCCTCCGTCCGCTGGAAGCGCGCCACCGCCATGCCCTGCGTGCCGACGAGCGTCATGAGCTGGAGCCGTGAGGCCACGTCCTCCGGCGCCTGCTCGCCCAGGACGACGCGGGCGGTGCGGCCGGAGACCGCTTCAATTTGATACGGCGCGGTCCACCGCTCCTCGGCGGCGGCTCCGAACGAAGCCAGCGTGACTCCCAGCACCATGGCGTAGCGCATGACATCCTCCTGATGAGGGCTGGGATAGCAACGCGTGTACCAAGGCCTGGAGGCTCGGACCGCGGCCCGCCAGCCACACCCTGGTGTCAGGCCGCCCGCCGTGGCGCCGCCCGAGGGAGTGCCGCAACGAACGCGCGAATCCGCCGATTCGGCGTGAAGCCGCGCCCTCCCGGGGCCGGGGGCCGCCGGTTAGCACTTCTCCATGACGAATCGGGCGGCGTGGACGCGCCGTGAGGCCCTGGCCCTCGCCGGGCTGGGACTGGCCGGTGCCGCGCTGCCCCTGGGCTGCAGACACGCAATGGACGCGACGAGGACGGATGACATGGAGCGCAAGGACGTGAAGGACGTGGTGGTGGTGGGTGGTGGCCCAGGGGGTTTGAGCGCGGCGCTGGCGCTGGGGCGTGGCCGCAAGAAGGTCCTGGTGTGCGACGCGGGTACGCCTCGGAACGCGGCAGCAGAGGAGGTGCACACCTACCTCACGCGGGATGGCATCCCGCCCCGGGAGTTCCGGCGTGTCGCCTGGGAGCAGATGCGCCCCTATGACGTGGAGCTGCGCGAGGCGCGGGTGCTGAACGTCGAGCGCGCGGGGACGGTGTTCCGCGTGGCGCTCGAAGGGGGCGGCGTGGTGGAGGCCCGCCGGGTGCTGCTGGCCACGGGGATGGTGGACGTGATGCGCGAGCTGCCCGGCTACAGCGACTTGTGGGGCAAGGCCATCTTCCAGTGCCCGTTCTGCCATGGTTGGGAAATCCAGGACCGGGCCTGGGGCGTGCTGGCCACGAACGAGGTGTCGCTCGACTTCGCCGTGATGTTGACGGGGTGGACCCGCGACCTGGTGGTGTTCGCCATGGACGGTTTCGAGGTGCCCGCCGACAAGCGTGCGCTGCTGGAGAAGGCGGGGGTTCGGCTCGAGACGCGGCGTATTCGCGGCCTCATCGCGGCGGGGGAGAAGTTGGATGCGGTGGAGCTGGAGGACGGCACCCGGGTGCCCCGGGAGGTTCTCTTCGACCGTCCACCCCAGCGGCAGTCGTCGCTCGTGCAGCGGCTGGGGCTCGAGCTGAACGAGGAGGGCTTCGTGAAGCTGAAGGGCCCGGGCGAGACGTCGGTGCCGGGCATCTACGCGGCGGGGGACCTCGGCACCCGGGCGCAGGCGGCCATCGTGGCCGCGTCCGCGGGGATGATGGCGGCGGGCATGTTGAACCATGACCTGAACCTGGAACGGGCGGGCACCGCGCATGGACCTGCTCAGGGTTGAGCCCGGCGGCTTCGCTCGCTACGAAGGGGCGATGCCGTCCGAGCCACGACAGCCGTCCTGGGGGCCCGATTCGTCGTCGCGTCTGGACTTCGAAAAAGGGCGGCTGCCGATATGGGCGGGGCGCCTTCAGGTCCACCCTCGGGGCGGGCGCGCCACCGCCGTGCACGCCTACGCCGTGGTGATGCTGGTGACGCGAGGCGAGTCGAAGATGCGGCACGCGGGGGACCTGGTGGTCCGGGCGGGAGACGTCCACCTGATTCCGCCCGGGGATGCGCACGGGGCCGGCGCTTCGAACGCGGAAGGGTGGGGCGTGGCCTTCCATCCGGATGCCTTGGGCGAGGACGGTGGGGCCGCGAACCGCCTGGGGCCGTTGCTGCGGGTGCGCAAGGGCTGTCACCCCGTGCTGCGGCCCACGCTGCCGCAGCGCCGGAGGCTGGCGCGGTGGATGCGCCTGCTGTCGGAGGAGGTGGCCCGGAACGAGCCGGGGGGCGAGGAAGCCGCGCGCTCGCTGCTGCGGCTGGTCCTCATCGAGCTGGAGCGCATGACGGCCCAGACGGGTACGAGTGAGCCGCCGTCCCTGGGGCTGAGCCGCAAGGCGCTCACGTACATCGAGACGCACTGTCTGGAGCCGTTGTCGCTCGCGCAGGTGGCGAAGGCGCTGGGGCGCTCCTCCGCGCACGTCGCGGGCGTGGTGCGGCAGGAGACGGGCCGCACGGTGGGCGAGTGGATTCTGGAGTGCCGGATGGCGGAGGCACGCCGCCGACTGCGTGGCACGGACGAGCGCGTGGACATCATCGCGGAGCGCGTGGGCTACGCGGACGTGACGCACTTCATCCGCCAGTTCCGCCGCGTTCACGGGGTGACTCCGGCCGCGTGGCGGCGCAAGGCGACGGCCGGGGCTCCATGAACCGTCCCCTCCGAAAGTCACGGAGGGGGGATGCCGAGACGTGCGGGGGTGAAGTAAGGGTTCTCCCTGGGCCCGGAGCCGAGGGAGAGCCATGAAGAAGGCGCTGGTCATCGTCGTTGGCGCAGCCGTGCTGCTGCTCGTGTTCATGTTCGTCGCCGGTGAGCAGCCGCCGGGGCAGCCGGAAGCCAGCGGTGGTGGACGCCAGTTGGACCTGTCGGGCTTCGACCCGGCCCGAGTCTCCGGGCTGGAGCTCTCGGGCGTCCGCCGCGCCACGCTGCAGCGGGACGGCAGTGGGTGGACGGTCGCGGACCCGGGCTCGCCGGAGAGCCGCTTCCTGGCGGACGAGGCGATGGTGAAGGGCGCGCTGGAGTCCCTGACCCGGGTGGCCGGGGCGAAGTTCGTCACCGGCGAGGCCGACCGGTTGAACGAGTTCTGGCTGGATGACGCACGCGGGCTGAAGGTCCGCATCCTCCAGGAGGGCCGCCCTCCGCTGGAGCTGGTGCTCGGGAAGGATGGGGCGTCGAACGGTGGAACCTATGTGCGCAAGGCGGCCAACGCGGACGTCTTCGAGCACCCCACGTTGTTGGGCTGGTTGTGGCGTCGGCGCGTCATGGACTGGCGTGACGCGCGACTGGTGCGGGGGGCGCCCGGGGACATCACGCAGTTGGTGTTTCGAGTCGGGGACGAAGCGCCAGTGACGGTGACGTCGAATGGCGCGCCCGGCGGCTGGCGGCTCGCGGAGGGGACGCAGGTGCCGGAGGGCTTCCGGTTCAGCGCGCACGTGGTCGAACAGGTCGTGCGGGACTTATTGGAGGTCGAGGCGCAGGACGTGCTTGCGGGGGAGGCCGCCACGGAGGCGAAGGCCGCGCTCACCCAGGCGCATGACACGGTGGAGGCGCGCCTCAAGAATGGGAAGACGGTGGTGTTGCGGCTGAGCCGTGCGTCGGAGTCCAAGGACACCGTCTTCGTCCAGTTGGAGGGAGATGCGCGGGTGTACGAGGTGTCCGCGGTGGCGGCATCGCAGGTGCGCAAGCGACTGGTGGACTTCCGCGACCTGCTCCTGCTGCGGTTCGCGTTGGAGCAGGTGAACCAGGTGCGCATCCAGGCCGGTGACACGACGGTGGTGGTGGCGAAGGAAGCGCAGGGCTGGGTGCTGCGTGAGCCGCAGTCGCCGCCGGAGTCCTTCCGGTTCGACGCGTCACAGGTGGAGGCGCATCTCATCTGGCTTCAGCGGCTCGAGGCCTCGCGCCTCCTCGACGCGGCGGTGGAGGACGCGCAGGCGGGCCTGTCTCCGCCCGTGGCCTCCGTGGAGGTGAGCGAGGAGGGCGGCGCCGTGCAGACGCTGTGGCTCGGGAATGCAGTGCCGGACGCACCGGTGGGCTACCAGGAGGTGTACGCCCGCGGCTCGCGCGACGGCTTCACGTATGCCGTGGAGGACAGGGCTCGCGCTTGGTTGTCGCGTGGCCTCGCGCTCTTCAGCGGGCCGTAGCGTCTGCACGAGCGAGCTAGAGCTCGCTCAGAATCCGCCCGTGCCCATCGATGGCATATGTCGCGCCCGCATCCATGATGGGGGCGGCGAGCTCGATTCCGCATCGGGAAAGCCTGGGAAGGAAGCTGACGAAGTAGAGCTGGTCGTCGTGCTTCAATACCGTCACGTCGTAGGTGCTTCGCTGTGACAGGCACCGTGCCAGTCCCTCGGTGCGGGCCTCTGCCTTGGCGTCCGGGGGAAGGAAGTCGTTCATCGCGACTTCGAGTGCCGCCATCGCTGGACCGTCCAGGTGCGTTCCCTGCTCCATGGAGTCAGGGAACGTCACTTTCGCTGCCTCCTCCGGCGATGCCCGCTCGGCTTTGGGGAGCTTGTAGTAGCCAAATAGGGCGCAGCCGTGCAGCAGGCTGGAACAGGCAAAGAGCGTGACCAACGGGAACGGTTTCATGAGGCGATTCCCATCATGAACACGCCGGGAGGAATCTGGAATCTGGAATCGGCAGGAGCCTGACTATGCGCGTTCCATTATTCAACGTGCCAACCCATGCCTTCGAACATCCGGATGTTGCCTCTATCGTCGTACACTTGGCCAATAGGGACCCATTGGCCATCACGGAGCGCGGCTACGATTCGCGTCGCGTAGTTGAAGCTGTACGCCGTGCAGGGGGCGTTGCCTCGCTTGTTGAAGACGTAGAGTTCGCGCTGAAGAACCCTGCCTGAGCGCGGAGACACCGCACGCGTGGGATGCCATTTCCCACTCAAGTCCGCCGCGGAGAAGCGGGGGTTGTGCGGATGTGTGTGGTCGCCGCCAGTGATGATGGCATTCACGCGTTCCGGGTCGTTGAGGAGTTCTGGCATCGAGCACGTCTTGGCCTCGCGAGTATCCGCCCGGTCTCTGAAGTCGGAGAGGTAGCTCAAGTAGAACGCATCCTCGTCAGGGGCGTAGTAGTTGAGCGCGCAGTACTCGGAGCCTGTGGGACCTGCCGAGGCGCCGCCCTGCCGGGTCATGAGTTCACAGCCCGCAGCGGCGAGTTCCTCTGTCGTCTTGAAGGGGCCGGCGAGGGGACCGTCCACCTGAAGCCGGCCATTCTCGAGCCGCCTGACCCGAACGTTGGGATTGGTTCCGCACCCCAGTGTGCCTGTCGAAAGGGCCAGCACGACAGTCCATGCCACAGTCGCGGATAAGGGACCCTGGGGTATCATCTGCGTCTACGCCGCCCGCTCGGACGTCCGTGCCTGCCACGCGGCGACGAAGTCCGCGAGCCCGTTCAGTTGCCGGTCATTCAGCGTGGACTGCCACCGCGCCTGCCGCAGCTCGCGGTACGCGGTCGGCGCCTCCCAGCCGCGCGCCACCATCACCGCCAGCCCCACCAGTGGGCCCCGGCCCACGCCGTGCTCGCAGTGCGTATACAGCGTGCCGCCCTGCTCCAGCCGGGGCAGGGCCCATTCCACACCCCGCATCAACTGCTCCACCGACGGCGGATAGCGGTCCGTCACTGGCAGGTTCAGCAGTTCGATGCCCAGCGCCTTCAACGCCTCCGCGTCGTCACAGCGCTCACCTCGCACGTCAATCACCGCGGTGATGCCGCGCGCCTTCAGCTCCGCGTACCGCGAGCGAGGCACCGCGCCACCGACGTACAGCCAGTCATTCACCTGAGACACGTTCAGCCCGCGCCCCGGCAGCTTCGTGGTCCATTCCACGCAGCGCGCCACGGAGCGCAGCACCTGCTTGCGCACCCAGCCGCGCACACCCGGCACGTGGTGCACTTCCCGCAGCAAAGCAAAACTCACAGGTCGCCCTCGAGCGTCACTTCCATCAGCCCCGTCACCGGCGCCTTCCCCTCACGCTCCAGCACCGCCCGGTGCAGGTACGTCACCGGCGAGCCCACCACCGAGCGCACCAGCCCGCCCAGCACCGCGCCCAAATCCTCCACTGGCGCGCTGCGCTGCAGCAGCGAGGTGGAGCGCAGCACCATGGCAGAGGAGCCATCCGCGAACAGCTCCACCGTCCACGAACTCCGCTCCCTCACGCCTTCCCGCGCGAGCGTGAAGTGCTCCAGCGAGCGGGCCTTGGTGCCTTCCTCCCACGCGTACACGGGGCCGTATTCACCGTCCTGCCCCTCACGCGCCAGCAGCACCAGCTTCTCGCCGCCGAGCAGCGCCCGGAAGCGCACCCACCGCTTCGCAAGCTTCGCTGGAGCAATGGTGGAACGCGTGTGGTCCGCGTATCCGCCACCCGTGTAGACGACGTCCTCGCCCTTGGGCCGCTTCACCGTCGCCTTCAACGCGCTGAAGGCGAGCGTCACCTCGTGGTGGTAGCGGTCCTTGCCCACCTCCACCTCGGTGCCTTCCTGGCCCTGGGGCGTCATGGGCGCGGCGTACTCCAGCAGCACCCGCCCGCCATCCAGCGGGACTTCCACGCGCGTGGCCCCATCCGCGGAACGGGCCGAGCACGGCCCCATCTTCAGCGTCGAGCTCTCCGCGTCATAGCGCCAGTCACGCGTCTTGACCTTCGTCTGCGCCGACCAGGCCTTCTGCCCCGGCGTCAGCACCGTGGTCCGGCACAGTCCGGTGCGCGAGCCGGGACCGATGTTCGTCACCGTCAGCTGCACGAAGATGAAGGTGCCGCCGTCCAGGTCGCCGATGAAGGTGAAGTTCTCCCCGTAGTTGTCACTGGGGGACAGCTTCGGCTCCAGCACCGCGCCCGCCGCCGCCACCGAGGGCAGCATGAGCGCGGTGGCCACAGCCAGGCCCTTCAGCACCTCGAAGCGCCCATCAGGCCGCATGAGGACGCTGCTCCATGAGAGGGTCCTCGGAAGCAGCCGCGTCGTTGTTGAACACGTAGTCACGCTGCAGCGGCAGGTTCCACGCGAAGTACACCACGCCGCGCACCAGCCACCACCCCAGCGCATAGGCCAGCTGCGGGTGCAGCGTCAGCAGCGCCACGCCGCCCGCGTTGAGCAGCGCGCTGGTTCCACTCACCACCGAGTAGCGCGCCAGCTGCCGCCCCACCGCGCCGTTGCTCTTGAAGGTGAGCACCCGGTTGATGGAGTAGTTCACCACCGCGCCCAGGCCGCAGCCCAGCACCGTGGCCCATGCGGGCAGCATGCCCGCCCACTCCACCAGCGCCAGCACCAGCGCGAAGTCCACCGCCGTGGCCACCGCGCCCGCCAGGGCGTTGAGCCCGAGGATGGCCTTGCCGGAGCGCGCCTCCTGACGCTTGGGCGCCAGTGCCTTCACCAGGTTGCGGAAGCGGGAGAGCGCCGTGATGTTGCTCATGACGGCCACGAAGACGAGTCCCACCACCGCGAGCCAGTGCATGGGGTGCTTCTCCTCGGGCCAGAAGACGGCCTCCAGGATGGGCGACAGCGCCGTGCCCGCGCCCATGAAGAGCACCCGCTCCAGCCGCTGCATGGCGCCGTCGCGCACGTTGACGCCCAGGCCTTCGCCCTTGGCGCGCACGTAGGGCACCAGCGAGGAGCCGAGCAGCGCCATCAGCGCGGGCAGCAGCACCCAGGTGTCCCGGTAGTACCAGGCCAGACCCATGAGCATCGCCGAGTCCACGTACCGGTCCAGCACCGAGTCCAGCGCCGCGCCCGCGGGGTTGGCCTCTTTGCGCGTGCGGGCGATGCGCCCGTCCATGACGTCCAGGATGCCCGCGAACAGGAAGAGCCAGCCGCCCAGCGCGAAGCGGCCCGCCGCCACCGCCACGCCGGACGACACGCCCAGCAGGCCCGACAGCATGGACAGCGCGTTGGCCGGCAGGCCCGAGCGCAGAATCACCGCCCACAGCGGCTGGATGATCCAGAAGAAGTAGTGCCGCAGGAAGAAACCCACCAGCCCGTTGCTGCCGCGCTTGAGCGTCTCCTCGTCGCGGGGAATGCCCTTGAAGGCGCAGCGGATACAGAAGAGGAGCAACCCGCCGATGAAGTACGTGCAGGCGACGATGGCCGGAGCCAGCGCCGTCCAGATGCGGGCGGACGGAGACAGGTTTCCGGTCAACCACGCCATCAGGTTCTCAAGCACGGGTGTCTCCTCTTGTAGTCAACGACACGGCCCACGGTGTGGTGGCCGTCCAACGGGCGTAGACGCTTTCGACCGCCAGGAATGCAACCGCCGCCACACCCAGGCCCGCGAGCACGTCCAGGATGTAGTGGTGCGTCAGGTATACGGCGGAGAAGGCGACGAGCAACGCGAACAGCCCGGTGGAGATGCGCCATGCCCAGCCGCGCGACCACACGAACATCATCACCAGGAAGGGGTACGCCGCGTGCAGTGAGGGCATTGCCCCGAATACGTTGGTGCTGCGCGAGTAGAAGCTCGCGAAATAACTGATGCCCAGCAGCTCGTCGAAACGGGCGGTCCCCGCGGGGTTGGGGGGCGCGGCCAGGTCGGCCGGTCCCGGGCCGTACTGGAGCACGTACCAGGGCGGCGCGGCGGGGTAGAGCACGTAGATGACGACGCCAATGGCGTTCGCCGCCAGGAAGCCCCAGCACAGCCTTTCGAAGAGCGAGTCCTTCTTCACGAAGAAGAAGATGGCCAGGATGAAGACCTCGTACAGGTACGCCGCGTAGGCGAAGCCGCACAGCAGGTCCAAGGCCGGGGTGAAGCGCGTGGCCCACCATTCGGGCCAGTGGGTGCCGCCGGGCGCCGGGAACCACTGGCGCTCCAGCTCCCACAGGTCGCCCGTGTGGATGGGGCCCCGCAGGAACAGCCAGAGACCCTGGCTGTCCAGCAGCATCCCGGTCAGCCACAGTGCGAGCCCACCGCGGAGGAAGCGCTGAAGGCGGGGGCCCGACCAGGCCACCCCCAGAATCAGCGCGTCCGCCGCGACGTGGTCCCACCGCAGCCGGCCGGTGGCGTACACCAGCGTCAAGTGGCTCAACCCCAGGACGGTGGAGAGCCACGTGAGCGCGGTGACCTTATTTGGAGAGCGGGAGGTCATCTCCGTAATAGTCGAGCCCGAGGTGGGTGATGGGGTCCTCGCCCGCGACGACGCGCAGCGTGTTCTTCAGCTTGGTGAGCTGGATGAAGAGGTCGTGCTCCACCGGCAGACCCGGCTGCGCCATGGGGGTCTTGAAGTAGAAGGACATCCACTCCTGGATGCCGCGCCACTCCAGCCGCTTGGCCAGGTCCAGGAACAGCGCGATGTCCAGCACCAGCGGGGCCGCCAGGATGGAGTCGCGGCAGAGGAAGTTGACCTTGATCTGCATCGGATAGCCGAGCCATCCGGTGATGTCGATGTTGTCCCAACCCTCCTTCGCGTCGCCGCGGGGCGGGTAGTAGTGGATGGCCACCTTGTGCGCGTACTTCTTGTACAGCTCCGGGTACAGGTCGGGCTGCAGGATGGTGTCCAGCACGCTCGACTTGGTGACTTCCTTGGCCTTGAAGGCCGCGGGGTCGTCCAGCACCTCGCCGTCGCGGTTGCCCAGGATGTTGGTGGAGAACCAGCCATCCAGACCCAGCATGCGGGCCTTGAGCGCGGGCGCGATGACCGTCTTCATCATCGTCTGGCCGCTCTTGAGGTCGCGGCCGGCGACGGCCACCGACTCCTGCTTGGCCATCTCCTGGAGCGCCGGCGTGTCCACGCTGGCGTTGGGCGTGGCGTTCGCGAAGGGCACGCCCTCCTTGATGGCCGCGTAGGTGTACAGCGCGGTGGGGTTGATGTCCGGGCTGTTCTCGTCCAGCGCCTTCTCGAAGGCGGCCAGCGTCTTGAAGGACTCGGGCAGCGGACGGAAGGTCTCCACGCTGCTGCACACCACCATCACGGCGCGCGTCGCGTTGAGCTCCTTCTTGAAGTCGCGGATGTCCTGGCGCAGCGCTTCGATGCTCTCGCGGTGCGTCTTGGTGGCCTTGATGTGGTTGGCCTCGATGCGGCGCACGAACTCAGGGTCGTGCACGCCCTGCTTCGGCTTGATGCTCTGGAGGAACGGCTTCACCTCCTCCAGGTGCTTGTCGCTGAGCACACCCGAGCGCACGGCCACTTCGTACGCGTCCTCACGGATGATGTCCCAGGCGCCGAAGGCAACGTCCTTCAGCTCCGCCAGAGGCACCAGCTCGTTGAGCTTCACGGTGCGCCCGTCGGTCCGCTTCCCCAGGCGGGCGGTGCCCATCTGCGTGAGCGATCCAATGGGGTGACCCTTGCCCTTGCGCGCCAGCTCGACACCCGCCATCAGCGTGGTGGACACAGCGCCCAGACCCGGAATCAGGACCGCGAGCTTGCCGTCCGGCTTCGCGACCGACCTCTTGTTTTCCATCGTGATGTTCCTTCGTTAGACGTATTCGAGTCGGCCGTATGCGGGTCGGTACGATACCGGTCGTGCATGCGGAAAATCTCGAAAGCGGATGGTTGATACTCTAAAGCGTTCATCACTTCAACTTCATGAGCGTGGCGGCTCTTACCACCCGAGGGTGCCGCACTCATGGATCAGGCCAGCCCGAGGTACAAGGCGAGGCGATCGACGCTGTCAGAGAAACACCAGGTCGTCAGAAGGACGACATCCACGGCACACTCCTCGGACAGGTTCGCCATGGGTTGATGGTGACCCGCCCTGCTTGAAGGATGAAGAAGGTGTCAGTGGGACAGGGGAGGCGGAGCCGTCGCGAGGCGCCGTCCCGGCTTGATATCGGCCCATTCCGGTGGGCCCGTTCGGCTCAGTGGGGCAGCGGGGCGCTGTCGTCCAGGTCGAGCTTCTGGTGGTCGCCCGGCGCGTAGGGCTGTCCGGTGAAGGCGGCCTTCACCATGCCGGCGAGCTGGACCATGCGGCTGCTGGGCGTGTCCCAATACTCGGCCTTCTCCACGCGGACGCAGAGCAGGGCGAGCTCGGGGTCGTCCAGGCCGTCGGGGAACCAGGCCTTGAGGGTGGGGTTCCACAGCTCGCGGGCCTTCTCCTTGTCGAGCACCAGCCGGCAACGGCCGCTCACGGAGACGTAGCGGTCCCGGGTCGGGTCCGAGTACGCGAGGTTGACGTGGTGGTCGTGCGTCACCTCGTCGACCTTGGGGGAATGCTCGCGGGTGAAGAACCAGAGCTCTCCGTCGAAGTCTCGCGCGTGCGTCCACATGGGGCGGCTGCGCAGGGTTCCATCCGCTTCCACGGTGGTCATCATCGCGACCTTGATGCCCTGGATGAGGTCATCGAAGTGCTCGGTGACGTCTTGGGTGTCCTTCTTCTTCCTGGCCATCGCTGCCTCCCTTGGGAGCACAAGGTAGGCAGCGCGGAGGTCGGCGGGCACATGGCGGTGGGTTGGCCGCCGCCAGAGCAGGCGGGCCTGTGGTAGGTGGCCGAGCAGGAAAGCGAGGGTTCGGATGCTGAAGACGGCGTGGAACGAGTGGAGCCTCAAGGCGCTGCAGTTGGAGACGGCGGTGCTGGCGCTGGAGGAGATCGACCTGCCCGAGGAGATGCACGCGCTCCAAGAGGCGGCGGAGGAGAAGCTGCTGGCGCTGGCGCGCGCGTGGAAGGCCCGTCAGCCGCAGCGCGAGCCGCGCACGTGGGAGCGCCAGACGCTGCCCGACGGCATGCCTCGCGACGCTGAGCTCAAGGAGTTGGTGGAGGGCTTCAAGGAGGACGGCAAGTCGTGGACGCTGCTTCGCGCCACCAGCGACCTCAAGGAAGTGGTGGAGACGGTGGTGTCGGAAGGCCGCGCCTGCATGGCCGCGGGCGGCGAGTACTACCTGGGCCAGTGGGACGCGAAGGAGTCCGTGCTGGAGGTGGGCCGCGACGACGAAGCGGACGAGCCCGGCACGGGCCTGGTGCTGGAGCCCACGGGCGAGCTCCAGTACACGCCGGATCCGGAGCTGTAGCCGCCGCTCAGCCCTCCAACTCCTTCACGATGCGGGCGCGGAGCTTCTCGTCGGGCATCCGGCCGAAGCCCCCGCGCACGTTGTCGGCGGCGTGCGAGGGTTTGCGGGTGGCCGGCAGCGGGCGGGCTGTGAGGCGGCGACGCCGGGCAGGAGCAGGCCCCCAGGGTCGCGGTGAGTACGTCGCGGCGGGACGGGGCACGGGAGGACATGGCGGCCGATGTCAGCGGCTGCGCTGAAGTGGACAGGTGACAGTTCCGCGCGGTGCCGGTGTTCTCTTGCACGAGCGGGGCGGCGACGCCTCCCGATGACTCCTCCTGGCCCGGGTGCCCGCGCGATGCGGGCCGGGCCGCATTCAAAACAGTCCAGGAAGGTCCAGGCGATGAATCGCAAGGTCTCGGTATGCGCGGGGATGATGGCGGCGGTGGTGGCGTTCTCGGCCTCCGCCGAGGAGACGGCGGGCGGGCAGTCCTCGAGTTCCGCGAGCGGAGCGGCGTCTGTCGATTGGCCGGGCGTGGCGCGCGAGCTGTCCACACCACCGCTGGTGGCCGCGGCGGAGCAACCGGTGATCCACACCTTGGCCGCCGGGGCGCCCGCGGGGAGCGCGTCAGCGTCCGGCGATGTGAACCCTGTGGCACCGTCGAATGGCGCGTCCTCCATGTCCGTCGTGCCTGATGGTGCCAATGCGCCTTCGGCAGGCGCGCCCGAGGCGAAGGCGGAGGCCGACGCGAACGAAGTGCACATTCCGTTCAGCCTCACCCTGGTGCCGGGGCTGAGTACGTCGGGTTTCCACACCGGCAACGTGGTCAACAACGTGTCCATCGGCCTGGTGGCGACGCACGCGAAGCGGGTGGACGGCCTGGCGATGTCGCTGGCAGGCAACTGGGTGGGGGAGGGCGGGCTGAGCGGCGCGCCGTTCG
>NZ_JAAEAH010000080.1 GCF_010998615.1 Myxococcus sp. CA023 | reverse complement strand
GCCTCGGAGCGAGGGGGGACGGGCAGCGGGGGGCGGAGAAGGCGGTACGGACTTGGGCACGGGCTTCGGAGCCTCCGGGAAATCCCATTCGAGCGGCGCGCCAGCGGCCACGGGCGGAGGCGGCGCACCGTCCTCGTCCTCCAGGGCCACGGCTTCCACGATGTCCAGCGGCTCGCCCCGGGCCCGCGCCAGCGCGGCGTCCAGGTCGTCCGAAGCCGCCACGAAGACGCGCATCTGCTTGCGGAGCTGGAAGCGCAGCTCGTCCACGAGCGTCACGTCCGCCGGGTCATCCACCGCGACGAGGATGCGCTCGCTGCGGCCTTCCACTTCCATCCGGAACGGCACGATGCGGTGCTCGGACTGGAAGTCCACGGACACCAAACCCACGACGTTCGCCGGAATCTCCTCCGGCAGCTCCACGAAGGGAAGCGCGTGCTGGGCGGACAGGGCCTGCGCGATGTGCGTGGGCGTGCACAGCCCCTGCGCCACCAGCACCTCACCCAGGCGCTGACTGCCGAATGCGCCCCGACGTCCCAATGCCACGCGGACCTGCTCCTCCGTCACGACGCCGGCCTCGACGAGCAGCTCACCAATCTTCTTGCGCATGGGGGACTACCGCTTGACCTTCGCGAGGTACTCCTCGCGGCTGAACACGCCCTTCTCGATGAGCAACTCCACCATCGCCTTGAGGGCGGCGACTTCCTTGCGCTGCACTTCCTCCACGTTGCGAAGCAGCTCCGCCGGGCTGCCGGAGGCCGCAGCGGGACGGGCGGCGGGAGCCTCGGGCGCAGGGGCGGGACGGGACGGGGCCGGAGCGGCGCGCGGCGCGGTCGCCACGGCCGCCGGGTCCAGGTCCTTGAGGTTCTTCACCACCGTGCGGCCCTGGGCGTCCACCACCTTGAAGTTGGTGTCCGCGTCCTCCAGCTCGTGGTTCTGCTCGTAGATGCGCGCGAAGGCCCGGGCAATGGAGGTCCGGCCCGCCACGTTGGGGATGATGCGGCACTTGGTGATGGCGCGCAGTTCGTCCAGCATGCGCACGTTGAGCGGATCCGACATCGCCACCACCAGCGACTTGCCGTCATCCCGCACCTGCAGCGGCAGCACGGAGAAGTCCCGCGCCGTCTGGGCCGGAATCTTCGCCTTCACGTGCGGCTGCACCATCTGCACCGCATCCAGGTTCACCGCCGGCATTCCCAGTTGCTTGGACAGGGCGCGCACCAGGATGTCCTCGGAGACGAGGCTCATCCTGACCAGGATTTCGCCCAGCTTGCCGCCCCACTTCGCCTGTTCGGCGAGCGCGGCCTTCAGCTGGCTCTCCTGAAGCACGTTCGCCTTGATCAGCAATTCACCAAGCTTGATCTGTGCCATGTCGTGGCGCGCACTCTAGACTGTCTCGGCAGCGTGCGCCCCTTCTTCCGCGCCTGCTCGGTCAGGAACCCGGTGCCAGGGGCGCGGACGACCCGGAGGCGGGCGCCCCGGCGGGCAGCTCCCGGCCGGCTTCATCGACCTCCACCACCCGGGCTCCCTCGGGGGGGACCAACTCGTAGAGTGTGAGGTCCGGTCGCGCGTTGAGTTTGATCTGCTGGTAACGGACCTGGAGCTTCGTCTTCGCCTGCTTCGCCTCCAGCGACACCCGGCCCGGGAAGATGAGCCCGCCCTGCTCCAGGAAGTCCTCGAAGCCCAGGTCGTACCCCGGGATGCCCCGCACCTGACTCTTCATGATGCGCAGGTACTTGGTGTGGACGTCGAGAACCTGCGTCGCCGGGCCCCGGTGGAGCGTCAGCACGTAGACGCCCTTCTTGCGGTCCAGCTCCAGCGTCATCCGCTCCGGGGGGATGAGCGGCACCTGCCCGAGCATGATGGGCACCAGTTCCTCGCCCGGCAGCATGACCGGCAGGAAGCGGGACACGTTGGCGGGGCTGGCGGGGCCCTGGTACCAGGTGTTCGTATCCGCCTGATACAGCCCGAAGCGCTGTCCGTCGGACACCAGGGAGGCGAGCGGCCTGTTGAAGAAGTCGAACGTCTCCAGGTGCAGCATGGCCGGCCGGGTGACGGCGACGAACATGCTCAGCGTGCCGCTCTGGTCGGGCAACTCGGCGCGCAGCTTCGCGTCCCCCTCCAGCGTGACGACGTTCTCCTGGTTCTTCACGACGCGCTGATAGACGGTGTCCGCATCCGTGAGCTCGCCCTCGGGGCCGAACTCGATTCGCTTGGGACAGCCAGAACAGAGCACTACCAGGAAGATTGCGACGGCTGCGCGGTTCATATGGCCTAGTCTGGGCCATGCCGCCCTGCCCGGTCACCCACCAATGAGCCTGAACGACATCCTCCATTACCTCCGCCTGGGTGGCGTCACCCTCGCCATGCTCATCTTCGCCTCGGTCGCGGCGCTGATTGTCGCCGTCGAGCGCATCATCGTGCTCTGGGGCGTGGGCGAGCGTTCACGCGCCTTGGGTGAGACAGTGAACAAACACCTGCTGCGCGGGGACGTCGCCGCGGCCCGCACCGCCGCCGAGCGCTCCGACGCGGTGGCCGCCGACATCTTCCTGGCCGGGTTCGACCGGATGGAGCGCAGCCGCACCGCCGGGGGCGCTGGCATCGAGGCCGCCGTGGAGCGCGAGCGCGCCCAGGTGGCCCTCAAGCTGCGCCGCTACCTGTGGATCCTGGCCACCATCGGCTCGATTACGCCCTTCGTGGGCCTCTTCGGCACCGTCGCCGGCATCATGCGCTCCTTCAAGGACCTGGGCCTGGACGTGGAAGCGGGCGGCACCGGCGGCAGCTCGGCGGTGATGACGGGCATCTCCGAGGCCCTGGTCGCCACCGCGGTGGGCATCCTGGTCGCCGTGCAGGCGATGGTCTTCTACAACTACTTCCAGGCCCGCCTGTCCCGCGTGCTGGTGGAGCTGCGCTTGATTGGCGACGAGTTCGTCGAGCTGCTCAAGGAGCGGGCCGCCGGCCTGCCGCCGTCCGAGCCCATGCCGCCCGAACCGCAGGCCACCCCCGCCACGCGCACGGACGCACAGCCCGCCTAGGCCGGAGGAGAACGCACCATGGGCATGGGAAAGACTCCGGGCAGCGACGACGGCTCCGAGGATGGCGTCTTCGCTGAAATCAACATCACCCCGCTCACCGACATCTTCCTGGTGCTGCTCATCATCTTCATGGTGACCAGCTCCGTCATCGTGCAGCAGGGGCCAGGCGGCGGCGCCAAGGCCGGCCTCAAGGTGAACCTGCCCAAGGGCGGCGCCGCGGACGTCACCGCGCGCACCACGGACCTGTCGGTGGCGGTGCTCGCGGACGGGCGCTTCATGCTGGCCGGCAACGTCGTCTCCCAGGACGAACTGCAGCAGGCCTTCGACGACGCCAGGCAGAAGGACGAGGAGACGGTGGTCATCGTCCAGGCCGACGAGGGCGTGCCCCACGGCACCGTGGTGCAGGTGATGGAGTTGGCCAAGAAGGCCGGGCTCGCGCAGCTGGCCATCGGCGTTCGCGAAGGCGAATAAGCAACGCCTCTCCGCTGGAAACACGAAGGCCACCCAGGGCAGCGAGCCCGGGTGGCCTTGATGCTTCAGGCGCCCCGCGTTTCAGCGGGGCGCGGGCTCAGACGGACGCGAAGGCGGCGTCCGAGATGTCCATGGGCGAGGTGTCCTCGATGGTGAGCATCTTCGCCGCCTGCTCCACGTTGGGCAGCACGTTCCGCGCGTACCAGAGGGCGCTGTACTTCTTGCCCTCGTAGAAGGCGTGGTCCGGGTGGTCGGCGGACACGGAGCCCTTCGCCTTCTCCGCGATGAGGGCCGCGTCCAGCAGCAGCCAGCCCACGGCGACCTCGGACATCATGTTGAGGAAGCGGTTGGCGGACAGCGGAATCAGCGGGAACTTGCTGCCGTCCTGCGACCAGCCGAACACCACCATGGCGCTGGCCATCAGGGCCTCCTGCGCCGCGGCCAGGGACTTCACGGCCTCGCCGTAGACGGCGTGCTCGCGGTGGGCCTCGATGAAGGAGCCCACGTCGCCCATGAACTGCTGGAAGTGCATGCCACCCGCCTGGCCCATCTTCCGGCCCACCAGGTCCATGGCCTGGATGTGGGTGGTGCCCTCGTAGATGGAGAAGATCTTCGAATCGCGGGTGTACTGCTCCACCGGGTAGTCCTGGATGTAGCCGGCGCCGCCGTAGATCTGGATGGCCTGCGCGCACAGGCGGAACGCCTGCTCGGAGCTGTAGGCCTTCACCAACGGGGTGAGCAGCTCCACCTGGCCCTTGTGGTAGGTGGCCGCGTCGTCGTCCTTGCCGGCCAGCTGGCGCGCCTTGTCCAGGTGCATGGCCAGCTTGATGATCAGCGAGCGGATGCCCTCCACGTGCGCCTTGATGTCCAGCAGCATGCGGCGGACGTCCGGGTGCTCGATGATGGACGCGCGGGGCGCGGTGGGGTCCTTCCACTTGGTGAAGTGGGAGCCCTGCTTGCGGTCCTTCGCGTAGTCCAGCGCGTTGTAGTACGCGGCGGACGCCAGACCGATGCCCTGGATGCCCACGGCGATGCGCGCGCCGTTCATCATCTTGAACATCTGGCTCATGCCGACGTGCTCGACGGTGCCCACGAGCTCGCCGACACAGTTGTCGCTCTCACCAAAGTTGATGACACAGGTGGCCGAGCCGTTGATGCCCATCTTGTGCTCGATGGAGCCCACGCCCACGTCGTTGGCCTGGCCCGAGCTGCCGTCCGCGTTGATGCGTAGCTTGGGGACGATGAACAGCGACAGGCCCTTGGTGCCCGGCGACGCGCCGTCAATGCGCGCGAGCACGAGGTGGATGATGTTCTCCGCCATGTCGTGGTCGCCGCCGGAGATGAAGATCTTCGTCCCGCGGATGTTGTAGGTGCCGTCACCGTTGCGACGGGCCGTCGACTTGGCCGCGCCCACGTCGGAGCCGGCGTGCGGCTCGGTGAGGCACATGGTGCCGCCCCACGTGCCGTTGAGCATGCGCTCCACGAACTGTTTCTGCTGCGCGGGCGTGCCACACTCCGCGACAACTTCCGCCGCGCCGAAGGCCAGGCCGGGGTACATGTTGAACGCCGAGTTGGCGCCCGACAGCAGCTCCTCCACCGTCACCTGGAGCATCATCGGCGAGCCCTGGCCGCCGTGCTCCGGGCTCACGCCCACCGTCTTGAAGCCCTGCTCGTAGAGCTTCTTCCACGCGTCCTTGAAGCCCGTCGGCGTGAAGACGGCGCCGTTCTCCACCCGGCAGCCCTCCCGGTCACCCACCGAGTTGAGGGGCCCGAGCACCTCGCGCGCGAAGCGGTACGTCTCCGACAGCACCGCCTTCGCTTCGTCCGGACCCCAGGCATCGAACGGCGCCTGGCCGGCCACCTGGCCGAAGCCGAACTGCTCGAACAGCGTGAAGAAGATCTCTCGAAGGTCGGTCTTGTAGGTGTTGATCCCGGCGGACATGGCCACTCCTGCGTGACGGCTCGCTGCCCGCCCTCGGTGAAAAAGGATGAGGTCAGCGGCGCGTTGAGACGCAGGAAGTGTGGCGGCGACTGATTTTTGAGTCAACCCCGAATGACACCTCGCGTTGAGGGGCGGTCAGAACCGCCCCTCGAGGCGTGGTGCGCCTGCCTACTTCTTCGCCTTCTTGGCGGAGGGAAGCGTGGCGGTCTTGGCCGCCGGCTTTTCCCTGGGAACCGTCTTCTTGGAGGTGACGCCCTCGCGGCGCTCGTCCGCCTCCTCGCCCTCCTCGCTGGGAGCAGAGGCGCTGGTGGCGGAGGCGGGCGCTGCGGCGTTGCTCAGGCTCTCCCGAGGCACCTCCACCACGATGGGGGACTGGCCGGAGCGCTGCCGGTTCTCGTCCTCCAGCGAATAGAAGAGCTGGATCTGCGAGGAGCCCTTCATCAGCAGTTCGCCCTTCTGGTTCTCCGCCCAGAGGTCGATTTCGACAAAGTAGCGGCCCCCGGAGCCATGCCGGTCGCTCACGCGGCCCTTGCAGACGACGGTGTCACCCGGCCACACCATCTTGATGAAGCGCACGTTGTAGCGCCGCATCTGCCCGCCCCGGGCCCAGTCACTGATGAGCTGGCCGAGCATGCCCATGACGAGCATGCCGGGCGCGTAGACGCTCGGCATGCCCACGCTCTTGGCGTAGAGCTCGTCCACGTGGACCGGGTTGAAGTCGCCGGATGCACCGGCGTAGCGCGACAGCTGGACGCGGTCGACGGGCGCCTTGGCCAGCGCGGGCAGCTCGTCCCCGACGCGGATGGCTTCGAAGTACAACTTGCGCGCGGGCATCACGGGGTCTCCTTGGCGGCGCGGACCACCAGCGTCCGGCGGGCGCGGAACACGAGGTTGCCTTCCTCGTCACGGCCTTCGTCCTCGATGACCGCGATGTCCATCTTCCCGGACATGCCCGGCCGCTCGAAGACGTCGGAGACGCGCGTGGAGACGTAGATGCGGTCCCCGGCGAAGATGGGCCGCTCGTAGTCGAAGCCCTGCTCCGCGTGGAGCAGGCTCTTGATGCCCACGCCCAGCAGCTCCCGCAGGTCCGCCGCCGAGTGGAAAGACGCGGGGAACGTGGGGGGCGCGATGATGGTGGGGTATCCCGACGCCCGGGCGTACTCCTCATCGTAGTAGATGGGGTTGTAGTCCCCGATGGCCTCCGCGAACCGACGGATGGCGCCCTTTTCGACCTCGTTCAGCGTCGGCGGCGAGGCGCGGCCGATCGCGTTCTTGTCCAGCATTTCCTCTCCTGACTCTAGCGTCCGGCCGGAAGCTCGAGCACCGTGAGGAGCCCGGCTTCGGCGGCCGTCAAGCGTGGCGCGGCATTCACCAGCGCATTCGCGGTGGCCCGGTCGCCCGCCACTCCCCCCGGGATTTCCAACACCAGCTTCGGGTCAGCGTCGATTTCGATACGGTCCTTGGGGTCATCCGCCCCCACCGCGATGGTCAGCTCCAGGCGCACCCGCTCCTGTCCGTCCTCCAACCCCACCACGGACTGGAACATGCCAGCCACCCTTCCCTTCCTGACGGGAAACGCGCCGCCGGAGATGTCCTCCTCGGCGAACACGGGGGCTACTTCTTCTTCGAAGTCGTCGCAATCCAGCCCCAGGCCGAGGGCCGCGAGCGCCGCGGACTCAACAAGGCCGACGTGGCCCAGTTGCTCACTGTCCACCAGCTCGAAGAACTCTTCCTCCGACAGCCCCGCGCCCACAATCCGCTGCAAGGACGGGCGGCGGGTCCGTGCATCCACCACGCGGGTGACGGTGGCACGACGGACCGGACCGCACACCTGTCCGGCAACCGCCACCAGCCGGTCCAGCACGAAGCCCGGATTGACGCCGGTCCCAACCACGGCGACGCCCGCCTTCTGCGCCGCCTGGTCCAGTTCGTCCGCCAGCTCTGGGTACTTCAGATACGGGAAGGCCAGCTCCTCACAGGTGCTGGCCACGGGCAGTCCCAGCTTCACCGCCTCCATCACCTGGTCGAACACCTTGGGCAGCCGCGAGCCGGTGGCATGCAGCACCACCACGCCCTTGCGCTTGCCCACGGCCTGCGCCAGCGACGCGGAGACCTTCACACGAGGGGCGGGACTTCCCAGGACATCACCCAAGGGGCGACCCACCAGGCCAGATTGCACGTCGACGGCCCCGATGAGCTCCACCTCAGGTGAAGACATCGCAGCCCGGGCAATTTCCTGACCGATGAACCCCAGCCCCATCACCACCACCGGCACGGGCCCTTCCGGGGCTTTTGCCATCGGAGATTGCTCCACGATTCCAAGGGGTTAGCGATACAGTTCAGCGTTGCCGCGCACCATAAATCACACCTTGGCGGCCAAGCAAGCGTGACGTGGTTCTACCTCGCGTCCCGAATGGAAGAACCCCCAAGGATTTCCATGGCTTAGAAGCCCATCACCCGCCTGGAGGGGCTTTTGGGGACGCGTAGCGGCGTGTATAAAGCTATACAAGCACGCTGTCCTGGAGGCACCTCGGGCATGGATCGCATCCTCGTCGTGGACGACGACGTCCTCATCCTGGCCGCCCTGTCACGCATCCTCCAGGCAGAGGGGTACGACGTCGTCACCCACAGCGACCCGGCGGTGGCCGCCCGGGAGGTCGGCTTCCAGGTCGTCCTGACGGACTTCATGATGCCGTACCTCAACGGCATCGAACTGCTCGGCGCCCTTCGGGAGAAGAACCCCAAGGCGGTGCGGCTGATGCTGACGGCGGCGGCGGACTTCCGCACCGCCTCCGAAGCGGTCAACCGCGGCGAGGTCTTCCGGCTGCTGGGCAAGCCCTGGTCACTCAGCGACCTGACGAGCAGCGTCCGGCAGGCCTTCGCTCACTACCGCCTGGTGGACGCCAACGAGCGGCTGTCGCGCGAGGTCGCGGAGAAGAACGCGGAGCTGGTGGCCATCAACCGCGACCTGGAGCGGCGGGTGGTGGAGCGCACCGCGGGGCTGCTCGACGGGCTCATCAGCGCCCTGGACTACCGCGATACGGAGACGCAGTGGCACTCGCGCCGCGTGTCGCTCTACTCCCGCCGGCTGGCTCAGGAGGTGGGGATGACGGGCGGAGCGCTGGACGTGGTGGAGCAAGGCGCGCTGCTGCACGACATCGGGAAGATTGGCGTGCGCGACTCCATCCTGCTCAAGCCCGGTCCGCTCACGCCGGATGAATGGGTGGAGATGCGCAAGCACCCGGAGTTCGGTTACCGGATGCTGGCGAAGATGCCCTACCTGCACGAAGCGGCGCTCATCGTGCTCCAGCACCAGGAGCGGTGGGACGGCAAGGGCTACCCGCAGAACCTGGCGGGAGAGGACATCGTCCTGGGCGCGCGCATCTTCTGCCTCGCGGACACGGTGGATGCGATCACGTCCGACCGCCCCTACCGCAAGGGCCGGCCCATGAGCGTGGCGCGGGATGAAATCCGCCGCTGCGCGGGCACCCAGTTCGACCCGGCGCTGGCGGAGGCCTTCCTCAACATTCCGGAGACGGAGTGGCAGCGCATCCGCCAGGAAGTCGAGGCCTTGGAAGCGGCGGAGCACGAGCGCTGGAACAGCGACCCGCTCGGTCCTCCCGCGCCCCTGGCCCGTGCCAGCGGCGCTTGAGTCAACGCTTCATGGCGCCAGTTCCACCGCGCGCACTTCGCGGATGACGTCCCCTTCCAGGAGGGCGTCGACCACGTCCATGCCGGACACCACCTCGCCAAAGGCCGTGTAGCGGCCATCCAGGTGCGGCTGCGGGGCGTGGGTGAAGAAGAACTGGCTGCCGCCGGTGTCCTTCCCGGCCAGGGCCATGCCCAGGGTGCCTCGGCCGTAGAGCCGACGCGTCATCTCGCAGCGGATGGAGTACCCCGGCCCGCCCTCACCGTCCCCGCGCGGGTCTCCGCCCTGCGCGACGAAGTCCGGCACCACGCGGTGGAAGGTGACGGCGTTGAAGTAGCCCTTGCGCGCCAGCGAGTGGAGGTTGCCCGACGTGAGGGGCGCCTCGTCCACGTCCAGCCGCACGGTGATGTCCCCCTTGTCAGTGCGCAGCACGAGCCCCGCGCGCGCCGGGGCGGCCACGGGCCGGAAGGTGTTCGCGGGCAGCTCCACGCGTGCCGAGCGCACCCGCTGCCCCGTCAACTGCGTGAGGGCCTGCGCCGCCACGCGCCGCACGTTGGCGTGCGGGTGCATCAGCCATTCACGCATTCGGGGCTCGGCGGCCGGGCCCTGCAGCGCCACCAGCGCGCCCGCCACCGGCTCGGCCAGGTCTCCCGGCGTCTGCGGCACACGTGCCGCCAGCGCCTCCACGGCAGGCAACGCGGCCGCGTCCTTGAGCACACCCGCGGTCGCCGCCGCCGCGCCCGCCACCACTTCATCCTCGCCTTCGATGAGCTCACGCACCGGCGCCGCCGCCTCGGGTACGGGCCGCGCGGACACGGCTTCCAGCGCCGTCAGGCGCACGCGCGCCTCGGGGTGACGCAGGTACTTCACCGCGAAGCCCGCCCCTCCCTGCCCCTTCGACTGAGCCACCTCGCGCAGCCCCAGCGCCAACCGGCGCGCCTCGGGCACGCGCCCATAGCCGCAGCCCAGGACTTCCTTCAGCGTTCCCTCCTGCCGGTCCACCGCCGCCGCCAGCCGGCAGTCCAGCCAGGCCAGGTCCGCTCGCGCGACATCCGAGGCCGCGCCCCGCTCCGCGTCCGCCAGCGCGAGCCGCAGCGACTCCAGGACGGGACGGCCAAAAGCGGGCAGGCCCTGCTGCGCCAGCGCCAGCAGCGCGTGTCCCTCCGACGACCGCGCCAACGTCTCCACCGGCGCCTTCGCGCCCTCCGGCGCCGATGCCGCCGCCGGAGGCGCCATGCCCCGGGCCACGCGCTTGGCTCGCGCCGCCAAGGCCTCCAGCGCATCCACCGCGGTACACGGTCCACTGCAAGCCGCCGCCAGCTTCGCCAGCGAGCGCGCCGCCTCCGCCGCCACACGCGGAACCGTGTCCTCCAAGAGCCGCCCGAGGACCACGGCATCCTCGGGACCACCCACGTCACCGAAGCCCTTCGCGCACGAGGCCCGCACGTCCGCGTCCGCGTCACCCAGGCAGCGGCGCAGCGCGAGCAAGGCCTCGGGCCGCTTCACGGTGGCCAGGAAATAAGCCCCTGCCTGACGCGCCTCCACCGGCCGCTCGGCCGCGAGCAGCGCCTCCGCTGGCGCCAGAGGCACCTGGGCAACCACCGCCGCGCCGCGGGTGCGCGCGAGGACGCCCAACGCCTGCGTGGCCCGGGCCGCCTCCGCCCCATCCGCTTCGCGCATCCGCTCGGACAGCCACGCCACGGCCCCGGGTGTCCCCAGCCGGCCCACGGCCTCCACCACCGCCCGCCGCACGTCCGCGTCACGTTCCGTCCGCCCGGCTTCCAGCAGCGCCTTCTCCAACGCCGCGAGCTCGGCATCCACCAGGGGCTCCCAGGACAGGGCGAGCACGCCCGCGGCGAAGGCCGCCTCGCCACGTACCGCCGCGTCCTCATCCTTCAGCCCCGCGATGACGGTCTCCAGGGTGGCCGGGTCCTGGATTCGCGCCAGCGCCCGCAGGGCCCGAGCACGCACCCGGGCATCCGGTGCACTGGCGGCCAGCGACACCAGGGCCCCATTTCCCAGCGAGCGCGCGTCCTCCCACGCCTGGATGCGCTCGAGCGTCTGCGCGTCCACGGGAGTCGGCTTCACCGGTGGCACGGAACGGACGCATCCGGACAACAGCGAGAAAGCGACGACACATGTCGACAGGGCACGAACGGAGTGCGAGCGGCGCATGGCGCGGGCCTAGGTCAATTCCCCGCGAAAATCCAGGGGTTAGGCCGCGAGGGGTTTGACACGCACGGCCGGCGCTCCGAAGATGACGCGTGGATTCTCTCCGCGGGAGCGTTGGTCCTGAACTGCCCTGGCTGCGGCTCGAAGGTAGCCGCCAACACGTCCATCTGTTCCGTCTGCGATTACATCATCGATGGCTCGTTCCTCTCGGGGGAACCGCCGGCCGAAGCGTCTGAGGAGTCCACGGACGCGGCGGAGGACCCCCGCCGAGCCGCCAAGCCTCCTCCCCCGCGGCGCCCACGTCCGGCCACAGGCAAGTCCGGAAGTCGGCCCGCCGCCGCGCCGCCGCCCGACTCGGACTCCACCAACATCCGGAGCATGGAGGACGTCGCCCGCAGTGCGCCGCAGCAGCGTGCGGCGCGAGCAGCGGCGCCTCGGCCCGCGCCGCGCAAGGCGCCCGCTCCCGAGCCCGCGGCCTCGGTGGACCCGTGGGACCGCGTGGACTCGAACGACCGGGGCAGCGCCGTCACCGACCCGGATGAGCTCATCCGTGACGCGAAGGAGCTGTTCGCCCAACTCCAGGGTGGCGACAAGGTCGCGTTCTGGGGCGCGGCGGTGGTGCTGATGTCCTGCTTCATGCCGTGGAAGGAGACGGCGGTGGATGGGGACGTGCTCGGCCTGATGAGCCTGGGCTCCGGCGCCTTCATCATGTCCATCCTCCTGCTCACGGCCGTCACGGTGCGCGTCAAGGGCTCGTTCCCGAACGTGAACCCGGTGGTGCCGTGGATGGGCCAGCTCATCGTCAGCATCGTGTGCCTCATCTGGTGCGTCGTGTTCATCAAGGTGTCGTCCGACACGACGATGGTGCCCACGCCCATCGGCAACTCGGAGATGATGAACTCGTCGCCCAGCTTCGGCGTTTACGTGGCCATCCTGGGCGCGGTCGCCACACTGGGCGGAACGCTGCTGGGGCTCAAGGGCCAGTCCTCGCACTGAGCCTCCGCGCCTCGAATGAAAAAGCGCTGCCGCCCTCCGCGGCAGCGGGCTAGCGTCACCGGCCACCATGTCCGACGCCTCTCCCCTCTCCCGTCTCACCGCCGCGCTCGACGCGGCCGTCTTCGGACAGCAGCGCGTGTTGGAGGACCTGGTGACGGCCTTCCTCGCGCGCGGCCACGTGCTGCTGGAGGGCGTTCCCGGCGTGGCCAAGACGCTCACCGCGCGCAGCATGGCCGGCGCGCTGGGGCTGCTCTTCACGCGCATCCAGTTCACCCCGGACCTGATGCCGGCGGACATCCTGGGCACCAACGTCTTCCAGCCCCAGGACCACGCCTTCCGCCTCGTGAAGGGCCCCATCTTCACGGAGGTGGTGGTCGCGGACGAAATCAACCGCACCCCGCCCAAGACGCAGGCCGCGCTCCTGGAGGCCATGGAGGAGCGGCAGGTCACCATCGACGGCGTGTCCCACGCGCTGCCGCCCCACTTCTTCGTGGTGGCCACGCAGAACCCCCTGGAGCTGGAGGGCACCTACCCGCTGCCGGAGGCCCAGTTGGACCGCTTCCTCATGCGCGTGCGCGTGGGCTACCCGGAGGCCTCGGCGGAGACGACGATGCTCCGCGCCTTCCACCAGCGCGAAGGAAAGCCGGCCACCACCCGCCAGGTGCTGGATGCGCCCACGCTACTGGAGCTGCAGTCGCGCGCCGCCCGCGTGTCGTGTGACGACTCCATCATCCAGTACGTGGTGGCCATCGTCCGGGAGACGCGCACCAACCCGCGCGTGCGCCTGGGTGCCAGCCCCCGCTCGGCCCAGGCGCTGCTCGCGGCCTCCAAGGCCCGCGCCGCGCTGATGGGCACGGACTTCGTCACCCCGGATGACGTCAAGGCCGTCACCTTCAGCGTCCTCAACCACCGGCTGCTCCTCAAGGCCGAGGCCGAGGTGGAAGGCATCACCGCGGACGACGTGCTGAAGCAGACGCTCGAGCGGGTCCGAGTGCCCCGGTGAGCGCCGGGCGCCCCGTCCCCACCGGCCTCGCCGTGGCCCTGCTGGCGGCGGGACTCCTCCCGGCGGCGCTCGCGGTGGCCAGCCCCGCGTTCGGCTGGCTCGCGCTGGCGACGGACGTGGCCGTGCTGTCCCTCTGCGTCGTGGACTTCCTCCGGGCCCCGCGCGCCCAGAGCGTCCGCGTCTGGCGGCGCGTGGAGCCCGTCCTCTCCTCCGGCACGCGCAACGCCGTGCACGTGGCGCTGGAGCGCCAGGACACCGGCACCGCGCCGCTGCACGTGGAGGTCCGCGACGAGCCGCCCGAGGACATGGCCAGCAGCGGGCACCGGCAATCCCTCACCCTGCCCGCGGCACGGGCCACGCCCCAGGAGCTCACCTACTTCGTCACGCCGCCTTCACGGGGTGACGCCCGCTTCGGGGACGTGCACCTGCGGCTGAGAGGCCCCCTGGGCCTGTGCGCGCGACAGGTCCGCGTCCCCGCGACGATGGACGTCAAGGTGTACCCGGACCTCACCGCGCTCACCCGCGAAGCACTGGCGCTGGCCCACGCCTCGGACGCCCCTTCCGCGCGCACGCAGCGGCGGCGCGCCTCGGAGGGCCGGGAGTTCGAGTCGCTGCGCGAGTACCGCCCCGGCGACGACTACCGCCACATCGACTGGAAGGCGTCCGCGCGCCACGCCCACACCCTGGTGCGCACGTGGCAGCCAGAGCAGCACCAGCCGGTGCTCCTGCTGCTCGACTGCGGCCGGCACATGGCGGGCCGCATCCAGGAGCGGCGCAAGCTGGACCATGCGGTGGACGCGGCGCTGCGGCTGGCGCGCGTGGGCCTGGAGGCCGGTGACATGGTCGGCGTGCTGGCGTTCGCCAGCGGCGTGCGGGCCTACCTGCCGCCACGCAAGGGCCGCGAGCACCTGCGGCTCATCACCGAATCGCTCTACCGCACCGAGGCCGCGCTCGAGGAGAGCGACTACGGCCGCGCCTTCGACTTCGCCTTTGCACGCCAGACGCGGCGCGCCCTGGTGGTGCTGTTCACGGACCTAGTGGACCCGGACGCCTCCGCCAGCCTCCTCACGCGCACGCTGGCGCTGCGCCCCCGGCACCTGCCCGTCGTCGCCTCCCTGTTGGACGAAGACGTCCAGGCGGCGGCCCACGGTGTGCCCGCGCAGACGCAGGATGCCTACGCGCGTCAGGCCGCGGCACGGCTGGAGACGGAGTACCGGCGGACGGCCACCACCCTGCGGGACGCGGGCGCGCTGGTGATCCGCGCCCCCGCGCGCGGCTTCGGCGCGGCCACGCTCAACGCCTACCTGGACGTGAAGGCGCGCGGACTGCTCTAGGCCTCTGCGTCAAGTCCAGCGAAAGTTTTGTACGCAATGTGCAGTCAACGTGTATCGACGTCGCTCGCAAAGAAGCATGCCAATCGCGCGGAGGCCGATTTTTCGGCCTCGGACACGACCCCCTTTACAGATAGGCGCGCGTCAACAAAATGGCCGGTCCTCGCCCGCCGTGACGGCGGGCTACCTCGAAAACACCACGGATGGAGACGGTCTTGGCGGAGGTCGCGAGGGGATTCAGGGTGGAGGTTGAGGCGGACGCGGCGGCGGCGGCGGTGGCGGCACGGATGGAGTCCGGGTCGGCGGCGGCACCCACGGCGTTGACGCCCTTCCATGAGCGGCTGCTGGCAGAGGAACTGCTGGCGCGCAGCGGTGACACGCAGCAACGGCTGGCGGGAGCGCTGTCAGAAGCGAAGGTGGACCTCAATCCGCACCAGGTCGAAGGCGCCATGTTCGCGCTCGACTCGCTGTCGCGCGGCGGCTGCATGCTGGGCGACGAGGTCGGCCTGGGGAAGACCATTGAGGCGGGGCTCGTCATCGCCCAGCTCATGGCCGAGGGAAAGTCGCGCATCCTCATCCTGGCGCCCGCCACGCTGCGCGCGCAGTGGAACAGCGAGCTGCGGGAGAAGTTCGACCTGGACAGCGTCATGGTGGACGGCCGCACCGTGCGCGCCACGGGAAACTGCTTCGACCAGCCCTTCCCCGTCATCTGCTCGCACCCCTTCGCGGCGAACAAGGCGCACCTGACGGCGGAGATTCCGTGGGACCTGGTGGTCATCGACGAGGCCCACCGCCTGCGCAACGCGCACCGGGCCAACAACAAGATGGGCCAGGCGCTGAAGGCGTCCCTGGCCGGCAAGCCCAAGCTGCTGCTCACCGCAACCCCGCTCCAGAATGACTTGATGGAGCTGTTCGGGCTGATGTCCCTGCTGGACGAGCAGATCCTCGGGCCCGAGCACGCCTTCCGCAGCCGCTACCGAGCGGACGAGGCCGGCGGCATGCCCGAGGCCGCCGCCATCGAGCTGAAGGAGCGGCTGGCCCCCGTGGTGCAGCGCACCCTGCGCCGGCAGGTGCGCGAATACGTCCGCTACACCAACCGCCGCTCCATCGTGGAGGACTTCACCCCCTCCCCCGAGGAGCACGACCTCTACGAGAAGGTCAGCGAGTACCTCCAGCGCTCCGAGGCCGCGGCGATTGAACCCGGCAAGAAGACGCTGCTGACGCTCTGCTACCGCAAGCTGCTGGCGTCCTCCACCTACGCAATCGCCCCCACCCTGCGCCGCCTGTCGGACAACCTGGAGAAGCGGCTCCAGGCGGCGAAGCTGGGCCAGCAGGCCCTGGCGATGTTCGAGCCCGAGGAGGCCAAGCAGTTCGTCGAGGAGGGCGAGGAGTGGTCGGACGACCCGGCCAAGGCGCCCAACGTCCGCGCGCTGGAGCAGGAGGTCTGGGAGCTGCGCCAGTACGCGGACCTGGCGGACTCCATCAAGGTCAACGCCAAGGGCGAGGCGCTCAAGCGCGGCCTGGACCGGACCTTCGCCGTGATGAAGTCGCACGGCTGGCCGGAGAAGGCGCTCATCTTCACCGAGTCCAAGCGCACGCAGCAGTACCTCTGCAACCTCCTGTCGGAGAGCGGCTACCAGGGGAAGATCTCCCTGCTGTCCGGAGACGCGGGCACGCCTGAGGACCGGCGCGCGCTGGTGGAGGAGTTCCGCCACCGCACGCAGATCCTCATCTGCACTGAAGCGGGCGCCGAGGGCCTCAACCTCCAGTTCTGCAACCTGGTGGTGAACTACGACCTGCCCTGGAACCCGCAGCGCGTGGAGCAGCGCATTGGCCGCTGCCACCGGTACGGCCAGCAGCGGGACGTGCTGGTCATCAACTTCCTCAACCGGATGAACGCGGCGGATGCGCGCCTCTTCGAGTTGCTGGAGAAGAAGCTGAACCTCTTCGACGGCGTGTTCGGCGCGTCCGACGAAATCCTGGGCGCGCTGGAGAGCGGCGTCGACTTCGAGCGGCGCATCCTGGACATCTACCAGTCCTGCCGGAAGCCCGAGGACATCAACATCGCCTTCGACAAGCTCCGCGAGGAGTTGGAAGGCCGCATCAGCCAGCGCATGACGGAGATGCGCTCGGTGGTGCTGGAGCGCTTCGACGGCGACGTGCGGCGCCGACTGCGCGGACAGAACGAGCAGACGAAGGAGGCCCTGGCCAAGCGCCAGCAGGAGGCTCGCGCCCTCACCGCCTCCGTGCTGGGCAGCCGCAACTCGGGGCGGCTGGAGGTGGCCAAGGCCGCCTATGCCGTCAAGGAGCGCACCCAGGACGCGGTGAGCTACCTGCAACTGGACGCGGCGGGACTGCCGTCACGGCTGGCGCGGCTCGCGGGCAGCGAGGGCTGGTGGTTCGCGTACAAGTTCGAGACGACCGGCCTCAAGCCCGAGGAGAAGCTGGCCCACCTGGTGCTCGTGCGCGACAGGGACGGCTTCCGCGCCCTGCCCATGGCGGACAGCGCGCACTTCGTGAAGCTGGCGGCGAAGCCGGAGCGGCGGCGTCAGCCCGCGCCGGTGTCCGTGCAACTGATGCAGGAGCAGGCGCTGATGGCGGCGAAGGACGAAATCGTCCGGGCCGCGGAGCGGCGCAACGCCCTGGAACTGGACAAGGCCAAGGAGCGCGCGGACCGCTACGTCGAGGACTGCCTCATGGAGTCGCGTGAGGCCGTGGAAGCCGCGCGGCAGACGTGGATTGAAGCGCGCAAGCAGGTGGGGCTGGCCGAGGACATCGCCGACAAGGCCAAGGCCCGCGCGAACTCCGACCGGATGGAGCGAGAGTACCGCCGCAAGCTGTCCTCGCTCCGCAACGAGGAGGAGAAGCGGTACGCCTCCAAGGACCGGCAGCTGGCGGAGCTGGCCAACAAGGCGAAGGTGACGGAGAAGCGCGCCCTCATCGCCTCCGCCTACTTCTGGCTGTCGTAGTCCGCTGGGCGCAGGCGCACCCACGTCGCGCCCCAACCTCCGTCCCCTTCGCCCGCGGAACGGAACGACTCCACCTCTGGCAGTCTGGGAAGCAGCGACTGCACGGTGCGCCTCAGCGCGCCGGTGCCCTTGCCGTGGATGATGCGCACGTCCAGGACGCCCTTCTGCCGGCACGCCCAGAGGTACTCCACCACCAGGTCCTTCACGTCGCGCGGATGGAAGAGGTGCAGGTCCAGGTTCCCATCAATGGGAATTTCTACAGCCTCGTCCTCGGAAGGCGGCGGCTCCGGCCCTTCGGGCGGGAGCGGCGGCTCATTCGCGTCGAGGACCGGCAGGCGCCTTCGGCTCACGCTCCCACTCCTGCTTCTCCCTCTCCGCCTGCAAGCGGCGCCGCTCGCGGGCGGCCTTGAAGCGCTCGGACAGCGATGAGACTTCGCCCTTCAGCGCGGAGAGGTTCGTGGAGATGCTGCCCGGGTCGCCTTGCTGGCGCCCGGCTGCCTGCTCGCCCTGGGCGCCTGCGCCCCCTGCGGACATCAGCTGGACCACCAGTGCCGCAACCGTCATGACTGTCATGGACCCACAGGTAAGCAAGACGCGTGCTCAGTGGCAAGTGGCACTCAGGTGGTGGCGGCCTGGCGCTCTGCCTCTTCCCTCCTGCCCAGGACGACGCGCTCGGCCAGTTTGATAGCGGACAGTGGCGCGCTGCCCTCGGCCTTGTTGTTGATGGTGATGAAGGTGGGCTTGTCCCGGCGCAGCGCCGCCAGGCACACCCGGGCCAGGACATCGCGCGTGGGGACGTCCTCGTCCACCAGCTGATTGAACGGCGCGTAACGCGCGCGCGCCTCCTCGTAGCCGAGGTCCGGCGGGAGCATCCACCGCACCACCAGCGCGCGGGATTCGAAGGCGCGAGTGAGCTTCGCCTGCCGGCCCACGGGCGGCATGTGCGCCCACACCGCCAGCACCGGACTGACGCCCACGTCCGCCAGCGCCTGTGCCAGCCCCTCCGTGAGCAACTCCTCGTTGCGCAGCTCCACCGCGTACAGCGGCCCCTTCGGCAGCGCGGCGAAGAAGGCGTGCAGCCGCTCCACGAAGCGCGCGGGCCCGCCGAGCGCCTGCGGGTCCTGCGGCGGGAACTGGAAGACGAGCGGCCCCGCCTTCTCCCCCAACCCCTCCACGAAGGGCATGACGACGGCCTCCGTGGCGTAGGCGGCATGGAGGAAGCGCTCGTTGGTTTGTCCCCGCTGCGCGCCGTAGCGCTCGTGCAGCGGGAAGCGCGCCAGGGTGCAGACCTCATGGGCCTTCACCAGGAAACGGAAGGTGTCCGGCACCTGGGCGGCGTACTCGGCGAAGGCGCTGGAAGCGATGGGGCCGTAGAAGGTCCGGTCGATGCCCACCGTACGCAGCACCGGGTGGTGCGCGTAGGCGGCCAGGCCCTCCCGCGCGAGCTGCGAGGCGGAGGCCTCATGGTCATAGACGATGCCGGACCAGCCCGGGAACGTCCACGAGGACGTCCCGAGGAACACGCCCTGCGGCAGCTCCCGCCCCAGCGTGGCCAGCGACTCCGGTACGGCCGCGGGCTCCACGGGCTGCGCGCCCTTGCGGCCCTTGGCGGGCGGCTCCACGGCGGCGCCGGTGAAGAGGTCGAGCTGTGCGGGTCCTTGCTCTTGAGGCATGGCGCGTCTCCTGGGCCAATACAGTAGGCACCGCGGGCACGGTGCCGTGCGTCCAGCGCACCTGACGCCAGACGCCACCGGATGCAGGAGGTTGCCTCAGTCCAGCCCCACGTCCCAAGTGCCATGTCGCTCGACAGGCGACCGGGCGACGAATCGGGACGCGTGAGCGCTACAACACCTTGAGGCGGATGGCCCCGGGTAGCAGCGTCATGGTGCACGGGAGGCGGCCCGGCGTCTCGCCGTCCACGTCCAGGAAGACGTCGCCGCCGTCCACAGGCTCGGCGCGCAGGGTGCGGCAGCGCAGGCGACGCGTGCCCTTCCAGTTCACGTGCGAGCCGTTGTAGACGCCCTTCGACTTGAGGACGAAGTCGCTCAGGGTGTAGCCCGACCAGATGGTGACGTCGAAGAGGCCGTCGTGGGTGACGGCGTCCGGCGCGACGAACATGCCGCTGCCGAAGTAGCGGCCGTTGGCCACGGCCACCGCGGTGACGCTCACCACCTCTTCCGGGCCCCCGTCCACCGACAGCCGCACCTGCCGCTCCGAGTACTTCACCAGGCCCTTCAACGTGCCCCACATGAAGCTCAGGTGGCCGCCCAGGGCCTTGCTGCTCTGGTTGACCTCCTGGGCCACCACCGCGCTCACACCGAACGAGGCGATGTTGGCGAAGTAGCGCGTGGCGGGCTGGCCCGCGCTGTCGATGAACTCCAGCTGGCCCACGTCGAACGGCTCTGTCGTGCCGGAGCGCAGCCGCTCCAACGACGAGGCCAGCTCCAGGTCCCACCCGAAGGTGCGCCGGAAGTCGCCACCCGTACCCCGAGGAATCAGCCCCAGCGCCGCGTTCGGATTCAGCGCCTTGCCGTCCTCGAAGAAGCCGTTGGTGACTTCGTTGAGCGTGCCGTCGCCACCCACCGCGACGATGCACTCGTACCCGTCCAGGAGCGCCTGGCGGGTGATGCGCGCCGCGTCCATGCCCCCCTGGGTGAAGCCGTGGCCGAAGTCGCCCAGGGCCCTGCCTACCTGCGCGGAAATCTCCGCCCAGCGCTTTCCCGTCTGCCCGTTGGCGCTGCGCGGATTGACCACGAGGAACGTCTTCATCTGGCCCTACCCCTCCCTTGGCCCTCCCTGTTTACGCGGTTGCGCACCGGCACTCCACTCCGTGGCCATGTTCAGGGCACGGCGGGACCGCCGCCACCCCGCGTCAAAAGGGGTGGCGGGACCGCGCGAGCGAGGGCTCGCGTTTGACGGACTAGGCCTTGGGCGCCACGGGCACCGGCCGCACGTGGACCTCGCGCAGCTGCCGGTCATCCACGTCGCCGGGGGCGCCCGTCATCAGGTCGGTGCCCGTCTTCGACTTCGGGAACGGAATCACGTCGCGCAGGGACTCGGCGCCCGTGAGCAGCATGACCAGCCGGTCCATGCCCAGTGCGATGCCGCCGTGCGGCGGAGCGCCGAACTTCAGCGCGTCCAGCAGGAAGCCGAACTTGGCGCGCGCGTCCTCGTCGCTGATACCCAGCGCCTTGAACACCTCCGCCTGCACCTTCGGGTCGTGCAGACGGATGGAGCCGCCGCCAATCTCGAAGCCGTTGAGCACCACGTCATAGCGGTGGCACTTCACCCGGCCCGGGTCCGTGAGCAGGTAGGCCACGTCCTCGTCGTGCGGACGCGTGAAGGCGTGGTGCGCCGCCGCCCAGGTGTTCGTCTCGTCGTCGTACTCGAACAGCGGCGGGTTCACGACCCACAGGAACTTCCACTGGCCGCCGCTGCCGTACTCCGGAATCAGGCCCAGCTTCTTGGCCACGTGCACGCGCAGGTTGGCCATCACCGTGTGGACCAGCGACTCCTTGCCGAACTGGAACAAGAGGAGGTCGCCCGTCTTCGCGCCCACGGCCTGGTTGATGGCCTGCCGCAACGCGGGGCTGATCGTCTTGGACAGCGGGGACTGCGTCCACTCGCCCCCGTCCGCCACCTTCGCGCGGGCCAGGCCCTTGGCACCCGCCTGCTTGGCGAACTCCTCCAGCTTGTCGCTCTCCGCGCGGCTCATCGCCTTCTCCGCGGGGATGACCATGGCCTTGACGATGCCCTTGTTCTGCACGGCCTCCCAAATCATGGGGACGCCGCCGCCCTCGCCGTGCTCGCGAATCAGGTCGGTGAGCACCACGTGCTCCAGCCCGAAGCGCAGGTCCGGCTTGTCGTTGCCGTACTTCGCCATGGACTCGTAGAAGTCCATGCGCATGAAGGGCGTGGGGATGTCGATGCCCAGCACCTCGCCCCACAGCTTCTTCAGCAGACCCTCAATCATCGTGAAGATGTCGTCCTGGGTGACGAAGCTCATCTCCACGTCGATCTGCGTGAACTCCGGCTGCCGGTCCACGCGCAGGTCCTCGTCGCGGAAGCACTTGACGATCTGGAAGTACCGGTCGAAGCCCGCCACCATGAAGAGCTGCTTGTAGAGCTGCGGGCTCTCCGCCAACGCGTAGAACTTGCCCGGGTTGAGACGGCTGGGGACCAGGAAGTTGCGCGCGCCGCCCGGCGTGTACTTGCCCATGAAGGGCGTCTCCAGCTCCAGGAACCCGTTGTCCACCATGTACGAGCGCGTCAGCGCGTTCATCTTCGAGCGCGTCATCAGCGAGCGCTGGAGCGGCGAGCGGCGCAGGTCCAGGAAGCGGTGGGCCAGGCGCTTCTCCTCGGACGTGTCGATGCTGTCCTCGACGGGGAACGGCGTCGGCTCCGAACGGTTGAAGATGGTGAGGTCGCTGGCCCGGACCTCGATTTCACCCGTCTTCATCTTCGGGTTCACGTTCTTCCCGCGCGAGACGACCTTGCCGCGCACGCCCACGCAGTACTCCAGCCGGAGGCTGCCGGCGAGCGCGTGCGCCTCCGCGTGGTCCGGCTCGAACACCACCTGCGTGAGGCCATCCCGATCTCGCAGGTCGATGAACACCGCGCCGCCGTGGTCTCGGCGGTTGTGCACCCAGCCGAAGAGGACGACTTCCTCGCCGACGTTGGTCGCGGTGAGCTGACCGCAAGTGTGGGTACGCTTGACCTCGGAGATGAACGGGACTGCCATGGCACCGCCTGCTGGATTCGAAGGGGGGAGAAGGCGGAGCACCATACGGATCGCGGAAACGACGCGTCAAGGAGTCCGAGCGCCCCGGGTACGTCTCAAACCGTCGGAATCAGTGCGGATTCCGGGTTCCAAAGCCGCCCGCGAGGCCCGGGCGCACCGGCCGGCCGGCCGCCGTGCTCGCGAATGTGACGGCCGGGGGGAATACACGTTCCGGGCGGTCCGGAGTAAAACGGCGGCATGCTCCGAACAGTCATCGCCTCGACCGCCGCGCTCGGACTGGCCGCCGGCTGTGCGCCCGATTCGACCGCGCCCGTCAAGGTCAGTGCCCTGGTGCTCTCCAGCAATGGCCAGTACGTCCCCCAGGAGGTGGAGCTGAAGACCATCTCCGACATCGTCGGCCTCAAGGGCACGGTGGCCGACCTCCAGGGAGGCGCGCGCATCGTCATCGACTCCCAGGACCCGGACCTGAACAACGCCACCACGCCGGAGGGCTACGCCAACGCGCTGCTCAAGAACGCCGGCCGTGACGTCAGCGCCAACTACATCTCCCAGGACGGCGTCCTGTGGCCGGCGGACTTCCACACCTGGAACATGGTGACGGCGTACTACAGCATGGAGCGCGCCTACGATTACTTCCGCGTCGTGGGCAACATCCCCGCGGCGGACTTCAAGGACCCCGTCACCACGTACTACTTCCCGGAGTTCGTGCTCGCGGACGTGGACAAGAACCCGCTGAGCGACAACGCCATGTACTTCTCCGTGCTGGAGTCGTTCCTGGTGCTGCCCTTCGACAAGCTCCAGCGCGCCCCGCTGGCCATCAACGCCGGCATCATCGCCCACGAATACGCGCACCGCGTCTTCAACCTGAAGGCCTACAACGGCCAGCAGTTCCCGGAGGCGCTCATGCTGTGGCAGCAAGCCGGCGCCAGCCCGGGCGCCAACATCCTCAAGTCCTTCGACGAGGGGCTCGCGGACTACCACGCGTATGGCTCCACCTGCCAGACGACCCAGGGCGGCAAGGGCTGTGACACGCGCTTCTTCTCCACGTCCTTCCACGGCAACCTGTACGGACAAGTCACCGAGGACCGGGACCTGGCCCGCGTGGACCGCTGCATGGACGCGTCCCTGCTGAACCAGCTGTACAACCAGAACCTGAGCGCGTTCAGCGGCAACGAGTACCGGGTGGGCACGCTGCTCGCCAGCGCGCTCTACCAGGCCGGCGAGGCCACCGGTCAGCGCGACGTGCTGCTGCGCGCCATCGTCGCCTCGTACAACGACGAGAGCACGACGACGCCCGGCCTCTACCAGTTGGCGCGCGCCACGCTGGCGGACCAGTCCCGCTTCACCCTGGCCGTGGCCGCCAGCGCCATCATCACCCACATCACCGACCTGCGCCTGAAGGAGGCCGTCTGCAACGAGCTGATGGACCACCTCCAGATTCCGCGTGAGCAGCTCGTCGGCAACGACCCCAACATGTGCCCGCCCAGCGCCGCGGGTGGCACCACCTGCCCCCGCCTGGACCTGTGAGCATGAGGACTGCTTCCGTGAAGACGTGGCTCTTGCGTTGCGCCCTGGGCAGCCTCGCCCTGTCCGCCCCCGCCCTGGCCCAGGACGAGGACGACCCCTACGCCTACCCGGACGAGGAGCCCGCCAACGACGCCTCCGACTCCTATGACCGCGTCCGCCCCAAGGTGGACGAGGCGGATGACTTCCGCCGCGTCTCCGAGCAGGAGTACGACGACGGCGAGGACGGCTTCAAACCCCTCTCCGGGCTCGACGACCCGAACCTGGGCGTGGCCATGGAGTTCATCACCGGCGCCCTCTTCCTGGACAGCCCGCGCGGCCGGGCCGCGGAGACGCGCCTGGGCCTGGGCGTGCGCGCCACGTGGGAGTACGGCCGCATCCTCGACAACGAGTCGCTTCGCGAGGCCCTCTGGGCCGACGTGCGCTGGACGTTCGGCGGCACCAGCGACGGCACCGACTTCATCCGGGGCAAGACGCACCTCCACTACTTCACCATTGCCCCGGCCTATGAGCTGAAGCTCGGCAAGTCCGACTTCGGCTTCTTCGCCCAGGCAGGTGGCGGCATCGCGTACACGTCGTCGACCATCACCATCGACACGGTGGAGACGAAGGTGAGCGGCAGCAAGCCGCTGCTCCAGTACGGCGTGGGCTTCCGCGGCCGGCCCCGGCTGACCTCCTCCGGTAACTTCCGCCTCGCCTTCCGGCTGGAGGCCATGGGCTACCGCCGGGGCTACCACAACGACTTCTTCCTGGGCGGCAGCCTCGGCACCGCCTTCTGACGTCGCCTTCCCTGGCCGCTCGCCGCGCTGCATCCGGCGGGCGGCCATGAAAATTTTTCCACCGCCTCCCCTCTTCGCCCGTACCCCCTCCTTGCGACTTCAAGGAGTTGGGACTGGCACGCCGTGTGCTCCTATTTCCACCGGGACGGGAACCTGGGTTCCCCTGGGGGCTGGGAGGCGAGCGATGAAGAACGCGCAGGGACAAGGACAGCACTTGGACCCCGTATGTGGGAAGACCTTGGACACACCCGAGGGCCGTCCCACCGCCGAGTACAAGAAGCGCCGTTACTTCTTCTGCTCGGAGCGGTGCCGCCACGCCTTCGAAAGGCAGGCGGAGCGCTTCCGCTTCAACGAACTGGCCCGCGTCGGCGCGCTGATGACGCCGGGCCGCGTCCGCTGGGGCATTGCCTGAGCGCCACGGCCGCTAGGCGGCCACGCGCAGGTCCTTGAGCCGCAGGGACAGCTTGCGCTGGCCTCGGAACGTGTCGAAGCCGGCCTGAAAAGCCAGGTCCACCGGGCCATCCACCAGCGTGGCCCGGTCCGCCATGTTGAAGCCGATGGCGTCCAGCTCCGGTGCGTCCGCCAGGGCCAGCTTGAGATGGCCGCTGCCGGTGCCTGACTTCGGCTGCAGCACGCGCGGGCGAGCCACTTGCCGGCGCAGCACCAGCACGGGCTCCGGATTGCCCTGCCCGAAGGGGCCCAGCCGCTGGAGCGACTCGACGGCGTGAGCGTCCAGCTCGTTGGGATTCACCACCGCGTCCACGCGGCACCGGGGGATGAGGTCCTCCGGCGTGAGGCGCTGGTAGGCAATCTTCTCAAAGGCCTCCCGGAAGGCGGGCAGCCGCTCCGCGTCGATGGTGAGCCCCGCGGCGTGCTTGTGGCCGCCGAAGCGCGTCAGCATCTCCGCGCAGCCACTGAGCGCGTCATGGAGGTGGAAGGCCTCGATGCTGCGCGCCGAGCCCTTCCCCACGCCGTCCTTCACCCCCACCATGACGGTGGGCCGGTAGAAGCGCTCCACCACGCGCGAGGCGACGATGCCGATGACGCCCGGGTGCCAGCCTTCGTCGAACAGCACCAGGCCGCGCGCGTCCTTCAGCGACTCCGCCTGGGCCAGCGCCTGCGTAAGGATGCTGCTCTCGATGCCCTGGCGCTCCGCGTTGGCGCGATCCAACACCGCGGCCAGTGAGCGCGCCGTCTCCGGTGACTCCGAGCACAGCAGCTGAAGTCCCAGCGAGGCGTCATGCAGCCGGCCCGCCGCGTTGATGCGAGGCCCCAGGCGGAAACCCACCTGTCCCGCGGTGACGGAGGCGTCCGGGTCCATGCCCGCCACTTCCTTCAAGGCCCGCACGCCCGGCCGGCGACCCGCGCTCAGCTCCTGGAGGCCATGCGTCACCAGGATGCGGTTGGCGCCGGTGAGCGGCACCACGTCCGCCACCGTGGCCAGCGCCACCAGGTCCATCATGGACCGGAGGTTGGGCTCCTTCCGGGTGGCGAAGAAGCCCTCGTCGCGCAGGCGCTTGCGGATGCCCATGCAGAAGTTGAAGGCCACGCCCGCGGCGCACAGCGCCTTCGTCGGGTACTCGCAGCCAGGCTGGTGCGGGTTGAGCACCGCCACCGCGGGCGGCAGCGTGGGCGGCACGGTGTGGTGGTCCACCACCAGCACGTCCAGGCCCAGCTCCTTGGCGCGGGTGATTTCCGCCACCGAGGTGATGCCGCAGTCCAGCGTCACCAGCACCCGCGTGCCCTCCGCGGCGATGCGCTCCACCGCGCCGACGTTGAGGCCGTAGCCTTCGTCCAGCCGGTGGGGGATGTACGTCGCGGGCGGCGCGCCCAGCTCCTTCATGAAGAGGTACAGCAGCGACGTGGAGCAGACGCCGTCCACGTCGTAGTCACCGTAGAGCGTCACCTTCTCCCGCGAACGAATCGCCCGGATGATGCGGTCCACCGCCCCCGGCATCCCCTTCATGCGGAACGGGTCCGGCAGGTCCGCCAACCGGTCCGACAGGAACGCCGACGCGGACTCGGGGGTGCGGTAGCCACGGTGCAGGAGCACCTTCGCCGCGAGCGGGTGCAGTGACAACTCCCCCGCGAGGGACGCCACTTCCTGCTCGACTACATCTGGAAGCAACCACCGCACGCTCGACACTCCTCCTCGCCTTCTCCGAGGGGAGTTGGCGGGATGAATTGGCTACGAAAGCGACAGTACCTCAGACGTCTGACCAGGACAGTCCAACCTTGAGCCCGACACTTCCCCTCCTGCACGGGCGTTCAGGCGGACGCGCGTCTGGTGGCTCGCTGATTCACGCACGGTCGGTCGCCGGTGAGCAGGTTCAAACCCACCACCTTCCTCGGCTTCGAAGTGGGCTACGAGGGCTCACGCAACGGCCTCACCGACAGCCGCCTGCTGGACGCCTCGCTCACGCTGGGCGCGCGCTTCTGACAGGCCCCCTGAAACACCCAGGGCCCTGCTTCCCGTGAAGGAAGAGGGCCCTGTCGGTGTCCATCGCATGAGGCCTTCCTCATCGGAAGGAAGGCCTCGGGTGCGGGTGGCTCACGCAGCGTTCGGCTGCTGGTGGTCGACGTTGCCGCTGGCGCGCTGACGGGCTTCCTTCGCCGCGGCGCGCTCGTCCAGCCAGATGGTCAGGGGGCTGGCGATGTAGATGGTCGAGTACACACCGACCACGATGCCGACCAGCATCGCCATGGCGAAGTCGAAGATTTCACCCACGCCGAAGATGAGCAGACCGATGAGCGACAGCGCCGTGGTGCCGGACGTGAGGATGGTGCGGCCCAGCGTGTCGTTGATGGCGATGTTGATGACCTCCGCGAAGGGCTTGCCCTTGAACTTGGCCATGTCCTCGCGGATGCGGTCGTAGATGACGATGGTGTCGTTGACGGAGTAGCCAACCACCGTCAGCAGTGCCGCGATGGCCGTCAGGTTGAACTCGCGCCGGCTCACCAGGTAGTAGCCCGCCACCATGATGACGTCGTGGACCATGGACAAGAGCGCGCCCGGACCGAACTTGAAGTCGAACCGGAACGCCACGTAGATGAGGATGGCGACCATCGAGTACAGCAGCGCCATGATGCCGCGGTTGCGCAGCTGCTTGCCCACCTGCGGACCGACGTAGTCCACGCGGCGCTGCTCGAAGTCCGGCTTCTCCAGCCCGGCGTTGAGCGCGGCGAACACGCGGTCCGCCATTCCGCTGGCCACCACCTGGTAGTCGTAGCCCGTGCCGCCCTGGGCCTCGCCCAGGTCACGCACTTCCTGCACGCCGATGCCCGCCGACTCCACCGCCTTCTTGACGGCGTCGGAGTCCATGGGCTGTGCCGCGCGGAAGCGGATGATGCCGTTGGGCAGGTCCGAGTAGACGTTGCGCACGCCCCCCAGCGCCTCCAGGGCCTCCTTGCCCTTGGCACCGCTCTCCTCGTTGAGCTGCGTGACACCGCCCATGCGGAGCAGGAAGGTGTTCTCCTCCGCCGCGCCGATGTTCTGCACGCTGACGTCCGGCAGGCCACCCTTGTCCGCGCGCTCACGGACCTCCTCGGCGGTGATGGGGTGGTCGAACTTCACCTCCACCACCGTGCCACCCGCGAAGTCCACGCCGAAGTTGAAGCCGAAGGCGGCGATGCCGACGATGATCGCCAGGTTCAGCAACGTGGAGAGAAACAGCGCGGGCTTGCGCTTGCTGATGAAGTCGATGTTCGTCTTGTTCTTGAAAATCTGCATGACGGTTCCCGGACTCCGGCCGGTCAGACGGAGACGACCTTCGCGTTACGACCGTGGACGAAGTAGGTCATGATGACTCGCGTCACCGTGATGGACGTGAACAGCGACGCCAGCAGGCCGATGATGAGCGTGGTGGCGAAGCCTCGCACCGGTCCGGTTCCCGTGAAGAACAGGATGAAGGCGGAGATGAGCGCCGTCACGTGCGAGTCGAAGATGGTCCAGAAGGCCCGGTCGTAGCCCTGGTCCACCGCCGCGCGGGCCGTCTTGCCGTTCCCCAGCTCCTCGCGGATGCGCTCGTTGATGAGCACGTTGGCATCCACCGCCACTCCCAGCGTCAGCACGAAGCCGGCGATGCCCGGCAGCGTCAGCGTGGCGTTGAAGAAGGCCAGTCCCGCCAGGATGAGCAGGCCGTTGAGCAACAGCGCGATGTCCGCGATGAGGCCGGAGGCCCTGTAGTAGACGGCCATGAAGAGGATGACCAGGCCCAGGCCCAGCACCGCCGCCATGCCACCCTTCCGGATGAGTTCATCACCCAGGCTGGCGCCCACCTGACGAATCTCGCCCACCGTCACCGGGGCAGGCAGCGCGCCGGCCTTCAGCACCAGCGCCAGCGTCTGGGCCTCGCCCAGCCACTCCTCGAAGGTGCGGCCACCCATGCGGCCCATGGTGATGCGAGCCGAGCCGCCGCTGATCTTCTCGTTGATGTTCGGCGCCGTCTGGACGTTCTCGTCCAGCACGATGGCCATGCGGCGGCCGACCCCAGCCTCTGTGAGCCGCTCGAACTCACGCGCGCCCGCGGGGTCGAAGGAGATGTTCACCTCCGGCTCGTTGAGCTGGCTGATGTTCGCGTCCGCGCTCGCCAGGCTCTCGCCGGTCAGCGGCACATTCTTGTCCAGCAGGTAGGAGCGGTACGAGGTGCACTCGTTCTTCTTCACCGGGTTGGCGATGCACTCGGTGAGCACCACCCGGTTCTCCGGCACCTTGTCCTTCGTGTACTCAGTGATGGCCTCGCGCGTGGGGGCCTGGAGCTGCGGGAAGCCGCCCTCCGTCGTCAGGGTGATCTCGCTGCCTTCCGGCGGCGGAGAAGCCTGGAGGAGCTGCGCGAAGAACTGCGGGTTGGAGTCATCCACCATCCGGAACTCGAGCTGCGCGGTGGTACCCACCAGCTCCTTCGCCTGCTCCGCATTGCTGCGGCCCGGCAGCGAAATCTGGATGGAGTCGGCGCCCAGCTTGCGCACGTCCACTTCCGCCACGCCCCACTTGTCGATGCGGCGGCGGATGACGAGCATCGCCTGGTCCACCGCTTCCGTCCGGAAGACGTTGGCCTGGCTCTCGTCCTGCACCAGCACCAGCGAGGCGCCGCTGCGGCTGACTTCCTTGAAGTCGGTGAAGGTGGCCAGGACCTCCTTCTGGATGGCGTCCATCGTCGCCGGGTCCTTGGCCGTCAGCGTGACCTCGAGCTTCTCCGGGTCCGTGTCCGCCGCCACCTCGCCCAGCTTCTTGTCATTGACGTAATTGACAATCTGCTGCGCGCGGCGCTCGGTCCGCTTCTGGAGCGCCGTCTTGGTGTCCACACGCATGACCATGTGGATGCCGCCCTGGAGGTCCAGCCCCAGGTTCAGGCGGTACTTCGCGGGAGGCGCCCAACTGGGCATCCGCTCCTCGAGCACGGCCAGGTTGTTGCGCTGGTCCCGGTCGAGAACGATGAGCGAGTAGTACGTCGGGATGAGGAACCAGATGCAGCCCAGCGTCACCGCGACGATGAGTCCGACCTTCCACCACCAGCCGCGGTCCATTACTTCTCCTCCTTCTTCTCGCTGGCCGCCGTCGCGGTGGCCGCGGGCGTGCCTTCCGCCACCGCGCCCTTGGCGCTGATGGCCGTCTTGAGCACGCGGATGCGCACGCCGCTGGAGACCTCCAACGTCACGGTGCGCTCATCCACGAGGTGGATCTTCCCGAGGATGCCCCCGGAAGTGACGACCTCATCACCCTTCTTCAGCGCGGAGAGGAGCGCACGGTGCTCCTTCAACTGCTTCTGCTGCGGGCGGATCATCACGAAGTACATGATGCCCACCAGGATGACCAGGAAGCCCAGGGTGCCCAGGGGATTGCCGCCACCGGCCTGCGCCAGAATCAGAAAGCTCTCAGCCACACACTGCCTCGTCGGTTGAGGAAAGCTTGGGATGGAAGGCCCCCCAGTGTGTCCGAGGAACCCATCCGAAAGGGGGCCCTCTTAGCAAGGGGGGCCCATGTGAGCAAGTGAACGCGGGAAGCCGGGCAATCCATCCGCCCGGTCAGCGACCGCGGGTCCGTTCGGCCTCCTGCGCCTTGGCACGGGCACGGAATTCCCGGGCAAAAGTGGCGAACCGGTCCTCTGCCACCGCGCGCCGGACTTCTGCCATCAGTCCCAGGAAGTAGTGGAGGTTGTGAATCGTGTTGAGCCGCATGGCCAACAGTTCCTGGGCGGCGAAGAGGTGCCGGAGGTAGGCCCTGCTGAAATTGCGGCAGGTGTAGCAGGAGCACGCAGGGTCCACCGGCCGGTTGTCCCTGGCGTAGGCCGCGTTCCGGATGACGACCTTGCCCTCCGAGGTGAAGAGCAGGCCGTTGCGCGCGCACCGGGTGGGCAGGACGCAGTCGAACATGTCCACCCCGTGCTCCACGCAGGTGACCAGGTCCACGGGCGTGCCCACGCCCATCAGGTAACGCGGCTTATCGCGGGGCAGCAAGGGCGCGGAGTAGGCCACGCCGTCATGCATGGCCTCCGGAGCCTCGCCCACGGAGTAGCCGCCCAGCGCGTAGCCGGGCAGGTCCACCGCACACACCTCCTCGGCGTGGCGCTTGCGCAAATCCTCGTGCAGGCCGCCCTGGACGATGCCGAAGAGCGACGAGCGCTCCCGGCTCCAGGCCTTCACGCACCGGTGCAGCCAGCGGGTGGTGCGAGCCAGCGACGCCTCCAGGTAGGCCCTGTCCTCGGTGGAGGGCGGGCACTCGTCGAAGGCCATGATGACGTCGGCGCCCAGCGTCTCCTGGATGCCGATGGAGCGCTCGGGCGTGAGGAAGTGCCGCGCGCCGTCCAGGTGCGACTGGAAGGCGGCGCCCTCCTCGGTGATTTTGCGCTTCCCGGACAGGCTGAACACCTGGAACCCGCCGCTGTCGGTGAGCATGGGCCGGTTCCACGACACGAAGCGGTGAAGGCCGCCCATCTCCCCCACCAGCGCTTCGCCGGGGCGCAGCATCAGGTGGTAGGTGTTGCCGAGGATGATCTGCGCATCCAGCGTGAGCAGGTCGTCCGGCCCCACGCCCTTGACGCTGCCCACGGTGCCCACGGGCATGAAGATGGGTGTCTCCACGGGGCCGTGCGGCGTGTGCAGACGCCCCCGGCGGGCCTTCGTTCCCGACGCGTCCTCGTGAAGGAGCTCGAAGCGGACCATCCCCGGCTCCACGCGGGTGTCGCCCTTGCCACCTGACTGCTTCGCTTCCTGCTGCTCGCCCATGGCGTTCACTCCGACACCAGCATGGCGTCGCCGTAACTGAAGAATCGGTAGCCCGCGCGGACCGCCTCCGCATAGGCCTCCAGCGTGCGCTCCCGTCCGAGCAGCGCGCTCACCAGCACCACCAGCGTCGAACGCGGCAGGTGGAAGTTGGTGAGCATCAGGTCCACCTGACGGAAGGCGAACCCGGGACGGATGAAGAGGGTCGTCTCGCCGGGGCCCGCGCGCAGCCGCCCCGTCTCCGGGTCGGTGGCGGACTCCAGGGTGCGCACCACGGTGGTCCCCACCGCCACCACGCGCCGGCCTTCCGCGCGCGCCGCGTTGATGGCCTTCGCGGTTGCCTCCGGAACGGTGTAGCGCTCCGGATGCATGTGGTGCTTGTCCAGGTCGTCCTCACGCACCGGCAGGAAGGTGCCCGGCCCCACGTCCAGCGTCACCAGCGCCCGGTGCACGCCACGCGCATCCAGGGCGGCCAGGGTTTCCTGGGTGAAGTGCAGGCCCGCGGTGGGCGCGGCCACGGCTCCGGAGGCACGCGCGTACACGGTCTGGTAGCGCTCCGCGTCCGCGGCGTCCGGCTCCCGGGTGATGTAGGGCGGCAGCGGCAGGCGGCCCGCCGCGTCCAACAGCGCGGCCAGCGAGGCGCCCGGGGGCGCGTGGAACCGCACGCGGTACTCCCCTCCTCCCAGCGCCTCCTGGATTTCGGCCTCCAGGCCGCTGGCGAACGTCACGCGCTGCCCGGGCTTGAGCCCCTTGGAGGCCTGCCCCAGACAGACCCAGTCGAGCGACTCGGGGGCCGCCCCGAGCGCCGCCGAGGTCAGCGTGTTCTGGGCGGCCGGGCGCACGACGAGCAACTCCACGCGGCCACCGGTGCCGGCCTTCTGGCCCAGCAGGCGCGCGGGGATGACGCGGGCATCGTTGAGGACGAGCAGGTCCCCGGGGCGCAGCAGCTCCTGGAGGTCGGCGAACCGGCGGTGCGACCAGGTGCCGCTGGAACGGCTGATGGTCATCAAGCGCGACGCGTCCCGCTCGGCCAGGGGAGCCTGGGCGATCTGGGACTCGGGCAGCGCGAAGTCGTAATCAGAGAGACGGGACGACACGGGGGTGGCGCTTGTAGCAGCCCCCACGCCGTCGCGGAAAGCGCGCCGGACGCGGGAGGCGTCAGTAGAGCTGCTGCAGCTCGGCCCCGGGGTAGTAATGAGAGAGGATCTCCCGGTACTCCCGGCCCTTGTCGGCGAGCGCCTTGGCGCCCCACTGACACAGGCCCGCCCCGTGGCCATAGCCGCGACCGGTGAACACGTAACCGCGCTCGGTGCGTTCCACGTCGAAGTCCAGGCTCTTGAGCCGGGTGTAGCCAAGCTTGCGGCGCAGCTCCACGCCGTCCATGGAGGCGCCGTCCGCCAGGGTGACGCGCGTCACCCGGCGCGTCCGCGTGCGAGCTGCCACCTTGAGCCCCTGGGCCGGGTGGCGGAGCGCCGCCTTGATGTCCGCGTCGGAGAGCGTCGCCGTCCACCGGCTGGCGGGAAGCTTTCCGCAGGGGCAGTCGACGGGTTGGAGGTACGGCAGGTCGCGCTGCAAGGCATCGAGCCCCGACTCCGTCCGGCCGCCGCACGAGGCATGGAAGTACGCCTCGATGGGCGCCAGCTCGTACGTGAGCACCTGTCCCCGCGTGGCCTCGACGGCGGCCTTGGTGCGAGGGTCCTCACGGTTGACGCCGCCATAGACTTGATGGAGCACGCTACTGCCCAGGTGGAACGCGTTGCTGTAGGCATCCAGCTTCTTCTGGAGCGCATACGTCCGGGCGGCCACCGCCTGAGCCTTGAGGGCCTCCGGGGGAAACGACACGGGCATCTCGCTGCCCAGCACGGCGGCGAGGTAGTCCTCCAAGGGAATGACGTTGATGAGCTGCAGCCCACTGCGGTGCATGCGCACCACCACATCGCCGCGAACCTGCGCCGCGCCCGCCTTGAGCGGCTCGGTACCAGGCGCGGCCGAGGCCTCCGACATGCCAGCGCGGAAGCGGACGGAGTCGCCCTCCACGGGCGTGCCGTTGACCTCGATGCGGCCCCCCTTGCGGCGGACGTTCGCCTGTCCCGAGGTGATGGGGGCGAATGTGGCCTCCTCGCTGTCGGGACCGGAGGCCAGCCCCCGGCCGCTGATGCGCACCTCGCTGCCCGCGTCCTCGATGGCGATGCGCAGGGTCTCCACGGCGAGCACGCCCGAAGGGACCAGCAGGAGCAGGATGAGTGCAACAGGTCGCAACATGGCCCCGAAGTGTAGAGGCGTGGGTGCTCGCCTCAAGAAAACATCCGGCGGATGGGAGAGGATGGCTCACCCGTGACGTCACCTTCGCACCCTGCAGTCCCCACGACCTTCATCACCGCCCTGCGCGAGTTGGAGCCCCGGCCCTCCGCGATGCTCACCCTCCGGTTGGTGGAGGGCCGCTCGCGAGAAGCCTGCGCGACGCACTACGGCATCCCCGCCCAAGCCTTCTCCGTGCTGCTGCTGAGGGCCGCCATCGCACTGGCCCAGCACCGGGGCGCCCCCGCCCGCGAGCCCGCCAGTGAGGACGAGGAAGCCGCCTGGGCACGGATGCTCGAGGACGCGCTAGAGCGCCAGGACGCGAAGTTCCCCGCCGCGCTGGCTCCGGTGGTGGAGACGTGCCGAGAGCTCCAGACGCTGGCTTCCCAGGTCGCCACGGGCTTGGAAACGGCGGAGCGAGAGGCCCGCGCGTCACCCCAGCGTCGCCGCGAGGAGTGGCTGCGGCGGCTCGCGGTGGCTTTGCTGCTGGCGATGACGGCCTGGCTGTACCTGTCGAAGCCCTGAGGCCCTTCGGCGCCCCGCCAACGTCCACCGGTGCACACCACGCCAGCCCGTCCCTGAAGGAACGACACCGCGGGCCAACGCCGCTGGACGCCTGGGGCCGCGGACACCTAAGGAAGGCAACCATGCGCGCCCTTCCACGGATGTTGCTGGCCTGCGTGCTGCTCACGGCCTGTGCGAAGCAGGTGGACGCCCGCGTCGCAGGCAACGACGACGCGGCCATCGACTCGCTGTCCCTGCGGCTCGAGGAGCTTCGGACGCGCGACGACCTGGACGACGCGACGTGCGCGGACCGCTGTTCGGTGGGAACGCAGACTTGCGAGCTGACGGAGTCGCTGTGCGCGCTCGTGGAGCGCCATCCTGACCGGGACGACCTGCCACCCCGCTGTGCCCAGGGACAGGAGCAATGCGCCACTGCCCGGAATGTCTGCGCGCGATGCGGCCCCTGAGCGGCACGGCCCGGGTGCACAGAAGCAGGCTCCGTGTTTAGACTGCGACGGTTCCCGCTGTTCTGAACGAGGTCCTCCCGCCATGTCTCCCCGCTCTGCCCTGCTCCTGGTCACCTCGTGGCTCGTCATTCCTGGGCAGGCCCTCGCCGCCGACAGCACGGAGCTGACTCCAGAGAAGGTGGCGGAAATCCGCCGCGACGAGGCCCAGGCCCTGTCCAAAGTCGACGCGGAGTACGGCAACCGCAAGTCGTCGGAGATGAGCACCGCGGAGCGCCGGGAGGCCATCGACAAGCAGAAGGCCGCCTCCGCGTCGGTGCTGGAGAAGCACGGCGTGTCGGGCAAGGACTTCGCGCGTTACGAGGCGCGCATGTCGCCGGCGGACAACGCCCGCGCGAAGGCGGAGGAGCAGCGGCTGGCGGAGGCCGCCAAGGCCGCGAAGCAGCCCGCGCCCGCGGCCGCCCCGGAAGAGGTCCACGTCCAGCAGGGATTCAGCGACGAGGACCCGGTGGAGTTGGAGGCCACGGAGGGCGCGGAGCCGTCCATCGACGTCGGCGTACCGAAGGACGCCGAACTGCCGCAGTAGGCCTCTTTTGAACGACAGGCGCGCGGTGGCGAGCCCCCACCGCGCGCACGCGGCTCAGCCCTTGCGGTAGCCGTAGCGCGGAGCCCGCTCCTGCCACACGCCGTCATACGGGCAGGTGCAGTCCGTCTCCTCGGGTTCCGGGTACGTGAAGCGCTCGCCCTTGTAGTTGCGGAACACCGTCTCCTGCGCTCCGTACTCGACGGCGTAATCGGGCTGGAGCGTCACCTTCCCACCGCCCCCCGGCAGGTCCACCGCGAGGTGCGGCACGGCGAGGCCGGTGGTGTAGCCCCGGAGCTGCTGGATGATTTCCAGCCCCTTGGCGATGGGCGTGCGCAGGTGCTCGCAGCCCTCGGCGACGTCCATCTGGTGCAGGTAGTACGGCCGCACGCGGCTGCGCAGCAGCAGGTGCGACAACTCCTTGATGATGCGCGCGTCGGAGTTGAGCTGCCGCATCAGCACGGCCTGGTTCTCCACCGGCACGCCGTGGTCCACCAGCCGCTCGCAGGCCTCGCGCGCCTCGGGCGTCACTTCCTTCGGATGATTGAAGTGCGTGACGACGAAGACGGGCGCGTAGCGCCGGAGCGTTTTCGCCAGGGAGTCGGTGACGCGCATGGGCAGACACACGGGGACGCGCGTGCCGATGCGAATCATCTCGACGTGGGGAATCTCGCTGAGCGGCGCGAGCAACTCCTCCAGCCGGGAGTCACTGAGCATGAACGGGTCCCCGCCGGAGATCAGGACGTCGCGCACCTCGGGATGGCGCCGGACATAGTCCACGCCCCGGCGGAGCTGTTCCTTGGAGAGCTCAGCCACCCCGCCCTGCGTGATGCGCCGCCGTGTGCAGTGACGGCAATAGACGGAGCACGTATCCAGCGCGAGGAAGAGCACCCGGTCCGGATACTTGTGGACGATGCACTCCTCCGGTCGCGTCTTGTCCTCACCCAGCGGATCCGCGAGCTCGCCCGGACGGATGCGTGCCTCGGCCCTCACCGGGATGGACTGCATGCGCACCGGGCAGAACGGATGCTCCGGGTCGATGAGGGACAGGTAGTACGGACTGATGCCGATGCGGAACAGCGCGGACGTTTCCTGCACGCCCGCGCGCTCGTTGGAGGTCAGCGGAACGTACCGCTCCAGCTGCTCCAGGCCTCGCACCGCATGCCGCTGCTGCCAACGCCAGTCCGCCCACTCCGCGTCCGTGGCGTTGGGAAACAGCCGTTTGCGCCCTTCGGCGCTGAGCGACGCGCGAGCGGCCGCCGGCTCCGGCGGGAGACCCGCCGGAAGCACTGAGGTATCCATTACGCCGCCTTCTGCTGCTCCCGCCACCAGGCCTGACCCGCCTCGGACAGCTGGTCGATGGGGTCGAAGTATTCGTACTTCCGGTTGAGCGCGTCCGCATCGTTCATTTCGATGCCGGTCCGGTAGTTCTTGGTCCAGTACGAGATGCCGCGCTCGCGGTCATACTCCGCCACCTGGTGCACCCAGCGCTTCCCGACGAAGGGCACGTCACAGACGATGCGCGGCGTGGCGAAGCCCGGCATGTAGCCCATGATGTCGTGCTGCAGCTGCTGCGCCTGAGCCACCGACAGCCGCCAATGCTCGCTGTTGGGGATCATGTCGCACATGTAGAAGTAGTACGGCATGATCTTCGCGTGGTCGAGCAGCGTGAAGCACAGGTCCAGCAGCGCCTGCGGGCTGTCATTCACACCGCGCAGCAGCACGCCCTGGTTGCGCACGTCACGGAAGCCCATCTCCAGCAGCTTGCGCACGGCCTTGCCCACCAGCGGGGTGAGCTGCTGCGCGTGATTGACGTGCGTGTGCAGCGCCAGGTCCACGCCGCGCTCGACGGCCTTCTTCGCCAGCCGGTCCAGCCCCTGGAGGACGGAGTCCTGGAGGAAGTGCTGCGGGATGGCCATCAGCCCCTTGCTGGCCAGGCGGATGTCCCGGATGTTCGGGATGTCCATCAGCGAGCTGACGAACGGCTCGAGCTGCTGGATGGGCAGGTTCGCGATGTCGCCACCCGACACCACCACGTCGCGCACCGTCGGCGTGCGACGCAGATAGTCGAGCATCTGCGCGTAGCGGTCCTTGGGCCCGATGCCAAACTTGTGTTTGCTGACCTGCGGCACGTCATTGCCCACCAGGTCCATGCGCGTGCAGTGACCACAGTACTGCGGGCAGGTCGGCAGCATCTCCGCCAGCACCTTGGTGGGATACCGGTGCGTCAAGCCTTCCACCACCCACATGTCCTGCTCGTGAAGACTGTCACGGCTGGCCTTGGGATGGTTGGTCCACTCCGTGAGGCGGTCCGCGTAGGCCGGTAGCATGTATCGGCGCACCGGGTCACGCCACAGGTCCTCAAGGTTCATGGTGTTGAGCATCTGCGGAGGCACGAGCAGCGACATGGTCGCCCGCTCGCGCTGGTCGCGCTCCATGCTCTCAGCCAAGTCATCCGGGAGCAGAGCCCCCAGCGTTGCCTTGAGTTCCTTGAGATTCTTGATGGTGTGCTTGCGCTGCCAGACGGAGTTCTCCCAGTCGGCGGCGGACACGTCCTTGAAGCCAGGGATCCGCCGCCAATCGGGCTCGATGAACTCCCGGCGGTGAGGATACGTAAAAGGCTGTTCAGCGGGGCCAGCCTCAGGCTTGGCCCGGATGGGCGTCGTTTGCATGGCGCATCACCTCTAAATTGCTCGCGGGCGAGGCGTCATAACGCGCCCATGCCCCACTTCGGTCAACAATCGAAGGGGGCATCGGATGCCCGCCTTCTCACTCGATGGGAACATTGACCAGCTTGGCTACATTGTCTTCCGTGATGTCGACCACCACGGGCTTGGTCGTCTTACCGTTGAGCTTGAACGAAATCTTCCGCTTGCCCACCGGTAGCATCAACGGACTGCCAAGTGTCACCGGTGTCTGGCGATTCGTCTTCTTCCCATCGACGTAGATGTCCGCGCCCGCCGGCTTTGTGCTGCAGGCGAACTTGCCCATCACCTTGGGGGCCCTCGGCGGCTTGGGGGCTGGCGGAGGCTTGGGAGCCGGCTGGGGCGGCGGCCGCACGTTGGCCACGGTGGGCTCGGGCTGCGGCTCCTTCGTCATCTCGAACGCGACCGTGACCTGCTGGCTGTTGCCGTCGGCCTTGAACTCACCGGAGTACGGCTTGTAGCCCGCGAGCTTCGCGGTGAACGAGTAGGTCTTCCCCACCTCCAGGTTCGCCATGCGCGCGTCTGGAATCCGCCCCAGGCGCTCGCCATTCACGGCGATCTCCGCGCCGTCATCACCCTTGAAGACAGCTGCGACCTGAACCGGCGCGGGAGCGGGAGCCGGATCCGTGGCGGGAGGCGGCGTCTTCCCATTGTCGACAGGCGCGTTCTCAGGTGCCTCGTCGCCGCCTGGATCCTCCGCGGGAGCGGCGGGCTCGGTGGTCCCCGCGGCAATGACGACGCCCGTGTTCGTCGGCGGTGCCTCCGGGGGCTTGTTCTCGGGCGGCGGGGCCGCCTGAGGATCAGTCTCCAGCGGAAGCGAAACGACGATTCTGCTTCCGGCGACGACATCCACCGTCTTGGCCGAGCTCTGCTGACCAGGGGCGCTCGCGGTGACCTGGTACTGCCCTGCCGGGAGCGCCAGCAGCGTGTTGAGCTGGACCTCCTGGCCATTCAGCTGGATGCGCGCGGAAGGGTTGGACGGGGACACCATGAAGGTGACCTCGCCCGTGGACGGCCTGGTGGCCATCACCACGCCGACGACGAGCAACAGCACGATGGCCGCGGCGGCGGCGAACAGCACCGGCTTCGGCAGCGTCTTGAGGTTGAGCGCGGGCTTCCCCTTGGCGGGGACCTTCGTCTTCGCCTTCGCCTTCGCGGGCGCAGCGGCCTTCGTGGGAGGAGGCGCCTCCTCCGGGGGGAGGGGAACCGAGCCCGTCACCTCTTCCTCGGGCTCGTTCAGGTCGTCGTGCGGGTGACCCTCGTCATCGTAGTCGTCTTGGGCATCGTAGCCGGCGCCGCTGTCTTCCTCGGGCGGCTGCTCGTAGTCAGACGGATCCTCCTCGGGCTCGGGAGCGCGCTTTCCGCCCCGGCCGCGGCCCGACACGGGTGCTGGCCTGCTGCCTGTCTCTTCGTCCAGCGAGGGAGACGAGCCGCGCGAGCGCGTCGGCGGCGCGGACGGCGCGGGGCCAATCATCGTGGCGCCGGAGTAGGCCTCGCCTTCCTCGTTGCTGATGACGACCTGCGCCTTGGGGCCACTCTTGCCCTTGCGCGATGACGTATCGGGCGCGGGGGCACGCAAGGAGTTGTAGGAACCGGACGTCCCATGGTTCTGGATGGGGTTCTCCGTCCGGCCCGTGATGCTGTCGTCCACCACGACGCTGCTGTCGGCAACGCGGGTTTCGGGAGACATGAACGTATGCGAGGAGTCGACAATCTGCGTCTTGTCGCCCGCGCCGACGCCCATCTCCTCGAGTTCCTCGGCGGTGGGAGGCGGGATGTAGTCCTGGACAGGCTGCGCCGGCGCGGTGGACGCACGGCCCGCGGGCGTTCCCGTCACCACCACGGCTGGAGGGGGCGCACGCCGCGCCGCCTGCCGGTTGAACCCGGGGGCCACCGTGATGCCCGAGGCCTCGATCTGGTCGGGGCGCTCGATACCGGCATAGCGCTCCATCTTCTCCGCCTCGCGGAGCATGTCCTCGGCGAACGCCTCCTTCATGTAACTGGAGAGGTGCTTGGACGAGTAGATGGCGTCACCGGCCAGGAGGAACCGCATCAGGTCCTCGGCCATGTCGGACGCCCACTGGTAGCGGTCCTCAGGTTCGCGCGTGAGTGCCTTGAGGACCACCTTCTCCAGGCCCTGCGGGATGCTCGGGTTGAACTCGCTGGGGAGCGGAACCTCCGCGTTGCGCACCTTCTCCAGGGTGGAGAAGTCCGACTCGCCGACGAAGAGCTTCTCGCCCGTGAGCATCTCGTACAGCAGCACGCCCACGGCGAAGATGTCGCTGCGCCGGTCAATGGGCATACCCCGGACCTGCTCCGGGCTCATGTACCCGAACTTGCCCTTGAGGATGCCCGCCTGCGTCTTCTGGGAACGGTTCGCCGCCTTGGCGATACCGAAGTCGATGACCTTGACCTCACCCTCATAGGAAATGAGGATGTTCTGGGGCGACACGTCGCGGTGGATGATGTGGAGGTCCTGCCCGCGGGCGTCCTTCTTCCGGTGCGCGTAGTCCAGGCCGTCGCAGATCTTGGAGGCGATGAACACCGCTTGGGCGGTGGGCATGATCTCCTTACGACGCCGGTAGCGCTCCAACATGGTCCGGACGTCGCGTCCGGCGACGTACTCCATGGCGATGAAGTAGGTGTCGTCGTACTTCCCGAGTTCGTTGATGTGCACGACGTTGGCGTGGTTCAGCTGAACGCTGATCCGCGCCTCGTCGATGAACATCGTGATGAACTCTTCGTCCTCCGCCATTGTGGGGAGGATCTTCTTGATGGCCAGGATGCGCTCGAAGCCCTCGACGCCGAAGGCCTTCGCGATGAACACCTCCGCCATGCCGCCGACGTTGATGCGCTCGAGGAGCAGGTACTTCCCAAAGAGGGTCGGCTTCTTCATCTCGTGGAGCGGCCCGGCACCGGGAGGCGCGCACCGCGACAGGCGGTGCGCAGACCGGGCGGAAACCTGGACTCTAGTCGCAGCGCGGACGGCGAGTCAAACATGCACAGCAGCCTGAAACCCCAACGAATCCGGTAGCTTGAGCCCTCCGAGCGCCATCCGGACCTCGCCATGGAAATGTCATGTTCCACGACGCGCGGCGGCAGGCGTGCAGAGGGGGCCTCAGAGGTCTGTTGGAGCGCGGTCGCCGGTAGGCGCATGTCGCCTGTATTAGCAGGTCAGAGCGCCCCCTGCCTGGGGCATCCAAGCGGAATGAGCCATGATCCGGCGCCAGCGGGAGTGGGTGAACCTGCCACCTGGCGTCGTCGAACTCGAAGCACTCCCGGCTGAGTTTTCACCGGGCCCACGAGGCGCCTCCATTTCCCGCGCACGGTCAGCCCGGCCGCGGGCGACGCGCCCTCCACCGCCGCTGGCGCATTTGCCACCGAGGCATCTGGAACGAGAGCCAAGCCCAAGGAGTGCACACGGGCCTCGCACTCCAAGCCGCCCAACGCAGGGGCGACGAATGGAGGACCGTCGACACCTCAGCGGCCCAAACGCCCTCTCGAGAAGCGCCGCGCCTTCCTGAGCACCCTCGGCGTTGAGAAGAGGGAGTGGCTGAGACTCACCAGGCGTCCCCGATGGCGGCCCCCCAATGCGAACCCGCACTGCCGCGAATGTCGCCAAGCATCCGCGCGCACCAGCATGCCCTTCCCCTGGGCTTGGCGCTCGCAGGCGCGATGGCCGGCGTGCGCGGCGGAGACACAAGACGCTTGCTCACCGCCCGAAGATTGGGGCTCGCGCTGCACGAACAGCCACGATTGAAGAAGCGCCTGACTCCCTCACCGCCCGAAGATTGGGACCCGAGCTGTACGAGCATCCGCGGCTGAAGAAGCTCCTGCCGCCGGAACGCCGCAAGCGACTGGCCCATTTCTACGCGCGCCACGGCGGGCGCTGCGTCTTCGTGGGGCGCTTTCTCTCGATGCTGCGCGGGGCGGTGTTCATCATGGCCGCAGTGCAAGGCATGCGGCTGCGCCACTTCCTGCTGTGGGACGGGTTGGCGCTGTGCCTCAGCGCCCCGGTGGTGGTGGCGCTGGGGTACGCCTTCTCGCACAGCGTGGACGCGGTGGCGAAAGGGGCGGCGCGAGCCGAGCACCTGCTGGTGCTGGCCACCACGTCGGCCCTGCTGGCGGTGGGGGCGTGCGCCGGCTGCGCACGTGGCGCCTGGCCCAGCGTCCGCGGTGACGTGCGGAAACCCAACACGCCCAAAACAGAAAACCCCCGGTGTCCACGAGGGACACCGGGGGTTTCTCAAAAAGAATCCGGCAGCGACCTACTCTCCCGCGCGGTTTCCCGCGAAGTACCATCGGCTCTGGAGGGCTTAACTTCCGTGTTCGGGATGGGAACGGGTGGGACCCCTCCGACATAG
>NZ_JAAEAH010000007.1 GCF_010998615.1 Myxococcus sp. CA023 | reverse complement strand
GGCGGGGCGGGCTCCCGGGGCGTGACGGAGGCGAGCGGGGCAGCCCGGCGTCGCCGCACGGCGGCTCATGGAAGTCCGCTGGCCCGCGACGGGCGGAAGTTGCACGCCCGGCAGGGCCGGTGCGCGGTCGACGGAGGCTATCGGCACGAAGCGGAGCGGTTTAGGACGCGGGTCAGTGATCCTGGAGGTCCTCTGTGGTGACGGATGCGCGTCCCAAGGTGAAGCCCGTGCAGGGGAATCGTGACGAATTGATTGATGCGCTGCGACAGCGCCTCGCGGGCTCCTTCCGCTGGGCCAGCGTGGGCGTGGCGTTGGGGACGTTGGCGGTGCTTTACGGCGCGTCATCGTTCCAGCGGGCGCTCGATTCCGGAAGGTTCCGATGGCCGTTCAGCGCCCAGCTCCCCATCTGGGGGAGTCTCTTGATTGTCATCGGTCTGGCCGCCTTCTGGCTGGCGCCCCGCTACACGCGGAGGTTGGTGAGAAGCGTGGAGTCCGATGAACGGACGTCGTTGCTGATGACGGTGGCGCGCAAGCGAGTGCCGGGAGATGACGAGCACTTCCTGTTCGTCGCCACCCTGTACAGCCCGGAGCAACAGCGCGTGGTGCTCCGGAACGTGCATTTCCTCCAGGGGGACAAACCGCTGCAGTACCCATACAAGGAAGGTGTCACCCAAGTACCGGTGCAGGTGTATGGCAAGCCCGGCCAAGCGCCCATCGTCATTGATGCGGGGTGGGGCTTCCTGCTCCCGGCCAACCTGACGTACCCCTGGTACAAATAGGAAGCGGCCGTCCTCTCGCTGCAGCAGCTCAATACGTGTACGACGCCGCGGCCCTGGTCGCGCCGTTCTCGATGGTGCGCCTGGAGCTTCGCGGCGGCTCCATCCCTGCGCCTCGCTCGGACAAGGACACCGAGTACTCCATGAACTATCACCTCGAGCTCGACATCATGGATGGGCGCGTCATCCTGCTCGAGTGCATCCCCGACCACGGCACGGGGATCTGCCTCTAGAGAATGCCAATGACCTCCCTACGTCCCATCATCACCCCGGCCAACGCCGCGCGCCTGAGGCGCGTGCGGCAGCTCAGCCCCGTGCGCGTCTCCTACTCCTCGGGCCAGCGACTGGGCTTCGACTTCCAAGGCGCGGTGCTGGTCGCAAAGGACGGTCACCCCGCACATCTACGGTGGTGGGATTTGGGGACGGTCTCAGACCATCCCGTGGTGGACACTGAGTTGCCGCTCCTGGAGGCTCCCGCGGTGGCGGTGGGGGAGCTGGTGCTCTGTATCGGCGCTCCGGCACTGTCACCCTCTGGACTCTGGCGGCCGAGCCTCAAGGCCCTGTCCGCCAGGGATGGCTCTCTCCAGCGCCAGGAGTTCCTGCCCCATGCGGTCACCACGCTCTGTGCGTCCAGGGATGGCTCCCATCTGCTCGCGGTGATGGATGAGGAAGCGGGCCTGCTATGGGATGTCCGCGCCTGGCGTCCGGTTCGAGAGCTGCCGTGGCCGGAGGGCGAGTTCTCCGTCACCGCGTGTGCCCTCTCGGCGGATGGCCGCTTCGCCGCGGCGACCGCCACGCAGTGGAGCGATGACCAGCGGGGCGTCCTCTGGCTGTGGGAGGTGGCGTCGGGAGGGCCGCCGTGGACGATGCCCTTCAATTCGTCGACGGCCTGGAGTGTCGCGTTCCATCCCCGGGAGCCCCTGCTCGTCGTGGGGGGCCTCACGGAGAACGTCGCCGTCGTCCACGCGGAGGAGCGCCGCCTCGTTCGGACGATTCCGGGATTCTACGGCTACGCCTACAGCCTGGACTTCCACTCGGAGGGGCAACTGCTCGCCGCTGCTCACGACGGTCGGGGCTTCGCCCTCCACCACTTCGACACGGGAGAGGTCCTCTTCCGTGCCAGCGACGGCGACGACCTCCAGACGAGTGATGCTGTCTTCTCCCCCGACGGGCGCTTCGTGGCATGGGGGCAGGGGGATGGCACTGTGGGGCTGTGGGCCGTGGCCGACTGACGGCGTGGGTGGCGAGGGTGGCGCCCCGCCTTTCCCGGCCCGGAAAGCCCCCGAAACGCTCATCGCGCGCTATCGGCGGCAGGCTGACTGGCTTAGGACGCTGGGCATTGATTCCGGAGGCCTGGCACGATGCCGAACGCGAGCTCCCTGACGAGGACCGCGCAGTTGAACCGTGACGCGCTGCTTGCCTTGTTGCGACAGGACCTGTCGTCGACCCGCCGGATAGGCGTCGTGATGGCCCTCCTGGGGGTGGTGGCGATGCTCTTTGGGCGGCCCCAGTGGGACCAGGTGATGGACGCCGCACGGGACGAGCTGAAGGCGCTCATGTCGTTCTTCTTCTGGGGCGCCATCCTGCTCATCGTGGGCTTGCTGGTCCTCTGGCGTGGGTCGCGCCACACGCGGAAGCTCATTCGAAGCGTGAAGGCGGATGAGCGGACCCCGATGCTGATGACCGTGCTGCGCGAGGAAGTGCCGAGCGACGACGACGAGCGCGTTCGCTTCGTGGCCACGCTGTACAACGTGAAGGAACATCGCGTGGCGCTGCGGGACGTGCGTCTGCGAACCGGGGACATGCCGATGGCCTACCCCTACGACGACGGTGTCACCAAGGTCCCGGTGGAAGTCTATGGCAGGCCCGGCGAGGGGCCTGTGGTCATCATCGATGCGGGCTGGGCCTTCCTGCTCCCGTCCCACCTGACGTACCCCTGGTACAAGTAGCCACGAACCGCGAACAGGCGACGACCGGGCTCCCGTGAAGAAGCCCGGCCGCCGCCCACGTTCCGTTTGAAGGACCGCTCAATCCCCGGAGTAGATGCCGATGGTGCCCGGCATCACGGTGCCGTCGCTGAGCGTGGCGCCCTGGAAGGCCACCAGCATGCGGCGCCGCGGGCCGGAGCGGTCCACCTGGATGTCCGGCACGCGCATGCTGGACAGTTCTCGCCCGAGCACGGAGAGGCTGTAGTGGGAGACGGAGCCGCCCCGGACACGGGAGAGGCCGCCGCCCCAGCTATGACCGGCCCAGATGCTGCCGTTGGCCGGGTCCGCCGCCACGCTGGCCACGTGCGGCGCGGCCAGCTCGTTCTTCAGCGTGCGCACCACCTGGCCGCTGTCGTTCAGTTCCGCGAGGCCGTGGCCGAAGGAGCCCACCCAAGCGGAGGTGCCCACGACGGCGATGCCGGAGACCAGGTCATCCGTGCGCTGCTCCGGACGGGAGTAGCTCTCCTCGCCCACCGCGTCCTTCCAGATGTCGATGCGGTTCCATGCGGAGGCCCGGGACTCCGTCCGCGTCTGGCCCTCCCAGAAATCGTTCGCGACGGTGCCGTAGAAGTAGCGCGTCGTCCGGTTGGCGCCGCCGACCCAGACGTCGCCGTCCGGACGCACGCCCAGGCCCCAGTACGCATCCGTGAGCAGCGCGGGCTGAACCCTCCACCGGCTCCGGTCCTCTCCGTACTGGGCCCGGTCCGCCGTGGGGTTCGTGTAGATGTACGCGTTGATGCCCGGGTGCGAGTGCTCCTCCACGCCCCAGCAGTGGAACTGCCCGTTGCACGTCGGGTCGCCCCGGTAGTCCGCATCACCGCGGGCGAAGCCGTGGTTGGCGCCAAACCAGACGCTGTTGGTTTTCGCGTCATAGGCGATGCGCCAGATGTTGCAGAGCTTCTCGCGGCCTCGCAGCTCGGCGTTGACGACGTTCGGTCCCGAGAAGATGTCGTAGTGCACGACGTCGAGCGTGCCGTCCGCGCGCAGTGAGACACGGTCGGCGTCACCGCTCTTGTATCGCGCGGGGTCCGGCACGTTGCTGTCCCAGTTGTTCTCGCAGTGGAGCGCGCCGTCGCCCGGCATGCCCTCGTAGCCGACGAAGACGGTGTCGTTCCAAGCGCCCGCGACAGAGATGACCTTGAGGTACTTCGGTCCCGGCGGCGCGCTGCCGTCCGGCATGTAGCCGTACGGGCGCAGGCCTTCCGCCATCGTGTAACGCCGGAAGGTGCGCTCACCCTTCTTCATCAGGAAGAGCCCTTCTTCGCCGCCCGCCACCCAGATGTTACCGGAGGCGTCCGCGCTCACGCCGTGGATGAAGCGGGGGCCGCCCGCCTCGCGGCCGAAGAACTCCCAGTTCGCCGCGGAAGGCGTGGGCAGTGGCATTTCCACGGGGCCCCCGTCCGGCGTGCCACCGTCGTCGTCCGGCGTACCCGAATCCGGCGTGCCACCGTCGTCGTCCGGCGTGCCCGAATCCGGTTCTCCCGCGTCGGGTTCGTCTGGTGTTCCTGAGTCCAGCGTGCCCGAGTCCGGCGTGCCTGCATCGCCTTCCGGGGCTTGGGGGAATTCCGAGGGCGGGACGTCCAAGCCCTCGACGCCCGTCGTGTCACTTCCCGAGCCACAGCCCGTCCACAACCAACCCGCCACGAAGAGCGCGCCCGCCCATCCCCATCCGCGCTTCATCTCGTCACCGTTCCCTGCTGAAAAGCCGACCGGCCCGAAGTGGGTCGTCGTGTTCAATCCCCGTTCGTTCGCAAGGTCGGTGCCAGCACGAGCAGCCCTGAAGCGTGGCGTGTCCGTCGGGCGCCGGACACGATGTGGGTAATCCGCTTCCCAGCGTGCGTACGTGCCTGTCCCGGGCGAGGCCGGATTCGTGCTACTTCCTTCGTCGAATGGGTGGTCATGACGCGCGGGGCCGGATGCCACTTTCTCTTGTCAGTCAGGAGCCGGACCTCCTGTTCTACACACGTCAGGCGGCCGAGCATGGCGGGCCCGTGCTGGTGTTGGGAGCCGCCAATGGCCGGGTGGTGTGGGCGCTGGCGGGAGATGGCTATGACGCCGTGGGCGTGGACCCCTCGGAGGTGATGATTCGCTCCGCCGAGGAACAGCGGAGCTCGGAACCCGAGGACGTCTCACGCAGGGCGCGCTTCCAGGTGGCGGACCTCCGCTCACTGCGTCTGGACGAGCGCTTCCCACTGGTGCTCGCGCCCCAGCACGCGTTGGGGCTGATGCCGGGAAAGGACGACCTGGAGGCGTTGCTGGCCACGGTGCGCCACCACCTCACGCCGGATGGCTCCTTCGTCTACGACGTGCTCAACACGCCCCGCGAGCCCGTGCTCCCCCGAGACGACGAGGCGCCCAGCGCCGGCCTGGAGCCTCGCCGCCCGCTCTTCACCCTCCACCTGCGCGAGCGGCGTGCGCCCGGTGGGCCCAGCCCCATCCGTCGGCTCAAGCTGCGGCACTTCACGCCGGAGGAGCTGGACGCTGCGCTCACCGCGGCGGGGTTGGTGCCGCGCGAGCGCTACGGCCGCTTCGACGGCAAGCCCTTCGATCTGGAGGACTCGCGCCACATCGGCATCGCCGGACCGTGAGCGCCCGTCAGCGTTCGAAGCGGTAGCCCAGTCCGCGCACGGTGAGGAAGTGGCGGGGGGCTTCCGGGTCGGGCTCGAACTTCAAGCGCAACTGGCGCATGAAGTTGTCCACGGTGCGGGCGCTGCCTTCGTAGTGGTAGCCCCACGCGCCGGACAGCAACTCCTCGCGGGTGAAGGTGCGTCCCGGGTGCGCGAGGAAGTGCGCCAGCAGCTTGAACTCCTGCGCGGTGAGCTCCACCGGCGTCCTCGCGCGTGCCACCGTGCGGGCGGCCATGTCCACGCTCACGTCGCCGAAGGTCACCGGCGGCGGCGAGCCCGCCCCCGCGGACGGGTAGCGCCGGCGCAACACGGCCTTGATACGGGCCAGCAGCTCCTGGAGGCCGAACGGCTTCACCACGTAGTCGTCCGCGCCCAGGTTGAGGCCGACAATCTTGTCCGTCTCCATGCCCTTGGCGGAGAGCACGACGACGGGCGTGTCCCGGCCGCGCTGGCGCAGCTCCTTGAGGACCTCGAAGCCATTGAGCTCCGGCAGCATGACGTCCAGCACCACCAGGTCCGGCGACTCGTCCAGCGCGCGCGCCAGTCCGGTGCGGCCATCCTGGGCCTGGAGCACCTCGTAGCCCTCGAAGCGCAGGTTCATGGACAGGCCCGTGAGGATGGACAGGTCGTCCTCCACGACCAGGATGCTCCGCGTCTTGTCGCTCATGCCTTCCCCGCCGGCAGGTGGATGGTGAACCGGCTTCCCTTGCCTGGCTCGCTCTGCACGGAGATTCGGCCTCCGTGGGTTTCGATGATGCGCCGGGTAATGGCCAGCCCCAGCCCGCTGCCTTCCGTCCTGCGCGTCAGCAGGTTGTCCACGCGATAGAAGCGCTCGAAGATGCGATTGCGCTCCTGCGGAGCAATGCCCACGCCGTTGTCCTCCACCGACAGGTCCACGCCCTTACCGCTGCCCCGGACCTGGAGGGTGATGCGGCGGTTGTCCGGCCCACTGTACTTGTAGGCATTCTGCAGCAGGTTGAGCAGCGCGCCGGCCACCGCGGCCCGGTCCACGTCCAGCGCGGGCAAGCCGTCTGACATCTCCACCGACAGGTCCACGCCGTCCTCCATGCGCTGGGTGCGGAAGGCTTCCACCGCCGCGTTCACGAGCTCCGACACCGGCACGATTTCGCGTTGGTACACCTTGCGCCCGCCTTCGATGCGCGCCCAGTCCAGCACGCGCTCGACGAAGATGGACAGGCGTTCCGTTTCGCGCATCAGCAGGGTGAGCACCTCCTGCATCTGCGCCGGGTCCTTCAGCCGCCCCAGGGCCAGGGTCTCGATGAACATGCGGATGGACGTGAGGGGTGTGCGCAGCTCGTGGCTCACCAGCGACACGAAGTCCGTCTTCATCCGCGACAGCTGCGCCTCACGGTAGAGCGCGCGGCCGGTGTAGACGACGCCGAAGGTGAGCGTCAGGTAGAACAGGCCTAGCAGCACGCCGTACAGCACGCGGTTGCGCGTGGACGCGCGCGCCACCGGGTCCTCGCCGGTGGGCAGCACCACCAGCCGGAAGTCCTGGAGGGGCGAGGACAGCACGCGCTCAGCCAACCCCGTGGGCCCCAGGGCGCTAGCGCGCGCCTGCGCCACCTCGGACACCAGCCGCCCCATCAGTCCGCCATCGGAGGGCTCCCGGGGCACGGGCAGTAGGGCGAAGCGCACCGGTTCGCTGGACACGGCCCGGGGGTCCACGCGCTCGGCCAGCAGGGCCTCCAGCCGCTGCACCGACAGTCGCACGCCGTGCACCACGCTGCCGCGTCGCTCGGCGGCCACCAGCACCGCGCGACCGCCCGCGGTGAGCGAGAAGACGGTGGGCTCGGTGGGCAGTCCGCCCGCCTCGGGCACCACGGTGGTGAGCGCCTCCGCCAGTTGGGGGTCCCGGGTGCGGACCTGTCCGTCCTCCAACTGGAAGGCGCCGTCCGGCTCCGACACGGGCTGCCCGTCGGGGAGGATGAACTGGAGTTGGCCATTCACCGGCTCCAGGCTCGCCGAGGCGAGGATGCCCGGCAGTTCCTCCGACAGCGACTCCAGCGTGCCGCGCCAGGCGGCCTCCAGCCGTTTCTCCACGGCCGCGCGCTCGTTGATGATGGCCACCACCCCGAAGCCGGACAGGCCGGCGGATGGCACCACCACCAGGACGATGAGCAGCGCGAACGTGCGCCGGAAGTTGAGGAATCGGGGCGGAGTGCGGGACACAGCCCCTCTCCTTTACCCCTACCCGGCGCTACATGCTCGTGGCGTTTCATCCACGCCCGCGACAGGGGAGTGTCCACCACTCACCTGGAGTGTGTGCGGACGTCATCGACTTCAGGGGTGTTCTGGTGCAAGCATGGGCGGCTGCGGGGCAGGCGTGCGACGTGGGCCGGCCGCCTTCTTCCCCGCTCAGGACGCGGCCGCCCGGTGTCTGGTGGGTGGGACGAGCCGCCGCGAGGAAGGGAACCCCTCCATGAGACGGACGGTCCTGGCCACGGTGCTGGCCTCGATGCTCGCGCTTCCGGCGTGTGAAGACCGCGATGCCCAGGCGACCTGGACCCAGGCGTCGGGCTCGGTGGCGCTCAGCCGGGATGACGCCTTTCTCTACGTGGTGGACTCGGACAACGGCGTCCTCGCCGTGGTGGACACGGCGCGTCGTGAAAAGGTGGGCGAGGTGAAGGTGGGCCTCCTTCCCGAGCGCGTGGCGGTGGGGCCGGACGACACCGTCTACGTCTCCAATCGCGGCTCGCGCAGCGTGTCCGTCATCCGCCGGGGGGACTGGAACGAGGCGGCCCGCATCGCGGTGGGTGTGGAGCCCGTGGGCCTGTCGGTGTCGCCCACCGGGGACACGCTGTACGTGGTGAACAGCACCGCGCTGGCGACGTCGAGTCACGGCTCGTTGATGGCGGTGGATACGCGCTCGCTGTCGGTGCGCTGGGAATTGCCGGTGGGGGATGAGCCCCGGGGCATCGCGCTGGCGCAGGGCGGCAAGCGCGCGCTCATCACCCGCTTCCGCCAGGGCGACCTGGTCTCCGTGGACCTGACGGACGCGGACCGGCCCCGCGTGGTGCGTGAGCAGACGGACCTGTACGCGCGCGCCAATGTCCGGGACAACGTGGCCGCGTCCCCGGACGGGCTGTCGCCGCGGCTTCCGCCCGCGGACATCCGCTTTCAGCCGCGCAGCATGTCGAGCGTCGCGGTGACGCCGGATGGAGAGCGCGCGCTGGCGACGGTGATGTGGGCGCGGGAGGACCCGCTGTCTCCAGACGGGACGCCCACTCCTCCAAGCGGGGGCTCGCTCTACGGCGGTGGTGGGCCCTGCAACACGGGCGGCGTGGTGGCGCCAGGGCTGGTCACCTTCGACACGGACACGGGCTCGCCCCGGGTGGATAACCTGGACCGGTGCCGTCCGCCGCCGGACCTGTCACCGGACTTCCCGCCCTCCACCATCATCAGCCCGGAGTCGACGCACCCCATCCAGGGGCCGGTGGCGGCGGTGGTGGACCCGACGGGCCTGTGGGCCTTCGTGGTGAACCGGGAGACGGACAACGTCGCCATCATCCCCACGGGGCGCCGTTCGGGCTCGGACCTGAGGTCGGGCCTGGGCAGCACGGTGCGCCAGTTGGTGCGCGTGGGCTCCGGCCCCACCGGCATCGCGATGACGCGGGATGGGCGCAAGGCCTATGTCTACAACGCGTTCGACCACACGGTGACGACGCTGGTGAACGACGGCGCGGGTGGCACCGCCAACATCCGCACGGACGGCGCGCCGCTGCCCATCGCCGGGGACGTGCTGGCGCCCAACGAGGCGGCGGGCCGCAAGCTGTTCTTCAGCGCGCTGGACTCGCGCATGGCCAGTACGTCGGTGGGCGCGTCGTGCGCGAGCTGCCATCCCGATGGCCGCGAGGACGGCCACGTCTGGGGCTTCCCGGACGGGCCGCGTCAGACGCCCAGCCTCGCGGGCCGGAGCATGACGAAGACGGGGCCGTTCCACTGGAGCGGCGAGTTCTCCACCATGCGGGACTTCCTCGACGCGACGGTGCGCCACCGCATGGGTGGGACGGTGCTGGACGGTGTCATGGTGGCGCAGCTGTCCGACTTCATCGACGTGCTGCCCGCGCCGGACAACCCGCACAGGGCCGACGTCCTCACCGACGCGCAGACCCGCGGCGAGGCCGTGTTCCGAAAGGCCGCGTGTGACACCTGCCACGGAGGGGCGCACTTCACCCTCAACACGCAGGCCGACGTGGGCACCTTCGTCACCTCGGGGCCGCTCCAGGATGACCCGGTGGTGCGCAAGCAGGGGCTCAACACGCCGTCGCTGTTGGGGCTGGCCCGCACCGCGCCGTACCTGCATGACGGCAGCGCCGTGTCGCTGAAGGACCGGCTGATGCAGGGCCGCGAGTCGAACCAGCACGGCGTGACGGCGCAGCTCACCGACGCCGAGGTCGACGACCTGGTGGCGTACCTGCTCACGCTGTAGGGGACGGGGGCTGTCCGGTGGGCCTCAGGGCTCGCCGGAGTCCCCCGCGTCCTCTTTCTGGGCACCGGGTGTCCCCGCGTCGAGCACGGCGGGCGTGGTGGCGATGAGCGCCGAGCGCGCCACCTCCACGGCCCGCTCCGTCTCACCGCCCAGCCAGGTGACGACGACCGCGCAGTCCGTGTCGTCATCCCAGGCCAGCACCTGGGACATGCCCTGGGCGGGCGCGCGCCGCACCGCGGCACGGCCGAGCGCGGGCACCGCCACGCCGCCGGCCTGGAGGGTGGGGGCCATCAACTCGTGGATGTCCGACTGGGCGTAGCGGGCGTTGCAATCCCAGGTGATGGAGACGGCGAGGCCGGGCTCCGCGTCCGAGCGGAAGCTGCACAGCGGGCCACACGTCGGGCAGGCGCGCTCCTGCTTCATCGTGAAGCCGGGGAGCATCAGCTCGCGGTCGTCCGCGGGCAGCAGCACCTCGCAGTCGGGGAGCGCCGCGCGCTCGGCAGGGGGCGCTGTGGTGCCCGCGTCCACCGCGGATGTGTCCGAGGGTCGGCTCCGGCACGCCGCCAGTGCCAGTGCCATGAACAATGCCGCGCGCCCTCCAGCCCTCATCCCGTGTGACTCCCGTGTGCGCCTGCCGAAGCGGCGCGGATGGTAGACCGGAGGATGCCTCGCGCGGCGACGTTTCCCGCATGCCGCTGACCGCTTCCGGACGCAGGCCCGGTTCGGCCTCCGAGCGGGCGGGCTTGCCTCGTGCCTTATACGCCCTTCGGATTAAGCTGAGGCTTCCCTCCATGCGCTTCGCCCCCTCCTTGCCCTTGCTCGTGTTTGCCCTGGTGGGAGACGTCCAGGCGCGTCCGGTGGAGGTCGCTCGCTCGGCTGTCGTGCCGTCGCAGTCGAGGGTGTCGGGCGCCGAGGCTTCGAAGGGGCGTGTCCCATCGGCGGGCTCGTCGAAAGCACCCGTGCCGTCCCAGCCAGGACCGCCTGCGTCTGGCGGCGGGGCACCGGCACGTGTGTCGTCGGGAACCGCGCCCGCGGCGGCTTCTGCGCCAGCGGAGCCTCTTGGGGCGCCTCCGCGCAACCCGGCGCCGGACACCTCCTGGGCGCAACCCGGCCAGGTGCCCGCGCCCGCTCGCAACGAAGCTCCGGACGACGCGGCCTGGGAGTCCTTTCCGGGCGCCACCGCTGTCCCCGAGGCGGAGGAGGCTGCCACGCAGCCCCAGTTGCCCGAAGTTCCGCCGCTGGTGCCCGTCGACGAGGCCGCCATCCCCGCGCCGCCAGCCCCCGTCAGGCCGCCGCCCGTCCCCAACCGCGTGAGCCTGCTCGGCGCTCGGACGGTGGGGGCAGGGGGCATGGCCGTGGGCTTGGCCCTGGGCTTCCCCATCGTGTCCGCGCGAGTCGCCGTGGGCGTCCATCGTCGCGTGGACGTGCTGGCCGGCGTGGACAGCGCCTACGGGTTGATGAACGAGCTGCGCGTGGGCGCGCGGTGGATGGTGCTCGACGGCGGGCCCCGGTGGAGCGTGGGCATGGCGGTGGAGGGCAGCCACGCCTTCTTCCTGCGGCCCGCGAGCGTGGAGGACCGGGGCGCGCGCTACTACAGCGGACGCCGCAACTGGAACGTGCTGCCCGGCATCGTCGGCAATCTCCAATTCGCGGGCGCCCGCTCGCCGCGACTGTTCCTGGACGTCCGCTACCTGATGGCGCTGGACACCGAGCCCATTCAAGGTGTGCCGCTGGGCGGCCTGCCCCCTGACGTAGAGCTGTCCGGCGCCTTTCCGGTGCGGTTGGGCGCGGAAATCCCCGTGAGTGAGAAAACGTCCTACGCTCTGACGATTGGCGGGGACATCCGGACCCGGCCTGACGAGACTGACTTCATGCCCGTCATCACCTTTGGCGTCGTGACGGGTTTCTAGCGAGGTCTTCCATGCGTGGCAGTGTCATCGGCTCCGGCTCCTTCGGTACCGCCCTGGCGAACGTGCTCGCGGTCAATTGCGAGGAGGTTCGTCTGTGGGGTCGTGAGTCCTCCGTCGTGGAGGCCATCAACACCCAGCACGAGAACCCCACCTACCTGAAGGGCATCCCCATCTCGGAGCGCGTGCGCGCCACGAATGACCTCCAGGAGGCGCTCGCGGGCTCGGAGTTGGTGGTGCTGGCCACGCCCAGTCACGCCACGCGCGAGGTGGTGGCGAAGGCTCAGGCGTACCTGCCGCGCCACGTCCCCATCGTCACGGTGTCGAAGGGCATCGAGAACGGGACGCTGCTGACGATGACGGAACTCCTGGAGGACTGCCTGCCGGAGGAGTTCCACCCGTACCTCGCGGTGCTGTCCGGCCCCAGCTTCGCCAAGGAGCTGGCGCGGCGCATGCCCACGGTGGTGACCATCGCCTCCCACTGGGACAAGGTGGCGCTGCGCTGCCAGAAGGCGCTGCAGACGGAGACGTTCCGTAGCTACACCTCCACGGACGTGGTGGGCGTGCAGTACGGCGGCGCGCTGAAGAACGTCATCGCGATTGCCGCCGGCATGGCGGACGGCCTGGGTATGGGCCACAACGCGCGCGCGGCCATCATCACCCGCGGCCTGGCGGAGATTACGCGCCTGGCGGTGCGCAAGGGCGCCAACCCGCTGACGCTCTCCGGCCTGTCCGGCATGGGCGACCTGGTGCTGACGTGCACCGGCGAGCTGAGCCGCAACCGGCACGTGGGCATGGAGCTGGGCAAGGGCCGCAAGCTGCCGGACATCCTCGCGGACATGAAGGAAGTGGCCGAAGGCGTGAAGACGGCCCGCAGCGCACACGAACTGGAGGTCAAGACGGGCGTGGAACTGCCCATCTGCCACCAGGTGTACCTGATTGCCCACGAGGGCAAGAGCGCGCGCACGGCGGTGGTGGACCTGATGACGCGCCAGCCGAAGTCGGAGCTGGCGGGCGTCTGAGCGGCCTTCAGTAGCGGCGCGGCGCGGCGTCCGGCGTGGCGCCGCGGACGCGCCACACGGTGAGCCGCTGGGAGTTGGTGTGGCTCACCACCAGGCCCTCCTGCTGCATCTGCTCCAGCAGGCGGTTCGTCTTGAGCCGGTCCAGCCCCACGGACTTCGCCAGCAAGTCACCGGGCATGCCGCTGATGTTGCGGCGCAGCTCGTTGACGATGGCGCGCTTGAACTCGTTCTTCTGGAGGCCGTCTAGGTCCTGCGTGCGCCACGCCTGGAGGACGCCCGCGGCGATGATGACCAGCGTCAGAATCGCCAGGACTGGGTAGATGATGTGGCTGTTCTGCTCCAGCAGCTCGAAGTACTTCGGAGACAGAGAGGACACAGGCTTCGCGTAGTCAGCCTGGGCCAGCAGCAGGGGTGTGAGCGATGGAGTCGACACGGCCCCCCGACTCTACGGGGAGCCGTGCCTGCGCGGCAACCGCGGGCTCAGACGGCGCCGATGGCCTCGGTGGCGCCTTCGGCGAACAGCGTGGTGTCCGCCTTGGCCAGCAGCGTCGCCAGGCCCTCGCGCGTCGCAGCGCTGATGGCCACGCCGCCCCGGGTGCGCAGCAGCGCCTCCACTTCGTCCGGCGGAAGCAGGTCCGCTTTGTTCCACACCATGAGGCGCGGCTTCTCCATCAAGTCGAGCGACTCGAGGATGTTCTCCACCGCCTCCACCTGCTCGTCGCGGGCGGGGTCCGCCGCGTCCACGACGTGGAGCAGCAGGCTGGCGTCGTACAGCTCCTCCAGCGTGGCGCGGAAGGCGGCGACCAGGTCCTTGGGCAGGTCCCGGATGAAGCCCACCGTGTCGGTGATGATGACCTCCCGCTCCTGCGGGAAGCGCAGCCGCCGGCTGGTGGGGTCCAGCGTGGCGAACAGCTTGTTCTCCGCCAGCACCTCGGCGTTCGTAATCGCGTTGAGGAGCGTGGACTTGCCGGCGTTGGTGTAGCCGACAATGGAGATGACGGGCAGCTCGCGCCGGTTGCGCTGGGCCCGGCGCACGCTGCGCTCCCGGCCAATCGCGTCGATGCGCTTCTCCAGGTGGGTGATTCGTTCGCGCACGCGGCGGCGGTCGATCTCCAGCTTCGTCTCACCAGGGCCACGTCCGCCAATGCCGCCCATGAGCCGGCTGAGCGAATCGTCGCTCTGCACCAGCCGCGGCAGCCGGTACTTCAGCTGCGCCAGCTCCACCTGGAGCTTGCCCTCCGCGCTCTGCGCGCGCTGCGCGAAGATGTCGAGGATGAGCTGTGAGCGGTCCAGGATTTTGAGGCTGGTGGCCTCGCCGATGTGGCGCCCCTGGGACGGGGTGAGGTCCTTGTCGAAGATGAGCAGGTCCACCATGGACTGCATGGAGCGCAGGTTGAGGTCCTCCAGCTTGCCGCGGCCGATGAGGTAGCGCGGGTCCGCCTCGCGCTTCACCTGGAGCACGGAGTCGATGACCTCCACGCCCGCGGTGCGCGCCAGCTCCTTCAGCTCCGCCAGGCTGGACTCGGCCAGGGCGCGGTTGCCGTCCAGGCACACCGCCACGAGGATGGCCTTCTCCCGGCCGCCCACCTTGCGCGACGCCGCCTTGCGGTTGAACTCCTCCTCCAGCGCGCCCAGCGTGTCCATGAGGTCGGGCTGCGCCACGTGGACGGAGGGCAGCGTCTCGACGTGCCAGAAGTCGCCGGAGCCGTTCTCCGGGATGAGGTAGGCGTAGTGCAGGACGCCGGGCAGGCCGTCGTGGCCCACGCCAACGGCCGCCACGCAGTCCAGGCGCAGCAGCGCGAGGTCCGTGAGGTCGTCCTTGGTGAGCGGCTCGCTCTTCAAGTGGGTGTGGACCAGGCGGAGGCCACGCAGACGCACCTGGCCCGCGCGGGCGCGGCCAATGTCCGGCAGCTCGAGCTTATGGGCGCTGCCCACGATGACGTGCTCGATTTCGCCCTTCCGGTTGACGAGCACACCCACCTGCCGGTTCATCTCACGCGACAGCTCGGTGAGATGCCGGGCAAGCTCGGGCGACACGATTTCGTGCGGTGGGACGCGCCGGCGGAAGGTGTTGCGCAACCGGTGCTGTTCGCTCGACTTGAGGCCCAGGGTGTTGCCGTAGATTTCCTTCAAACCGTGCTCTCCTGGCGGAGGCATTGGGGCCCCCACCTTTTCCGTACGACTTTATGACTGCCGCTGTGGGGAAAACACGCCGGACGCGCGCGCCTTCCATTTCTGACCTACGCTGACGCCCCGTGAGTTCGATTGCCACGGGACGCACCGCCCTACGCTCCGCCCGGCGGGTGGTGGTGAAAATCGGCACCAACGCACTGACGAACGTCACCGGACGTTTCAACCGTCAGCACTTCGATGCGCTGGGCCAGGATTTGTTGTGGGCCGCGCAGGGCCGCGAGCTGGTGGTGGTGTCCAGCGGGGCCATTGCCCTGGGGGTCGAGCGGCTGGGCCTGCCCTCGCGCCCTCGCGACATTCCAGGCAAGCAGGCGTGCGCGGCGGTGGGGCAGAGCCGGCTGATGCAGGCCTACGAAGAGGCCTTCGCCGCGCGTGGGAAGGCAGTGGCCCAGGTGCTGCTTACCCACGAGGACGTGCAGGAGCGCCGCCGCTACCTCAACGTGAAGCACACCCTGGAGCGGTTGCTGTCGGCGGGCGTCGTCCCCGTCATCAACGAGAACGACACCGTCTCCGTGGACGAGCTGAAGTTCGGTGACAACGACACGCTGGCGGGGCTGGTGGCCGGCGTGGTGGATGCTGACGCGCTCGTCCTGCTGTCGGATGTGGAGGGCCTCTACACCGGAGACCCCCGGCGCGACGCGGGCGCGGAGCTGCTGGCCACGGTGATGCAGGTGACGCCCGAGGTCCTGGCGCTCGCCACCGGCACGAGCAGCGGGGTGGGGACGGGCGGCATGAGCACCAAGGTGCGGGCGGCCGCGCGCGCGTCTGATTCCGGCATCCACTGCGTGATTACGTCCGGCGCCGTGCCCGGTCGCCTGCGCGCCGTCCTGGAAGGGGCGGACGTGGGGACCCACTTCGAGCCTGCCGGCAGCCGCCGCAGTGCCCGCGCCGCGTGGATTGCCCATGCCCTGCGCGCACGCGGGACGCTCACGGTGGATGCCGGCGCGCGCGAGGCCATTGTCACCGGCAAGCGCAGCCTGCTGCCAAGCGGCGTGCGCGGCGTGGAGGGTGACTTCGGGCGCGGAGACCCGGTGGACCTGGTGGACGCGGAGGGGTCCGTGTTCGCGCGGGGGCTGGCGGCCTACGACGCCAACGAGCTGCGACGCATCGCCGGACATCGCACTGCGGACATCGAAGCGGTGCTGGGCTACCGCTACCTCGACGAGGCCGTGCACCGCGACGACCTGGCCGTACTGTAGCCAGGCAGGGCGCCGGTCAGATGGACGAGGTGGACAGCGACTTGCCGCCGCTTTCGCCCAACTGCATGAGCGCGCGGAACTCCGGCGAGTCCACCTTCATCAGCAGCAGGGAGACCTCGAGCTCTCCGGGGACGCGGCCAAGCTGTAGCTTGCGCTCCTGGCCGTGGAGCAGCGCCAACTCGGAGTGGCCCTTCGCCTCGGGCAGGAGCAGGTCGAGCTGGAGGAGGAAGGACTGGCCTTCGGCCTTGGGCGTGAGGACCAGCCGGTAGTCGGGCAGGGGCGCACCTGGACGGCGGCGCTCGGCGCGAAGGGTGCGGCCCGTCTCGCCCAACAGCTTGGGCTGGGCCACCAGCCGCCCGTCACGGCGGACCTCGACGGCGAAGTAGAGGGGCTCCGCGCGCACGGGCGCAGGCGCGGCCATGCTCGTGAAGCCCACGAACATCGCCAACCCGGCCACCACATTACGGACGAGGGTGATGCCGCTCATCGTGAGTCCCTTCGGAGGCTCCGCTCGCCGCTTCGGCCGTGCGGCATCCGGACAGGCAGGCCTGTCCACGTCGCTTCCACTTCCACGGAATGGAGCAGCAATAACCCAGATCATGCCCGCAGTGCGAGCCCCCCGCCCAAGTCCTTGCCAGCCGCAATGAGTACAGCCGTGCGTACAGGTGATTACCTGCTTGTTTGTTCAGTCGTGTCCGGCTATCTCGCCGGACGCGAGCGGCCCTCTCACCTGTTTCCCCACCCACACGTCCACTTCTTGACCCTCTCGGGTCCGCCCGGCATCGTCGCCGACCTTTCCAATGGACCGCACTGAACGCATCCTCGACCTCGTGGCCCTTCTGCTCGACGCACGCGAGCCCATCTCCTGGGCCGAGCTGCGCGAGCACTTCCCTGGTGACTACGGCGGCTCCGATGATGCCGCCGAGCGCAAGTTCGAGCGCGACAAGGCGGAGCTGGTGGAGCTGGGCTTTCCGCTGACGTACGTGCAGGGAGACGACGAGCGCCGGGACGGCTACATCGTCGACCGGGACGCCTACTACCTCCCGGAGGCGGACCTCTCCAAGGAGGAGCTGGCCGTGCTCTACGCCGCCGGCTCCGCGGCGCTGGCGTCGGGGGCCTTCCCGGGCCGGGATGACCTGGCGCATGCGCTGCGGAAGATCGGCTTCTTCGCCGGTCAATCCCTGCCCACACCCCGGGTGCGCATGGAGCTGGGCTCCGTGCACGAGGGCCAGGAGAAGGAGATCTCCGCGCGCCTGGAGCAGCTCTGGGATGCGTGCGCGGCCCGCAAGTGGGTGGACCTGACGTATGCCAGCCCCAAGCAGGCCGGCACCACGCAGCGGCGGGTGGACCCATATGGCCTGGCGCTGCGCCGCGGCGCCTGGACGCTGGTGGGGTACTGCCACTTGCGCAAGGAGTTGCGGACCTTCCACGTTCACCGGATTCGCGAGCTGAAGGTGAACACGGCGCGCCCGCGCACGCCGGACTTCCAGGTGCCGGCGGACTTCTCGCTGGAGGCCCACGTGGCGTACTTCCCGTGGCAGCACCGCTTCCATGAGCAGGTGGAGGTGGTGCTCCACCTGTCGGGCACGCTCGCCTCGCGGGCCGCGAGCCTGTTGCCCGGCGCCACGCTGGAGCCGGCGGAGGAGGGGGCGGTGCGGGCGCGGCTGCCGGTGACGTTCGTGGACGGCCTGATGCGCTTCTGCCTGGCGCTGGGGCCGGACTGCCGCGTGGAGGGCCCGGAGCGGGCGCAGGCGCGTCTGCGGGAGATGGCCTCGCGCATCGTGTCGTGCCACGACGATTCGCTGGACAAGGTGAGCGCATGAGCAACGTCCACGAGCGGCTCCGCCGCCTGCTGTTCCTGGTTCCCTACGTCTCCAAGCACCCCGGCGTCACGGTGGACGCGCTCGCGCGCGCGCTCAACATCAGCCGCGAGGACCTGCTGGAGGAGCTGGACCTGCTCACCTGCGTGGGCCGGCCGCCCTTCAACCCGGACGACTACATCGACATCTACGTGGACAACGACCGCGTCTACGTGGACCTGGACCAGCGCCTGTTCGCGCCGCCCCGGTTGACGCCGGGCGAGGCCGCGGCGCTGGCCGCGTCGGCGGAGCTGCTGCGGCCGGCCACGGGGGACGCGTTGCAGAGCGCCCTCCAGAAGCTGGAGCGCGTGTTGCCGCCCGCCACCCGCGAACGCTACCGGGAGATGTACCGGAAGATTGATGCATCCACGGAGGCGCCCCAGGCCCTGGGGCCGCTCACTCGGGCCATCATCGAGCGCCTGGAGGTGACGTTCGGCTATGCCAGCCCCGGCCGGTCGCCGGAGCCGCGCACCGTGCGCCCCTACGAGCTGCTCAGCCACCGGGGGCAGTGGTATCTGCAGGGCTACTGCCACACCCGGCAGGACGCGCGCCTGTTCCGCCTGGACCGGATGGAGGACATCCTCGTCACGGACGTGTCCTTCCAGCCGCCCGCGGACGCCCGGGCGGACGTGCCCAACCCGGCGCGGGGCCTGACGGATTCCTCGGTGCGCGTGCGCTTCTCCCCCGTGGCCGCACCCTATGTGAAGGAGCGCTTCGGCCAGGACGCCCGCCCGCTTGCCGACGGGGGCGTGGAGGTGCTGGTGGCGGGGGACAGCGAACGCTGGCTCACCCAGTGGGTCCTGTCCTTCGGTGGCGAGGCGCAGGTCATGGAACCGGCCTCCGCGCGTGCGGCCGTTGCCCGAGCGGCGCGGGCATCTGTAGGATTGTAACCCCCCATGCCTTTCCAGCTGACGATCTCCGAGGGTAGAGAAGCCGGTAAGGAGTTCGTCTTCGACCAGGACTCCGTTCTCATCGGCCGTTCGACGGATTGTGACGTCGCGCTGTTCGACCCGGGTGTGTCCCGGCGCCACTGCCGCATTTTCCTCGACGGTGATGCCTACGCCGTCGAGGACCAGGGCAGCGCCAACGGGTCGCTCATCAACGGCAGTCCGGTGAAGACGCAGGTGCTCGAGGACGGCGACAAGCTGACCCTGGGACCGGTGACGTTCATCTTCGCCATGCTGACGGACGAGCCGGCCACGGGCGAAGAAGAGCTCCCCGCCGGCGCCCAGGAAGGCGATGGCAGCACGCGCATCGTCTCCCTGGATTCCCTGAAACGGCAGCGCAACAAGGGCGTCGCGCTGGCCCCGGAAGGTGCCGACCAGGAGGAACTGAACGAAATCCGCGAGGGCGCCACCCGCTCCAACCTGCAGGCCCTGCGCCCCGTGTCCCAGGGGCAGAGCGGCTCACGGGCGGCCATCGAGCGCTCGGCGCCAGCGGCACCGCCCGCGAAGCGGCCGTCCAGTTCGCCCCCGCCGGTCCGGGCTCGTCCAGCGCCAGCAGCCGGGGGCGGTGGTGGCCTGTCCGCGGCGGAGCGCGCGCGCATCCGGCGTGAGTCCCCCGGCGTGGTGTCCAGCGCGAAGCTCTTCTGGGCGGACGCCAGCCAGGGCGTGCGCACCGGCATCATCGGTGGCGGCGTGGCCATGGTGCTCGCGCTGTTCGGCGTCCTCTACTGGCTGGTGCTGAGCGGCGAGGACGGTCAGCCGATGGGCGAGGAGCCCTCGATGCTGACCGGCCAGCCCATCCGCGACTCGTTCGGCCTGGGGCCGGGCGTGACGTGGGATCGCCCGGACATGAAGGTCTTCGAGTGGGAGTACACCGCCGCCACGCGCGCGGTGGTCATCCTCCACTACCAGGCCCAGAGCATCTCCAAGGACGAGGTCGTGGTGAGCGTCAACGGCGTGGACGTGGGCAAGGTGCCGCCCGACACGCTGGCCAGCCAGGACCGCTCCATCGAACTGATGATTCCGGCGCAGCACCTGAAGAAGGGCGAGCCCAACCGCATCATCTTCGACAACGTGAAGAATCCGCCGGGCGAAGACCCGTGGATCATCTGGAATATCTGGGTGGAGCGCGCGCTGCTGCCGGACCTGCTGCCAGAGGAGCTGGTGCGCGAGGCCACCGAGTACCACAAGCGGGGCTTGAAGCACTTCCAGACGCCGGACATCGGCGCTCGCAACCGCTACGAGGCCTGGAAGTCCTTCCGCGTGTCGTGGCTGATGCTGGAGGCCCACCCGGAGCCGAAGCCCGACCTCTACTACGACGCCCAGGAGCGCATGAAGGCGGCGCAGCAGGAGCTGGACCGCACCTGCTCCAAGCTGCTGCTGGAGGTGGAGGGCTACTACAACCAGGGCAACTACAAGAGCGCCTCCGCCACCCTGGACCACGTGAAGGAGTACTTCCCGGAGTTCGACCAGCCGTGCGCCACCCGCGCGGACGCCAAGCGCGCGGAGTACGGCCTCTAGGCCGCGCCACGGCTTTCCGGTGTCCGTGAAGTCGCGGGATTGTCCCGTCGGCTTCCGGACACCGGCTGGCACTGGAAGACAGGCTGCGAAGCGGCTCGGGTTGCCGGGTCGCGCGGGCATCCGCACCGTTGGGATGCCATGCGTGACCAGGAGGCGTTGACCGAGCAGTCGGGGGAAGCGGACACGGGCGCGCCGCGGCGTGCGCCCACGCCCCCAGTGCCCGTGCCGGAGCATGGGCCGGTGTGGAGCCCCAACGTCTCCGGGCTGCTCCTGTCGCGCTACTACCTGCCGCGCCGTCACGGGGTGGTGCAGGGCAACGCATGCCAGCTGTTGCGCGACGGCGCGGAGGCCTACCCGGCGATGCTGGAGGCCATCCGCGGGGCGCGCCGCTATGTCCGCCTGGAGACGTACATGTTCGTCTCCGACGCCGTCGGCGAACTGTTCGGCGAGGCGCTGGCGGAGGCGGCCGAGCGCGGCGTGCACGTGAAGGTGTTGTACGACGCGGTGGGCTCGTGGACGAGCCGCCGGAGCTTCTTCTCCGGGCTGCGCGCGAGGGGCGTGGACATCCGCGCCTTCAAGCCCTTCAGCCTGTCACGCGGGCTGCGGCACCTGCTGCGGAGGGACCACCGCAAAATCCTGGTGGTGGACGGCGAGGTGGCCTTCACCGGTGGGGTGAACATCTCCGCCCACTGGGCGCCCGCGGAATCTGGCGCGGCGTGGCGGGACGACGTGCTGCGCATCGAGGGGCCGGCCGTCCACGAACTGGAGCGGTGTTTCTCCGCCACGTGGCGGATGATGTTTCAGGGCCGCTTCCACCGGCTGACCCGGCGGTTGGAGCGCCTGCACAACCCACCGCCCCGGCACGGCGCGGTGGGGCTGGCGGTGTTGTCCAGTCGGCGAAGCATCCACCGGGCCTACCTGCACGCCATCCGCCGGGCCCGGCGCAGCGTGCTGGTGGCCGCCGCCTACTTCATCCCGGACCGGCGCATGGTGATGGCGCTGCGCGAGGCGGCCCGGCGCGGGGTGGAGGTCCATCTGCTGCTCAACGCTCGCAGCGACCACCCCATCCTGGAGTTCATGGCCCGGGCCTTCTACGAGCGGCTGCTGGGCGCGGGCGTCCGCATCTTCGAGTGGCAGCGCGGCGTGCTGCACGCCAAGACGGCCGTGGTGGACGGGGTGTGGGGCACCATCGGTTCGTTCAACCTGGAGCGCCTCAGCCTGGCCTTCAATCACGAGGTGAACGCGGTCTTCGCCGACCGTCGCTTGGGACAGCAACTGGAGGACTCCTTCCGCACGGACTGCGGGGACTGCCGCGAGGTGACGCTGGCGGAGTTCCGCCGCCGGCCCCTGTGGCAGAAGCTGCTGGAGCGGGCGCTGTCTCTGCTTCGCAAAATCATCTGAGCCAGGCCTGCCCACCCCTCAGCGGGGCGCATGGTTCCGATGAGCGGGGCTGCACACCTGCGGCTCGAAGCGTCCGGCCCTCAATGCCCTCGCAGGAACCCTTTGCAACGCGTCAAAGGGGGGCCTAGAAGTTCCCGCATCCCGCGCAAGGAAGGACGGCAACATACATGACCGACAGTTTCGGCACGAAGTCCCAGCTCAAGGTGGGCTCTGCCACCTATGACCTCTTCAGCCTGGGCAAGCTGGCCAAATCCCACCCGGCGGTGAACCGCCTGCCGTTCTCGCTGAAGGTCCTGCTAGAGAACCTGCTGCGCCACGAGGATGGCCGCGTGGTGAAGCGCGAGCACGTGGAGAAGATGCTGGCGTGGGACCCCAAGGCCACCCCGGACGTGGAGATCTCCTTCCACCCCGCCCGCGTGCTGCTCCAGGACTTCACGGGCGTGCCCGCGGTGGTGGACCTGGCGGCCATGCGTGAGGCGCTGGCCTCCATGGGCGGCAACCCGGACAAGATCAACCCGCGCAACCCGGCCGACCTGGTCATCGACCACTCGGTGCAGATTGACTCCTTCGCAACGTCCGCCGCGTTCAAGGAGAACGCCGAGCTGGAGTTCGAGCGCAACCGTGAGCGGTACGCGTTCCTCCGCTGGGGCCAGAGCGCGTTCAAGGGCTTTGGCGTGGTTCCGCCGGACATCGGCATCTGCCACCAGGTCAACCTGGAGTTCCTGGCGCACGTGACGTTCCGCCAGGGCAGCACCGTGTACCCGGACACGCTGGTGGGCACCGACAGCCACACCACGATGATCAACGGCCTGGGCGTGGTGGGCTGGGGCGTGGGCGGCATCGAGGCCGAGGCCGCGCTGCTGGGCCAGCCGATTACGATGCTGATTCCGCAGGTGGTGGGCTTCAAGCTCTCCGGCAAGCTGCCCGCGGGCGCCACCGCCACGGACCTGGTGCTCACCGTCACGCAGATGCTTCGCAAGAAGGGCGTGGTGGGCAAGTTCGTGGAGTTCTACGGCAGCGGCCTGAAGAACCTGTCCCTGCCGGACCGCGCCACCATCGCGAACATGGCGCCCGAGTACGGCGCCACCATCGGCTTCTTCCCGGTGGACGAGGAGAGCCTCAACTACCTGCGCTTCACCGGCCGTCCGGACGACCTGGTGGCCCTCACCGAGGCCTACGCCAAGGAGCAGGGCCTGTGGCGGCGTGACGACGCCGAGGACCCCATCTTCAGCGACACGCTGGAGCTGGACCTGTCCACCGTGGTGCCCAGCCTCGCCGGCCCCAAGCGCCCGCAGGACCGCGTGCCCCTCAAGGACATGAAGTCCGGCTACGAGAAGTCGCTGGTGGAGATGCTGTCGGCCGGCAAGAGCAAGGGCGAGGACGAGGAGGGTGGCAAGGGCAAGGCCGCCGCCGCCGCGGTGCCTCCCGAGCGTCTGGCGCAGGCCGTCACGGTGAAGAACGGCCGCCAGAGCTACCAGCTGGGCCACGGCGCGGTGGTGATTGCGTCGATTACGTCCTGCACCAACACCTCCAACCCGGCGGTGCTGGTGGGCGCGGGCATCCTGGCCAAGAAGGCCGTGGAGCGCGGCCTCAACCCGAAGCCGTGGGTGAAGACGTCCCTGGCCCCGGGCAGCCGCGTCGTCAGCGAGTACCTGCGCGACGCCGGCCTGCTGCCCTACCTGGAGGCGGTGGGCTTCCACATCGTGGGCTACGGCTGCACGACGTGCATCGGCAACTCCGGTCCGCTGACGGAGCCCGTGGCCAACGCCGTCACCGAGGGTGACCTGGTCGTCGCCGCGGTGCTGTCCGGCAACCGCAACTTCGAAGGCCGCATCAACCCGCACGTGCGCATGAACTACCTGGCCAGCCCGCCGCTGGTGGTGGCCTACGCGCTGGCTGGCGAAGTGGGCATGGACCTGGACAACGAGCCGCTGGGCACCGACCCCAACGGACGTCCCGTGTTCCTCAAGGACATCTGGCCCACCAACGAGGAGATTCAGGAGGTCATCCGCACCTCCGTGAAGCCGGAGCAGTTCCGCAGCCAGTACGCCAACGCCATGGAGGGCGACGCGCTCTGGCAGCAGCTGCCGGTGGGCAAGGGCTCCACGTTCCAGTGGGACGACACGTCCACCTACGTGCGCAAGCCGCCCTTCTTCGAGAACCTGCCGAAGGAGCCCAAGGCGACGCAGGACATCCATGGCGCGCACGTGATGGCGCTGCTGGGTGACTCCGTCACCACGGACCACATCTCCCCCGCGGGCAACATCGCCAAGACGAGCCCGGCGGCCAAGTACCTCATGGCCAACGGCGTGGAGCCCAAGGACTTCAACTCCTACGGCGCGCGCCGCGGCAACCACGAGGTGATGGTGCGTGGCACCTTCGCCAACATCCGCCTGAAGAACCTGCTGGTTCCGGGCGTGGAGGGCGGCGTCACCGTCCACATCCCCACGCGCGAGCGGATGAGCATCTACGACGCGTCCATGAAGTACCAGGCGGAGGGCACGCCGCTGGTGGTGCTGGCGGGCGCGGAGTACGGCACCGGCTCCAGCCGTGACTGGGCGGCCAAGGGTACCATGCTGCTGGGCGTGAAGGCCGTCATCGCCAAGAGCTTCGAGCGCATCCACCGCTCCAACCTGGTGGGCATGGGCGTGCTGCCGCTCCAGTTCGAGGCGGGCCAGGACGCGCAGTCGCTGGGCCTCACCGGCCACGAGAAGTTCGACATCACCGGCGTGGCGCAGGACCTGGCGCCGCAGAAGAAGCTCACCGTGAAGGCCACGGGTGAGAGTGGGACCAAGGAGTTCACGGTGGTGTGCCGCATCGACACGCCGAACGAGCTCGACTACTACCGCCACGGCGGCATCCTGCAGTACGTGCTCCGCCAGCTGGCCAAGGCCTAGCGCGGAGAGGAAGGAACCGGCGCCCTGCTTTCCTCGGCGGGCGCCGGTAGCACCTCGGCCCGGAGCCGCCCCCGTGGCGCTCCGGGCCGTCGTGTCTTCTATGGCTCGCGCAGGCGGGCCCAGGCGGCGCGGTAGCGGGCCAGGCGCTCGGCGTCCTTGGCCGTCACCGCGGCCAGCCTCCGCACGTCCATGTTGTCCTCCAGGTCCGCCAGCTTCACGCGGCGGGCGAGCGCCAGCGGGCGCAGCCGTTCGATGAAGGCCTCGTACGTCTCGTCCTGGCGGCGGGTGAGGGCGTCCAGCGCGCCCAGGACGTTCTCCGGGTAGCCCAGCTCGCGCAGGCGCTCGAGCGTGTAGGGCGTGTCCTCCACCACGTCGTGGAGGATGGCCACGGTGCGCTCTTCGTCCGTGTCCAGCCGCATCATCACCCGCAGCGGGTGGAGGATGTACGTCTGGCCGGCCTTGTCTCGCTGGCCGTGATGCGCGGCCACCGCGAGCGCGATGGCGTCTTCGAGTGCGGGCATGCCCGTCTTCTAACGCCAGACGCCCTCCCCAGGCGAGCGGGGAGGGCGGGCCTTCACGGCATCACGGCAGGCAGCTGGCCGCGTTCTCGTGGCGGCAGGCGTGCTGCTCCTGGGTGAGGGGCAGCTCGTACACGTTCTGGAGCACCTCGCTGTTCTCCGACACGTCCACCGAGGTGGCCTGGCGCTGTCCGGGCTCCTGCATGACGGCGCTGTACTTCACGCTGCCCGTGGGCGAAATCATCACCGCGGTGGCGGGCTCGGGCGGCGGTGACAGCACCGCGCGCTCCTGATAGCGCGCGTTCTCGAAGGACGCGGCGCAGTTGGGCAGGCCGCTGAGGAAGTCCGCCTGGTAGAAGCGGGCCTTGGCGGCGGTGCTGCTGCACACCTCGCCGTCCTGAGACGGGTAGATGACGTTCCACAGCGTGCAGCTGGCCACCGTGGCCGCGCCGCCCGCCGTCTTGTGGGTGTGGTTGTCCGTGTACTCCAGCATCCACCCCGGGCTCTCCGGCGCGGCGCCCGTCGCGGAGCAGGCCCCGGACGCGTCGCAGGTGATGTTCGTCACGTCCACCAGGTCGCCGCTGGTGTCGTTGTCGCTGGTGCGGTCGCTCAGGCGTTCCGCGTCGAACTGGCTCGCCGTCATGGGGCCCTCCGCGGAAACAGCGGTGGCATCCTCGACGAACGTCTGCCCGGCCACGCCGTACACGCGCACGCCGTAGAATCGATTCTTCCCAATGGCGTTGACGGTGCGGGTCAGCTCCAGGTCCGCGAAGTTGGGCGCCACGTTGCTCACGTCGAGGCAGCGGAAGTTGCCCTCGGCGTCCTTGCCGCACTCCACGCGCGCGGGGCTCATGGAGGTGTAGTCCTGGGGCGCTCCCGGGCAGGAGCGGGCCTCGTGCCGGGTGAACCGGGCCGACACCACTGTCTGGCCCGGGTCGCCACAGGCGGGCTGCGAGGCCGTCTCACGCGTCAGCGTGGACTGTGCCAGTCCCCGCTGCGTCCACTGGTGCCGCGACTGGGTGATGTTCTCGCCGATGCGGTCCACGCGGTAGTCCACCTCCACGTTGCCGCACCCGTAGCGCGCGCAGGCCTGCGGGTTGTCGAAGCGGCAGATGCCGGCCTGGTCATCCAGCAGCGCGTAGCGGTCACCCGTGCCGACGAGCGCGCGCATGGCGCCCGTGCCCGGCTGGATGCCGATGGAGGGCACGTAATAGAAGGGCCATGTGCGCGTGAGGCTGTCGCCCTGGCCGCCCGACGGACCCACGGCGTCCCGGTCCATCTGGAAGGCGCGCGCGGCGCTCCAGTTGCGGATGAGCCGGGTGCTCGGGTCCAGCGCACCGGGCACGGACATGCGCGCCACCCAGAGCTGGCCGCGCATGTCACCGAAGACGGCCGTGTCGAAGAAGCCGTCCTGCTGAACGTTGCCCGCCACGCCGTAGTCCACCAGCGCCACGGGCGCCGCCACGCTGTGCGTGAGGTGCCGCGCGGGCCCGTGCTGCTCGCCGGTGGCGTTCGGGTCGTATTCGAACTTCCACCACAGGTTGTCGGTGCGGCCATTCACCTCGGGGGACCACGCGTCCACCATGTAGATGCCGCGGCCCTTCTCCTGGCCGGGGGACCAGCCGCCCGACAGGGCCACCATCCACCGCTCCTGGGTCTCCACGTTGTAGCGGGACACGGGGCCGGCCGAGGTGCCCGCCTCCACCAGCACGGGGCCAATGGGCGGCGGCTTGGGGCTGAGCGAGAAGAGCGTCTTGCCGAAGAGGGCGGCCTCCGGGGAGTCCGGCTGCGGGTACATCCACTGCATCCGGGGCGCGCCGAAGCGGCCGGTGCCCGAGTCCGCGCGCAGCTCCAGCGCCAGGTAGTGCACGCCGCCGCGTCCCTCCGAAATCACCGCCATCGTGTGGTACTCGGTGGACTGCTTGATGCCGTCCGGCTGCGAGCCGTCCGAGCCGTCCGCCCACACGTCGCGCACCATGATGTCGCCGTCCACGTAGTACTGGTGGCCGTTGGCCATCTCGTGCAGGCGCGACAGCAGGTCGGGCGGGATGAAGGCCCACTCCTCCTCGCCGTTGCTGGGCGAGTACTCAATCATGGGCAGGCCGCCCTCGCAGTTGTCGTTGCTCGCGGTGCTGTCGCGGAAGGCGTGCAGCATGCCGTCGTTGGCGCCCACCAGCACCAGCTTGTCGCGGCGGCGGTAGCGGTGCAGGTACGCGTCATACGCGTCCACCTCCACGGTGTTGCCGCAGCGGCTGATGCTTTCGGTGGCGAGTGGCGTGGGCGACACGCCCAGTTGCTGGCTGTAGAGCGTGCGCGTGCACTGGTTGCTCATGCCCAGGTTGCACAGGAACTTGTCCATGGGCGGGTCCACCAGCACCGGCGCGGAGTGGAAGATGTCGCCCAGCACGGAGCGGCGCACCTCGGTGCGGTTGCCGTTGCCGTCCTCGTCCGCCAGGTCCTGGCCGCGCACGTATTGGATGAGCGTGCGCACGCAGATATCGTTCACCCAGGTTTGCGCCTGCGCCAGGCTGCCGAAGCCGGGCACCGTGACGCTCATGGCCGCGGCGGCCTGCTGGGGCGTCAGCCGGAGGCCCGTCATCAACGTGCCAGGGTCGATGTCCAGGGGGCTGAGCGACTGCACCTTCGGGCAGACGGGAGTGCCGAGGATGCCGAAGTAGCTCTTCAGCACCTCGCGGTTCTCCACGGTGAACTCGATGGGCGTCGCCGCGTTGTCCGCGGCGGTGAGGCGCCCGTCCTGGTTGCTGTCCGTCACCGTGTAGATCTTCCGGCTGTTCAGCGCGCGGGCCATCAGCGCGCGGCGCGCCTCCCAGAACTGGTTGGCCGGGGTGCTGCCACCGTCCTTGACGAAGTTGCCGGATGTATCCTCGACGACGATGTCCCCGTCTCGGTCCACGACGAAGATGTCGTCCATGTCGCCGTCGCCGTTCTTGTCGACCCCTTCCACGAACTCGTTGAACTGGTTGAAGCGCCACAAGTCGCCGCGCCAGGCGCTGTCACCGGAGGCGGGCGACATGCGCGGCATCAGCGCGCTGAGCGTGGAGCTGCCTGTCTGGAACGAGGAGATGGCTGCGGCGGCGAACGCGATGTTCCGATTCTGCACGTCGTCGACGATGGCTTGGAGCGCCGACTTCAGCTGGCTGGAGTTGGTGGCCGCGTAGAAGCGCCCGCCGCCCGCGTCCGCGGTGACGCGCAGCAGGTTGATGGCTTTCGTGTTCGTCAGCGCGAAGCCCACGGTGTAGGTGGCCACCGCCTGCGACCCTGCCAGCTCCGGCCGCATGTCGTTCGTCCACATCCACTTGGCGATGCGGTGGATGTGGCTGCTGGAGCCGCCGCTGTTGTTGCCCTGGCCGGCCGCGGCGCAGTTGGAGCAGGGGACTTCCAGGTTGCGCACCTTGGGCGGGACCTGGGCGGAGTCGCCGCTGGGCTCGTTGGGCTCCCCGTCCGTGAGCAGAATCATGGCGTTGAAGCCGCAGGTGAAGCAGGTGGCGGCTCGTCCGGGCGCGGCCTCGTCGTTGAAGCCCGAGTCGCGCAGGTAGTCGCTGCCGAACCAGCCGGGGAACGGGTCGCTGCCGGCGGAGCGGAAGTAGGTGCTGGCGCCCCACAAGGCCTGCGTCAGGGGCGTGCCCGTGTTGAAGCGCAGCCCGTTCCGCATCTTGCTGAGCAGGTTGTTGCGGTGCGCTTCACGCTCCGCGCCGCTGAGCGACTTGTCGCAGCGGGGGCCGAATCGCTCGAAGCGCACCACGTCCTGACCGCTCCACTTCACCGTGTCGGTGGCTTCGCTGCTCGCGGAGAACGTCACCACGCCGAAGCGCGTGCGCTCCGAGTCCTTGAGCACCTGGCTGATGACGTTGACGGCGGAGTGGCCGCGCGGCGAGTAGAAGTTGAGGAAGTTGCCCGACGCGACGCGCTCGCTGGAGGTGTACTGGAAGTAGCCCTTCGTCGCGAGGCACTGCGCGCACGCGGCTCGCGCGGCGGGCCGGTTGCCATTGTTGTTGGTACCCACCAGATTGGCGCATGCCGCCGCCGCGTTGTCGCTGATGACGGTGTTGGGCGGTGGCTGGTCGAAGCGCACGGGATTGCTGTTCATCCCGAAGCTGGTGTGCGTGCCGCTGCCGTTTCCGGCGAAGCTGTAGTACTTGGCCGGCACGAACCAGGGCGAGTCCTGGTTGGTCAGCGACAGCCACATCCGCGGGTACTCGACGTTGGCGTCGTAGTTCAGCTCGTCAATGTTGGCCTGCCGGCAGCCTGGAGAGGCGCCGCCGCTGGAGCTGTCGAAGCTGTGGTTGCTGTCGTTGCTCCAGGCGATGGGCCAGTACGCCATGGAGCCCGACGTATCCAGGATGAGCAGGATGTTGGGCGGGCCGCTGGGGCTGGTGAAGAAGCGCTCGTCGCTGCCGCGCGCGGGGTTGAGCAGCGCGTCCAGGCGGGAGGTGGACTGCAGGCTGCAAGACGCCGGGTCCTGCGCGAGCGCGCCAGGGGCGGCCAGCAGCACGGACAGGGCTGTCACGGTGGAGAAGAGTGCCTTCATGGGGGGCTCGGGGAAGGGCGGGGTCGGAAGGGGTCAGATGCCGAAGCGGAAGACGAACTCGGTCTCGGCCTGCCGGCCCCCGGGTTCGTCACACATGACGACCACGCGGTAGTAGCTGCCGCCGGCCGTGCCTTCTCGAAGGGTGTTGGCCGCGTCACTCACCTGGTCCTTGCCGCTGCTGAACGAGGACGAGGCGAGCACCGCCGCCGTGGGCGCCGACGCGGTGTCACCCAGGTGGGCGGTGCGCATGACGCTGCTGTCGGCGACGACCTGGTCGTCTTGCAGCACCTGCTCCAGGCTGATGCTGGTGACGGGCACGGCGCCGGTGCCGAACACCTTCAGCCGCGACAGCAGATAGCGCCGCGCCGTCTCCGCGCAGGCCTCCACGCGGTCGCTGCGCGTCTTGGCCACGGCGGCGGACTGGTTGCGGCCGGTGAAGGTGATGGCGCCCACCACGAGCAGCAGCAGCACCGTCAGGGCAATCAGGGTGATGGCCAGGGCGCTGCCCCGGCGTGCGGCGAAGTGAGTCATGGTGGCTAGCCTCCCCAGACGTTCTTGATGTCACCGGCGACGCCTTCGGAGCGCAGCTCGGGGATGAAGAAGGCGCGGGACGTCATGTTGGGAATTCGGACGGACGTCTCCACGGTGGTGCGGAAGAACATGTCCTCGGGATTCACGGGGTCCGCGTTGAAGAGCCTGCGGGCCTGGTTCTTTGTGCCGGAGGGCAGTTGGCGCACCGAGCGCACCGTGAGGCCCACGCCCACCGAGCGGATGTTGGCCGGGTTCATGTTGTAGCGGAGGGGCGCGTCGTACGGCGTGCTGTACGTGGGCGCGGGGACGTCGGCGTCGTACTTGGGCAGCACGACGGAGTCCTCGTCACCCAGCACCCAGGCCATGCCGCTGCCCACGGCGCCGTCGGGCGCGGGCAGGCCGGCGCAGCACGCGGAGTTCGCGGGCGGCCGGTTCATCTGGTAGCTGACCTGGAAGGACTCCACGTCCACGGCGATGGGGTCGAAGTCGGCGTTCTGCGCCCAGCCGTGCCTCACCACCAGGTACGGGCGGCCACCGTACGCCTCCACGCGCAGCCGCTTCTCATGCACCAGCATGACGAAGGGCCTGCGGCCGGTGTCCGTCATGCAGGCCCTGGGCACATCGCCCGGGCGGCCCGCGGCGAGCGCGGTGTCCAGCGAGGCGGCGGTGCCGTCCGCGGGCACGTCCGCCGTCAGCCGCCCGAGGAAGTAGTCCTGACCGCCCGGACAGGCGATGAGCACGGCCTGCCCCTGGCGCAGCGGCTGGCCGAAGGTCGCGGCGGGCTCCAGCGCCAACTGGAAGGGCTCCGCTCCGGTGTTGGCGAGCTGGCCGCGGCGCAGGAACATCGGGTCGCGGTAGCGGAAGGCCAGGTCGTCGGTGACGAAGTTGCCCCAGTCCTCCACTTCCTGCGTGTAGTTGTCCTTGCGGGTCTCCGGCAGGCCCGTCGTGTCGAAGTCGAAGGCGATGGCCGGGTCCAGACCGTAGCCCGCGTAGCGCAGGGTGCGGTTGAGGTAGTCGGAGCCCACGCGGCTGCCTTCGACTGCCGTCTTGGAGATGGTGTTGTTCTGGAAGATGTTGTTGACGGCGATGATGGTCCCCGCCACCGCCAGCAGCACCACCGAGGAGACGGTGATGCCGACCAGCAACTCGATGAGCGTGAAGCCGCGGCGCGCGTGCGTCCTGGGTGTGTTCACAGCTCCACCCCCGCGCCGTTCTCCGTCGGGTTGTAGAGCGCGACGAACTGCTTGACGTAGCGGCGCTGGCCGGCGCTGCGGAAGGACACCACCACCGCGACAGAGTCGATGGCCTGCGCCGGCGTCCACACGAGGACGCGGCGGTAGTGTTCACTCTCCTCCGGCGAGTAACCCGGCACCACGCGGAGCAGCGGGTCTCCGGCCGCGGTCTCGAAGGCGTCCAGGTCCACGACGCAGGCGTCGGGCAGGGTGGAGAGGCCGCCGGCCAGCTCGAGCGTCTCCGCGGCGCCGGCGCAGCGCGCGCTGGACAGCGGCCCGGTGTCCGCGAAGAGGCGGGAGCGCCCCTGGAGCTGGATGCCGGAGCGCACCTGCGAGGCGATGGCGCTGGCCTGCGACAGGCGGTTGGCGGCGGCGTTCTGCTGGCTGGCGAAGATGAGCCCGCCGAAGACGCCGCTGATGCCCATGGCGAGGATGGCGGCGGCCGCCATGCCTTCGATGAGCGTGGCGCCGCGCATGTGGGCGCGGCGGGATGCGGGATTCAGGCGCCTCATCGGTTGACCCTCATGTCGACGAAGCCAACGGGCGCGGAGACGGCGAAGAGGTATTCGCGCTGCCCGTCGGTGGAGAGAAGTGCCAGCGACGCGGCCCGATTCACGGTGCCGTTGCCGGCGGGGATGACTGGCTGGCCCGCGCCGTCCACGAAGCGCGCGGAGCCGTCACCGCGGAAGACGATGGCGCCCCGCCGCGGCGCGCCGCTGCAGAAGCTGCAGTCCGTGGCGGCCAGTCCTTCGAAGATGCCGGTCCACGCCAGGTTGCCGCTGGCTCCGAAGCGCACGGTGCGCTGCGAGTAGCGGTCCAGGTACATGGCGTCCATCAACCGGCCCTGGTCCGCGGAGGGCTGGATGTCCAGCGGGGGCGAGAAGGTGCCGAAGCTCAGCTGTCCGCCGGCGCCCGCAGCGTCTCCGAAGTTGCGCAGGCGGTCCTCCAGCAGGAACCAGGCGCCATGGCCCGCGCCGGCCTGACCCTCCGGATTGATGTCCGGGTAGATGATGAGCCACACGTCGGCCTGACGGTCCACGGCGCGGGCCCGGGCCTCGGCGAGCGCGCCGGACAGGTCGGCGGCCGCGTTCTGCGGACCCGCCCTCGCGCTGAGCTGCGCGTAGCCCGCGTAGGCCAGCGCGGCCAGCACCGCGATGATGGCGAGGACGATGCTGACCTCCAGCAGCGTCATTCCGCGTGCGTCGCGCCGGCTCACTTGGCGACCTCCACGCGCACGCTCAGGGGCTGCCGGGTGCCCTGGCGCCACACGAGCACCTCGGACACGCCCAGGCTCAGCCCCTGGACCATGATTTGATTCGGCTCACCGAGCGACGCCTCGACCACCGCGGAGGCCTGGACCCTCACGCGCTCGGCGTTCTCCACGATGAACTGCGTCTGATGAAGGGGCTCCACCCGCACCACCAGGCCGGACGGCTGCGCGTTCTTCGCCTCGACGGCGTAGTCCGGCTCGGGGGCGGTGGCGGCGTCCTGGGCCCACGCGGCGGAGGCGGCCAGCGTCAGGGCCAGGGGTGCCCACAGCTTCCAGCGGGGCGCGCGGGAACGGTGCTTCTGGGAAGGCGTCGGAAAAATCGTGAGCAAGGGCATGGGGGAATGTCCTGCGGGCACAATGACCCCTGGGGGCTGGGGCAAGGGAGACACGCGGGTGTCTCTGCACACCCCGTGCCTCCCCGCCTGGTGAGCCAAGCCCCCGACATTCCACGGCCAATTCCCAGGAGGAGGTCCCTATGAGCAGCAAGCGACCTTGCAATGTCTGCGAGCCCGCAAACTTTAGGCGCACCCTGACTGTCCGATGACAGGGTGACTGGAGTCTGAATGGACCCTGGGTTACCAGCCAGATTTGCTGTTTCTCAGGGCCTTCTTTTCGGAGGTGCGCTTCTTGCCTTCCAGGCGCCGCCGCTTGGAGCCGGCGGTGGGCTTGGTGGCTCGCCGCACCTTGGGCACGAAGGTGAGGACCTTGAGTCCCTCGCGCAGCCGCTCCAGCGCCACGCCCTTGTTCTGCACCTGGCTGCGGCGCTCGGTGGCGCTGACGGACAGCTCGGTGGGGGCATGGGTGAGGCGCACGCCGCTGGCAGTGGTGTTGCGGTGCTGGCCCCCCGGGCCCGAGGCGATGAAGTAGTCCACCTCACACGCCTTCAGGAGGGACTCGTCGTCCAGCTTGAGGGCGTCCAGCGCGGCCTGCCGGCGGGTGGGTGAAATGCTCATGGCTGTCTTCAAGGTATCCCTCCCAGGCCCCTTCGTGCATCGCTGTCGTGCGTGCAGGCCCCGGCGCTGGACGGGGCCCCGCCGTCCGTCTGACGGGGGATTTCAGGTTGGCCGGGGTGGGCTCTCAAATTGATTCGGGCATGAGGCGGCTCCGGGACGAAGCTCCCTGATTCCAGCGGGGTGGCTCATGCTCCGTAGGCTGCTCTGGAGGGTCGCGGCGTGCGCTTCGCGTGGCGGTGCTAGCGCACGTTGATGGTGGTGCCCGTGCTGGCCTGCCGTCCGTCCTCACTGGTGGCGATGATGGAGGCGGCGACGGGCACGCGGGTCATGCCGCGGTCGGTGTCGATGTAGGGCTCCACGAACGTCTGGTCCGCGGGGATGGTGACCGTGGGCATGCTGATGCGGCGGGTGGGCGATTCCAGGGCGACGGTGACGGGGCCGGTGAAGCCCTCCGCCCGCGTCACGGTGATGCGCACCTTCTCGTTCTGACCGGCGAAGAGGTCCAGTTGGCGCGGCTCGATGGTGACAGAGAAGTCCGGCTGGGCCACGGGCGGCGGAAGGATGACGAGGAAGATGTTGGCGCTGGCCGCGAACGTCTCCGTGGCGTTGGTGGCCATCAGCAAGGCGCGCATCATGCCCCGGGCCTGCGTGTCCTGCGCCACCGAGTAGGTGGCTGTCGCGGTGACGGCGGCCTCGCCTTCGGGCAGGACGATTTCCGGAGCGAGCGTCACGCCCTCGGGCGCATTCTGGAGGTTGATGCGGAACGCGCTCTGGTCGTCGCCCTCGCGCCGCACGGTGATGTCCACCGGAAGGCTCTCACCTGGAATGGCGGTGAGGGTGTCGGGGATGTCAAAGGCGATGCGGAAGAAGGGCCCGTCGCTGCCGCAGGACAAAGCGAGCGCGCTGCCGACGAGGAACAGGCCCCCGATGAGGGACCGGCGGAGGGATGGGGTCATGTTCTTGAATCTCCTGGTGCGTGCCAGCATCCGTCCACCGTGGCACCTGGGCAAGCCGCTCCAGAGCAGGCGGGCTCAGCGGAACAGCGCACGGGCCACTTCATAGGCGCCCACGTGCGCATCAATCGTGGCGGGCAGGGGAGCGCTTGACCGCCGCCCTGGGACAGCGCGCCGAGGTGGCGGGTGCATCCGGCGGCGCGTGTGAGAAATCGACCGGGGGCGTAGACCCGGGGGCGAAGTCGTTCGTTTCGAACCTCGCTGTCGTCCTTCCCCTTGGAGAACGCCATGGACCGCAAGTCCCTGTCGCGCGCCGCGCTGTCGGCCGCGCTCGTCACCGCTCTGTCCGCTGCCCTGTCCCTGGCCGAGGAGAGCCCGATTCTCAAGCCCGTGGAGAAGCCCGCGCCCGCCAAGACGGCGACGCCGGCCGCTCAGGCGAAGCCCGCTCCGAACCAGAAGCCCGCGCAGCCTGCGCCGTCCCAGCAGCAGCAGGTCCCCGCCGCCGCCCGGCCGGAGATTGAAGTGGTATTCGTGCTGGATACGACGGGCTCGATGAGCGGGCTGCTGGAGGGGGCGAAGCGGAAGATCTACTCCATCGCCTCGCGCATCGCGCAGGGCCGTCCGACGCCGCACCTGAAGGTGGGGCTGGTGGCCTACCGCGACGTGGGCGACGACTACGTCACGAAGCGCTTCGACCTGAGCGACGACCTGGACACGGTGTTCGCCAACCTGCGCAAGTTCGAGGCGGGTGGCGGCGGGGATACGCCCGAGCACGTGGGGCGCGGGCTGGGCGAGGCCGTGTCCAAGCTGTCCTGGAGCAAGAACCGCGAGGTGATGAAGGCCATCTTCCTGGTGGGGGACGCGCCCCCGGCGCAGCGCAACGACGACTGGGACTTCAAGCACTGGGCGAAGAAGGCCCGGGAGAAGCACATCGTCGTGAATACCGTGCGGTGCGGCGGGGATGCCGAGACGGAGGCGTCGTGGCGGTTCGTGGCGAAGCTGACGGACGGCACCTTCGACTCCATTGACCAGGGCGGTGGCATGGTCGCCGTCGCCACGCCGTATGACGCGGAGCTGGCGAAGGTGAACGCGGAGCTGGCCACCAAGACGCTCTACACGGGCCGCAGGGAGGTCCAGGCGGAGAACATGGCGCGCGCCGCTTCCATGGGGGCGCTGGCGCCGGAGGCTGCGGCCGAGCGCATCAGCTACATGAAGAAGACGCGCGGCGGTGGGGCCGCGGGAGCCCCCGCGAGCAGCGCGCCCAAGGCGGTGGGCGGCGCGGTGGACCTGGTGGAGGCGCCGTCCGCGCTGGATGGCGTGAAAGCGGACGAGCTCCCCTCCGAACTCAAGGGCATGTCCAAGGAGGCGCAGGTCGCGAAGGTGAAGGCGCTCTCCGAGGAGAAGAAGGCGCTGGAGAAGAAGGCGGAGACGCTGGCCGCGGAGCGCGAGGCGTGGCTGACGAAGAACGCTCCCGAGAAGGAGGACGCCTTCGACGCCAACGTGATGAAGGGCGTGAAGGCGCAGGCCGCCCGCTACAACATCGCCTACTGAGCGTCAGCGAAGCGGGGGACAGGAAGCCGCGGGCGCGCTTGGAGGCGTCCGCGGCTTTCGCGTGTCAGGCGTGGGCGCGCAGGAACTCCAGCAGCGCCGGATTGACGGCTTCCGGGTGCGTCATGTTCGCCGCGTGCGCGGCGCCGGGAACCGGGACGAAGCGCACGCTGCCGGGCAGCGTCTGGTGCAGGTGCTCGCCATGGGCCGGAGGCATGCCGTGGTCCTCCAGCCCGTGGAAGACGATGGCGGGGCAGCGAATCTCCGTCAGCCGTCCGGAGATGTCGTCCCGGTCGATGAGCGAGCGGATGGCGTTGGCGAAGTGTCCGCCGGGGATTTGCCGCCAGCGCGGCAGCCAGGTGTCGAAGTAGCGCGTGTCCCCGATGATGGCCTGCGCCAGCCCCTGCACCAGCGGGTCGATGGGGCCCTGCGTCTCCCAGATGTCGGCGGACTGCTGGTAGGCGGCCCGGGTGGGCGCGTCGTCGTTGGTGCCCCGGGTGCTCATCAACACCAGCGCCCGGACGCGCTCGGGGTGCTTCAGCGCCACGCGCAGCGCGCTGTAGCCTCCCTGGGACATGCCGCCCACGACGGCTCGCTCGATGCCCAGGTGGTCCAGCAGCGCCACGCAGTCCGTGGCGGAGTCCCACGGCGTGAAGGGCTTGCCGTCCCAGCGTGTCTGCCCGAAGCCGCGGGCATCCCAGCGGATGACGCGGAACTCGGGAGCGAGCGCCGCCACCTGCGCGTCGAACATCCGGTGGTCCATGAGGAAACCATGGCCCAGGATGATGGGCCGGCCGTTTCCACCGGAGTCCTCGAAGTAGATTCCCTGTCCATTCAGCTCGGCGATGGGCATGGCCCCTCCGTCTATCACCCCCGGGGAGGCCGCGCGCGCTACTCCCGCGTCACCGCCTGGAGCACCACTTCACGCCGCCGCTCCAGCAGCCGCAGCGCCAGGGGAAGCACCCCACGATACAGCGCCACGTTCAACGCGGCGGCCAGGAGAATCATCGCCGCCGTGTGCCACGTGGGCCCTTCCTTGCCCGCCAGCTTGAGCGCCCAGCCGAAGGGCATGCAGCCCGCGCTGGCCGCGAGGATGCCCAGCATGGAGGCCGTCAGCGGGACCTTGTCCCGCCGCTTGAGGCTCGCGTGGAACTTCACCGGGAAGTACAGCGACAGGAAGTTGCCCGCGGCCAGCAGCATGGGCACCACGGCTCCCACGGCCGCCATGGCGCACAGCATGTCCAGCCCGGTGCCGAAGCCGAAGTACACCCGGTAGAAGAGCGCCACCATCGCCGCCATCCCGAGCGCCGCCGCGCCCTGCACTTGATTCTTCGCGCGCAGCACGTCCGCCAGGTCCAGGGGCGCCGCCAGGAAGGCCGCGAAGCCCTGTCCGTCGTACGCGAAGGTGTTCTGGGAGAACGTGGACGCAATCACCACCGCGCCGTAGATGCACAGGCCCCCCATCAGCCACGCATCCGCCGAGCCGCCCAGGAGGAACACGAACAAGTCCCTTCCGGACAGCAGCTTCAGCAGGATGGCCAGGATGAAGGGCACCGACGCCAGCAGCCGCGCGCGCGGGTTGCGCCATAGGTCCAGGGCCTCGCGCGTCACCAGCGTGGTGTAGCGAGTCCGCGTGGTGGCGAACGGGTTGCTATCACCCGAGTCCTTGCTCGAGCCCCCCGCGCGGCCCGCCTGCCGGTGGAAGCGCATCAGCAGCGCGTAGGCCACCGCCATGCCCACGCCCGCGAAGAAGAGCAGCGCCGCCGCCTCGAGCATGGCCACCCGGGGCCGGTGCCAGGCGAGCTGCGCCAGCGCGTCTCCGAAGAGACCCGGGGGCACGCGGCCCAGCGCCACCGCCGCGTTGATGATGAGGGACATGTCCAGCGCGTCCACGCCCGCCTCGCCCACCGCCGTCAGCCACGAGGTGTCGATGGGCGGAATGAACGACGCGCCCAGGAGGAAGAGCGCCAGTCCTCCGCCCATGATTTCCGCGCTGTGCTTCTCCCGCAGCACGTTGATGACGGCGTACAGCGCCACCCGGCTCCACGCCGCGCACAGGAACGCGAAGAGGACGTAGAGCACCACCGCCATCCACGGCATGTGCAGCACGTAGATGGACGCGAAGCCCAGCGCGGCCCCGGTGAGCGGGGCGTAGAAGACGAGCGCGCGCGGCTCGAAGAGGCTGGCCACCGTGGACGCGATGAGCAGCCGGAAGGGGGAGATGGGGAAGGCGGCGTAGCGGCTCAGTTCGGAGTGGTCATCCACACCCGCGGACAACAGCGGCCACGTCACCCACACCGAGAAGGTGACGAAGCACAGCAGGTTGAGGATGAAGTAGGGCCACACGTCGCTCTCCGCGATGGGCCGCAGCCGCATCAGCGCGAAGAACGTCAGGCCCAGGAAGAGGCCCGGCGCGCTCGACGCGGCGAAGGCGGCCACCGCGAGCAGCCGGCTGCGTCCGGGGCCCTGATTCAACCCGATGTCGAAGCGCAGCCCCCACAGCAGCCACAGGTGCCGGAAGAAGCCGGGCACGGCGGGGCGGCTCATGCGGTCTCCTGGCGCAGCGGCGTCACGGACGCGGGCGCCTCACCGTAGAAAGACAGGCGCGCGTTGCGCGAGGCCGGCACGGAGATGAGCTTCTCGAACACCGCCTCCAGCGACGGGCACTCGTAACGCGACAGCAGCGAGCCCACCGGACCCTGGTCCAGCATGCGTCCGCCGCGGATGATGCCCGCGTGCGTGGCCAGCCGCTCGGCGATCTCCAGCACGTGCGTGGTGAGCAGCAGCGTCACCCCTCGGCGGCTCAGCTCGCGCAGGAGCTCGCGGATGACGCCGGCGGCCAGCACGTCGATGCCCTCGAAGGGCTCGTCCAGCAGCACCAGCTCCGGCGCGTGGATCAGTGCCGCGGCGATGGCGAGCCTCCGGCGCATGCCCTTGGAGTACTCCGCCACCAGCGCGCCGGCCTTGTAGGTGAGCTCCGTCAGCTCCAGCAGCTCGGTGGCGCGCGCGGCGGCCTCGTCGCCGTCCAGCCCGTACATGCGCGCGCAGAAGGTGAGGTACTGCCGGCCGGTGAGCCGCTCGAAGAGGCTCAGTTCCTCCGGCACCACGCCGACGCGGCGCTTCACTTCCATGGGCCTGGCCACCGCATCCACCCCGAGCATGCGGATGGAGCCCGCGTCGGGACCGTACACCCCTGTCAGCAAGGCGATGCTGGTGGACTTCCCGGCCCCGTTGGGGCCCAGGTACGCGTAGAAGGCGCCGCGGGGAATCTGCAGGTCCAGGCCGTTGAGCGCGCTGAAGCCGCCAAAGCGCTTCTGCAGTCCGCGAGCGTCGACCGCCAGGTCATCAGTGGGAGAGGGCATCATGGAATGTCCTCCATCTCACCCGAGCCCGGCACTGGGGGACAATCCCCACCCGTCAACAGGGGGATGCCCGCTGGCTCCTACGGTGCTGTCTCAGTGGACGAGCGACATCTCCGGCGGACCGGCAATCTGCTGCACCGTCATCCGCACCTTGTCCAGGTCCACGGGCTTGGAGATGTAGCCCGCGGCGCCCACGAGCTCGGCCTCCCATTCGAAGCCGTAGCCGGAGATGATGATGATGGGCAGACCCCGCGCACGGGGCATCTTCTTGAGTGCGTCGAGCAATCCCCAACCGCTCATGACTGGCATCCGCAAGTCGAGCAGCACGGCGGAGGGCATGTCTCCCTCCAGCAGGTCCAGCGCCTCACGACCGTTGGCCGCTTGAACCGTGGGATAGCCCATTTCCTCGAGTGCATCGCAGATGAGCGTGCGGTGGCTCGCGTCGTCATCGACGACCAGGATGTGGGACATGGCAGGGCCTCGGAAGCTGCGGCTGGGTGTGTCGCCGCGAAATTCTATGGGCAGGATGATGGGAACTCCTCTTCCATTCCGGAAGGGGCCCCGATGCTTTTCAACAGCGAACGGCCCGTGAGGACGAGGCATGCATCCGGGGCCGGATGTCCACGGGACTCACGCCCCGTAAAGCTGGAGTGCATTCTGCCCCAGGATGCCCGCGAGTACCGCGTCATCCAGCTTCATCCCCAGCATCGTCCGCAGCTCACGGTCCCATGCGTAGGGGATGTTGGGAAAGTCCGTGCCGTAGAGGATGCGCTCGGGCCGGACCTCCAGCGCGCGGCGGGGGATGGGAACGGGGAAGTACCCGGCCAGGGCCATGGTGGTGTCCAGCCAGAGGTTATCGTGCCGCTCGAGCAGCCGCGCATAGGCGTCGAACTCGTCCGCGCCCAGGTGGGGCACGCACAGCTTCAGCGTGGGATGGTCCTTCAGCACGCGCTCCACCCGCTCCGCGGCGCAGAGCGCGTAGGTGTCGCAGCGGTAGTGGGGACTGGAGGGCTCCCGTCCCGCGTGCATGACGAGCGGACGGCCCGCCTTCGCGCACGCGGCATACACCTCGTGAAGGTGCGGCGCGTCAGGAGAGAAGCATTGGACGTGGCAATGAATCTTCACCCCACGCAGGCCCGCGTCGAACGCCTCTTCCAACACGGCCGTGGCATCGGGTTCGCCCGGGAGCACGGTGGCGAGCCCCAGCACACGAGGCTCTTCCCGGGCCACCTCCGCCACGTAGGCGTTGAGCGCGCGGGCCATGCCTGGCCGGTGGGCGTAATGCAGCGCCACCACCCGGTGGACACCTCGCGACAGGAGGAAGGACACGACCTGCCGCGTGTGCAGCTTGTAGCGGATGGGCCAGCCGTACTGGTCGAACCAGCGCCACACCGCGTCGAACACCCGGTCCGGGAAGAGGTGGACGTGCGCGTCCACCACGGGAGGCAGTCCTTCGGGCAGGCGAGGGCCCTCCGTGTCCTGGAGGGCGGGCATGGGCATGCGGATGCCGGCGTCCCGCCACGTGGGCGCGGAGGCCAGGCAGGGGACGGGCACGTCAGCGTCGGAGTCGGTGGCCATGGCGAGCCACCCGTCTACGTCTTCTTGACGGTGTCGTCCTCGTCGTCGCCGTCGGTCCGTCGCAGGTAGGTGTTGTGCGGATACCCCTGGCGGGACAGGCGCTGCGCCTCGATGGCGTCCGCGACCTTGGCGCAGACCTGGCCCAGCATGCGCAGCGACTCGGCGAGGAGCCGCTCGGCATGGTCCTGCGCGTCGGCAGCCTGGATGGTGGTGCGCTCTTTGCGGAACAGCCCGGGCAGCTTCATCTCCCCCAAATCATAGGTGACGCACTGCTCCCGTGCCACCGCCCCGCGAGGCCGGCCTTAACCACGTTGACGGCCCGTCCAATTTACATTTTTGAGCAGTTGCCCCGGCTCCTCGCCTGGATGCCTGCCAAATGTGCTTGTAACCCCTTGGACTTCTAGGGTTTTGACGAATTTTCAAGCGGGGGGATGACACGGAGTTAATCCGGCCCTACATTGGGTTCCGTTGGATTTACGGCAGAGGAGCTGCGCATGGCTTACGACGGCGAGCTGGTGAAGATGGAGAACGGTCGCTGGGCGCGGTTCCAGCGGTGCCAAGTGTACCGCCCGGGCGTCGAGGACGCGGGCGAGACGATGCTGCTGATCGCCGTGGAGCTTGAGGAGCGCTATCAGCGCCAGCTCGACGAGGCGGCTGACTCCCTGGCTCAGTACCGCTATCAGGGCGTCCCCGTGCAGGTCCGTTTCGATTCGGGTTCCCAGGGCATCACCCTGCAGCCCGAGCAGACGGTGGCCGCACCCGTGGTGCACTGAGCGCTGACGCCGCGTGAGCGGAGTGTCAACGGGTTGACGGATTCACAACACAAGGGGCCTCGCGATTCACATCGCGGGGCCCTTGGTTTTTACAGGCCCTGACGAGCAGCGTCAGGCGTCGTCCAGCCAACGGGTATACGCCTCGAAGCCGTAGTCCCTGCCCAGGAATGACCGGACCAGGTCCGCCGCGTCACGGGAGCCGCCCGGACCCAGCACGGTGTCCCGGTAGCGCTGGGCGGTGGAGGTGTCCATCAGCCCGTGCTCCAGGAACGGAGTGAGCAGGTCCCGGGCGATGACGAGCGACCAGAGGTAGGCGTAGTACGCGGAGGAGTAGTAGCCGTCGAGTTGGACGAAGGAGAGATGGGCGTAGGTGTCGTCCACTGCGGGGAAGGGCATGTAGCGCTCCTGGAGCGTGTTCACCCGCGCGGTGGTGTCAACGCCGGCGGGGTCGCTCGCGTGGAGCTGGAGGCTGACGGCCGCGTAGAAGAGCTGTTGGCGCAGCCACAGTCCCTTGCCGAAGGCGTCCGCGCGCCGCATCCGGAGGATGGTCTCCGTGGGCAGCGGCTCGCCGGTGACGACGTGCCGGGCGAACGTCTGGAGTGACTCCGGGCGCCAGGCCCACTCCTCCATCACCTGGGCGGGGGCCTCCACGAAGTCGCGCTCCGTGCGCGAGCCGGACAGGCCGGCCCAGCGTGCCCGGCCGCCGAGGACGTGGTGCAGCAGGTGGCCGAACTCGTGGAAGAACGTCTGCACCTGGGAGTGCTGGAGCAGCGCGGGGTGGGCGCCGGGACGCGGGAAGTTGCCTGTCAGCACGCCCTCGGGAAGCGTCCTCCCCGCGCGGCCGGTGGCCAGGTCCCACTGCGCCGGATGGGCGTACTTGTTCGGGCGTGGGTGCATGTCCAGGTAGAAGCGCCCCAGGCGCGTGGAGCCCTCGTAGATGTCCCAGGCCTCGATGTCTGGGTGCCACACCTGCGCATCCCGGACGCGGCGGTAGGTGAGCCCGAAGAGCCGCGAGGTGATGTCCAGCACGCCCTGCTTCACCCGCGTGTATTCGAAGTAGGGCCGCAGCTCGCGCGAGTCGAAGTGGTAGCGCTCCGCGCGCACCTGTTCCTTGAGGTACGTCTGCTCCCACGGCTCCACGCGGGACGCGCCGGGCACGTCGCGCCGCTTGCGCTCCAGCAGCGCGGCGTAGTCGTCCTGCACGCGCGTGGTGGTGGCGGTGGCGAGCTGTTCGATGAAGTCCTCGGCCACGTGCTGGTGCCGGACCATCTTGTCCTCGGACGCGTAGGCGGCCCAGCTCGGATAGCCCAGGAGCGTGGCCAGGTCGTGACGCGTCTGGAGCAGGCGTGACAGCGTCTCCAGGTTGCGGGGATGGCCGCGCTGCTGGCCCGCGCGCCAGAGCGCCTCGCGGGCGCTGCTGTCGCGCGCGTACGTCAGGACGGGCAGGGCGTCGGAGGCGTCGGTGGTGACGCGCACCCGGCCGTCGGGCCCGGGCGGATGGTCCCGGATGTAATCGTCGGGAAGGCCCTCCAGCGCTTCGGGTGCCACGTCCACGTGCCGGACGTCTTCGCGGATGTGCTGGCTGAACGTCTGTCCCAGCCGGGTGAGGGCGTCGTTCAGCTCGCGCAGCCGCGCGCGGGTGGCCGCGTCCCGGTTCACCCCCGCGCGCCGGAAGTTCCGCAGCACCAGGTCCACCCATCGCTGGGTGGCGGTGTCCTGCCCGCTCAGGTCCAGCGCGGCCAGGGCTGCGTAGACGTGGGGGTTGAGCGACACGTCCGTGCGCATGCCGTCCGCGGCCTGGGCGCAGCGCGCCGCCGCCGCGCGGAACGCGGCGTCCGGGTGGGTGTTGGCACCGATGCCCGCGCGGCCGTTGGCATCATCCAGCAACGCGATGGCGTCGTCGTAGGCAGTGAGGGCCGACTCCACGTTCCGGGGCTCGGGCAGTGACAGCAAGGCGTTGATGCGCGCCGAGGCCCGTTGCACGTCGCACAGGCAGGCCGCCAGGAAGCGCCCGGGTGTGGCGGTCAGTTGGCGGCCCGCGTCAGGCTCCAGGGCGCGCGGCGCGGAAGGCACCGGCGTTTCGGTGGATGACGCAGGGCGCTGAGCGGAAGACGGGCCAGCGCAGCCCGCGAGCGCGAGGCTGACGACGAAGACGACCAAGCGGTGCAAATGCCACTCCCAGCGCGGGTGAGGGGGCAACGTGCGGGGGACCGGCCTATTTCCGCTGCGTGCTCCTGATGGGAATGACGAAGAGCGCGCCGTTTCATCGAAAGATTCCGCCACGGAGGATGGCGGACCCGGGTCAACGGGCGCTGGCCACGGTGGCGGAGCTGCGCCGCGCGAGCGTCAGCCGCCCACCTGGAAGAAGCGGGCGGCGTTCTCGTGGGTGATGCGGCGGACGATGCGCTGGGACAGGCTGGCCTTGGCCAGCAGGTTGGCGGCGCGCGCCAGGCCGAGGATGTCCCCGGCTCCGTCACCCGCGTCGGAGTTGAGCATCAGCCGCTCACTGCCCAGCCGCCGCACCAGCACCACCGCGCGCTCGGCCTTGAGCGCCTCGGGGTGCAGCGTCAGCCCGGCCCAGTGGCCCACCTCCAGGATGGTGCGCACCGTCCGGGCGTTGGCGTGGTCCACCAGCGCGCGCGAGGGCAGCAGGCCCGACTGCCGCAGGAGCGTGAGGATGCGCCGCGTGTGACGCTCCTTGTCCGTGGTGGGGGTGTGCACCACCACGCGCAATTTGAGGCTGCGGGCCAGCGCGAGCTGCTCCAGGAATGCTTCTTCTTCCTCCTCGCCGCCCGTGTGCAGGCCCGTCTCGCCCAGGGCCACCACGCGCCCGCCCTGGAAGTAGTCAGGCAGCGCGGACAGCACCTCGCTCAAGCCGCGCCGGGGGATGCAGCGTGGGTGGACGCCCAGGGCCGCGTACGCGCGGATGCCCAGGCGCTCCAACCGGGGAAGCTGGCGTTCCACCAGGTCATCGAAGTGCCGCAGCAGCGCCTTGGACGTGGGCTCCGGGAAGTGGTGTGCCACCACCAACGCCCGCTCCACGCCGAAGAAGCGCATGGACTCCAGATCCTGGTCGCTCAGGCTCTCCGGGTGGAGGTGGGCGTCGAAGATGGGCGGTGGGGTGGGCACTGCTCAATCCTGTCCCAGGGCGGCGCCCTCGTTGCGCGGGTCGCTCGCGGAGAAGCGCAGCCCCGTCTTCGGGTCGCTGTAGACGGCCTCCGCGTCGCCCCACTGCTCCACGCGGCGCACCTTGTGGCCCTTGGCCTCCAGCACGGACAGCGTCGCCGGCTCCAGGCCCCACTTGTCCACCCACAGCTCGTCGGGCAGGTACTGGTGATGCACGCGGCCTTCATTCACCGCGCGCGCCACGTCCATGCCGTGGTCCACCACGTTGCTGATGACCTGGATGACGGTGGTGGGGATGGTGGAGCCGCCAGGGCTGCCCACCGCGAGCATGACGCGCCGGGGGTCTTCCTTGGAGAACACCAGCGTGGGGGCCATGGAGGACAGCGGCACCTTGCCCGGTGCGATGGCGTTGGGCTCGCCCGTCACCAGTCCGTACGCGTTGGGCACGCCCGGCTGCGCGGCGAAGTCATCCATCTCATCGTTGAGCAGCACGCCGGTACCCTTGGCCACCACGCACGAGCCGAAGCCGTAGTTCACCGTGGTCGTCATCGCCACCGCGTTGCCGTCCTTGTCGATGACGGAGATGTGCGTGGTGTTCTTCTTCTCCGGTTCGGGCGTCAGTGTGGTGGGCTCTTCCGTCAGCGTGGAGCCCCGCACGCCTTCCTTCGGCGCCAGCAGCGACGCGCTGGCCGTGGCCTTCTTCGGGTCGATGGAGCCCGCCAGGTCCGCGACGTGGCCGGGCGACACCAGCCGCGCCAGGGGCACGTCCACGAAGGCCGGGTCCCCCAGGTACTTCGCGCGGTCCACATAGGCCCGCCGCACGGCTTCCGCGTAGAGGTGCAGCGCCTCCGCGTCGCGGAACGTCACCCCCTGGGGGCGCAGTTGCTCCATCGCGGTCAGCACCTGGATGACGGCCACGCCCCCCGCGCTCGGCGGCGGCATGGTGAGGATGCGGTGGCCGCGGTACGTGCCCTCCAGGGGCGTGGCGCTGCGCGTCTTGTAGGCCGCGAGGTCCTCCTGGGTGAGGATGCCGCCGCCAGCCTGGACCGACGTGGCGATGGCCTTCGCCACCGGCCCCGCATAGAAGGCCTTGGCGCCCCCCTTCGCGATGGAGGACAGCGTGCGCGCCAGGTCGGGCTGGCGGATGACGTGCCCCACGGGCGGGGCTTCCCACTGGCCCTGGGCGTTCTTCACCAGGAACACGCGTGAGGCCTCCGCGTCCCGGCTCAGACAGGCCAGCCGGCCCTCCGCCATGGTGCGGTAGCGCGGCGTCACCCACATGCCCTTGCGCGCCGCCGCGATGGCCGGAGCCAGCACCACCGCCGGCTTCAGCTTCCCGTGCGCCTTGAGCAACTCCAGGTAGCCCGCGACGGCGCCCGGCACCGCCACACTCAGCGCGCCGTCCGTGGACAGGCCCGGCACCACTTTGCCGTCCTTCACGTACATGTCGCGCGTGGCCGCCTTGGGGGCCACCTCGCGGAAATCCAGCACCTTCGTGTCGCCGCTCTTGGCGTCGTGCACCAGCGCGAAGCCGCCGCCACCAACGCCGGAGTGGTAGGGACCCACCACCGCCGCCACGAAGGCCGCCGCCACCGCCGCGTCCGTGGCGTTGCCGCCCTTCTCCAACATCTCCAACGCCGCCGCGCTCGCCTGCGGGTAGGCCGTGGCCACCGCGCCGCCCCGGTAGGGCCGCGCCGCCTGCGCCACACACGCCACCATCATCACCGCGGCCAGCAGCCCTCGCTTCAGCACCGCACCGCGGAAGCTCGTGTCCTTCACGGGTTCAGCCCTCCTCGCGCTGTCTGAACAGTCCATCGCTGGCTTTCGTCCTGGGTGGTGTGTTACCCGGGCGACAAAAGCCTACCCTCCAGTCCGGCGACGCCAGGGGACCAGACGGACTACATGTGTCCCGGTATGCACGAACCGTATGGTCAGGACCAGGATTTCAACCTGACAACATTTTTCCTCTTGGATTGTTCTCCGGCGGCGTGCATCCTGGTCCCATCATGAATCGCGTCCGGGGGAGCGTATGAGCACGCAAGCCATACCCGAGAAAAAGGCCCTACCTGGCGCCGCGCCCACCGCGGCCGAGGTGACGGTCTTCTTGAAGCCCAGCTTCGGCATCACGATTCAGCGCAACACCCTGTGCGTCTCGGTCAGTGCGAAGGCACGGCCGGTGGACACCGTCACGCCTTCTGATCCACGCGCGGTTGACGACTCGATTGGCTGTCCCTAATTCTCCGCCGCATGAGCGTTCTGGCGGCGGTGGTGCTGTGCGCGGGCAAGGGCACGCGGATGAAGTCGGAGAAGGCGAAGGTCCTTCACCCCATCCTCGGTCGGCCCCTTTGCGCGTATCCCCTCAAGCGGGCCCTTGAACTGGGCGCCACGTCGGTGGTCCCCGTGGTGGGCCATCAGGCGGAAGCGGTGGAGAAGGCCGTCCGAGGCCTCTTCCCGGATGCCCCCCTGCGCTTCGCGCTCCAGCGCGAGCAGCGCGGGACGGCGGACGCGGTGCGCTCCGCCGAGGAGGCCCTGAAGGGGTACTCCGGGCGGGTCCTCATTCTTTACGGTGATGTGCCGCTGCTGCGCCGCGAGACGCTGGACGCGCTGCTGGCCGCCCATGACCAGGCGGGCGGCAAGCTGGCCATGGTGTCCACCACCCTGGAGGACCCCACGGGCTACGGCCGGGTCATCCGCGACGGTGGCAAGGTGACGCGCATCGTGGAGCACAAGGACTGCACCCCGGAGCAGCGCGCGGTGCGCGAGTGCAACGCCGGAATCTACTCCGTGGACGCGGACTTCCTCTGGAAGGCGCTGGCTGAAATCAAGCCGCAGAACGCCCAGGGTGAATACTACCTCACCGACCTGGTGGAGATGGCCGCGAAGCAGGGCCCGGTGGGCTCTGTGGAGGCGGACGCCACGGAGACGGCCGGCGTGAATGACCGGGTGGAGCTGGCCGCCCGCGCGCGCGTGCTGCAGCAGCGCATCAACGAAGCGCACATGCGCGCCGGCGTCTCGCTGCAGGACCCCGCCACCGCCTACATCGAGGAAGGCGTCACCGTCGGGCCCGACACCGAAATCGGTCCCTCCGTCACGCTGGCCGCCGGCACCGTGGTGGGCAAGGGCTGCACCATTGGCCAGGGCAGCGTGCTGCATGCCTCCACCGTGGCGGACGGCACCATCATCAAGCCCTACTCCGTGCTGGAAGAGGCCCGGGTGGGGGAGCGCAACGTCATTGGCCCCTTCTCGAGGCTGCGCCCCGGGACGGAGCTGGCCGAGGACGTGCATCTGGGCAACTTCGTGGAGACGAAGAAGGCCCGCATCGGAAAAGGTTCGAAGGCCAGCCATCTCACGTACCTGGGGGACGCTGTCATTGGCTCAGGGTGCAACGTGGGGGCGGGCACCATCACCTGTAACTATGACGGGGTGAACAAGCACCTGACTGAACTGGGTGATGGTGTGTTCATCGGCTCCGACACCCAGCTCGTCGCGCCCGTGAAGGTCGGCGACGGCTCGTATGTCGGCGCGGGCACCACGGTGACGAAAAATGTGCCTCCTGGGAGCCTCGCTGTGTCCCGGACGCCACAGGTGACCAAGGAGGGTTGGGTGGCCACCAAGAAGGCGCGGCAGGCGAAGGCCCGGGTGGGATAGGCGGCGCGGCTCTTGCTTGGGTACCAGGCAGAGCGCTGCCCGGCAGGGATGTAGGGGAGTCCCGCGGATTGCTCCGGCGGGCGTGGGCGTGAGAGAGAGGTGCAACTATGTGCGGGATTGTTGGTTACGTCGGTGACAAGGAATCAGCCCCCATCCTGGTGTCGGGCCTGAAGCGGCTCGAATACCGTGGCTATGACTCGGCGGGCGTTGCGGTACTGAATCAGCGCAAGCTCAACGTCGTGCGGGCCACGGGCAAGCTCCGCAACCTGGAAAACCGGGTGGTGGCGGACCAGCCACCGGGCACCATCGGCATCGGGCACACCCGCTGGGCGACCCACGGGCGTCCCTCCGACGAGAACGCGCATCCGCACACGTACAAGGACGTGGCGGTGGTGCACAACGGCATCATCGAGAACCACCTGTCGCTCAAGGAGCAGCTGCGCTCGCGTGGGCACGTCTTCTCCTCGGAGACGGACTCGGAGGTGTTCGCGCACCTCATCTCCGAAGAGCTGGAGCGCGGCCTGGAGCTGCCGGACGCGGTGCGCGCGGCCATTGCCCAGGTGAAGGGCACCTACGCGCTGGCCGTGCTGACGGCCAGCGACCCCAGCCGCATCGTCTGCACCAAGGACGCCTCGCCCATGGTGCTGGGCCTGGGCCAGGGGCAGAACTTCCTGGCCAGCGACGTGCCGGCGCTGCTCGAGCACACGCGCGACTTCGTCTACATGGAAGAGGGTGACCTGGCCGTCATCACCGCGGCGGCCGTGGACATCTTCAACCGCCAGGGCCAGAAGGTGAACCGGCCCACCCGCCGCATCGACTGGACGCCGATGATGGCGGAGAAGGGTGGCCACAAGCACTTCATGCACAAGGAAATCTGGGAGCAGCCCCGCGCCGTCGCGGACACGCTGCGCGGCCGGATGCTCCTGTCGGAAGGCGACGTCCACTTCGAGGGCTGGAACCTGTCGGCGGAGAAGGTCCGCTCGCTGACCAAGATCACCATCCTCGCGTGCGGCACGTCGTGGCACTCCGGTGTCGCGGGCAAGCACATGATTGAGTCGCTGGCGCGCCTGCCGGTCGAGGTGGAGCTGGCGAGCGAGTTCCGCTACCGCGACCCCATCGTCGACAGCACGCACCTGGCCATCGCCATCAGCCAGTCGGGCGAGACGGCGGACACGCTGGCGGCCTTCAAGGAGGCCAAGGCCCGCGGCGCCACGGCCATGGCCATCTGCAACGTCATTGGCAGCGCGATGACGCGCGAGGCCGACTTCTCCGTGCTCACCAACGCGGGCCCTGAGATTGGCGTGGCGTCCACCAAGGCGTTCACCACGCAGCTGGTGGCCTTGTACCTGCTGGCCGTCAAGCTGGGCCGCATGCGTGGCACCCTGTCCGTGCCGGCGGCACAGGAGCACCTGACGCAGCTGACGAAGGTGCCGAAGATGATTGAGGACGTCCTCAAGTGCGAGCCGGCCGTGACGCGCGTGTCGCGTGAGTACATGGACTCGCAGGACTTCCTCTTCCTCGGCCGCGGCCCCATGCACCCGGTGGCGCTGGAGGGCGCGCTCAAGCTGAAGGAAATCTCGTACATCCACGCGGAGGGCTACGCGGGCGGTGAGATGAAGCACGGCCCCATCGCGCTCATCGACGAGAAGATGCCGGTGGTGGTCATCGCGCCGAAGCAGCCGCACGTCGCGTACGAGAAGATCATCGGCAACATCGAGGAGGTCCGCGCGCGCGGTGGCAAGGTGATTGCCATCATCGACGAGGACGACGAGCACGTGGCCACGCTGGCCGACCAGGTCATCCGGATTCCGGCGGCCTGCGCGCTGCTGGCGCCGGTGGTGGCCACCATCCCCCTGCAGCTGCTCGCCTACCACGTGGCGGACCTGCGCGGGAACGACGTGGACCAGCCGCGCAACCTGGCCAAGAGCGTGACGGTGGAGTAGCCGCCGCGCGTCTTCGGACCTGAAGCGCCAGAAGCCCGGGCTCCCGCGAAGGGGGCTCGGGCTTCGTCGTTTCCACGCGAGGGGCTTCAGTCCTCCCGCTCCAGCTCGCCCGTTGCCCGGTGAATGTTGCGGGGGCACGTCGCTTTGAACCTCGCGGGGGGCCGTGGCTACAGTTTCCTCCGTGCCCGACGCGCCTCGCATACGTCCGCCCACGCAGCGGCCCATGGAGGGCGAGGACGAGGCGCCACCGGGGGAGGTCGCGCCGTGGGAGGCGCCGCCCGAGCCCGTGTCGCTGGAAGCCACTCCGGTTCTTCTGCTCCGGGGTACGCCCACGCCGCCGTTGGACCTCCCCCTGCCGGTGCTGGTGCTGACCGAGCAGGCCCGGCGGGTGCCGGAGGCGGAGCGTCCCCTGGTGGCGGCGCGGCTGAACCTCCAACTGGCCCGGATGGCCAGGACGGGCGGAGACCGGCTGGTGGCGGACACCTTCCTGCGGCTGTTGGAGAGCGGGCGGCTCACCGGACTGGTGGATGCGAAGGGACGCACCTGCCGCGCGGCCGCGGTGGAGGCCCTGCTGTCCCTGGGCTTCCCCTACGCCCTGGAAGTCCAGCCCGAGGACCTGGAGCACCTGCGCGCCAACACCCAGCAGCGGAAGGCGCAGCGCCTGAAGCCAGGTACGTGCATGGCGGTGTTGGTGGGAGGCATCGGGGCGCAAGTCGTCCATGAAGCGCTGTTCCCCAAAGGGGACGCCAGCCTGCTCACCTCCCAACTGGGGCTGTCCCTGCTGGCGGTGGCCGCCTTGTGGCTTGCTCCGCCCCGGACGCCCGTGTACCGCGTGGGGATGGTGATGCTGACCCTGGTTTCCCTGGCCGGGGCGGTGCTGGCGGTCCTGGGCCTGGCGCACACGGGGCTGTGGGTGGGATTGGCGGGGCTGGTGGCCGCCTTCCTGGCTGCCCTCCGCGAGGGCTGACCGACAGGATGCAGCACGGATGTCAGAGGGGTGGACTAGGGTCTACCCATCGCGTACTAAAAGCGCGTTCAGGTGAGCCGGGGTGGCTCGCCAATACAAGGAGCTACGAGCAATGGCCGTGAATCAGGAGAAGGAAAAGGCGATCGAACTGGCGATGTCCGCGGTGGAGCGCCAGTTCGGCAAGGGGTCCATCATGCGGCTCGGCAACGACGAGCCGCTGATGCGAGACGTTCAGGCCATCCCGACGGGCTCCATCTCGCTGGACATCGCCCTGGGCGTGGGTGGCGTGCCCAAGGGCCGCATCATCGAAATCTTCGGGCCGGAGTCGTCCGGTAAGACGACGCTGTGTCTCCACATCGTCGCCGAAGCGCAGAAGCGCGGCGGCATCTGCGGCTACGTGGACGCGGAGCACGCGCTGGACGTGGGCTACGCGCGCAAGCTGGGCGTACGTACCGATGACCTGCTGCTGAGCCAGCCGGACACCGGTGAGCAGGCGCTGGAAATCGCGGAGATGCTGGTGCGCTCGGGCGCCATCGACGTGCTGGTGGTGGACTCGGTGGCCGCGCTCGTGCCGAAGGCGGAACTCGAGGGTGAGATGGGCGACGCGCACATGGGTGTGCAGGCCCGCCTCATGAGCCAGGCGCTCCGCAAGCTGACGGGCACCATCTCCAAGAGCCAGACGTGCGTCATCTTCATCAACCAGATTCGCATGAAGATTGGCGTGATGTTCGGCAACCCGGAGACGACGACGGGCGGTAACGCGCTGAAGTTCTACGCGTCGCAGCGCCTGGACATCCGCCGCATCGGCGCCATCAAGAATGGCGACAACGTGGTGGGCAGCCGCACCCGCGTGAAGGTGGTGAAGAACAAGGTTGCGCCGCCGTTCAAGGAAGTCGAGTTCGACATCATGTACGGCACGGGCATCTCCCGTGAGGGCGACCTCATCGACCTCGCCTCCAACGAGAACATCGTGGAGAAGAGCGGCAGCTGGTTCTCCTTCAATGGTGAGCGCATCGGCCAGGGCCGGGAGAACGTGAAGGACTACCTGCGCGAGCACCCGGAGATCGCGAAGGACATCGAAGGCCGCGTGCTGGAGAAGTACGGCATCGGCAAGTCGGGTGCGCCCGTCGCCGCGGCGCCGGACGAGTCCGCGCCGGCCGAGGGTGGCAGCGAGAAGCGCGGCCGCGTGAAGGCCGTGAAGTAGTCCGGTCTCCGGGGCGCTTTCCCCGGATGGTGGCGATTCGCCATGAAAGTCAGAGGGCCGTCCGCCGCGAGGTGGGCGGCCCTTTTGCTTGGCGTCCGGCGTCCTTCGCGTGGGTTCGCACCGGGCGTGGGTGACACGACGCGTTGTCGTTTCATTCCGTGGGGATGTTTCCTGCTGAGTGGAAGAGCGCTCTAGACTCGCGGCCCTGTTACCTAACCCGCGCAACCCGGAGTCCCGCCTTGTTCGACCGATTCAAACGCCGCAGTTTCCTCCAGGCCGTCGTCGCCGTTGCAGCGACCACTGCGTTCGGATGTTCCGACGACGAGACGACGTCGGATACTGGCGAGAAGTACTTCCCGCAGTCCGTGTGCTCGGGTGATCCGCGTCCGGACAGCGTGGTGTTGTGGGTGCGGGCGGTGGACCCGGACAACGCGAGCGCGAACACGCAGGTGCGGCTGGAGGTGTCCACCAGCGAGTCGTTCAGCAGCGTGGTGCTGGACCAGCAGTTCACCGCGCTGGCGCAGTTCGATCATGCGTTGAAGGTGAAGGTCACCAACCTGTCGGCGCGCACGACGTACTACTACCGCTTCACCATCGACGCGAACGGTCAGAAGTACTCCACGGTGACGGGCCGTACCCGCACCGCGCCGGCCGCGGGCGACGACGTGCCGGTGAAGTTCGTCTTCGCCAGCTGCCAGGACTACATCGGCCGTTACTACAACGCGTGGCAGCACCTGCTGCAGCTCAACGAGGACCTCGACTTCGTCGTGTTCCTGGGCGACTACGTCTACGAGACGACGGGTGACGCGTCGTTCCAGTCCGTGGACGGGCGCGGCATCGTCTTCAGCGAGCCGGAGAAGGCGCTCCGCCAGGGCACGGGCCTGACGGCGTTCTACGCGGCCAACTCGCTGTCCAACTACCGCGACCTCTACAAGACCCTGCGCACGGACAAGGTCATCCAGCAGGTGCATGAGCGCTACCCGTTCATCATCACGTGGGATGACCACGAGTTCTCCGACGACTGCTGGGGCGACGTCGCCACGTACACGGACGAGCGCACCAACGAGAAGCAGACCGAGCGCCGCCGCAACGCGGAGCAGGCCTTCTTCGAGTACATCCCCATGGACCACGGCGCGAGCAGCGCGGGCGCCATCGACATCAACGCCGTGGTGGCCCAGCCGACGCGCATCTACCGCGACTTCGAGTTCGGCCGGAACCTGAAGCTGCTGGTGACGGACACGCGCACCTACCGTCCGGACCACCTCATCCCCGAGGACGCGTACCCGGGCAAGGTGGCGGTGCCGGCCGATCAGCTGGCCATGGTGCTGCCGACGCTGCCGGAGGCCGTCCAGGCGCAGCTGCAGTCCGACATGTTCGCCTACGTGGACATCGACGCCGCGGAGCTGGCGCCCTACAAGCAGATCCTCATTGGCGTGTACGTGCAGCAGGCCGTCGCCGCCGGGCTCACGCCGGAAGAGGCATCCGTGAAGGCCGCCTCCTGGGTCTCCGGTGGGCTGGCGCTGCTCTACGTCAACCAGGTGCTGAACGCCGTCAACCAGGCGCGCGTGGCGGCGGGTGGGTCGGCCGTGCCGCTCATCCCCGTGGCGGGCACGCCGCGCGGCCTGGCCTTCGCGCACATGGGCAAGACGGGCCTCTTCGGCATCCAGGGCTCGCGCTACGTTGTGGTGAAGCCCATCTTCGACCTGTACGCGGCCATCAAGTACATGGGCTCGGCGGGGGCCTCGGAGGGCATCTTCGGCAACGAGCAGCAGGCGTGGCTCCAGGAGTCGGTGACGGAGGCGACCAACGCGTGGAAGATCATCGTCTCCTCGATTTCGCTCACCTCCATGGTGTTCAAGCTGAGCGACAAGGCGGACGTCCCGGACCCCACGCTGCGCCAGGACTTCTACTTCAACGTGGACCAGTGGGACGGCTTCCCCACGAAGAAGCAGGAGTTCTTGAAGTTCCTGCGCGACAGCCAGGTGAAGAACGCGATGTTCATCTCCGGCGACATCCACGCGTCCTTCGCGTCCGTGGAGTCCGGCATTCCCGCGCTGACGACGCCGGCCATCTCCTCCGGCTCCATCAAGGAGCTGGCGGGCCTGGCCGTCATCGGCGCGGGCTTCTCCACCGGCAGCACGGTGTACCGGTACATCGTGACGGAGCTGGACAAGTCGCTGAAGGAAGCGCACCCCGGCATGGCGTTCGTGGACGGTGATGCCCACGGCTTCGTGGTGCTGGAGGTCGGCGGCACCGAGGCGAAGGCTGCCTTCCACCTCATCCCGGGCACGGAAATCGCCAAGGACTACTCGCTGCGCCAGCCCTCTGAGCTGACGGCGAAGTTCACCCGCCGCGACTTCGTCATCAAGGACGGCACCATCACCTCCGCCTGAGTGGAGAAGGCCTCACCTGCTCGGTGAGGAGCGAGGGCCGCGCCGGGAGCCACGTGCTCCGGGCCGCGGCCCTCGGCCGTTTCAGGGTGGGGTGCGCCCGGTGGAATGCCGGCAAGGTGCACGGCGCAGGCGGTTCCAGTCTTGGTTCGCGCGGACCTCCTTGATTGCTGCGCCGCGGCGTGGGGCGCGCTAGAAGCGAGGCATGTTGCCCGGTGCTCCCGTTTCCGATGTCCGACTCGTTCCCGCCCGGCCGGAGCATGTGGACTTCTGGCTGGCCATGCGGGCCGCCCCCGGCGCGCGGCGCTTCGTGGACACGGAGGACGACACGCGGGAGCTGCTCCTGCGGCGCATCCTGGAAGCGGGCGCGTTGGGTGAGCCCCGCGCGCGGAGCTTCCGGTGGTTCGTGGAGGCGGACGGGCAGCTCGTGGGGACGGTGTCCGCGCGGGATTTGTCGCGCGCGCATGGCCGCATCGAGCTGGGCTACATGATGGCGGACGCGCACCACGGCCGGGGCCTGGGCTCACGCGCGGTGGGGTTGATGCTGGAGCAGTTGTTCACGCTGCCCTACCTCCAGAGGGTGTGGCTGACGACGCTGGCGGAGAATACGGGCTCTCAGGGCGTGGCGCGCAAGTTGGGCTTCACGATGGAAGGCACCCTGCGCGGGCACTGTCTGTTTCAGGGGCAACGCCGGGACCAGCAACTCTGGGGCCTGCTGCGCCCGGAGTGGGACGCCCGGCGCGCGGCGTTCGTCGCGGGCTGAGCGCTTCGGACGACCGGTCTCTGGGAGCAGTGTGGGGCCCGGGTTATAGAAGCGGCGCCATGCATCCCTACGCCGCTGAGCTTTCCCAGGAGCTGGGCCTCAGGCCCGAGCAGGTGGACCGGACCCTCGCGCTGCAAGAGGACGGGGCCACGGTCCCCTTCATCGCGCGCTACCGCAAGGAAGTCACGGGCGGCCTGGACGAGGTCCAGATTCAAACCATCTTCGACCGGGCCACCGAGCGCGCCGAGCTGGACTCCCGGCGCGACACCATCCTCCGCTCCATTGAGGAGCAGGGGAAGCTGACGCCGGAGCTGGCGAAGGCGCTCAAGGCCGCCAGGACGCGCACGGAGTTGGAGGACCTCTACCTTCCTTACAAGCCCAAGCGCCGCACGCGCGCCGCCATTGCCCGGGAGCGCGGGCTGGAGCCGCTGGCGGACCTGGTGTGGAAGCAGGACGGCCGCCGCGGCGAGGACGTGGCCGCGCGCGTGCGCCCCTACGTCAACCCGGAGAAGGACGTGCCGGACCAGGCCGCGGCGCTCGCGGGCGCGCGCGACATCTGCGCCGAGCGCGTGGCCGAGGACGCCGGCCTGCGCCGCGAGGCGCGCGAGGTGAGCGCGCGCCGGGGCACGCTGTGCTCGAACGTGGTGCCCGCGAAGAAGGGCGAGACGACCAAGTTCGAGAACTACTACGGCCACGAGGAGCCCCTGTCCCAGGCCCCCTCGCACCGCGTCTTGGCGCTGCTGCGCGGCGAGGAAGAGGGCGTGTTGAAGGTGAAGCTCTCCCTGCCCGACGACGAGGTGAAGGGCCTGCTGGCCGGGCGCGTGGTGACGAAGCCGCAGTCCCTGTTCTCGCAGGAGTTGCGCGCCGCCGTGGAGGACAGTTGGGACCGGTTGATGGGCCCCTCGTTGGAGGCGGAGCTGCGCGCGGAGCTGAAGGAGCGCGCGGACCGGCAGGCCATTGGCGTCTTCGGGGAGAACCTGCGCCACCTGCTGCTCACGCCGCCCGCGGGCGCCCGCGCGGTGCTGGCCTTGGACCCGGGCCTGCGCACGGGCACCAAGCTGGCGATGATGGACGTCACCGGCAAGGTGGTGGAGACGGTGACGCTCTACTCGGAGCGTGGCGCGGACGAGCGCGCCCGCGCGGCGAAGCTGCTGGCCGCGGTGGTGCAGAAGCACAAGCCGGAGCTCGTCGCGGTGGGCAACGGCACGGGCAGCCGCGAGGCGGAAGTCTTCGTGCGCGACACGCTGAAGGAGATGGGCTCGCAGGTCCCCGTGGTGTCGGTGAGCGAGCAGGGCGCGTCCATCTACTCCGCCTCCGAGGTGGCCCGTGACGAGTTCCCGGACCTGGACGTCAGCCTGCGCGGCGCGGTGTCCATTGGCCGGCGCCTCCAGGACCCGCTGGCGGAGTTGGTGAAGATCGACCCCAAGAGCATCGGCGTGGGGCAGTACCAGCACGACGTGGACCAGGGGCTGCTCAAGAAGAAGCTGGGCGAGGTGGTGGACTCGTGCGTCAACGCGGTGGGCGTGGACGTCAACACCGCGTCTCCGCAGTTGTTGGAGCACGTGTCCGGCGTGGGGCCGTCCCTGGCGAAGAAGCTGGTGGCGCACCGCGCGTCGAAGGGCCGCTTCACCACGCGACGCGAACTGCTGAAGGTGAGCGGCCTGGGGCCCAAGACGTTCGAACAGGCGGCGGGCTTCCTGCGCGTGCGCGGGACGGAGCCGCTGGACGCCAGCGCCGTCCATCCGGAGCGCTACGGCGTCGTGGAGCGCATGGCCAAGGATTTGGGCGTGGCCGTGAGCGCGCTGGTGGGCAACGCCGAGCTGGTCCGCAAGATTGACCCGAAGCGCTACCTGGGCCCGGACCTGGGCGAGATGACGCTCAAGGACATCCTGGCGGAGCTGGAGAAGCCCAGCCGCGACCCTCGCGGCGACTTCACCGCGCCCCAGCACCGCGAGGACCTGCGCTCGCTGGAGGACGTGAAGGAGGGCATGGTGCTCCAGGGCGTGGTGACGAACGTCACCGCGTTCGGCGCCTTCGTGGACGTGGGCGTTCACCAGGACGGCCTCGTCCACGTGTCGCAAATCTCCACGCGCTTCGTGAAGGACCCCTCCGAAGTGGTGAAGGTGGGCGACCGGCTGACGGTGCGAGTGCTCACCGTGGACCTGGCGCGCAAGCGGCTGGCGCTCTCCGTGCGCGCGGTGCAGGAGGGTGGGGCGCCGCAGCCGTCGGGCCGCTCCCCCGTCGGCGGGGCCACGGGGCCGGGCCGCATGACGGAGCGCGGTGGCGGAAGCGGCGGGCCTCGTCAGGGCGCCCGGCCTGCCTCCGGCCCGGGACCGAAGCCGCCGTCGGGGCCCGGTGAGAAGAAAGGCCCGGAGCCGTTCAACAACCCGTTCAGCAAGCTCAAGCGCTGACGGGGCGTCGCCTCACTTCGCGTCGATGGGGAAGGGACGGACTTCCCCCGCGAGCACCTGGTTGCGCGCCAGCAGCTTCGCGAACCGGTCCGTCCCATTGCGTGTGTCGAAGCGGTTCGCGATGTCCCGGGCCTGCCCCTGCGTCCAGGCATGCAGGGCCCGGACGTCGTAGCCGCCATCCGCCTGGTGATTGGGGAACGTCTTGGGCAGCCGCAGGCTCACCACGTCCCTGTCTCCAGCGGCTAGCACCCGCTCCAGCAGGAAGGCGGCGGCGGCGTAGAAGGTGAAGCGGTCGCGGTAGCTCGGGTGGTCCAGCGCCCAGCCCAGGTGCTTCTCCAGCAGCGTCAGCCCGCGCGACAGGTTGTCCGTCAGGGCGAGGAACTCCATGTGCTCGCCCACGGTGGAGAGGAACTCGCGGTTCTTCGTCACCATGGCGTAGCCGCGGCGGTGGATTTCGCGCGCCTGCTCCAACTCCCCCAGCTTGAACAGCGGGTAGAGCACCGTGCCCAGCGTCAGGTGGGGAATCTCCGCGCAGGACTTGCGGCCGTCCAGGATGGGCTTCGCCTTGCGCAGCACCTGCTGCCATTCGCCCTTGTCGGCGTGGTGGTCCAGTTCGTCGTCCAGCTCGCACACGCGGCAGTCGGTGAGGTGGTCGCGGCGCGCCTCCAGCCACGCGTTCCACAGCCGCTCCACTTCCTCGGCGGCGTCACCCATCTCCCGCGCGGCCTGGTAGCGCATCTTCAGCACCGCGCGCACCCCGGAGTCCGTGGCCTTGAAGCACTGCTCCACGTCGTCCAGCGCGTCCACAATCTGCTTGCGGGTGATGTGCGGGAACTCCTTGATGCGCCCCACCACCCACTTCTGCTTCCAGAACATCTCCTCCGGGTCGAAGCGCTTCGGGTCCTTCTTCTGCTGTCCCCGGCACCACGCGAAGGCCACCAGCGCCTTGTCCGGGAAGCCGCCGAAGGTCGCCGCGTCGATGAGGGCATCCCGCATCCGGTAGCCCAGACCCACGTCCTTGTGCGTGTCCGCCAGGCGCACCGCCTCTTCCAGGAGTCGGACCTTGCTCTCGCCTTCCGCCAGGCCATCCGCCTGTTCGAAGAGCGACTCCGCCTGCTCGCGCCAGTCACCGCTCATCAGTGCAGCCCCCGGGGACCCGCGCCGCCGCTGCCTTCGCCGCCGCGCTCGCCATCCCCGCCCAACTGCGCGGAGATGAGGCCCAGCAGGCCCTGGTTCAGCAGCACCATCTCCTGTGCGTTCAACGGATGGTGTCCCAAGAGCAGTGCTTGCACGTAGAGCATCTCCACCGACAGCTTCAGCATGTCCCGGTCCGCCACCGCCGCCAGCCGCCGCACCACCGGGTTGTGGAGGTTGAAGCACAGTTGCGCCGGCTCGCTGCCCGATGCCGCCATGACGCTGTCCAACACCCCGGCGTACAGGTCATCCGACTCCTCGCGGGCCCGCTCGGCGTCTCGCCGGAACGCGCCCTCCGCGTCCGAGCTGTAGAGCGTGGGCACCTCCGCCGGGTAGAACTTCTTCACCACCGCGCCGCAGCGGAACGGCGCCAGCACGCGCTCCGCCATGCGCAGCAGCGGGAAGGTGGCCTCGCGCTCGTCCAGGGTGAGCTCCTCGAAGCTCTGCGGCAGGTCCGCGGAGGAGAAGGGCTCCACCTGCACGTCCGGCACCGCGTGCGGCAGCTTCTCCAGCAGCGACGTGTCGTGCGTGTACGCCGCGTTGATGATGCACAGACCTTGGGCACTGGCCACCTGGGCAATCTGCCGGAAGCCGTCCACTGTGGACGTGTAGCGCACCACAGGGTGCGCGCGCCGGTAGTCCGCCAGCGTCATCATCCCCATCGACGTCTCGAAGGGCAGCCAGTGGATGATGAGGCGGTAGAAGTCATCGTCATCCAGCGCCAGCGCCTTCACGCTCAGCCCGTGCAGGGCAATCAGCCGCTGGAGCGCGCGCGGGTCCTCACGCGCCAGCTCCATCAGGTAGCCGCGCAGGGACTGCCCCAGGGACTCGCGCGCCGCGGCGAGTGCGTCGTCCTCGTAGAAGGACTCCCGGCTGGCGGTGGGCCGCAACGCGTTGGCGTTCACCACGCACTTCACGAAGAAGGCCCAGTCCGGCAGCAGGTTCTCCGCGCTCTCCGACAGCAGCATGTGCTTGAGGTACACGCGGTGCTTCTGCCGTGAGTTGAAGTGCGGCGACGCGGGCAGCACGTAGGCCACCCCGTCTACGTCTCCGGCGGTGGAGCGCAGGGGGATGCAGTCGACGAAGTCCGTGTCGAACAGCTCGCGCCCGTAGGCGAGCAGCGCCTTGCGCCGCTCCGAGGCGCTGTCGTACTCGCGGCGCCAGGGGGCGCCGGAGGTGTCCAGCCGCTCGGTGCCCTGGTCCGTGGTGAGGTGGATGGGGAAGGGCAGCAGGCCGCCGTAGTGGCTGGCGAGGTTTCGCAGCCGCGTGGCGGTGAACCAATGCGCCATGTCCGGGCGGGCGACCAGGAACACCTGGGTGCCGGGCTGGGCGAGCGGGTGCTCGGAGGGCCGCACGGCGTACGTGCCATCGTGCCGGCCCCGCCACTCCAACGTGCGCCCATCGCCGCGTGCCGAGCGCGTCACCACCAGCAGCTCGTCACACACCATGAAGCAGGACAGCAGGCCGATACCGAACTGGCCGATGAAGTCGTTGCGGCGGGCCTCCAGGGCCTCGCGCTTGGAGGACTCACCGATGGTGGCCAGGAAGCGGTGGATTTCGTCCTCGGTCAACCCCACGCCGTCGTCGGTGAAGAGCAGGGTGGGCGGGCTGCCGTCCTGCTTCTCCATCAGCTCCAGCCGGACGGTGCCCGCGTGGCCGGGCTCCAGGAACTGGCGGGCGCGGATGGCATCGGTCGCGTTCTGGAGCAGCTCGCGTACGTAGACGCCCGGGGAGCTGTACAGGTGGTGAGACAGGAGGTCGATGACCCCGCGGAGGCTGACTTGAAATCGGTGGTCCACGTGCCGCCGACGTTAGCGCACGCCCCCCGTCGTATCGACAGCCGAATCGAGCTTGAGACGCAGCGCGCACTTGGGCATCCATGGCAGGCCCTTGAATGGCCGCCCGGTCAGTGTCAGGTGGCAATCCGGCCGTGGGGGACGTGTCACCACGGTGGCGGCAGGTCTTCACCTCGCAAGCAGGAGTGGATGGATATGCGGACGAAGCTCATGGCAGTGGTGGCGGGCGCGGCAATGGCCTTCGGCGGAACGGCAGCGGCGCAGGGCACTCCGGCGCCCGCCAAGGTCTCAGCCGCCAAGGCCCCGACGGCGGCGGCCCGCGGCAAGACGGAGGTGACGTGGTGGGGGCACGCGGCCTTCGTGATTCGCAGCCCGGGCGGCGCGGTGATTGCCATCGACCCCTGGCTCACCAACCCCAAGGCCCCGCAGGGCGCCGCGCAGCCGGAGGCGCTGGACGCCATTCTCCTCACCCACGGCCACTTCGACCACGTGGGCGAGGCCAAGGCGCTGGCCGAGAAGACGGGCGCGAAGGTCTTCGGCTCCTTCGAGCTCATCAACCTGCTGGGGCTCCCGGAGGCCCAGTCCGTGGGCGCCAACGCGGGCGGCACCTTCCGGGTGAAGGACGTCACGTTCCACCTGGTGGAGGCGGTCCACTCCAGCAGCTACGCCGCGGACCCGAAGTCGCCGGCGCAGTACGCGGGCGCGCCCCTGGGCTACGTGCTGGAAATCGACAAGGGCCCTACGCTGTACCACGCGGGTGACACCGGACCCTTCGAGGGCATGTCGCTCATCGCCACCCAGTTCAGGCCCACCGTGGCCCTGCTCCCCATTGGCGGCCACTTCACCATGGGCCCCGCGGAGGCGGCCCAGGCGGTGCGGCTCCTGAAGGTCAAGAGCGTGATTCCCATGCACTACGGCACCTTCCCGCTGCTCCAGGGCACCCCGGACGCGCTGACCGGCGAGCTGAAGAAGCTGCGCAACACGGCCAAGGTGGTGGTCCCGGAGCCCGGCGCGCCGACCGCGCTGTAGGCACCGGGCGCGGATGGTTGGGTCCGGTAGAAGTGGCGGTTCTACGCCCGCTGACTTCCGGGCCTTGACCCTGTCCCGTGGCCGAGTGGAAACCGGGATGCCCCTGGGTTACATCCTGCTCCTTTCTCCGCGTGTGGGGCTCTCCCCGCGGTCCAGGGGTGTTCCGGTGTTGGACTTCACCAAGGCGGGGTGGCTCTTGCCACTCCTGACGGAGACGGTCGCCTTCGAGGCGGGCGCGCCGGCTCCGTCCGCGCCGCCGCTGGGCTCCGGGCGGGCCCGCGCCCGCGCGTACCTGCGGCGGACGCTGCGCGCCAGTGGCCTGCTGTACGGCACGCCCGCGGACGCCCCCGCCGCGGCGGACGTGGCGCAGCCCACCGAGCTCCAGGCGCGCGTGCTGGAGGACCAGCTCTTCCACGCCGTGGTGCGGACGCTGGCGCTGATGGCGCTGGAATTGGGCCGGCTCGTGGGGGCTCCAACGGCCGCTCGCACCGAGCATCTCCTGGTCTTGTTCGCGGTGCTCACCGGAGAGCTGGAGCTGGCGGAGTCGGTGGACGCGGCGATTGCCTCGGGGCGTCCGGTGTCCCGGCGGCTGGCGGCGAAGGTGGAAGCGTCGCTGTTGAAGCGCTCGCCCGTGCTGGCGGGGGATCCGGTGTACGGGCTGGTGCTGCACAACGGCGCGCAGTACGCGGACGCGCAGCTGTTCTGCCGGCAGGCCATTGACTACTTCTCGCGCGGTACGCTGCACCGCGAGCGGGCGCAGCGGCGGTTGGACTTCGCGGCGCGGCAGAAGGCGCTGCTGGTGGACGTGTTGACGGGGCTCGCGTGTGTGGACCGGGTGCCGGGCCTGCCCGCGCGCCGCGCCATCCTGCGGCAGGTGGAGTCCCTGCGGCTGCCGGCGGCGATGACGTCCGAGCTCAAGGCCGCGGTGAAGCAGTCCTTCGCCCGCCGCCGCCCGGTGCGGGACGTGGTGCGTCAGGTGCGCAGCGTGGACGTGCGCCACTTCCTGCTGGAGCAGACGTTGCTGGCGGCGCTGGTGGATGGCCGCAAGACGCGGCGCGAGCGCGTCTTCATCCGCGAGCTGGCGCAGGCGCTCCAGGTCCCGGACGCGGAGTTGCACCGGCTGGAGCTGGAGATGGCGGAGTTCTACGCCCGCCACCGCGCCATCGTGGACGTCTTCACCGTGTCGGACGCCGCGGGCGCCATGGGCGAGGACCTGGTGGCTGGCATCCAGGAGACGCTGGAGAAGAACTTCTACCGGCTGATGCAGGAGGTCCGCGAGACGGGCGACCTGGCGGTGCTGCTGACGAAGGCGGCCCGGCGTCAGGCGCTCACGGGCGACGAGCGCCGGCGCATGCGCGCGCAGCTCGTCGACGTGGCCAAGGCGATTCCCGCGCTGGCCATCTTCGCGGCGCCCGGCGGCATCCTGTTGCTCGCGGCGTTGGGGAAGGTGCTGCCCTTCAGCCTGCTGCCCAGCGCCTTCCAGGAGGCCGCGCCCGTCGAGGAGGACTGCGAGGGCGTGGGCCCGGAGCGAGAGGCCGGCTGACGCGGGCCCCTGGCCGCTCGCCCTCCATCCATCCGGTGGAACGGGCCCTGCCGCGTTCACGCCTGGACACCACCTTCGAGGGGTGGTTCCACGGAAGCGTCGATGCGCGCGCGGACCTGTGACATAGGTCGGAGTGGTTTGGGATTGCTCGCGCGATGAGTCCGCTCCGTCATCACCTCCAGGCATTCCTCCGCGTGGAACCGGGCCGTCCCGCGTATGGCGCGGGGTTGCGCGCCGCGCTCGCGGTGGGTGGCCCCATGGCCGTCGCGGCCCTGCTGCACCTTCCCGCGGCCACGTGGGTCGGTCTGGCCGCCCTCTTCGTTGCCCTGGTGGACCGGGGCGGGCCCTACTGGGACCGCGCGCTCACCATGGGCGCGATGACGCTCCTGGGCTCCGTGGTGGGGCTGGCGGCGGCGCTGCACCTGCCCGCGTGGGCCGCCGTCATCGCCACGCTGTTCTGGGTGACGGCGTGTGGCTTCGCCCGCTCGTATGGGGACACGCCGGGGTTGATGGGCGTGGTTCTCGCCAACTACTTCGTGGTGTCGCTCGCGCTTCCCGCCAACGACGTGGCTGACGCATTGCTGCGCTCCGGCTTGTTCCTGGTGGGCGGCACGTGGGCCATGTTCCTCGCGCTGATGCTGTGGCCGCTGGTGCCCTACCGGCCCGCGCGCCTGGCCATCGCGCGGTGTTACGACGCGCTGGCGGACCACGCCGAAGAGGTGGGGCGCTGGCCGCTCGAAGGGGGGGCGTCCGCCGCCGCGGGTGTCCTGCCGGAGGCGCCCTGGCAGGCCCGCATGCGTCAGCTCATCGAACAGGCGCGCACCGTGTTGGCCTCCACGCGCATGGGCCGGGCGGGGGAGAGCGGCCGGGGCGAACAGCTGCTGGTGCTGGTCGAAGGCGCGGATTCGATGATGGTGACGCTCATCGCGCTGACGGAAATGCTGGAGGTGGCGCCCGCCGAGCCCCGCTATCACGCGCTCCGAGCGGAGGTGCAGCGCGCGCTGGCGGAGCTGACCGCGGACCTGCGCCGCGTCCGGTTTGCCCTGGAGAAGGGGACGGAGGTGAGCGCCCAGCCGGTGTGGAACGCCGAGCGGGTGAAGCGGGCCCTGGCGGCGCTGGACACGGCGGGCGGCGTGCCGGAGCCGGTGCGCGCCGGCTATCAATACGTGCACACGCTGCTGGACCGCCTGCGGGACTATTCCCACGCGACGGTGGAGGTGGCGGCGCGGCTGGAGGGCCGCGCGCCCGTGCCGGACGCCCTGGCGCTGCCCGCGCGGCGGGTGGAGGCGGCGCCGCGGCAGGCCCTCCTGGAGCCGCTGCGGGAGAATCTCAACGTCCGCTCCGTCATCTTTCGTCACGCGCTGCGGCTGGGCGTCGCGGCCGCGCTGGCCACCGCGCTCGTGGGGGCGCTGGGACTGAATCACGGCTACTGGGTCATCATCACCGTCACCGTCGTCCTGCAGCCCTACGCGGGCCTCACGTTCCAGCGGAGCCTGCAGCGCATCGCGGGCACGTTGCTGGGTGCGGCGCTGGCCGCGGGACTGGTGGCGGTGGTGAGGGACCCGGCCATCATCCTGCTGGCCATCGGGGTGCTGTTCGCGGTGGCGATGAGCATCCAGCCGCTCAGTCTGTCCGCGTTCCAGGTGCTGCTGACTCCGGCCCTGGTGCTGCTGGCGGAGCTCCAGAGCGGGGACTGGGAGCTGGCCGGGGTGCGCATCGTCAACACGCTGCTGGGAGGGCTGATTGCGCTGGCGGGGACGCGGCTCCTGTGGCCCAGCCCGGAGCATCTGCGTCTGCCGGAGCAGGTGGCCTTCGCGTTGCGCGCGGACCGCGAATACCTGATGTCGGTGGCCGCCGCGCACTCGGACACGGAGCCCGCGGTGCGCGAGGCCCGGCGGAAGATAGGTCTGGCACTGCTGGCGGCGGAGGCGTCCTTCCAGCGGCTGCTGAGCGAGTGGAGCGGACCCGCCAAGGACCTGGAGCCGGTGATGGCGCTGCTCGTCTACGCGCGGCGCTTCACGTCGGCGGTGACGACGCTGGCCGCCAGCCGCGCGGACCCGGCGTCCCCCCGGGAACTCTCCGAGGTGGTGCGCTTCGCCGGGGGCGTGTTGGACGAACTGGCGGCGGCCATGGAGCAGCAACGCCGGCCCGCGCCCATGCCCGCCATGGTTCCGACGGGTGGGGCGGATGCGCTGTCGCGCGCGCACGTGGAGCGGCTCGTGCGACAGCTCACCGTGCTGCACCACGCGGCGGAGCGTGTCCCGCCGCTGCGGCTCAAGGAGGGCGTCAGGGCCGGTCGAGCGTCGTCACCAGGCGCCGCAGGTCCTCGTTGACGCTGACGAACCGGGTGTTGCCCTGCTCGTCCGCGAGCTGCTTTCGCATCGTGGGCAGGGAAGCCTCGCGCAGCTTCTTCGCGGCGTCCTGCGAGCCTTCCACCAGCCAGCCCACCGCGAGGACGAGCGCGAGCCGGGCCTCGGTGTCGCGCTCTCCCAGCCGCGAGGCCAGCGCGCCCGCGTGCTCGGCCGCGCCCGAACGGCCGACCTCCAGCGCCGCGCGCTCCAGCATCCGCGGCTCCGCCTTCTCCATGCGCTGCACCCAGCAGCCCGCGTTGCCCGCGCACGCCTGCGCGGCCTCCAGCAGCTTGGACTGGCCCGCAATCTGATCCGCGCGCTGCTTGCCCAGCGCGGCCGCGTCATCGCAGCCTTCGTCCTCCGCCTGCTTGCAGTCCGCCGCCGTCCGCGCCGGCTCGGCCGCGGCGAGCTTCTGCAGCAAGGGCAGCTCGCGCGCGTCGCCCAGCATCGCGATGCCCTTCACCGCCAACTCGCGCGCGTACCAGTCTCCGGTGCCCGCGGCCTTCTCCAGCGCGGGCAGCGCGTCGCGTCCGCCCAGGCGCACCAGGGCGCTCACGTAGGAATCCCTCACGGTGGCGTCCGTCTCCGACACGAGCCCGGCCAGCGGCTTCACCGCCTCCTGTTCGCGCATGCGCGCCAGCGCGTCCGCGGCCTGCATCCGCACCAGCGCCTGAATCTGCGGGTCCGCGTTGGTGAAGGCCAGCTGCTTCATCAGTGCGGCCACCGCCCGCTTCTCTCGCAAGTCGCCCAGCACCGTCGCCGCCTTCATCGCGTAGCTGGCGGGGTTGACGCCGTTCGACCGCGCCCACTTCAGCAGGTCCGGGTCCTGGCCCTCCAACGCTTGAAGCAGCGCGTCCGCCGCGGGCGCGCCCAGCTGGTACAGCGCGAAGGAGCTCTCCACGTAGAAGGACTTGCCCTTGCGCTCCTTGGTCAGCATCCGCACCAGCGCGGGCGCCGCGCGGCCGTCACCGATGTCACCCAGGGCCTCAATGGCCTTCTTGTTGAGGAAGGGCTCCACGGTGTCGTCCGTGGCCAGGGTGATGAGCGGCTCCACCGCTTCCTTCGCCTTCATGTCGCCCAGCACCTGCACCGCCTCGATGCGCGTGTAGTTGTCCTTCGCGCGCAGCAGCGGCACCAGCGCGGGGACGGCGCGGCGGTCACCAATGCTCCCCAGCGTCGCGACAATGGCCTTGTTCGCCAGTTGCGCGGGCATGTCGCCCGCCCCGGGGTCCAGGGCCTTCGTCAGCGGCTCCACCGAAGAGGCATGCTTCAAGTCTCCCAACGCGCGGGCCAGTGCGGCGCGCACCTCCGGCTTGCGCTCGGTGCCGAGCTGTCCGTGGAGCATGGGCAGGAAGCGCTCGTCCATCTTCCCGGACGAACGCATGGCCTCCACCATGCGGATGCGGTCCTCCGCTCTGCGGCTCTGCTGAATGCCTGACTCCCAGTACTCCGGGGTCGCTGGGTCCCCCTTGCACCCAGCCAACACCAGGAAAGAGAGCGCAACACACAACGCGGTCAGAGAGCGGGCCATGCGGTCTCCATTGCGCCTGCGAGGTTGTCCTGTCTTCCGTGTAAACCTCGCGCGAGGAAGGAAGCAAACCGCCCCAGGCACCTGGGGTACGCTGGTCAACGACATGTCCGATGGCAATCAAAAGACGGTGCGCCCGAGCCACGTCCGCCGGACGTACATCCTGGACCGGCCTTTCCAGCTCAAATACATCCTGCTGCTGGCGGGGATTGGTGCCGGCAGCATCCTCGTGTTCGGGCTGTTGGCGCACCGCGTCCACGTGGCGTCCACGGCCCAGGGGCTGGACGGCGGGCAGACGCTGCTGTGGCTGACGGCGGTGGGCGCGCTGGGCACCGCGGTGGCGATGGGCCTCTTCGGCCTCGTCTTCACCCACCGGGTGGCGGGCCCCGTCCACGTCATGAGCCTGTATGTGGCGGCGCTGGCGGCCGGCCGCTATCCCCGGATGCGACCGCTGCGGCGCGGGGACGAGCTCAAGCAGTTCTTCGACCGCTTCACCGAGGCGGTGACGCGCATCCGGGAGCGTGAGGCGGATGAGGCCTACGCGCTGGAGACCGTGCTGGAAGCCCTGCGGCCGGTGGCCACAACGCCCGAGGCCCTGGAGGCGCTGGGCACCCTGAGCGCCCTGCATACGCGCAAACGTCAGGCGGTGGACACTCCCACCGGGAGCACCTTCAAGTCCGTGGCCTGAGTCGCCCGGCGCAGGAGAAGCGCAACACCATGAGCAGACCCCGCATCGTTTTCATGGGCACCCCCGAGTTCGCGGTGTCCTCACTGGCCGCCTGCTTCGAACTGGGAGACGTGGTGGCCGTCGTCACCCAACCCGACAAGCCGAAGGGCCGCGGCAACACGGTGACGGCGCCGCCGGTGAAGGAGCTGGCCCTGTCGCGCGGCGTGCCCGTGCTCCAGCCCACCAAGCTGCGCACGCCACCCTTCGCGGAGGAGCTGCGCCAGTACGCGCCCGACATCTGCGTAGTGACGGCCTATGGCCGCATCCTCCCCAAGGATTTGCTGGCGCTGCCCACCCACGGCTGCGTCAACGTGCACGGCTCGCTGCTGCCGCGCTTCCGGGGCGCCGCGCCCATCCAGTGGGCCATTGCCCACGGCGACACGGAGACGGGTGTGTCGCTGATGGTGATGGATGAAGGATTGGACACCGGTCCGGTGTTGGCGATGAAGCGCATGGCCATTGCCCCGGACGAGACGAGCGCCTCGCTGTACCCGAAGCTGGCCGCGCTGGGCGGCGAGGTGCTGCGCGAGTTCCTGCCGGCCTACCTGAGCGGGGAGCTGAAGCCGGTGCCGCAGCCTTCCGAGGGCATGGTGCTGGCCCCCATCATCGAGAAGGACCAGGGCCGGTTGGATTTCACGAAGCCCGCAGTGGAGCTGGAGCGGCGCCTGCGGGCCTTCACGCCGTGGCCCGGGGCCTTCACCACGCTGGGCGGAAAGCTGCTGAAGGTCCACCGCGCGCAGGCCAGGGGTGGTAGTGGGGCTCCCGGCACGGTGCTGGCGTCCGGCCCGGACGGCATCGAGGTGGCATGCGGCGAAGGCTCGCTGGTGCTGCTGGACCTCCAGCCAGAAGGCAAGCGGGTGATGCGCGCCGCGGACTTCCTGCAGGGGCACAAGCTGGCGCCGGGCAGCCAGCCCTTCGTCGCGGGCTGATGGGAGAACGGGTGATGGCCATGAGACTGCTGGTGCTGCACGGACCCAACCTGAACCTGCTGGGCGTGCGGGATGGCTCGTCCGGGGGGCGGCTGGAGGACCTGGACGCGGCGCTGCACGCGCGGGCGGAGGAGCTGGGGCAGGAGCTGACGGTGGTGCAGTCCAACCACGAAGGCGACTTGCTGGACACGCTCGGCGCGGAGCTGGAGGAGTTGGACGGCATCATCATCAACCCGGCCGGGCTGTTCGGTTCCTATTGCCTCAAGGAGGGGCTGGAGGCCGCCGGGCTGCCCGCCATCGAGGTGCTGCTCAAGCCCCCGGCCCGCGAATCCGTGGTGGGGGAGGCCTGCGTGCTCCAGATTCACGGAGGGCCCGGCTTCGAGCCCTACCTGCAGGCCCTGGAGACCTTCGGCAGCGGCGTCTTCACGACGGAGAAGCCGGAGTCGAAGAAGGCCCTGGGGAAGAAGAAGGGGAGCAGCCCCAAGGGCGCGAAGGTCACCCCCATCACCGTGCTCAAGCGCGCCGCGCGCAAGGAGGGCTCGTCGGAGACGGCCAGGTCCCTGGCCCGCGCGGTGAAAACGGCGGGGCCCACGAAGACGCTGGGCCGCAAGCTTGCGCCCGTGGAGGACCTTCGCGCGGCCCGTCAGGCGAAGACGCTGGGGCGCGGCGGCGGCAAGGGGCTCACCCCCGCGGCGGACCTGCTCACGCGCGCGCTGGTGCGCCAGAAGATTTCAGACCGACTTTCGGGACGGCTCTCCGCCGCCGAGCTGGCGGCCTGGGCGCGTTCCCAGTATCAGGCGGTGCAGCGTGGCGCTCCTGCGGAGAATGGCCACCGTGAGCTGCTGGAGGAGAGCCTCCAGAGCCTCACCCTCTCCAACCTGCCCGCGACGCGGCTCTCGGATGAGCAGCTCGTGGACCTCTTGACCCGGCTCGACGAAGGATGAACGCCCGCGCACTCGCCATCCAGGTCCTCGCGCGTGTCCGCGCGACGGATGCCTACCTCAACGTCGTGTTGGACACGCAGCTGTCCGAATCGCCGCCGAAGGACCCGCGCGACGCGGCGCTCGTCACCGAGCTGGCCTACGGCGCCACCCGGCGACAGCTCGCGCTGGACTACGCGATTACCCGCTTCGCCGACCGCAAGCTGGACGCGCTGGAGGACAAGGTGCTGGCGGCCCTCCGCATCGGCGCCTACCAGATATTCCACACCCGCGTGCCCGCGCGCGCGGCGGTGGCGGAGACGGTGCAGGCCCTGAAGGAAGTGGGGCTGACGCGCGCGGCGGGCTTCACCAACGCCATCCTCCGCAAGCTGGCGGCCCTGCCCGCGCCGCCGCTGCCGTCCACGTCCGACGTGGCGCTGCATCTGTCGGTGCGGGAGAGCCATCCCCAGTGGCTGGTGGAGCGTTGGCTGCGCCAGTTTGGCCGTGAGCGCGCCGAAGCCATGCTGGTGGCCGACAACCAGGCGCCCGCGGTGGTGGTTCGCGCCAACACCGCGAAGGTGACGCGCGACGCGCTGCTCGCCCAGCTCCAGGAGATGGGCGTGGACGCGAAGGCGACCACCGTGTCGCCGGTGGGCATCACGCTGCCGTCCGTGGGCCGCGTGGAGGACGTGTACGGCTACGCGGAGGGCCTGTGGCAGGTGCAGGACGAGGCCGCGCAGCTCGTGGGCGTCTACGGGGCGATTCCAGAGACGGCGCGCGTGCTGGACGCGTGCGCCGCGCCGGGTGGCAAGTCCTGCCACCAGGCGCAGTCACATGATGTGGTGGCGGTGGACCTTCACGCGCACAAGCTGCGGAAGATTGAAGCGGAGGCCCGGCGCCTGGGCCTGCAGCCGCGCCTGAAGGCCTACGCGCACGACGCCGCGGAGCCCTTCCCGGAGGCGTGGGGGGAGTTCCACGCGTTCCTGGTGGATGCGCCGTGTTCGGGGCTGGGCACGCTGCGCCGCCACCCGGAGCTGCGCTACCGCCGCAAGGAGGAGGACATCTCCCGGCTGGCCACGCTCCAGCGGCGCATCCTGGAGAACTGCCAGGATGCGGTGCCGCCCGGGGGGCTGCTGGTGTACGCGGTGTGCACCATGGAGCCGCAGGAGGGGCAGGACCAGGTGGAGATGTTCCTGCGCAGCCACCCGGAGTGGACGGCCGAGCCACCCGTGCTGCCCGGCCTCAAGCTGCCGATGTCCCAGGCGTACCTGCGCACGCTGCCGGGACCGGAGGGCTTCGACGGGTTCTTCGCCGCGCGCCTCCGGAAGCTCTACTGACGCTCAGCTTCGTCGGCGGCCGGCAGGTTGGAGGCGGCCTTGAACGCCTCCAACACCGCGGCGGACGCGCGGTCCAGGTACTTGCCCTTGCGGATGAGCAGGCCAATGGGGCGCGACACCGGCCCCTCCGCGAAGGGCTTGGCCACCAGGGTGCCGCCCTTCACCTCGCCCTGTGCCGTGGACATGGGGAGGATGGCCACGCCCAGGCCCATCTCCACCGCCCGCTTGATGGTCTCCACGTTGTCCATCTCCATCACCGGGTTGATGTCGATGCTCTTCTCGCGGAAGAGCCGGTCCAGCGCCTTGCGCGTGGGCGCCTCGCGGTCGAACGCGATGAAGGGCACGCCGGACAGCGCGGTGAGGCTCACCTTCTGCTTCGTGGCGAAGGGGTGGCCGGGGGCACAGACGACCGACAGCTTGTCGTCGCGGAAGGGGAGGATGTCCACGCCCGCGCGGGGCTGTGGATAGGCGACGATGCCAATCTCCGCCGCGCCCAGAATCACGTCGTCGTACACCTGGTCGTTGCGCCGGTAGTTCAGGCGCATGTTCACCTTGGGGTGCGACTTGAGTAGCTGCTTCTGCACCGAGTTCAGCTCGTGCAGCCCCACCGAGTAGATGGTGGAGACCGTGGTAGTGCCCGCCACCTCGGCGGCCTGCTCACGAATCTCCTGCTCCACTTCGGCGAAGCGGGCGAGGATTTCCTTGCACCCGCGGAACAGCCGCTCCCCGGCCGGCGTCGGCGTCACCTGGCGCGCGCTGCGCGACAGCAGCTTCTGCTCGTACCGGTTCTCCAGCGCACGAATCTGCTGGCTCACCGCGGATTGCGTGACGTGGTTGAGTTGCGCGGCGCGGGAGAATGAGCCTGTCTCGACCACGTCGCAGAACATCTTCAAGGATTCGAGCTGCATAAGGTCATCTCCTACCCTCAAATCCAATGATTAGGCCAGAGATAATTAGAATGCCTTTCCTTGGCTGCCAAACTACCTAACTCGCCAGGGCGGCCTCCGGCCACTCATCGGACGACAGGAGGATTGCGGACGGGGCTCAGGACTGCTCAGGCCCCTCGGGTGGGGCCGGAGGGCGCGGGCGGAACAGGACGAAGAGGGAGGCGGCGAGCGCGGTGAGGGCGCCCCCGGCGAGCAGCTGGGTGCGACCGACCTCCCGGGTGGCGTCCGTCAACAACTGGCATTCGGGGCCGGTGAGGCCATCGCAGCTCAGGGTGGCGAAGCTGTTGCTCAGGCCCACGGCGAGCAGGCCCAGGCCGCCCAGGAAGAAGCCGCCCAGCAGGCCCGTCGCCGCGGAGCGGCCCAGGGACGGCCGCTGGGGTGAAGAAGGCTCCGGAGAGGAGGGCATGCGGGCTGCTATAGCCGCGAGGGGGAGCGGGCTCAACGGGGGCATGGCGGGCGCGTATGCTGCCGGGCATGCGAATCCTCTACGGTGTCGTCGGCGAAGGCATGGGCCATGCGACGCGCTCCCGCGTCCTCCTCGAGGAACTGACGAAGGAGCACGAGGTCCACATCGTCGTCTCCGGCAGGGCCCAGGACTACCTGGCCAAACGCTTCCAGAACGTGCACGGCATCTGGGGGCTGACGCTCGCGTACGAGGGCAACTCGGTGAAGAAGTGGCAGACGGTGCTGCAGAACCTCACGGGCGCCGTGAAGGGCTGGCCGCAGAACATCCGCCAGTACTTCGAGCTGGTGGACGGCTTCCGCCCGGACGTGGTGGTGAGCGACTTCGAGTCGTTCAGCTACATGTTCGCCCGGAACCACCGGTTGCCCGTCATCAGTGTGGACAACATGCAGGTCATCAACCGGTGCAAGCACGAGCCGGCGCTGCTGGCGGGCCACGAGGACGGCTTCGAGACGTCGCGCGCCATCGTGAAGGCGAAGCTGCCGGGGGCCTTCCACTACCTGGTCACCACGTTCTTCTATCCGGAGCTCCGCAAGCGGCGCACCACGTTGGCCCCGTCGATTCTGCGCCCCGAAATCCTGGAGGCGAAGTCCGAGCCGGGTGAGCACCTGCTCGTGTACCAGACGTCGACGACGAACACGGCGCTGCCGGACATCCTCAAGGCCGCGGGCATCCCCTGCCGCGTGTACGGGCTGCGCCGCGACATCACCGAGGACCTGGTGGACGGCAACCTCACGTACCGGCCCTTCAGTGAAAAGGGCTTCATCGATGACCTGCGCACCGCGCGGGGCGTGGTGGCCAGCGGCGGCTACACGCTGATGAGCGAGGCGGTGTACCTGCGCAAGCCGGTGCTGAGCGTGCCGCTGGAGGGGCAGTTCGAGCAGGTCATCAACGCGCTGTACCTGGAGCAGCTGGGGTACGGCATGTACGTGAAGGCGCTGACGGTGGACGCGGTGAAGGAGTTCCTCACGCGCGTGCCCCGCTGCCAGCAGGCGCTCCGGGGCTACGAGCAGGACGGCAACACGCGGATGCTGGCCGCCCTGCGCGAACAACTGGCCCTGGCCTACGAGCACCGTGGCCACTGGGCCATGGAGATGGCGCAGGACTAGCGCCCGCGTTTGCCGCCGGGGGCCGTCAGTGCAGCGGCACCTCGGTCTCGTTGTTGCGCTCGGCCGCGCGCCGCGTCAGCTCGGTGAGCCAGGACTGGGTCAGCGGCGTCTCGCTCTGGCTGCCGCTGTAGCGGTCCTGGCTGCTGTCCTGGGGCATGAAGCGGTTGGCCCAGGCGGTGAGGGCGGCCGTCAGGTTGGGGGCCAGCGCGCGGCCCACGGCGGCCAGCTTCGCCGGTGCGCCCAGCAGCACCTCGGCGTCGCCCCGCCGGCACGCGTCCAGAATCTTGCGCGCGGCCTGTTCGGCGCTCAGCGAGGTGAGGGGCAGGGAGTCCCCGGTGGCGAACCACGCGTACTCCGCCTCGTGGTTGCCCTTGAAGTACGCGTTGCGTGGGCTGCCCGTGCGCATCAGCCCCGGGCACACCGTGGTGACGACGATGCCGTCCTGGCGCAGCTCCGCGCGAAGGCCGTCCGACAGGCCCACCAGCGCGAACTTGCTGGCCGAATACGGCACCAGGTGGGGGATGCTCACCTTTCCGCCCACGGAGGCGATGTTGACGATGCGCCCCTTTCCGCGCCGCTTCATCTCCGGCAGCACGGCCAGCGTGGTGTACAGCGGCGCCCACAGGTGTGTGTCGATGGCCTCCTGGAAGTCCTCCAGCGTCATGGACTCCAGCGGCCCCACCTGGATGACGCCAGCGTTGTTGATGAGCACGTCCACCGGGCCCCAGCGCTCGTGGATGGCGGAGACCATGGCCTCCACCTGCACCGGGTCCCGCACGTCGCAGGGGATGGCGTAGACCTCGCCACCGGTGCGCTCCAGTTCCTCGAGGGCCCGCTCCAACGTCTGCTCGTCCCGGCCGCAGATGGCCACCCGGGCCTCTTCCTTCAGGAGTTGCCGTGCCAGCACCAGCCCCAGGCCGCGAGAGCCGCCAGTGATGAGGACGGTGCCGTCCTTGAACTGGAATCGGGAGCGGAGGATGCGGCGCAGTCCCAGCGCCGCGCCGATGCCGGCTGCGGCCACGGTGCCGAGCGAGATGCGGGACGAGTCAGAATCCTTGCGGTGAGCTGGCATGGTGGACTCCTGGAGTCAGGGGGCGGGAGAGGGGGCCGCGGCGCTGGCCTGGACGAAGCGCTCCAGCACCGGCCGCACGTGTTTGGACGCGTTCTTTCCGGAGAAGTGGTGGCGCAGCCGGCCGGAGTCCGCGTCGAACACGAGCCACGCGGGCGTGTCCGCCACGTCGTAGGCCCGCGCCATGGAGCCGTCGTCCACGGCGATGGGGTGGTAGAGCCCGTGCTTTCGCGCGAAGGCCTCCACCGCGTTGGTGTCCCGCAGCTCCTTGTCGGAGTGGGTGACATCCACGCTGATGACCTTCAGCCCACGCGAACCGTACTCCGCGAGGATGCGCTTCACCGCGTCGATGTCCTCGTCAGCGCCGCGCTGCTTGACGGAGAAGAAGTGGAGGAGGACGGGGAGCTCATCCAGCTCCGAGACATGGACGGGCGTGTTGACCCACCCACCGTCCGGGTCCAGCAGGGTGATGGGAATGTCGAGCGTGGGCATAGGGGCTCCAACAAGGCCTGGGTTCGGAAAGGACGCGACTCAAGCTAGGCACGCGTGGCCGCTTCCGGGCGTCGCTGGACGGCAGGCCGCGAAGCAGGCAGACACTCACGGCATGCGCATCCCCGACTTCAAGCTGGAGCGGTACTTCGCGCGCTGGGAGTTCGCGGCGCCGTACCTGCTGTGTTCCTCGGACATCGAGGGCTGGCGGATGGGGGACTTGCTGGCGCTCGCCGGCCCGGACGAGCGGGCCCGCTGGGAGGGGCTGACGCTGGGCTATACCGAATCCACCGGCCTGCCCGCGCTGCGCGAGGAGGTTTCCGCCCTGTATCCCGGGCTCTCTCCGGAGCAGGTGCTCACCTTCGCCGGCGCGGAGGAGGCGCTCTTCGTCCTGGTCAACGTGCTGCTGGGCCCCGGGGACCACGCCGTCGTCACCTGGCCGGGCTACCAGTCCCTGCACGAGGTGGCGCGCGCCACGGGCGCGGACGTGACGCTGTTGCGCCTGCGCGAGGAGGACGGATGGGCATTGGATTTGGATGCGCTGCGCCGCGCGCTGACGCCCCAGACGCGGCTGCTGGTGGTGAACTTCCCCCACAACCCCACGGGCGCGTTGTTGGACCGGGCCACCTTCGACGCGCTGTGCGAGCTGTCGCGTGAGCGCGGCATCCACCTTCTGTCCGATGAGGTGTACCGGTTGCTGGAGTACGACACGCGCGACACGTTGCCGCCCGCGGCCAGCCACACGCCGCACGGCATCAGCCTGGGGGTGATGTCCAAGGCCTTCGGACTGGCGGGGCTGCGCGTGGGGTGGCTGGCCTGCCGTGACGTGGAACTCTTGCGGCGCTGCGCGGCCTACAAGGACTACACGACCATCTGCAACAGCGCGCCCAGCGAGGTGCTGTCACTCATCGCGCTGCGCGCGAAGGCGCGGGTGCTGGCGCGCAGCCGGGAGTTGCTCGCGGCGAACCTCTCCCTGTTGGATGGCTTCTTCGCGCGGCACCCGGACACCTTCCAGTGGGTGCGCCCGCGCGCGGGCAGCGTGGCTTTTCCCAGGCTGCTGCGTGAGACGCCCGTGGCCCGCTTCACCGAGGAATTGCGCGAGCGCGAAGGCGTGCTGCTGCTGCCCGGAGACGTCTACGACTTCCCCGGCAACCACTTCCGCCTGGGGCTGGGCCGCACGAATCTGCCCGACGCGCTGGAACGACTGGAGCGCTACGTGGTCGACACATCGCGTTGACGCGGCCGTCTCGATTGTCGCCTCCTCGCGGGAATCCACGGGGTGATGCGCTGCGTCAGTCCTCGCGCGCACTTCAAGGTTTCCGTGACCTCGACCTTTTACACACCGCGCCTCTACAGTACGCCCCGCCGCCTGGTCCCCCGCCGGGCTGGCACCCCCCTATGCAGCGCTGGAGGCGCTCAACATGAAGAAGTTCTTCGGTACGGTCCTTGTCGCCGCGACGATGCTGGCGGGCACGGAGGCTGCCGCAGCCAACTACACGCTGTGGATTCATGGCCGCAACGGCGGCACGACGCAGCCCGGCAACTACAATGACTTCAGTTACTGGGGCTCCGCGAGCGTCGCGGCGGGCGTGAACAAGAAGGCCGTCAACTGGGACGGCCGTCAGCGCATCGGCTCGCAGAACTACCGCATCCGCGACGCGCTGGACTGCTTCTGCACGGGGGACAACTGGTGCTACATCGCCGCGCACAGCGCGGGGAACCTCCAGATTGGCTACGCGCTGTCGATGTATGGCGGCTCGCAGCGCGAGGTGAAGAACGCGTCCCCCAACGCCAACGGCGTGTGTGGCAACGTGAGCGGCGGCGCGAAGCAGACGGGCTGGAACATCCGCTGGGTGAACGTGGCGTCGGGCGCGGGCGGCGGCAGCGAGCTGGCCGACATTGGCGAGTGGGCGGTGAATGAGCCGCTGGTGAGCGACCTGGTCACCACCACCGCGCGCGCCATGTACAACCACAACACCACGCGCAACGTGTGGTTCTACATGTTCGCGGCTGCCAAGGGCACGCTGTACTCCGGCGTGCTCCCCGGCCAGGACGATGAGGCGGTGTCGTACCACTCGACGGGGGGCGTGTCGGGCAGCGCGGGCAGCTCGCAGTGCAACCCCGGTGACTGGTTCTGTGGCGGCACCCTGAACCTGGGCACGGCCGCGACCAGCGACGGGCGCGCGAAGTGGAGCTACCACACGGTGGAGCTGCGCGACGACCGGGAGGCGTACAACCACTACGCCGGAGGCAACTGGGGTGGCATCATCGCGCCGGTTCGCCAGGACGTGGCCACTTACGCGTACTGAGCCCCCTCCACCGCAAGAAGCGACATGACTCCGACTGGCACCGTTTCTGCCCCCGCGTCCCGGATGCGCCGCGCCCTGTGGGCCATTCCCCTCATCCCGCTGGTGCTGGGGGGCGTGGGGTGGTGGTGGATGGAAGCAGGTGCCGGCTCGGAGTCCTCCGGCGAGGACGGCGCATGGGAAGCGTCCTCGCCGTCTGGAGTGCCGAACCCCGCGCCGCGGAAGTCGGGAGGCGGCATGGGCAGGCCGACGGGGAGCGTGCCAGGAGTGGCCGTGCAGGACCCGGCTCGCAGCCCGGAGGAAGCGGAGCGGGACGCGCGGCGCCAGTTGTGGGAGCAGCGGCTGGCGCGCGCGAAGCAGACGCTGGAGTCGTACATGAAGGCGACGCGCTATCCGCCGGAGTCGCGTCCCGCCGGTGAGCACCCGGACCAGATGGAGATGGCGGAGCCGGAGCGCACGCGCCCGCTGAACAAGGACGGCTCCGACATCCAGCTCCGGCTGAAGCAGGACCGCGTCTTCGTCGTCGGCGACGAGGTGGTGCACTTCTTCGTCGGCTGCGAGGACGCGCGCCGCATGCCCAGGCCCTGCCAGGTGGTGTCCGCCTCCGCGCACGAGGCCGAGCACATGCCCGGCGCGGGTGCCATGCCGGCGGTCCCCCTCCTCTTCTCCGACGACGGCGCCGCGGGCGACGCGCTCTCCGGAGACGGTACCTTCACCGGGCGTTTCCAGCCGTCGAAGCAGGGGTTCCCCATCTATTCAGGCACGCTGCGCGTGGACGTGCAGGTGCGCTCGGGAGGCGCGGAGGGCACCGCGTTCTTCGACATCATGTACACGCCGTCGCCTCCGGCGCTCTTCACTGGCCAGGTGCGGGAGGTGCTGGAGCAAGGCTCGCTTCAGCTCTACCTCGGGATTCAGGTCCAGAAGGCCGGACGGTACGTGGTGGCGGGCCGCGTGGATGACGAGAGCGGCATGCCCTTCGCGCACGTGTCCTTCAACGAGGAGCTGAAGCGCGGCGAGCAGGAGGTGAAGCTCACCATCGCCGGCAACCTGGTGCTGGACGAAGTGCCCACCTTCCCCTTGAAGCTGCGCGACGTGGAGGGCTTCCTCCTCAAGGAGCGGGGAGACCCGGATCGCGAGCTGATGACGAGCATGCGCGGGTACGTGCACACCACGAATGACTATCCCGCCACGTCCTTCTCCGCCGCGGAGTGGCAGAGCGCGGAGCGGCGGCGCTATCTGGACGAGCTGAACCGGGATGTCATCGAAGCGCAGACGCACCTCGACGGCATCGACCAGGAAGAAGCGCCGCCCAGGCCGTGAGGGGCTCAGGCCCGCGGATTCTCGGGCGCAGGTGCCTCGGTGGTGCTGGGGTTCGCCTCGGGCCGCAGCTCCGGCTCCAACGCCTCCGCGACCACTTCCACGCCCTGTGAAGCGAAGGCCGCGGCCACCGGCGCGCTGGCCGCCGCGGGGTTGGCGGAGATGGAGCCCAGGACGCCTGCCACGGCGGCATCGTCCAGGGACGGCTCATCCGGCGGCAGCATGTTCAAGTCATTTGGATCCGCGAGGAACTCGTCCGGCCCCGCGGGGCTGACTGCCGGGTCCAGCGCCTGCCTCACGGCGAACTGCTGCCCGTAGGTGGCCGCGTAGGCACTGCCCAGCGCGTAGCCCGCGGGCGCATCATCCACGCGCGCGTCACCGGCCGCGGCCGTCACCAGGTCGGCGGGAACGGCATCGATGCCCGCGGCCTCGGTCGCGAAGTTCACCGGCGCGCCGGAGCGAGCGGCGGCGAGGCCCGGCTGCTGGGTCTCCGTGGCGCCGGAGATGGCCGCTGAAGCGTCATCGGCTCCAGCCATGAAGAGCGCGTCTTCCGCGGCGTGCAGCCGCGGGGCTTCCTCGAAGATGTCCTCGAGTCCCAGCTCCAGCGGCGGCTCCAGGTCGGCCGCGGCGCCGGGGCCATTCAGCATGAACAGCACGTCCTCCGCTTCCATGGGCGTGGGCGCGGTGGAGGTGTCCCGGTTCTGCAGCTCCCACGCGGCGGCCTCCGGCGAGAGCAGGTCGCTGCCCATGTCCTGGGCGCTGGCACCTCGGAAGGCGGGCCGGTGCGCCGCGCCACTCACCGACTCACGGGGCGCGCCGAGCGCGGCGGGAAGCTGCGAGCCCAGCAGCTGCGAATACCGCGGCGGGGCCGCTTCGAAGGAGCTCTCGCCGGCGAACACGCGCAGGTGTTCGGGCGCTTCCGCATTCGCGGCGTCCACGCCCGCCAGCATCGGCGCATGCGCGGCGAGCGACGTGTCCAGGTCATCCACCTCCGCCTGGAACTCGCTCTCGTCGGCATAGCCACGCCGCACCGCGGGGATCGGCTGCAGCGGCTCGCGGGGCGCGAGCGGTGACACCGACTCCAGGCTCGTGTCGAGCCGGGCGCGGGAGATGGCGCTGGAGATGCTCGCGGTGATGCGGCGGATGGACGACATCAAGGGCTCCCTGCGGCGCACACTTCGGGCCGCATCGGAATTGTCGCCTCGTCACCGGGGAAGTTGCCAGGGAACGGGCCCGGCCATGCCGGGTTCCTCGTTTCGTTGTCATGGCATTCGCGCACCCTGACGGGAGCGTCCTGGCGGACAAGCGCCTCCCTCAGGGAACGGGGCCCGGGTGTCAGGCGGAGGTGTGGGGTCGCGACCCCACGTTCTGGGGGCTGTTGACGTGTGGAGGGCACTTGCAGCGTCTGCCAGTGGACGGGTGAGGGTGGTTGTCACGGCGCAGTGGCGGTCCCTTCCCAGGAATCCCCAGAACCGGAGTATCCGTTCCATGCGTCCGTCGGGGGGAAGGACGCTGGCCTCCCGCTTGCTGGTGGGAGGCCCGAGGAGGCAGTCATGAGAATGGACAGCGCGGGACAGACCCACATCGGTCGGCGGCCGCACAACGAGGATGCGTTCTGCGTCGCGCCGGAGCTGGGGCTGTTCGTCGTGGCGGATGGGCTGGGCGGACAAGAGGGGGGAGAAGTCGCCAGCCGGTGTGTCGTGGACACCTTCGTGGGCTTTGGCCTGCGCCTGGGACAGGACCGGGATTCGACGTGGCCCACGGTGCCGGACCCTCGCCGCAGCCGCGAAGAGAACCTGTTGGCGGCGTGCTCGGCGCTGGCGCAGCGCAACCTCCAGGCGCAGCGCGTGGGCCGGCTGCGGGAGATGGCGTCCACCGTCGTGGCGTTGGCGGTGAGCGAGCACGGCGCGGCGGTGGCGCACGTGGGCGACAGCCGCCTGTACCGGCTGCGTGGCGGAAAGCTGGAGTCGCTCACGCGCGACCACTCGCTCATCGAGGAGCTGCGGGACGCGGGCATGGAGCCGCCGGGAGGCTCGGGCAACTTGCGCCACCTCATCACCCGCGCGCTGGGCACGGAGAACGCGGAGCCCACCGTGCAGCGGCTTCAGACGGAGCCGGGCGATGTGTTCCTGCTGTGCTCGGACGGGCTCTATGAGCCGCTGGGCGTGGAGGGACTGATGAAGCGTCTGACGATGTCCTCCGCGCGCGAGGTCTGTGACGCGCTGGTCGCGGACGCCTACGAGGCGGGCGGCAAGGACAACATCACCGCGGTGGTGCTGCGCGTCGCGGAAGCGTGAGGGGCGTCAGAAGCCCACGCCGAAGGAGAGGCTGGCGGACGGCAGCCACGTGTTCCCGGGCTGGATGAGCTCGGGAGCGTGGGGCATCCACGCCAGGCTGAGGTTGAAGTCGCCCACCAGCTCGAAGCCCGCGGCCAGCGGGCGGAGGAAGCGCAGCCCGAGTCCCCCCTCGGGCCCTGCCGTGGCCACGCGGCGTCGGTCGGTCCCCTTGAACTGGAACCCTGGGTCGTCGCGGCCCACCTGTGCCTCCGCGAAGCCCCCGGCGAGGAAGGGCTGGAAGGTGCCCCAGCGCTCCACGTCGAAGCTGGCCAGCCGCAGCTTGGCGCGGAAGTGCGCCACCTCCGGCTCGGGGTCGCCGTGCAGGAAACCGCTCCCCGTGCCACAGCTCTCCACGGACAGGAACGCCACGGGGGACAACTCCAGACACAGGTCGGGTCGGCCATTGCCGTTCGCCGTGGAGCCACCCACGCGCAGGTTGCCGAAGTTGCGCGTCGTGCGAGGCGGCTCGGCCTTCGCGCGCGCCTCTCCGGCGGCCTCCTCCGCGCGAAGTCCGCTGGGCGTGAGGGCAATCAGGGCCAGAGCCGCTGGAATGGAGGTCGAGCGCATGCCACGCACGCAATCGCGCCGCTTCCACACCGGTCAATGCAACGCCAGGGTGAGTGTCCATGGCCCCGCGCGCGCCGCCGCCGAGGACGTAGGTGCACGACATCGGTGTAGGTCTCGATTTGTGTCATGTGAGACATGCTGCCGGGTCATTCCTGCCACCTGTTGTTCCTTGCTCAACAGCAGGTCGCTGTCGCGGTAGGCTCGCCATCCCCCACTGGGCTCCCCCCGCTCATCCCCTGGCCTTGTAGCGAATGACGCACAGCCTTGCCGCGCGCCTGACCGCAGCGCTCTCCCTTGTCATCCTCTGTCTCTCCACGCTGAGCGTCGCGCTCACGGGCGTGTCGCTTCGGACGTGGTCGCACGAAGCCGTCACGTCCCGTCTGGCGCAAGACGAAGCCGCGTGGAGCCGCGTCCTGTCCCAGGAGGTGCGCTCGCTGACGGCCCTGGCCCGCGTCGCCGCGGCCGGCACGCCCTTGCAGACCGTGCTGTCGGGCGGCTCCGGGGGCGGGGAGCATCTTGAGCCCTCGCTGCGTGCGCAGCAGTCGCTCCTGGGCGTGGACCTGCTGCTCGCGGTGGACACCGCAGCGGGTGTGCGCGTGGGCACGCCGCCCGGTGCACTGTCGGGGATGGAGGCCCTGGTGAAGGAGGGCGGCGCGCGCATCATCCTGGTGGATGAGGTGCCCCATCAGGCCGTGGCGCAGCCCGTGATGACGGCTGAGGGCCGCACCGTGGGGTACGTGGTGCTGGGGCGGGTCCTGGGCGAGGTGGAGCTCCAGGCGCTACGTGACGAGCGCGGTGTGGAGGGCGTGTTGACCGTGGGCGGGAAGCCGGTGGCGCACGCGCTGAGCGCGGTACCTGATGATGCCTTGCTCGCGGCACTGGAGGGGAAGGGCCGTCCGGACGAGGTGTCGGTGAATGGCGTGTCGTTGCGGCTGCGCCGGGTGGAGATGGGGCCGGGCGTGGAGCTGCTGCTCACGCGTGACGGTGGGAAGGAAGCGGAGCAGTTCCGTGCGTCGATGCTGCTCGTGGTGCTGCTGGGCCTCATCGTCACGGCGGCGGCGGGCACGGCCATCTTCCTGCTGGTGCGGCGGATGATGGAGCCTCTGCGCGAGCTGACCGTGGCCACCACGCGGATGGTGTCGGAGGGTGATTTCCGAGGGGCGTTGGCGGTGCGTTCGAAGGATGAGATTGGTCAGCTGGCCAGTTCGTTCTCCGAGTTGATGTCGCAGCTGCGCGAGCTGTTGATGGCGCTGCGCCATTCGGCCGAGCAGCTCGAGACGGCGTCCACGCACCTCACCGAGTCCGCGTCCGTCCAGAACGAGGCGGTGTCGCAGCAGGCGGTGGCGCTGCATGAGACGCAGATTGCGGCGCAGCAGCTCCAGGAAGCCTCGCGCGCGGCGGCGCGGCGCGTGGAGGTCATCCTGCGGGAGGCGGACAAGGCCAGCGGCTTTGGCGAGGCGGGCGAGGCCGCGGTGTCCGGCAGCGTGGGTGGGCTCACGCACATCCGGTCGCACGTGGAGCAGATTGGCCGCACCGTCGCGGAGCTGCACCAGCGCACGCGGCAGGTGGGCGACATCACCCGCACGGTGAAGGACCTGGCGGATCAGTCGAACGTGCTGGCGCTCAATGCTTCCATCGAGGCGGCGCGCAGTGGTGATTCGGGCCGCTCCTTCGCGGTGGTGGCACGGCAGATGCGGTCGCTGGCGGACCAGTCCGCGGGGGCGACCACGCGCGTGCAGTCCATCCTGAGTGATATCGGCCGGGCCATCTCGCAGACGGTGAGCACGAGTGAGGGCGGGGCGCGCGAGGTGGAAGGCGGCCTGGAGCAGGTGCGCGCGGCGGGCGAGAGCCTCCGCTCGCTGGCGGGCATCATCCAGAGCAACGGCACGACGGTGCGCAGCATCGCCGAGGCCGTGAGCCAGCAGGACGCGGGCATCGCGGAGCTGTTCGCCGCGCTCAGCTCGATGGCCGACCTGGCGGACCAGATTGTCGACCGGATGGCCGCGAGCGAGCAGTCCGCCATCCAGCTCTCCGCGGCGTCCGCCGAGCTGAGCGCTATCGTCGGCCGGTATCAGCTCTAGCGCGCTTATCGGCCTGGGGCTCGGGCGGGCGGAATGGGGGGCGTCTCAGCCCAGCTCGCCACCGTCGATGGCGTACGCCGTGCCGGTGATGCCGCCCGCCGCGTCCGACGCGAGGAACAGGCACAGCGCGGCGACTTCCTCTGGCGTGATGATGCGGCCCATGGCGTTCATGGACGCCAGGGCCTCGCGCGCCTGCTCCTCGCTGCGGCCCGTGGAGGCGCTGATGGCCGAGGTCGCCCCGGCGAACATGTCCGTCTCCACCCAGCCCGGATTCACGATGTTCACCGTGACCTGCTTCTTCGCGTACTCCACCGCGAGCGCGCGCGTCAGGCCCAGCAGCGCATGCTTCGACGCGCAATACGCGGACGTGTACTTCACGCCTCGCACCGCGGCCATGGAGCCGATGTTGATGACGCGTCCGCCGCCCGCCTGGGCCATGGCCGGCATCAGCTCACGGCAGAGGAGGAAAGGCGCCGTCACGTTGACGGCCATGACGCGGGCCAGGTCCTCGGTGCGCGTCTTCGTCAGGGGCGCGGAGACGGTGATGCCCGCGTTGTTCACGAGCACGCGCGGAGGACCCTCGGCGAGGATTCGCTGGCTCGCGGCAACCAGCGCCGCTTCGTCGGCCACGTCCACCGCGAGCGGCCGGATGCGCTCGCCGCCTTCCTGTCGGAGCGACTCTAGCGCTTCCGTCGAACGCGCCAGGGCCCACACGTCATGGCCCGCCTTCGCGAAAGCCAGCGCCACCGCGCGGCCAATGCCTCGGCTCGCGCCCGTTACCACCACCGTCTTGGAGGTCGTCGTCATGAGACCAGCCTAGCGCCGGGCCCTCATGCTGGCAGCAGGACCTGCCAAGGCCGCATGGCGATGCCGCCACGGGCCACATCGCCACCCTCCCCACATCCACAAGGGACGGGGAGGGTGGGAAGACGCTGGTGTCCGGCTCAGCCGTTCTGGGCTTCTTCGCTGCTGGCCTTCGGCTCGGTCGGGGCCGCCTCGCCCTCGGACGCGGTCTCGGCCGGAGCCTCGGACGCGGTCTCGGCCGAAGCATCGGACCCGCCTTCGGGCTCGTCGGGCAGCTCGGGCGCGGTGCCCGCCGCCTCGGCGGCCTGCTGGGCCTTGAGCTCCTCGTCGTTCATGAAGCCGACGGGGTTCTCCTTGCGGTTGAGGAAGCGCACCGACTTCTTCGACAGCGCGAACATCTGCTCCGCCGCCGACGAAGGCACCAGCGAGTGCTCGATCTGCGCGGGCTCGGGGCGCTCCACCACGCCCAGCTCGCCCTCCTCGAGCTGCTTCGCCTGCGCGGGGCTCAGCTCCAACCGGCGCAGCTTGCCCTTGCGGGTCATGAAGTAGAACGCCGTCTCCCCCGCCTCGACGGGCACCTGGGAGCCCAGCACCAGCTCACGCAGGGCGCGGTCCAGCTCTACCTGCCGCTTGGACTCGGCGCGCTGGTAGGCCTTGGAGCCCGGCATGGGGGGCAGCTTGGGGATGGCCCGCTCCGGCGCCGCCGCGGCCGGCCGCCCGTGCTGGGGACCTCCGCCGTGCCGGGGGGCACCCCCGAAGCCGCCGCCAGGACGTCCGCCGCCCTCACGACGGCCGGCGTCACGGCCGCCACTCGGACGGCCTCCACCCTCGCCTCGGGGCGGGCCGCCTTGTGTCCGGTTGTCATCACGGCGGGGGGGAGGACGGTTGCCGCCTGAACGGCCGCCCTCCTGGGGTCCGGGCCGCCGGGCTTCCGCCTGGCTGGGCTTCGTCTCCACCTTCTTGGCCTGGTCCTCGGTGACGAGGCCCGCCTTCAATAGCTTGTCGCGCAGGTTCTGCATGAGTTGGGCGTTCTATCCCTTGCACGGCCGCACGCAAGCCACTGCTTGCTGCTCGTGTATGCCCCACGTAACTTGCCGGCCTTGTCGTACCCTTCCGGAGGAGTCGTGAGCCGTCTGAAGAAGTCCGCCTTCACCCTCGCCGTGGCGCTGGCCGCCGTCGGCTGCTCGGACCCGGTCGACAAGGCGGCCAAGGCACGCATCTTCTCGCCGGAGGACCCGCCCAAGGTGGTGGCGTCCGCGAAGGAAAAGCTGCCCCCCGAGGACGTCGCGGACAACCCCCAGGTGGCGCGCCGCATCCTGGGCATGGATGCCGCCGAGGTGACCGAGCGTCTGGGCCCCCACCGCTACCAGGCGACGCTGGGGTACGAGTGGACCTCCGAGGCCTCCATCCCCGTGAAGCTCACCGAGACGCGCACCTTCCGCGCCGGCCCGGGCGGGGTCAGTGGGGATTTCCACGGCGTGCTGGAGAACTCCCGGGACCAGGGCCTGGAGGTGATGCGTGTGGGTGGGCAGGTGTTCGCCCGCAACCGGTACGGCCCCTTCCGCCAGCGCCTGCGCGACCGAGGCATGGCCGAGCGCACCCGCGCGGAGCTGACCGGCGCCATCCGCGACTTCGACAGCCTCTTCCAGGGGCGCATCAAGCTGACGCCCGAGGGCACTGTCACCCATGAGGGCCGCACGGCCTGGCGCTACGTGGTGACGCTGGCCCCCGCCGCCCAGGCGGATGCGTCCCGGCCCCTGCCGCCCATGCCCCAGGCCAAGAAGGGGGGCGCGGACGAGACGACGGTCCGCCGGGCCAACTTCTTCGCCCACCGCCTGCCGCGTTCGCTGGACGGCGAGGTGCTGGTGGATTCCGCTACCTCCGTGGTCCTCAAGGCCCGGCTGGACGGGCGCATGGGCGTGCCCGGGGACAAGACGCCCGAGGCGGCCGAGTTGCGCCTGACGCTGGAGGCCGCCCTCACCGAGGTAGGCAAGGACCCACGGCTCCAGCCGCCCGAGGATTTCCTCCCGGACGCGGACAAGCCCCAGGGCATCGCCGACGCGCTCGACTCCTTCGGTATCCAGCGCAAGAAGCCCTCGGATTCGGATTCGGCCAGCCCGGAGGCGACCCCGGAGCCCGAGGACGAAGAGGGGACCTGACGTGGTTCCGGCGCCCTTTCCGGGCGCCGTTTCCCGGTGAACGGCTGACCGGGACTCCGGGGTATCCTGGACGGGGGTGGAGGGGACTGCGCTACATCTCGGCAGCGAGATGTTGGAAGAAAATTTGCGCTGACTCTTGCGTCCTCTACAATCCTCGACGGTTGCGGCCCGGACGCGTCCGACATGCTCGGATGTTCAGCGGGGCTTCACAGCAAGGGAGCGGCGATGGAGCGCAAGGTCGGAAGTAGCACGGTGACGGCCAAGGAGGTCAAAGCGGCGCTGGAGAAGGCGCGTACGCTGTCGGCCGAAGAGGAGAAGGTTCTGCGCATGCGCCACGGTGCTGGCGCTTCCAGCACCCGTGCACCGCTGCCCCGTGCCGCCGGTGACAACCAGGAGCTGGGCGACGAGCTGCTCCTCATCGAGATGCAGCTGATGAAGGCGATGCGCGCTCGCGCGGGTGGCAAGCCCGCGGCCACCGCCAGCAGCAAGCCCGTCGCCGCCACGCGCGCGCGGGATGCCGCCGCCAATCCCACCAAGGACAAGATTGTCCGGGCGCTCCGCAAGAAGAAGTAGTCGTCTCGCGGGTGTCCCCTACCGGTTGAGGATGGCCACGAGGCGCTCCCCGGCCTCGGGCAACGCCAACGGCGTGCCTGACGTCTCCGTGGCCAGTCCTTCCGCATCGTCAGTGCCCCCACGCGCGTACAGCCCCTTCAACCAGGCGGCGGCCGCGGGGTTCCTCCAATAGTCCTCGTTGAACCGCTCCGTGAGGCGCGCGGTGAGCTGGGTCTCCAGGGCCCAGGACCGCAGGTAGTGCGCCACGTGCAGTTGCGGGTCCACGTCGTGGAGGAAGAAGCCAGGGTGTGGCTCGACGAAGAGCGCATGGCGCTGCCCGTCGGCGTATTCGTCCGCGCGTTCCGTGGAGGCGCCCCGCTGCGTCAGGGACAGCTCGTAGGTCAGCTTGGCCGCGTGACGCCGCAGCAGCGTGAGGGCCTGGAAGGCGGCCAGTCGCACCGTGTCCCGCGCGGCCACGGTGGGCAGTCCCAGGTAGCGCTTGAGCCACTCGGGGGACAGGATCAGCCGTTCGAAGACGGCGGCGTGGGCTTCCGTCACGGACGCGTCGCCCAGCCGGCGCAGCTCCATGGGCAGCGTGTCGGAGACGTGGGCGCGGTGCTGCGCGTGGCCCATCTCATGGAGCAGGCTGGCCAGCCCGTCGATGCCGCCGCGAGGCTGGAGCACCAGGCGGATGTCGTCCGGCACGCGCACCACGGCGACGAAGGGGCGCGGTGACTTGCCAGGCCGGGCCTCGTCGTCGATGCGGATACGGCCTCCGGCGTTGGGCGTCAGGCCCCACTCGCCCAGCCAGCGCACCACGGCGGGGAAGGCGTCCTCGCGCCGGAAGAGGCCGTCCATCCACGGGGCCTGGAGCGCGGCCTGCAAGTCATGCCTGCGGGCCTCTCCGCCGGGCAGTGGACGCAGCAGCGGGTCCACCTTCTTGAGGACGTAGGCGAGCACGTCGCGGTAGGCGTCCTCCGTGCGCGCGAGCATCTTCGCGGCGGACTCGGCCAACTTGGCGAAGTCGATGCCGGTGACGTCCTGGCGCAGGGCGGGGTAGTTCTTCGCGCCCAGCTGCTCCGCGGTGTGCAGGGCCGCATCGCGCCGGTCACCGTAACGGGTTCGGTTCTGCCAGAGGAACTCGCCGGTGGCGCGCTCCAGCAGGGCGCGGCGGCCCCGGGCGGACTCGTGGGGAATGCGGCCCAGCGCCTCGCCGAAGGAGTAGGTCTGGTCGTCCACCATCAGCCGGGCCTGGGCCTCCAGCGAGGCAATGGCCTCCACGTGACGGGCGGCGAGCGCGTCCTCGACGTGCGAGGCCACCAGCTCACGCACCAGTCGGATGCGGCGGACGGTGAGGGGCTCGTTCTTCGATTGGGCCTTGGCGAGCGCCTCGTTGGCGGCGGCGAAGGTGTCCGGAGACGACAGCTCGGGGAAGGAGGCGTGGAGCTGGCTGGGGGAAACATCCAGCGCGAGCCCGGCGCCTTGCCGGTAGTTCAGCGTGGCGAGCTCGGCGAGGAAGTCGTCCAGCCGCGTACGGACGGAGTGCAGGGGACGGTCCATGGGGGCGCGGAAGGTAACAGGAAGCGGGCGGCGCGGAAGGGCGATGCGCGCGTAGAGTGCCGCCGCATGACATCTGCGGTGGACACAGGGATGGGGGGCGGCGTGCCGGAGCACGTGGCGCATGGCGCGGGCTCGTACGCTGAGGCTGTCCGCCCGGTGGGCGAGGTGGCGGCATGAAGCGCCGGACGTTCCGGGTGGAAGGGGCGTTGGTGGGGAAGGCCGTGGCCCGCGCGGTCGCGGATGAATTGGGACTGCCCGAGCCGGGGGCGCGGGGGCTGGTGGAGGTGGGCGCCGTCTACGTGGCGGGCAAACGGAGCCGGGATGCGAATGCGCGGCTGACGGCCGGGCAGGTGGTGACGGTGGTGTTGGAGGAGGGCGGGCAGAGCCCCCTGTCCGAGACGCCCCCCGCGCCCGAGCTGCGTGTGCTGTATGAGGACGCGGACGTCATCGCGGTGGACAAGCCGGCCGGCGTGTCCGCGCAGCCCACCGAGGGGCGCGTGGGGGACAGCCTGGTGGACCTGGTGGGGGCGAAGCTGGGACGCCCCGCGGGGTTGGTGCACCGCCTGGACCGGGAGACGTCCGGCGTGACGGTGTTCGGGAAGACGGCGGAGGCCACGTCGGCGCTGGCGGCCGAGTTCCGGGAGGGACGGGCGCGAAAGCGCTACGTCGCGGCCACCGGACCGGGTTTGCCCCCGTCGGGCACGGTGGACCTGCCGTTGTCCAAGGACCCGTCGCGCCCTGGCCGCTGGCGGGCGACCCGGGCGGCCAATGGTGTACCCGCGTTGACGGACTTCCACACGCTGTCATCGGGGCCGGCGTTCTGTGTCGTCGAGCTGCTGCCGCACACGGGCCGCACGCATCAGCTCCGCGCGCACCTGACGGCGCTGGGCGCTCCGATTCTGGGGGATGCGCGCTACGGCGGAGCGGCCCGGGCGGAAGGCGTGGAGGCAGCGCGGTGCTTGCTGCATGCCCAGGCCCTGGAGCTGGGACATCCGCGCACGGGCAAGCTGCTGCGCATCGAGGCGCAGGTGCCGGAGGACTTGATGCGGTTCTTCCTGGCCGCTGGCGTTCCGGCACCCTCGGGGGCCATTCGCTGCGCGGGCTCCGGGGCGGAGTGAGTCCTCACGCCGCGCAGGTGAAGTCGCGGCCCTCCACCCAGCCCCGTCCGATGAGGTCCTCGCGAATCTCCGCGCGGGCCCAGCGGACGCCCACGCACACCAACAGGTGTCCATCCTCGGGGGCGCCGAGCTCCTGGGGGGAGATGACCGGGATGCCATGGATGCGCGTGCCCACCTTGCGAGGGTGGACCTCCACGTAGCGCCGCACGCGGACGCCTTCCTGGTGGAGGAAGTGCGTCAGCGTCTTGCCGCTCGGGCCCGCGCCCCACACCGTGCAGGGGCGCCCATCCGCCAGGGGGCCACGGCCTCGTGTCAGGTAGCGCGCCTTCGTCCACATGAAGCGCTTGACGGCATAGCGTGGGTCCGTTCGCGTCATCCGCCCGTCGCTGTCGCGCCAGCGAAGCAATACCTCGGGCAGGTTGCGCAGCCCGAAGCCCCGGTCCAACAGCTCCAGCCACAGCGCGTAGTCCTCCGGGAAGTCGCCGTCCTGCCAGCCTCCCGCGGCCACCAGGGCGTCCCGGCGCAGGCAGACGGAAGGGTGGCACAGGGGGCTTTCGATGAAGCGCTCCCGGTCGAGTCGCTCTGCGGTGGTCAGCCCGCTGAGCCACGTGGCATAGGCCTGGAGCGAGGGGCTCACGGGTTTGTCATCCCGGAACAGCTCCACGGCCGTGCCCACGCCAGCCAACCCGGGTTCCTCCTCCAGGGCGGTGAGGCTTGCCTCCAGGCGTTTGGGAAGGGCTTCGTCATCCGCGTCCATCCGGGCCACGTAGGGGGAGGTGGCTTCACGCAGCGCCAGGTTCAGCGCCGCCACCAGGCCACGGCCCCGGCCGTCAAGGACTTCCACGCGGGAGTCGCTCGCCGCCAGGCCGGTCAGAACTTCACGCGTACCGTCCGTGGAGCCGTCGTCCACCGCGAACACAAGGAGGTCGCGGACGGTGCCCGTCAAGAGGCTGCGGACGGCGCCGGCCACGGTGGCTTCGGCGTTTCGCGCGGGGAGGAGGACAGTAACAGCCGGAACGGGCATCGTTGCGTGTAGACTGCCGCACCCATGGGTGGCGTGAGAAACGGCAGGAGCGCCGGCACGCCGGAGCCCGCAGCGGTCCGACAGGCGGCGCTGCAGCCCGGCGCGTCCGACGTCAAGCCCGCGGAGGATGTCAGCGAAGTGGTGGACCGGCACTTCTGGTCCGCGGCCCGGCAGCTGCGAGAGGGCTCCGCCGCGCGCGCGTTCGGAGAGCTTGCGCGCGCCAGCCGGACCCTGCCGATGACGCCGCGCCTGGCCGCCGGGATTGTGCGCATGGCGCTGCTGGCGGGCACCGAGGCGGCGGCCATCACCCTGCTGGAGGTGGCGTCTACGGGGGGCTCCAGCAGGCGCGCGGTCCGGCGTCAGCTCGCGCGGGTACTGCGACGGGTGGACCAACTGCCGCGTGCCGCCTCCGCGCTCGAAGCCCTCCTGCTGGAATGGCCCGAGGACCGGCGTGCCCAGCGCGTGCTCCAGGTGCTGCGTGCGCGCATCGAGGGCAAGGCGGTGCCTGACGCTGGTGCGAGCGCCCCGAAGGTGGATGAGGACGAGCAGGGTGTGCTGGCGAAGCTCCCAGCGCGGAAAGAAGGCGCGCAGGCCGTGGCCTCTTGGGAGAACGACGACGCCGTCTACCTCATCGAAACGGTGGTGGGGCCGCCGCTCTCCGCGAGGGCGGTCTCGGTGTCAGCTTTCACGGTAGGTGCGGCGGAGGCACGTTCGCAGTCTTCGGTATCGCAGCTGCCAGAGGCTGGTGGAGGAGCGCCTGCGGCCGCGTTGCCTGAGCGCGGCGCGGATGGGCTTCAGGCGGAAGCTCCGCCCGTCTCGGAACAACGTGGGCCAGTGTCGAGTTCGGTCCCGCCGCCTGGGCCTGATGTGAGCGCGACGGCTTCGTCCAAGGGGGGCGAAGCGCTGCCCGAGGCCGATGCGCGTCCGCCGCCCGTGAAGGCGCCACCCACTGAATCGCTCAAGACGGTGTTGGAGATGCCGGCGGTGGAAGTACCCGCGGTGACTCCTCGCGGTACCTCTGCTCCCGAAGCACCCAAGACTGTCGTGGAGATGCCGGCGGTGGTTGTGCCACCGGGGGCATTTGACTTCGGGGCACGCAAGACAGAAGTGGAGATGCCCGCGCTAGGGGACATCGCCGTGCCCCCGTCTTCAGGTGTGGCCAAGACGTTTGTTCCGGGGCGCGCGCCACTGTCCGTGCCTTGGGCCGATGCCCCAGACGACGACGCGGTCGCGCCCGCGCCAGTCGCTCGCTTCGACGACGCCGACGAAAGTGAAGTCACTTCGGAGGCACAGCCCTTTCTCGTCGGCGCTGACGTATCGAGTCCTCCACCGCGCCAGCAGACGCCTGCCTCTTCGAAGAGCGAGCGGCGGAAGACCCCGCCCCCGTCCGAGGCGCTGCCTCCTCCAATCACGTCCAGTGCCGCGCCCGAGCCGGATGCCCGCTCAGGCACCATGGAGGTGTCGTTGGCGGAGCTGGAGGCCGCGCTCGCGTCGGCTTCTGGCGATGCACCGAACAAGAAAGGCCGCGCTTCCGAGGCGAGCGCGGGGCCTCGTGAAGAAGACACCGAGGAGCTGACCCGCTCGCGGAAGGTCGAGGCCCAGCTCATCGCTCGACGGGCCTGGGCCGAGCTGGCTCAGCTCTACCTCAAGCGGGCGGACCGGGCGAAGGACGCGTCCCAGCGCGCCGATGCGTTGGCGCGCCTCGCGGAGGTGATGGAGAACGAGCTCCACGACCCCGCGGGCGCCGCGCGCATGTACCGGGAAATCGTGGAGCTGACGGGGGACCGCGCCGCGCTTCGAGATCAGGTGCGGTTGCTCGCCGCGAGAGGGGACGCGTCCCTCGTGCGCCGTGCGCTGGACGAGGCCATCCGGCGCGCGCCCGCTGGCCGCGCACGCGCGGGGGCTCTGCTCACGCGGGGCGAGCGCTGGCTCCACATGGGCGAGCTGAAGAAGGCTCGCGCGGACTTCGAGGCGGCGGAGTCCTCCGCGCCGGGACTGCTTCCCGTGCTCGCGGGGATGCTCCGCTGTGTGTCGGACGCGGAACGTCCGTCCATCGCGGAACGGCTCCGGGTGGCACTGGCGGCGGCACCACGCCGTGCGCTGGACCGCGTGGAAGCGCTGCGCGTCCTGGCCCAGGTCGCGGAGGAGTCGCTGAGCGATTGGCGGCTCGCGCAGTGGGCCTGGAGCGAGGTGCTCACGGAGAGTCCCGACAGTGAGCAGGCCCGCGTGCAGCTCACGACGCTGACGCGAAAGCTCGGCGACACGACGGTGCTCAGCCGGCTTCTGCGTGCGCAACTCGCCCGCGAAGCCCGAGGGCCCGCCGCGCGTCAGGCCCGGCTGGAGCTGGTCGCCACGTTGGAGGTCCAGGGCGACGCCGATGCCGCGCTCGATGAGTTGCGTCAGGCCGTGCGCTACGAGCCGGGCCACAAGGAAGCGTGGCTGCTGCTCGTGGAGCGGCTCCTCGAACGCGACCACCTGGGCGAGGCGGCTTGGGCCCTGGAACACGCGGCCACCGCCATGGATGACGAGGCGGAGCGGGAGCGCACTTGGGACCGGCTCGCGCGTCTGTGGCGCGAGGTGATGGGCAATCCCGAGCGCGCGCAGGTCTACGCCCGCCGGGCAGAGGGAATTCGGCAGGCACGAGCAGAGCGTGAAGTACCGCCTCCCGAGCCGCCGCGCTCCGCGGCTCCTCGCCGTGAGTCGAGCGGCCCCCGTGCGCCACTCATCGCGACGCCCCCGGTGCTGACGCAATCGTCCGGAAACCTCCAGCGCCTGGCCAACGAGGAGGCGTCCACCACGGACATCGGGGTTGCTCCACCCGCGTCCGAAAGCGTGGAGCCAACCCGCGATGAAGTCGGCAGAGATGCCCCGGGCGCCGCGGTGGAGCAGGGCCGCAAGGCCTCGCCGGAGCCCGTCCCTTCGGGGCGGAAGGGGCGGCGGGAGGCCCGTTCCGGCCGCGAGGCCCCGTCTGGAATGGACGCCGGGGCGCAAGGCGAGCGGTCCACGGAAGCGCCGGTGCGAGGTGAGTCGCGTGCGCTGGCCGCGGATGCGCCGCTTCCCAAGGGCGCGGCGCGCGCAGCCGCAGCTCCCGCGGGAGGGGAGGGACGTTCCGCGGCCTCACCCGCGCGTGGGTCCCCCGCTTTGGCGGATGCTTCCTCGGCTCCCCAGTCCAAGGCGGCGGCACGTGCTGCTGCGGCCCCGGCCGATGCTGCCGCTGCGCCTCAGTCCAGGGGTGACGCTCGCGCCGCTGCAACCTCCGCCGCTGTCTCCCCCAAGGCGCCGGCTGCTCAACGCTCCCCCGCGTCCTCGCGCGGAGACAAGGCCGCGCCACGCGCCGCCGCGTCCGGAAGCGAAGCAGAGCAAGGGCCCGCTTCTCGCGACGCGGAGGCCCGAGCCCAGCGCCCTCGGGCCACCGACCTCATCACAGGCGAGGTCATGGACCTCGGTGATGCCTCCGTCCCGGAGACCCGCGTCATCTCCTGGGAAGCGCCACCCGGCCGGATGGACCCGGTGCGCCGCGTCGTCCGCGCGCGCCCGGAGGGCACGGTTTCCGCCCCGGCGCCGGGCCGCACGTTCATCGCGAAGCCACCCGCGGCGCCCGAGCCTCCTCGGCCTGTCCCCGGCGTCATGGACCCGCGCGAATCACCCGCGCCCGCTTATGCGCCGTCTCCGGACACCGAGCCCGATGCCTTCCGGCACATCCGCGAGCGCCCGCTCGACGCGAAGCCCTATCGACTCCTCGCCGAGTACTTCGACCAGCGAGGAGACCCAGCGCGTGCCTCGCTCATGCGCGAAATCGCCGATGCGCTTGATGGGCTCGAAACTCCCGCGCCGCGCGGCCAGCGCCCACCGCTGACCTCCGACGAGCGCGCTGGCCTGCGTCACCCCGGTCTGCGCACGCCCTCGGGCGAACTGCTGGCCTGCGCCGGAATCGCGCTCTGCCGCCTGTTCCCAGCGGAGGGGCGCGCCGCCGGTTCCTCGGAGCTGCTGCGCGCCACCGCGGGCCCCTGTGCGCCCGCCGTGCTCGACGCGCTGCACACCTCCGCGCGGATGCTGGACGTCCACCTGCCCGAACTCGTGCTCGCAGAGGACGACGGCCCACCCTTCACCGCCGTGCACGCGGGCCACCCGCGCCTCCTCGTGGGCCGGCTCCTGCTGCGTGAGCCCATGCCGCTCCCGGAGCTGCGCTTCCACGTGGGCCGCGCCTTGCTGTCCCTGTCGCCGGACCTGCTCGCGCTCCGGGCCCTCAAGGGTGGCCAGCTCCTCCGCGCCCTGGCGCTGCTGGCCACCGTGCTGAAGGACCCGCGTGCCTCCGGAGCCGAGGCCCGTGTGGTGCGCGAGTCCCTGTCGCCGCGCGCTCTGGAGCGCGCCATGGCCTTGCTGGAGCCCGGCACCCAGAACTTCAAGGCTTCGGCGCTCGCAGATGCCGCGCGGGATTCCGCCAACCGCGCGGGCCTGGTGGCCTGCGGAAGCATTGGCCCCGCGCTGTCCGTCCTGCGGACCCGCCGGGGCAACGAGGCGGAGCTGGTGGAGTTGCTGCGCTTCGCCGCGTCGGAGCGCTACCTGCCGCTCCGGGCGCCGCGCTGACTCAGTTCATGTTCAGCTTGATGGTGAGCGCCAGCATGCGCCCCTTGGGGCCGCCCAGGTCGTGGCGGTAGCCGAAGTCCAGGCCGCCTCCGCCCTCGGACATGAAGCCGAGCCCCGTGCTGATTTGCGACGTCCGCGTGAAGCCGTCGTAGGAGTAGCCCGCGCGCACCGGGAACAGCTCGCCCAGGATGTACTCCAGACCGCCGTGGTACGTGAACGTCTTGGTGTCGTTCGTCGTGAAGTCCGCGCGCACGTCGCCTGCGAGCGTCAGCAGCCCCGTCATCACCCCGACGTGCGCCGAGTAGTAGCGCGTCAGCTCCTCATTGCCAGTGTCCACGATATTGTGCGCGGAGAAGCCCGCCATCAGTGACGGCGACAGCCGGAGTATCAGGCCCGCGTCGCCGGTGACGGAGTTGGCGAACCGCGACTGGCCGCTCATGCGCAGATAACGCACCGTGGCGCCGAGCATGAGCGCCTGACTGATGGGCAGTCCCACGCCCATCGAGCTGAGGTGGGCGCTGGCACGCGCGCCGCCGCGCCCCACGCTCACCCAGTGGTAGTCCACGCCCATCCCCAGGCGGCTCGTGGCGGCGTCGATGACGGAGACGCCCAGCAACCCTTCCTTCCTCCGCGTATCCCACGCGCCGGTGCCTTCAACCCGGTAGGACGGGTAGAGGACCATCGCCGCTGGATTGCCCATGATGGCATCCGTGCCCAGCCCCAGGGCCCGGTAGGCGCCGCCCATGCCATAGGCGCGTGCGCTCATGACATCGCGAAGGTCCTCGGCGGGCTGCGCCAGAGCGGTAGTGGACACACAAAGGGCAATCAGCAGCAAGGCGCGGAGCAACATGACAAGTCCATCCTATCCGGCTTGATGGGGTCAGGGGCCATCAATAGATTCCCAGCCCACATGGCCTCCAAAACCTCGAAGGTAGAGCCCCTCATCCGCAAGTGTGTCATCCCGGCAGCCGGCCTGGGCACGCGCTTCCTGCCGGCGACCAAGGCGGTTCCCAAGGAGATGCTGCCTATCGTCGATACTCCGACGCTCCAGTACATCGTGGAAGAGGCGGTATCCGCCGGCATCGAGGATGTCGTCCTCATCAATGGCCGTGGCAAGAGCGCCATCGAGGACCACTTCGACATCGGCTTCGAACTGGAGACGACGCTGCGTGCGCGCGGCAAGGAGTCCGAGGCCGACAAGCTGCGCGCCATCGCGGACCTCGTGCGCGTCGTCAGCATCCGTCAGAAGGAGCCCAAGGGACTGGGCCACGCGGTGCTGTGCGCCAAGAGCGTCATCGGCGACGAGCCCTTCGGCGTGTTGCTGGGCGACGACATGATTGACGCCGAGGAGCCGGGAATCCGCCAGCTCGCTCGCGTGTACCGCCAGTACAACCAGGCGGTCATCGCGCTCATGGAAGTGCCGGAGAGTGAGACGCACATGTACGGCATCGCCGCGGGCACGGACCTGGGTGATGGCGTCATGCGCATCGACCGCATCGTGGAGAAGCCGAAGAAGGGCACCGCGCCCTCCAACCTCGCCGTCATCGGCCGCTACGTGCTGCCGCCCGACATCTTCCCCATCCTGGAGAACCAGACGCCGGGTGTGGGCGGCGAAATCCAGCTCACCGACGGCCTGGCCACGCTCCAGCAGTCGAAGGGGCTGCTCGGCTACCGCTTCAAGGGGCAGCGCTATGACGCGGGCGACAAGGTGGGGTACCTGAAGGCCAACATCGCCTACGCGCTCAAGCGCCCGGACCTGCGTGCCGGGCTGCTCGAGTACATGCGTGAAGTCGTGAAGACGGAGAAGCCGTGAAGCGCACCGTTGCACTCCTCGCTGTCCTGGTCTCCTTCGCCGCGGCGGCCTACGTGCTGCCCGGCAGCTCCATCATCCGCCGCATGTCGGCGGAGCGCGCCGAGCTGAGGCTGTCCACGTTGCGTGTGGAAGGCTCCCTCAGCTTCGGAGGTCCGGCCGTCAAGGAAGCCGGCGCCGCGCTGGGGACGCCCACGGACCGCCCGGAGGTGCAGGGTGACGGCGTGCTGTCCATCCGCGCTCCCGGCCGCTGCCGCTTCGAGGCCTCCGTGCCCGACGGCAACGCCCAGTCCGCGGTGGTCCAGTCAGGTGGCCGCCGTCGCGTGCAGGGGACCGAGATTCCCTCCATGTCGGCGCTCGTCTCGCAGGTGTGCCCGCTGCTCGCCACGGGCAGCGGCAACGTGCAGGAACTGAAGGAGGCGGTGATTCGCCACCTCCAGGGCTTGGGCATCGACACGGGGCGCACCGGACTGGCGCGCTTCGGCGGCGAGGTGGCCTACGTCATCGGCGACATGGCCGAGGGCCGCCCGCAGTTCTGGGTCTACAAGGACTCCTTTCGCCCGGCCCGGGTGCGTTACTCGGACGCGTCGGGGACGGCCTGGGACGTCCGCTTCCTGGACTACAACTCGCCCGCAACGGGGGAGTGGCTGCCCCGCACCATCGAGGTGTGGCGCGGCGGTCAGCGCAACCTGCGCTTCACCGCCTTGAAGGGGGACAACCGGGCCAGCCTCCCCGACTCGCTCTTCGCCCTGTAGTCAATGCCGCCACTTTCCTGAATTCCTTGCGGCGCTGGCGGCGGCCATGAAGAGTCTGGCCCCGCCTGGCCGGGATTTTCCCCGGCCCGCCACGCAGAGGAATGTCCCATGAAGGTGTACGGCCTCCCGATGAGCACTGCCACGCGTTCGGTCCTCACCACCCTGGCGGAGAAGGGCCAGGAGGCGGAGCTCGTCCTCGTTGACCTCACGAAGGGGGAGCAGAAGAGCCCCGCGTACCTGGAGCGCCACCCCTTCGGTGTCATCCCCGCCTTCGAGGACGATGACGGCTTCCGGCTCTACGAGTCGCGCGCCATCATCCGCTATCTGGACCGCAAGCTGCCGGGGGTCTCGCTGACGCCGTCCGATGTGCATGCGTACGCGCGCATGGAGCAGTTCATCAGCGTGGAGCAGTGTTACTTCTCGCCCGCAGCGATGAAGGTCATCTGGGAGCGCGTCTTCAAGAAGTTGATGGGCGGCGGCGCGCCGGACGAGGCGCGCATCAGCGACGGCCTGCAGGGCGTCGAGCGCGTCTTCGGCATCATCGAGCCGGTGCTGGGCAAGCAGCAGTACCTGGCGGGAGACGGCTTCTCGCTCGCCGAGGTGACGTGGATGCCCTACATGGACTTCTTCGTCGCCGCGGGCGGCGCGGAGCTCGTCGGCAAGCACCCGAACGTGGCGGCCTGGTGGGAGCGCGTCCGGAGCCGTCCTTCGTGGAAGAAGGTCACCGGGGCCTGAGCCCCGAAGTGGCCTCCTGACACGCCGGGTTCCGTCCCACGGGCGGGACCCGGCGGGGAATGTCAGACCCTTCGCGCACTGTGGACCCCGGTAGCAGGACGGATGGGGCCGGGGTGGTGGTTGAAGGGAGTGTCATGGAACAGCGACCCTTGTGGAGTGGGGCGGACGCGGCGCCCGCGAAGGCCCCCACGACTCGGGGTTCCAGGGCGGTGCGCACCTCCGGTGTGAAAAGCCGCCGGGAACTGTCCGAGCCTGCCGCCGCCGCTACAGTGCGCGCCGAAGTGAGCACTCCCGTCCTGGCCTCCATCGCCGTTGGCCGCCCCGTCCGGGGCGAGTTCACCTACACCCTGCCGGACGAGTTGGCGGGCCGCCTGGAGCCGGGGCAGCGGGTGCTGGTGCCCTTCGGCCGGGGCACGGCGCTGGGCTTCTACCTGGGGCCCGCGTCTCCGCCGACTGGCGAGAAGGTGAGGCTCAAGGCCGTCCAGCGCGTGCTGGAGGACTCGCCGTCTTTGCCCAAGGACCTCATCTCGCTGCTGCGCTTCGCGGCCGTGCACTACCGCTATCCGCTGGGTGAGGTGATTCGCGGCGCGCTGCCGCCCGGCCTGTCGAAGGCCGTGGATGAGAAGGAAGCCAAGCCGGACGTGCAGCACTTCGCGGTGGCGCTCGTCAACGAGGTGCCGCCGGAGCTGTCTCGTGCGCCCGCCCAGTCCGCCGCGCTCGCGTATCTGCTGGCCGTGGGAGGCAGCGCGCCGCTGGAAGAGGTCGCCCACGCGATTCCAGGCGCGCGAGAGACGCTGAAGAAGCTGGCCACGCGCGGCTTCGCCCGGCTGGAGGAGAAGACGGTGGAGGCCAGCGTGAAGGAGGGCCTGATTCAGGGCCGTCCGGACCACCTCACGCCGGAGCAGGACGCGGCGGGCGTGGTGCTGCGCGCGGCCCTGGACGCGGCCACCTTCCAGCCCTTCCTCCTGCACGGCGTCACCGGCAGCGGGAAGACGGAGGTGTACCTGCGCGCGGCCGAGCATGCGCTGTCGCTGGGGAAGGGCAGCCTCATCCTGGTGCCGGAAATCGCGCTGACGCCGCAGCTGGTGGGCCGCTTCCGCAGCCGTTTCGGCGCGGAGGTGGCGGTGCTGCACTCGGCGCTGAAGGACCGGGAGCGGCTCTTCCACTGGCAGGCGCTGCGCCGCGGCGACGTGAAGATTGCCGTGGGCGTGCGCTCGGCGGTGTTCGCGCCGGTGGACAACCTGGGGCTCATCGTCGTTGACGAGGAGCACGACCCGTCCTTCAAGCAGGAGGAGAAGCTGCGCTACCAGGCGCGCGACCTGGCCGTCGTGCGCGGCAAGCAGGCCGGCGCGGTGGTGGTGCTGGGCTCGGCCACGCCCGCGCTGGAGACGCTGGAGAACGTGAAGCGCGGGCGCTACCAGTTGCTGGAGCTGAAGCACCGCGTGGATGACCGGCCCATGCCCACCATCGAGCTGGTGGACCTGCGCGTGGAGCGTCCGCGAGAGGGCGTGGTGACGGAAGAGGCGCCCATCCTCAGTCCTCCGTTGCTGGAGGCGATGGCGGAGACGATTGGCCGCGGTCAGCAGGTCATCCTCTTCCTCAACCGCCGGGGCCACAGCACCGTCCTCCTGTGTGAGGTGTGCGGCCTGTCGCTCAAGTGCACCGAGTGTGACGTGTGCCTCACGCACCACCGCTCGCAGAACCGGGTGGTGTGTCACTACTGCGGCCTGGCCATGCCGGTGCCGGAGCAGTGTCTGGAGTGCACGGGCCCCATGCTCAAGCTGGGCATCGGCACCGAGCGTGTGGAGGCGGAGGTACTGGAGCGCATCCCCACCGCGCGCGTCGCCCGGTTGGACCGGGACTCGGCCAGCAGCGCCGAGCGGCTGACGGAGATGCTGGCCTCGTTCGCGCGCCGGGAACTGGATGTCCTGGTGGGCACGCAGATGGTGGCCAAGGGGCACGACTTTCCAGGCGTGACGCTGGTGTGTGTCGTCATGGCGGACACGTCCCTCTCCATCCCGGACTTCCGTGCCGCCGAGCGCACCTTCCATCTGCTCACCCAGGTGTCCGGCCGCGCGGGCCGGGGCAAGGACCCGGGCCGGGTGCTGGTGCAGACCTACAATCCGGACGCGGAGCCGGTGCGGCGCGTGCTGGCCCATGACTTCGACGGCTTCGCCAATCAAGAACTGGAGTGGCGCAAGGCGCTGGCCTACCCTCCCTATTCGCGCATGGCCGCCGTCCGCCTGGAGGGGGAGCACCCCGAACAGACGGCCAGCGTGGCGCGCTCCCTGGGGAACATCGTCTCCCGGCACATGCCTCCTGCGTCCGCCGGGGTCCGCATGCTGGGGCCGGCCCTGGCGCCCATCTCCCGCATCCGTGGCAAGACGCGCTGGCAGCTCCTCTTGAAGGGGCCAACGCATACGGCGCTCGCCCCGCTGCTCGCCCGGTTGGAAGCGGCCCTGGTCGATGTTCCTTCCGCGGTGAAGGTCGTGATCGACGTGGATCCGGGGGCCATGCTGTAGACTCGGTGCCCCCCCATGGGCGCACCGGTCCTACTCGTCCACGACGACATCGCCAATATCGCCGCCGTGCGGCGCCTGCTCACGCGTGAAGGGTACGAGGTCATCCTCGCCACCTCCGCCGCGGATGCCCTCATTGCGTACGGGCACCACCTGCCCGTGCTGCTCGTGCTCGCGCCCGGCGTGGAGAGTGGCCGGGGCCACCTCGTGCTGGAGGAGTTGCTCCAGCACCCGGATGGCAAGTCGGCCCGGGTGCTGCTCCTGGGCGAGTCCATCCCCGGCTTCAGCGCCCCCGTGGCCCAGCTGCCCCTGGAAGGGGCGGCCTTCGTCGAACTGGTGGATTCGCTGGTCAAGGCCCCCGCGGATGCGGACGCCTGGCACGTGGTGGAGACCCGGGAGCTGCCTCCGTCGGGTGGTGGTGTCCCGGCGGCCACGGGTGCGGAGACGGAGTCCTGGCACGCGACCCCGCCGCCCTCGGTGGCGGGCGACCCCGCGCTGGCGAATGCGCTCTTCGGGGACCTGGCGCCGCTGCATCAGACGGACTGGGAGCTGGCGGCCATGACGGACGCGGAGCGCTCCGCCCACGAGGCGGCGCAGCAACGCGAGCGTCAGAGCACGCGCGACCTGGACACCGCCATGGAGCGGGCGCACCTGGAGGTGGAAGCCCAGGCGATGGCCTCCATCGACTCGGCGCTTGCTCCGGACTCGGCGGATGGGTGGGGCGAGCCTTCGCAGGGGCAGGACTGGGGCTCGGCGGTGGACGCTGAGCCGGCCGCCGAGGCGCCCGGAGACGATGCGCAGGGAGCGTCCGCGGGGCTTGAGGGGGAGGACGCCGCGCCGGCCGAGGATGCGCCGCCGGTGGGACAGCTGGCCTGGACGGAGGAGGCTGTTTCTCAGCCTTCGATGCGCACGGCGGCCCTGGCGCCTCGGTTGGGCGATGAGGGGTTCTTCGACGTCGATACGCCGGAGGCCCCGGTGGGGGATGCCCTCTCCGCGGCGGAGGCGGAGCTGGCCGCCATGCGCGGCGGGCCTTCCTTCGACTCCGTGAGCACGGAGGGCTCGCCCTGGACGGAGCTGCCTCCGGATCCCGAGATGGAGCACGCGGGGCGCGTGGGCTCGGGGGGAGATGGGGCGGGCGATGTACCCGGTGAGGCGCCGTCCACGGAGCCCGAGCAGGCGGCGGACGCCGAGCCGCAATCGCCGTCATCGGAGACGGAAGACACGTGGGGCACGGAGGCGGCGCTCGGTGAGCCCGCGGGCACGCCGGAGCCGGAACAGGCCGCTGAGGAGCCGGACGCGGCGGCGGTCTCCGCGTCCAACTGGGAGTTGCTGGAGGCGGAGCTGCAATCCGCGTCAGCCCAGTCCCAGGATGACGAGGAGCCACAGGCGTCGGGCGTGGGGGATGACTGGTTCGACGGGGAGTCCACCGAGACGCCGAAGGAGGATCCTCGCAGCATCGGGGAGGATTGGTTCGACTCGGATGCGGAGGCGTCGAGTCCCGCGCCAGAGGCGCCGCCCGTCGTCGAGACGCCCGCCCCAGGCGCCGGAGGCTTCGCGGTCCCCGCGCTGATGGCGCAGTGGCAGGCCCAGCAGGAGGAGGCGGAGCGCCAGCTCGAGGAAGCTCACGCGCGTGTGAGCTCCGTCACCGAGGCGCTGGAGCGGGAAGCCGCGCTGCGCCGCGAACTCGAGCAGCAGGTCCAGGGGCTCCAGGAGCGGCTCGCGGCGGAAGAAGAGGAGCGCTCGCGGGAGTCCTTGCTGCGGGTGGAAGCCGAAGCGGCGCTGGAAGGGCTCCGTCGGCGGGAGTCGCCTTCGTCCATGGACGCCGCCAGGGCTGCCCTGGCGGGCGACGCGCAGGAGACTGGCGACCTCTCGGCGCTGCGCGAGGAGCTGGAGGCGCAAGTCCGGCTCCGCGAGGAAGCGGAGACGCTCACCGCCGAGGTCGAGGCCCAAGTCCGCCGGTTCGAGGATGCCTGCGCGGAGGCGGAGCTGCGGGCCATCGACGCGGAGGCCCGCGCGGAGGCCGAGACGCAGGCCCGTGAGGCAGCGGAGCTTCGCGCCGCGGCGAGCACGCAGGCATTGCAGGCGCTCGAAGCGCGCCTGGAGTCGGAGGCCGCGGGGCGAGTCGTTTCGGAGGCCCGCGCCGAGTCGGAGTCCAAGGCGCGTCAGGCCGCGGAGAGCCGGGTCGAGTCCGCCGAGGACCTGACCTCGGTGTCGGAAGCCCGCATCGACGCGGAGGCCCGTGCCCGCGAGGCCGCGGAGGCCCGCGCCGAAGTGGAGGCCCAGTCGCGGCTCGAAGCGGAGACGCGTGCGCAGAGCCTGTCGCGAGCCCTTGAGGAAGTAGAGGCTCGCGCGGAGCTGGCGGCGCGTGCACAGGCGGAGGCAGAGGCTCGCGCGGAGCTGGCGGCGCGTGCGTTGGCGGAGGCGGAAGCCCAATCGGAACTGATTGCTCGGGCCCTGGCAGACGCCGAGGCGCGTGTGCAGGCGGAACTCGGTGCGGACGCCCGTGTGGAGTCCGTGGCCACGGCGCTGGCCGAGGCCGAGGCCCGAGCCGAGATTGAATCCGCGGCCCGCGTGGATGCCGAAGCACGGCTGGCGTCAGCAGAGGCGGCGCTTGCCGAGGCCTCCGCGCGAGCGGAGATTGAGGCCACGGCGCGCGCCGAAGCCGACGCCCGAGTGGAATCGGTCGCGACGGCTCTGGCTGAGGCGGATGCCCGGGCGGAGATTGAGTCCGCGGCTCGCGTGGACGCCGATGCGCGTCTGGAGTCCATCGCCACGGCGCGTGCCGAGGCCGAGGCCCGAGCAGAGATTGAAGCAACGGCGCGTGCCGAGGCAGAAGCCCGGGCCGAGATTGAGGCAACGGCGCGCGTGGAAGCTGAGGCGCGTGCTGAAGCCGAGGCGTTGGCTCGCCAGGCGGCGGAAGCCCGCGTCACCTCCGAGTCTGATGCGCGCACCGGGCAGGAAGCGGAGGCCCGTGCGAACGCAGAGGCCCGCGCGAAGAAGGCGGAATCCCGGGCTCAGCAAGAAGCGGATCTCCGTGCAAACGCCGAGGCCCAGGCTGACAGCGAGGCTGCGGCCCGGGCGGAGGCCGAAGCCCGAGCGGAGCAAGACGCCGCTGCACGACTTGAGGCCGAAGCCCACGCTGAGCGCGCGACAGCTGCGCTGAAGGACGCCGAAGCTCGAGCCGAAAGCGAAGCAGCCGCACGGCAAGCCGCGGAGGCCCGAGCCGAAAGCGAGGCCGTCGCGCGACGCGAAGCCGAAGCCCGCACGGAAATCGAGGCCGAGGCGCGAGCCGCAGCCGAGGCCCGCGCCGAAGCAGAGGTCGCCGCACGGTCCGAAATAGAGGCCCGCGCCGAGCGCGAGGCGAAGTTGCGTGCGGCAATCGAGGTCCGTGCGGAGAGCGAGGCGTCCTCGCGAACCGATGCGGACACGCGTGCTTCCCGTGAGTCCGAGGCGCGAGCCGCAGCCGAGGCGCGTGCCGAGCACGAGGCCACGTTGCGCGCCGAAGCCGAGGTGCTAGCGAAGACGGAGACCCAGGCTCGCGAGGAGGCGGAAGCACAGGCTACCGCGGAGGCGGAGCGCCGCGCGAAAGCCGAAGCCCGTGCCGAACATGAAGCGCAGGCCCGTGCCGAAGCAGAAGCCCGCGCCGAGCGCGAAGCGCAGGCCCGTGCCGAAGCGGAAAGTCGCGCCGAGCAGGAAGCCCAGCAGCGCGCCGAAGCAGAAGCACAGGCCAGGCGAGAAGGAGAGTCCCTCGCCGCCGAGAAGGCACGCGCCCGAACGGAAGAAGAACACCGCGTCACCGCCGCCGCTCAGGCCGAAGCCGAGTCCCAGGCACGGCGCGAAGCGGAAGCCCGCGCCGAAGCCGCCCTGAAGTCCGCCGAGGAGGCGGAGTCCCGCGCTGAAGCCGAGGCGAAGCGCCGTGCCGAGGCCGAGGCCCGCGTCCAGCAGTCCGCCCAGGCCGAAGCCGAAGCGACCGCCCGCGCGAAGGCCGAAGGCCGCCATCGCACGGCCCTCGAGGTCCGCCTGGACGCCGAGGCAACGCAGCGCACGACGCTGGAATCCCGGCTCGAAGAAGAGTCCCGTGCCCGCAACGAGTCCGAGACCCGTCTCCTCGCGGAGAACGCGAGAATCTCCGAGGAACTCGCCGAGCTCCGCCTGGAGCACCAGCAGTCCCGAGAGAACCTGGCGAAAGAGCGTGAAGCACGCGAGTCCCTCGAGCAATCCCTGGAGGCACTGCGCACCGAGTCCGCCGAGCAGCGGGCCCGCTCCGAGCGCGAGCGCCTGGAGTTGGAGGAGCGCGCGCTCCGAGACGCGGAGGAAGCCGCTGCCCAGGCCCGGGCATCCATGCTGCCCCTGGAAGCACCTCCCGGCAGACCCGAGCTGGCCGTGGCCCGCAGTGGCAGCGTCACCCAGGATGGCCTGACGAAGCTGGTGCTCCGGCTCTGCGAGGCCCGCATGGAGATGCGGTTGGAGCTGAAGGTGATGAACGCCCTGCGCGTCCTCTGGCTGCGGGACGGGGCGCTTGTGGGGGCCGTCTCCTCCGCGCAGGGGGAGTCGTTGGTCGACCGGGCCCGCGCGGACGGGCTCATCGACGCGCGGCAGGAAGGCGAGCTGCGGCTGGTGCGCAGCGCCACCACGGCCGCGCTGCTGGAAGCACTGCGGGGCCGGGGCTACCTGCGGGAGTCCGAAGCCGTGCCCCTGGTCCAGCGCTACACCGAGCAGGTCTTCCTGGACGCGCTGGCGGAGTCCTCGACGCTCTACCGCCTGGTGCCGGAGCCAGCGCCGCACGAGGTGGCGCTCGCCGCCGCCACGCGTCCGCCGCTGCACCTGTTGGCCGAGGCCCTGCGCAACACCCTCACCTCCGAATCCCTGCTGGAGGCCGCCGGGAGCCTGCGCGCACGCGTCACCCGCGGCGACATCCACCTGGCCCCGGATGACTTCGGTCTGCCCTCGCGGGACCTCCAGCTCCTGTCCCAGGTGGACGGAGAGCACACGCTGGAGGCGCTGCTCCTGGGCGCGGGGCTGCCGCAGGACTCGGCCTTGAAGTCGCTCGCGGTGGCGCGGACGCTGGGGCTCGTCTCGCTGGAGCCCGCCACGGATGAAGACGCGGGCGACCTGCCGCCGGAGCTGGACGTCCGGCGCCTGGAAGCCAAGTTCGAGGAGATCCAGGACGCGGACTACTTCGCGGTGCTGGGGCTGGCCCGCTCGGCGGGGGGCGAGGAGGTCAAACGCGCCTACGAGCTGCTGGCCGCTGAGTTCCACCCGCTGCGCTTCGCGGGACATCCCGACCCGGCGCTCCAGCACCGTGCGCAGCAGATTCGCACCGTGCTCGCCGAGGCCGCCCAGGCCCTGGGAGACGACCGGCTGCGCGCGGAGTACGCCCGAAGCCTGCTCGACTGACGCCCGTCGGACGGAAGGCCTCCCGGGAGTGCAGGGCGGCCCACCCGGAGCGGTTGCCCGTCCGCTCCGGTGAGATTAAGACGGCGTCCATGGTCCGCGAGATCCTCATCTGGCCCGACCCTGTCCTGAAGCAGAAGGCCAAGCCGGTGGCGAAGGTGGATGACTCCACCCGCACGCTGGTGAAGGACATGTTCGAAACGATGTACTCCGCTGAAGGCGTGGGCCTGGCCGCCCCGCAAATCGGCGTGCTCCAGCGCGTCATCGTGCTGGACACCACGCACAGCCAGCCGGAGCTGAAGCCCATTGCGATGATCAATCCGGAGATCATCGCCATGGAAGGCGACACGACCTACAACGAGGGTTGCCTGTCCATCCCTGGCGAGGCCGCGGATGTCGACCGGGCCGCCGTGGTCACCGTGAAGTTCCTGGACCCGGACGGTCAGGAGCAGACGCTGCGCTGTGACGGGCTGCTGTCCATCGCGGTGCAGCACGAGACGGACCACCTCAACGGCACCGTCTTCGTGGACCACATCTCGTCCCTGAAGCGCGAGTTCATCCGCAAGCGGATGAAGCGCCTCAAGACTTCGCGCGAGCGCGAGGTGAGCGCGCCGGCGTCTCCGTAGCGCTGGCGTCCTTCTGGACCTTCACGCCCTTCTTCGGGCACAGGTCCGCGACGACGCAGCGCTCACACGCGGGCGAGCGGGCAAAGCAGGTCCGCCGCCCGTGCCACACCAGGAGCTGGTGGCCCAGGGCCCACCGCTCCGACGGCAGCACGGCCTGCATGTCGGCTTCCACCTTGTCCGGGTCCGCCTTCGTGGTGAACCCGAGCCGGAAGGCGAGCCGCTTCACATGCGTGTCCACGGGGAAGGCCACGTCGCCTCCCAGGTGGATGCACACCACGCCCGCCGTCTTGCGGCCCACGCCTGGTAGCTTCTCCAGCGCGTCCCGCTTCAAGGGAACCTGCCCGGCGTGCTCCTGCACCAGCGACCGGGCGGCCGCGACGATGTTCTTCGCCTTGGCGCGGTACAAGCCGCAGGTGCGGATGAAGGGCTCCACGTCCGACGGTTCTGCTTCCGCATAGGCCTGGGCGTTGGAGAAGCGCTGGAAGAGGGCAGGCGTCACCATGTTGACGCGCTTGTCCGTGCACTGCGCGGAGAGGATGACGGCCACCAGCAGCTCCAGGGGCGTCCGATAGTCCAGCTCGATGCGGGCATCCGGCATGTCCGCAGCCAGGCGGTCCATCACCAGCAACGCGCGCTTTCGCTTCTCCGCGACCGTCTCACGTCCAGGCACGGCGCCGTTGTATGTCACACCGGCTGCGAGCCCAAGCACCGGTTGGACGCACCCATTCGGGGAGATTCATGAAGCGCATCGACTTCCGTTCCGACACCGTCACCCAGCCCACGGCCGCCATGCGGCGCGCCATCGCCGAAGCCGAAGTGGGGGATGACGTTTATGGCGAAGACCCCACTGTGCTCCGTCTGGAGGCACGGGTGGCCGAGCGGCTCGGCTTGGAGGCCGCCGTCTTCGTGCCTTCGGGTACGCAGGCCAACCAGCTGGCCATCGGCGCGCATTGCCGGGCGGGCGACGAGGTGCTCACCGAAGCAGGCAGCCACATCCTTCACTACGAAGGGGGCGCGGTGCCCGCCTTGTGGGGCGTGCAGCCGCAGCCGCTGCCAGGACAGCGCGGTCTGCTGTCGCCGGAGGACGTGAGCGCGGCCGTGCGCGAGGACAACATCCACAATCCGCGCACGCGCCTGCTGTCGCTGGAGAACACGCACAACCGGGGTGGTGGTTCGGTATGGCCGGTGGAGCGCTTCCGAGCCGTCGTGGAAGCGGCGCGCAAGGCGGGGCTGGCCGTCCACCTGGATGGAGCCAGGCTCTTCAACGCCAGTGTCGCCCTGGGCGTGCCGGTGTCCGCCTGGGCCGCGCTGACGGACACGACGTCCGTGTGTTTCTCGAAGGGCCTGGGCGCTCCGGTGGGCTCGGCCCTGGCGGGGCGCGCGGACGTCATTCGCGAGGCGCGCCGGCTGCGCAAGCGGCTGGGCGGTGGCATGCGGCAGGCAGGCATCCTGGCGGCGGCCGCGCTGCATGCACTGGAGCACCATGTAGAGCGGCTGGCGGATGACCATGCGAACGCCCGCAGGCTGGCCGCAGGGCTGGCGGAGTTGCCCGGCGTGAAGGTGGACGCTTCGCGGGTGGAGACCAACATGGTCTTCGCGGAGTTCTCCCGGTCCGCTCTGGAAATGGTGGCGCGACTGGAGCAGCACGGGGTCCTGACGAACCCCGCGGGTGCTCCTCGGACGCTGCGCCTCGTCACCCATCTGGATGTGTCCGCTGCCGACATCGACGAAGCCCTGCAGCGCATCCGACGCGCCGTGGGGTGAGCACAGTCTTGGGGTGAAACGCGCGTCCGTGGACATCCCTGGGCGCGCACACGGGTTGGGGAAGGAGCGCTCCGGGCGGGCCATGGTAGGCTCGCACCGCCGTGCGCCGCCTCAGCCTCCTCGCCTTCGCTACAGCTTGTGCCTGCGCTACCCGAGGCGCGGAGCCGAAGATGAGTTTCGAGGAGCTCTACGCCACCTCGGCTTCACAGTCGCGCGCGCCAGATGCATCACCAGCGCCCCTCCGAGTGCGACCGCCCGCGCCGGAGACTGCTCCGGAGCTGCATGCCGTGCTCGCCGCCTTCGCGTCGCGAGCACAGGGCCTTCGTCAGCAGGTGGCGCGAGGCGGGACGATGCCCGCCGCCCAGGTAGAGAATTGGGAGCAGGTGACCTTCGCATTGGACGGCTTCCTGTCGCGTCCCGCGGCGCCGCGCGTCGGCTCGGGTGATTTGCTGCAGGCCCAGAGCGTCCTGGAGGCCGAGCTGGAGCGGGACGGCTTCACCTATGGCGACATGCCGGCCCCGTTGGCCGAGGCGGTGGTGTTGCGCGTGGGCCGACTGGCGCTGCGCACCGCCGAGCTGCGCCGCCTGGAGCAGCCGCCCGAGCCGGCCGAGGATGCGCTTCCGCGCTTCTCCTGGCCGGTGGATCCGGTGTCCGTCACCAGCCTCTTCGGCTACCGCTGGCACCCCGTGACAGGCGTGCACCGGCGCCACCTGGGGGTCGACCTGGCCGCGACGCAGGGCCAGCCCATCTACACTGCGGACAAGGGCGTGGTGCTGCGTGCGGGCCACAATGGCGACCATGGCCTCCAGGTGGAGGTCCAGCATGAGGGGCGCTGGGTGACGCGCTACAGCCACCTGTCCCGCGTGCTGGTGGACCCTGGCGAGGTGCTGGAGCGAGGCAACGCCGTGGGGCTGGCCGGGGAGACAGGGCTGGCCACCGGCGTCCACCTCCACTTCGAGCTGTGGCGTGACGGCCAGCCCATGGACCCGCTGGAGGCGCTGGGTGACGCGGAGCCGCCTCCGGAGCCCGTGCCGGCGGTGGCCCGTGGGCCCGTAAGCCGCTAGCCCGCAATGCAACAGGGGCGCCCCCTTTCGGGTGAGCGCCCCTGCGCGAAATCCCTCAGCGATGGCTTAGAGGGAGTTCTTCAGCTCCTTGGCGGGCCGGAAGCCGATCGTCTTCGACGCCTTGAGCTTCATCATCTCGTTGGTCTGGGGGTTGCGAATCTTGCGAGCCTTGCGCGACCGAACCGACCAGGTTCCAAAGCCGGGGTAGCTGAAGCGGGCGTCCTTCTTCACCGCCTTACCGATATTGGTGAAGACGATGTCGAGGATCTGCGCCGCCGACTTCTTGGTGAGACGTGTCTGCGCCGCCACCACCTCGACGAGTTCTGCCTTGGTCATTACGCCCCTCCGTCCGTTGTCTGGCCTTGAAGTGCTTTAACCCGGCCGGTGGTAACAAATCGCTCTTTTGCCTGTCAATGCCGGCCGCGGTTTGGAGCCGGAAAATCGGCCTCCAGACGAAAAGTTGGCCCTCTGAAATACCGGGCGTAGGAAGAGTGTGGAGCGTCGCTTCCGATACATCATCGCGACCCATCCGTGGTGAATTGGAAAAAAGCTGTGTGTGATCGTGTTTTGAGGAAAGTCTTTGGAATATTGATCGCTTACGGAGGGGGGCTGATCGCGTTCGCGTGAGCCCCGGCGGGAAGGCGCTAGGATGCTTGCTTGCGTGCGTTTTCGAACCTCCCTGCCCTTGATCCTGCTGCTCGCCAGCGCCTGTCGGAGCCCTTCGCATCGCGAGGCGCAACCGGCCGCGTCGTCCCCGGCCCCCGGCACCCTCTGGGTGGACGCGGCTGGTGCGGAGCTTGGCGACGGCTCGCGTGAGCGCCCGCTGCGCCAGCTGGGCGAGGCACTGGCGCGGCCCGGAGCCCTGACCGTGCGGGTAGCTCCTGGGCGCTACACAGGGCCGTTCCTGATCCCACCCGGAGTTCGGGTGGAGGGGCAGGGGCCGGGGGTGGTGCTGCAAGCGGAGGGCGCTGCTCGCACGGCCATTCAGGTGGGTAAAGATGCGGAGCTGTCGGATTTGGTGGTCCAGGGTGGGCTTTGGGGATTGGAGAGCACGGACGGCGGCCATGTCCGGCTGGCGCGAGTGGGCTTCAGCGGGCAGGTGACGGGAGCGGTGCGTGTGGAGGCCGGGCGGCTGGAAGTGGAGGACAGCCGGTTCGAAGCGGCGCCAGCGGCCATGGTGGGGGTGCTGCTGGAAAGTGGACGGGCCCCGTCTCCGGAGGGCGGCGAGCAATCGGCACCGCGCGACGCCTCGTCCAAGCCCGAGGTGCTGTCGAACACGGACGGATCCATGCACTCGCCTCACGACAGCGAGGCCGCCACGGGCGCTGGAGCGCAGCAGGAAGGCCCGAGACATGCCGGAGCCATCGTGGAGGCCCACATCCGAGCGAGCACCTTCACCGGCCCCTACCGCCGAGCCGTGCGGCTGCGCGGCGCGGACGTGCGGGCCACGTTGGAGGACCTCCAGTTCACGGGTTCCGCGACAGCGGTCGGCGTGGACGGTGCGTACGCCGAGGTGCGTCGCTCCACCGCGGAAGGTGGGCAGGCGGCGGCTTTCTCGGTGATGGACGGCACCCTCATCCTGGACGAGGTCTCCGTGACGGGGCACGAGTACGGCGTGTCCTCCATGCAAGCACGCAGGCTCGACGTGCACCGCTTCACGTCGGTGCGAGCCATTCGGGCCGGTATGGGACTGCTGATGTCACGCGTCCGGCTCCGGGACATCGTGGTGCGGGACAGCGGCGCCTATGGCGGGCTTCAGTTCTCGGGCGGGGACCTGGACGTCCAGGGCGTTCGGGTGGACGGCGCCGCCGAGTACGGGGTGATGGCGCTGCGTGGGAAGCTGCGGCTCCGTGACGTGGACATCCGCGGGGTGCACACGGCGGACGGTGTCACCGGGGATGGCCTGCACCTGCGTCAGGTCGAAGCGGACGTGGAGGGCGTCGTGGTGCGCGATGCACAGGGTGCGTGTGTCCTCGCGGCGCAGAATGCCCGCGTGTCACTGCGGGGCGCGAAGCTGGAGACCTGCGGGCACGTGGGCCTGCTGACGGACACCCTGGCGCGCATGAACGCCGCCAACGTGGACATTCAAGGGGCGGCGACGGCGCTGGGCGCTCTGGGAAACGGCGAGCTGCGTGTGGAATCCCTCTCCGCGAGTGGTCTGGAGACGGGGTTCGTCCATGCGGAGTGCGAGGGCGCCACGCAGGTGCACCTGAAGAAATTCCGCTCCGAGGACACGCGAGGCCTGTCGGCGCGCTGTGTCCACGCCAGTCCGAAGTGAACCGGCACGACCGCAACGGTTGCTCCATCCCGCTGGATGCTCACGGGACGGAGCGCTCCGGCTCGCGAGGCTCCTCTTCCACCTGGTCGGGAGCGGGGTCGGTGATGGCGGCGGGCAGGGCGGAGGCATGTCGCTCCAGCCACTCGCGAATGACGGGATAGACCTCCGACGGCGCGCCGGTGCCGAAGATGAGGTCCCCGTGCCCGTAGTTCATCTTGTCGCCATGGTCCGTGCCGAAGATATGCAGCGTGCGGTCGGGCGCGGTGGCGAGCGCGAACTGCGACTCCACGTTGGCCGGCGTGGCCAGCCGGTCCGAACTGCCGCCCATGACGAGCAGCGGAAGCTGGAGCTGTGCGATGCCAGCGCGCCAGTCCTTCGTGCGGTCGAAGGAGCGAAACATGTCGTGCTCAATCCAGTCCTGGAACTGAAGCAGCACCTTGCGGCTCATCGACGACATCATGTTCGCGTAGACCTGCCGCTGGATGCGCGGGGGGATGTGCTCGGGGTTCACCAGCAGGTCCGACAGGGGCAGGGTGATGTAGCCCAGGAAGGGCGCGAGGCTGGCGCTCATCCACTCCTGGCGGAAGCGTGCGGGCCAGGCGGCACGGACGCCCATGGAGATGAGCGTGCGCAGGAAGGGCTCCGACTTGAAGTGCACGGGAGCGCCCAGCGCGAGCAACCCCGCAAGCTTCTCCCCGTGCGGGCCTTGTGCGACGCCGTAGCCCACCAACCCGCCCAGGGAATGGCCGAGCCAGAAGGCGCATTTCGCACCCGTCTCCTTCAACGCCAGCTCCAACAGCGCGGGTCCATCCTGGAGGATGTGGTCGTCGATGGTGAAGTCCGTGTACCTCCGACCTCGAGGCGGCTGGCGTGAGTGTCCGGTGCCGCGCCACTCGACGCTGAAGCAGTCGAAGCCCGCTTCGGCCAGGTAGTGCGCGACGGAGTAGGGGGGCTCGAAGTCGAAGGTGAACCGGTTCGCCGCGAGCCCGTGGCACAGCAGCACGGGCTCCTCGAACCGGCGCACGGCCGCGCGTCGCGCGTGAATCACCAGCTCCCATCCGTCCTCGCAGCGGGCGCGGAGGACCTGGGGCAACTCCGCCCTGGGTCGGTACCATCGCCGCACGGCCACGACCCAAAGGACGTTCCACAGAACGAGTGCGACGCCAGCGACCAGTACCCACACCACCCACCGCGAAGCGTCCATGCATCCTCCTTCCCAAAAATAAAACCCTGCTAAGGTCGGTTCACCCGCCGTCCTGCCGCCGGGAAGTCACGGCTATCAGAGGAAGTCGAGGGAATGATGAAGTTGCGGAAACTGATGTTCGTGCTGCCGAATCTCTTCACCGTCACGTCCATTTTCTGCGGCTTCTACGCCATCACCCTGTGCACGGGGGACGCCGAACCGGTGCAGCTGTACCAGGCGGCCCTGGCCATCTTCTTCGCCATGTTCTTCGACGGCTTCGATGGTCGGGTGGCCCGGTTGACGAAGACGCAGAGCGACTTCGGCGTGCAGCTCGACAGTCTGGCGGACGTCATCTCCTTCGGAGCGGCGCCCTCTCTCCTGGTGTACAAGTGGGCGCTCGAGCCCCTGGGCTTCGTGGGGCTGTTCATCGCGTTCTCCTTCGCGGCCTGTGGCGCATTGCGTCTGGCGCGCTTCAACGTGCTGGCGGCGCGCAACCCGCACGGAGGTGGTGGCAGCTTCTTCGTGGGCCTGCCCATCCCCGTGGCGGCCGGCATGCTGGTCTCCGTCATCATCTCCCACCATGCGGCGACGCAGGGGGAGCCCCTGGCCGAGAGCGCCGTGGTGCCCATGGCGGTGGCGGTGGCGGGCCTGGCGCTGCTGATGGTGTCGACGGTGCGCTACCGCACCTTCAAGGACACGCGGCCCAACCGGAAGAGCGCGCTGGCCTTCATGCTCGTGGTGGTGGGCGGCACGGTGATCGCCACGCAGTTGCACCCGGCCTGGGTGCTGGTGGCGTGCTGCGGCGCCTATCTCGCGCTGGGGCTGGTGGAGTCGGCGGTGCTGGTCCGCAGCCGGCTGGTCGCTCGCAAGGTGGCGGCCCCCTGCGCGGCCGCGGTCGCGGTGGCCACGGTCATCGACGACGAGGAAGAAGAGGACGCGGAGTCCAGCCAGGGCAATGACGGGCCCGCGTACCTCTGACCTGGAGGACGCTGTTTCCCGCTCGGCCCCCTTCCAGACCAGGGGGCGTTGCGGCTTGGATGCGCTTCGGTCCGTGCCCAGCCGTCCGGCTGCCGCTAGGATGCGCGGCCCATGCGCGTCGAGCTGCTGTGCACCGGTGACGAGCTCGTCACCGGCCTCATTACGGACACGAACAGCACGTACCTGGAGGCCCGCCTCTTCGACCTTGGCGTCAAGGTGGAGCGCGTGGTCCTGGTGGGGGACGTGCGGCCGGACATCACCCAGGCGCTGAAGGAAGCCGCGTCGCGCGCGGACGTGGTGGTGGTGTCGGGGGGCCTGGGGCCCACGGCGGACGACTTCACCCTCGAATGCGCCGCGGAGGCCGCGGGCGTGCCGCTGGAGGAGGATGCCCAGGTCCTCGACTGGCTGCACCAGCGCTACGCCGCGCGAGGCCTGTCGCCCAACCTGAGCGCCCTGCGCATGGCCCGCGTCCCCCGGTGCTCCGAGCCCGTGAGGAATCCCGAGGGCTCCGCGCCGCTCGTCGTGATGAAGCTGGGTGGCGCCCAGTTGTTCTTCCTTCCGGGGGTGCCCCGTGAGTTCAAGGCGCTCCTGGAAGGCGAGGTGCTGCCGCGGATCCGCGCGACGCTGGACGCCCGCCCCGAGCGCACCTACCGGGCCTTCCGGCTGCTGCGCACGGTGGGCATCCCGGAGTCGGAGCTCGACATGGCGGTTGCCCCCATGGGACCCCGGCATCCTCTCATCGTGTTCGGCTTCCGCACCCACGCCCCCGAAAACCACCTGAAGCTGATGGCGGAGGCCTCCTCCCAATCGGAGGCGGATGCCGCGCTCGCCGCCGTGGAGGTGGAGTGCCGCCAGATGCTGGGCACGAAGCTCTTCGGTGTGGACTCGGAAGCGTACGCCGCGGTGGTCCTCGAAACGCTTCGTCGGGCGGGCGCCACGCTGGCGGTGGCGGAGAGCTGCACCGGCGGCCTCATCGCCCAGCAGCTCACGGCCGTGCCGGGCTCCAGCGAGGTCTTCATCGGCGGCGCGGTGGTGTACTCGGAGAAGATGAAATCCGCATGGGTGGGCGTTCCTCCCGACGTGCTCGCACGGCACACGGCTGTTTCGCGCGAGACGGCCGAGGCCATGGCGGAGGGCGTGCGCGATGCCTGCGGCACGACCTACGGCCTGTCGGTGACGGGATACGCGGGCCCTGGCGGCGGCACGCCGGAGGACCCCGTTGGCACCGTGTACTGCGCGCTGTCGGCGCCTGGCGTGCCCACCCGCTGTGAGCGCATCTCTGTCACCGGCGACCGCGACCGCGTGCGCCTGTTCGCCGCTTCCCACACGCTTGAAATGCTGCGGCAGCACCTGCTCGCCGCGCCCGCTACCCCATGAGCCGTTCCAAGTCCAAGCACCCCCGTCCGTCCTCCTCCGAGCCGGGAGCTTCCAATCCGGCTGCGTCAGGAGCGCCCGCTGTCGCGCCCGTCGCTTCGCACCAGGATGCGGGGCCCGCAGCCGCCAGCGCGCCAGTCCCTTCCGCCGAGCCCGAAGCCGCCTCGCCTTCGGTGTCACCGCCCGCGTCCTCACCGGGCACCCCCGTGTCGGGAAGCCTGCCGCTGAACGTCGCGCGTGTGTGGCTGTCCGCCTACCGCGTGGAGGTGGTGCTGTTCGTGGTCGCCTTCGTGGTGCTCGCCAGCTTCAGCTCCCAGCGCTTCCTGCGCCAGAGCGCCGCGCCTCACTTCGTCTATCAGGCCCAGGCATGGATGGAGGGGCGGCTGGACGTGGACCCGCAGGTGCTGCCCAACATGGAGGACTGGGCCTGCGTTCGCATGGTGAACGGCGACAAGGTCCGTTGCACCGGACGCCCGCTCCCAACGGACCGCTGGTTCGTGAGCTTCCCGTCCTTCCCCGCGGTGGCGATGTTGCCCTTCGTCGCACTGCACGGCTACCAGTTCAACGACACCTCGTTCGGCGTCATCGTCGGTGCGCTGGCGGTGGCGCTCTTCTTCTCGCTGCTGCGCTTCCTGGCGAAGGAAGGGGAGACGGAGCGCAACCGCAACGAGAACGTGGCCCTGGCGCTCATTCTCGCCTTCGGCACCCTGTTCTTCTACTGCGCCATCCGGGGAGAGGTCTGGTTCAGCGCCGAGGTGATGGGCGTGGCGCTCACCTGTCTCTACGTGCGCAACTCCGTCCGGGCGCATCGTCCGCTGCTCGCGGGCCTGTTCTTCTCCATGGCGACGCTCACGCGGACGCCCTTGCTCTTCACGGGGCTCTTCTTCGTGCTGGAGGCGCTGTGCCCCGGGCCGGAGCCTCGCCTGGCGCAGCTCAAGGCCCTGGCGCGGAACTGGAAGCCCGCCGCGAAGAAGCTGGGCCTCTTCACGTTGGGCGCCGCGCCGCTGGCGGGGCTCGCGGCCGCGTACAACGTCTACCGCTACGGCCGGCTGAGCGAGTTCGGGCACGCGTACCTCTTCAACAACCGCGTCAATGCGGACATCGACCGCACGGGGCTCTTCAATTGGGAGTACCTGCCACGAAACCTGGAGGCGGCCTTCTTCAAGCTGCCCTCGGTGTCCTTGTCTCCGCTGAAGCTGGGATATGACCCGCACGGGCTGACGCTGCTGCTGACGCTGCCGCTGCTCGTCTTCCTGTTGGTGCCGAAGACGCGCCCGCGCCTGCATTGGCCGATGTGGCTCACCGTGGCGGTGTGCGCGCTGCCCGGACTCTTCTACCAGAACACTGGTTACATGCAGTTCGGCTTCCGGTTCAGCCTCGACTACACGCCCTACCTCCTCCTGCTCTTCGCATTGGGGGGTTGGTCCCTGCGAAATCGGGCGGTGATGGCCGCGGTGGCGCTTGGCGTGCTGGTGAACTTCTGGGGAGCCGTGGCTTTCCGCGGCTACACGGAACTTGTCCGGAACTGGTAGCGCCCCTCGTTTCATGGGCTTGAATCCTTCGCGCTCCACGCGCAGATGAGAGACGTCATGCAACCACCCACCGGACAGCCGCCTCCCGGCAAGCGCTGGCACACCCGCGAGGACAGCGGCATTCGCCTCGACGCCAGGATGCGCTGGTGGCACGACGACGAGCCCATCCTCCATCCCAAGATCATCGAGCTCTTCAACGCCTCGCTCATGCTGGATGACACGGGCCGCTACCAGCTTCGCATTGGCAACGACTGGTGTTTCATCCAGGTGGAAGGCGCCGCCTACGAGGTTCGGACGGTGGACGTCACCCCCGACGAGCGGGTGTCCGTGCGTCTGAGCGACCGCACCGCCGAGGCGCTGGACGTCGCCAGCCTGCATCTGGACGCGGACGGCGTGTTGTCCTGCCGCGTGAAGCAGGGGCGGGCCCAGGCGCGCCTCTCGCGCGACGCGCAGTACCAACTCGGACAGCTCCTGGAGGAAGGGCCCGACGGCGGGCTCGTGCTGAATGTCGGTCAGCGCAAGCTCGCCGTCCCGGTCGAACTGGACGCGTTGGCGTCCTCCGTCTAGGCCGCGACCTCCACCGGCGCGGGCGAGGAGGGCAGGGCGGAAGTCCCCGTAATCTCCTTGCCCAGCGCTTCCAGCACGTCGGGATGTTCGCGCAGCCACTCGGCGGCGCGCTCCCGGCCCTGGCCGATGCGCTCTCCGCGCAGGCTGAAGTGGCTCCCCGACTTCTCGATGAGACCCGTGGCCACGCCAAGGTCGAGCACTTCCCCCACGCGGTGGATGCCGCTGCCGTACATGAGGTCGAACTCCGCTTCCTGGAAGGGCGGGGCGACCTTGTTCTTCACCACCTTCACTCGCGCCTTCGAGCCCACGACGGCATCACCGTCCTTGATGTTGCCCGTGCGGCGAATCTCCATCCGCACGGATGCGTAGAACTTCAGCGCGTTGCCACCCGTGGTGGTTTCCGGATTGCCGAACATCACGCCAATCTTCATCCGAATCTGGTTGATGAAGATGATGCACGTGCCCGAGCGGCTCACCGCGCCCGTCAGCTTGCGCAGCGCCTGACTCATCAGCCTCGCCTGGACGCCCATGTGCGCGTCCCCCATCTCGCCCTCGATTTCGGCCCGTGGCACCAGGGCAGCCACCGAGTCGACGACGATGAGGTCCACCGCGCCGGAGCGCACCAGGTGCTCCGTGATTTCCAGCGCCTGTTCGCCGGTGTCGGGTTGCGACACGAGCAACTCCTCCACACGGACGCCCAGTTTTCGCGCGTAGGACACATCCAGCGCGTGCTCCGCGTCGATGAAGGCCGCCACGCCTCCCGCCGCCTGTACCTGTGCAATCGCATGCAGGGTGAGCGTCGTCTTGCCCGAGGACTCGTTCCCGAAGACCTCCACCACACGGCCCCGTGGATAGCCGCCCACGCCCAGCGCGCGGTCCACTCCCACCGAGCCGGAGGGGATGACGGCGACCTTCTGTTCGCGCGCTTCCCCGCCCAACGTCATCACCGAGCCTCGTCCGAACTGCTTCTCGATGCTCGCTACCGCCGCCGCCACCGCCTTCAGCTTCTCCGCCAGCTTGCTCATCGCGTCTGTCACTCCCTCGCCGCCCTTGCTGTGTTGGATGCCGCATCCAGAGACGCCGTCATGGCGCCGTCAGCACGGCGGGCAGACAGGTGAGCAACGCCTGTGCCGCCCGCTTCTCCCCCTGAGAGACGGGAGTACAAGCGTCCGGGTGCGTGGCTGTGTGTCCAGTAGTGTGGAGTGTGCGCGAGCCGTTCCGGCAGTCGCATGAGAAACAAGCATGGGAGCCCATGCTTGGCGGCATAGCGGATAGCGCTTTGCGTTGAAGATGGGCTGGGCAGGCATGATCTTCCGTGCGTGAGCCCGAAATCAAAGCGCGAAGACCTGCCCCATGTGGTCATCCTCGGCGGTGGTTTTGCCGGCCTCTACGCCGCCCGCCATCTCTACAAGGCACCCGTGCGTGTCACGATGGTGGACCGGCAGAATCATCACCTGTTCCAGCCCCTGCTCTACCAAGTGGCCACGGCGACGCTGAGTCCCAGCGAGATTGCGGCGCCGCTCCGGGCGGTGGTGGGGCCCCATCAGGTGGCGGTCGTGCTGGCGGAAGTGACGGGGGTGGATACCGCCGGCAAGCGCGTGCTGCTCTCTGACGGAGAGATGACGTACGACTACCTCATCATCGCCACGGGAGCCACGCACTCCTACTTCGGCAATGACGGCTGGGCTCAGTTCGCCCCCGGCCTGAAGTCCATCGAGGACGCGGTGGAGATTCGCCGGCGGATCCTGGTGGCTTTCGAGCTGGCGGAGCGGGAGACGGACCCGGAGATTCGCCGCTCGCTGCTCAACTTCGTCATCATCGGAGCCGGCCCCACGGGGGTGGAACTCGCGGGCTCGTTGGCGGAAATCAGCCGGCATTCGCTTCCAGGCGACTTTCGGAACATCGACCCGCGGGATGCGCGCATCATCCTCATCGAGGGCGTGGACAGAGTCCTCCCCGTCTATCCGGATGACCTGTCACAGAAGGCCTGCCGCACGCTCGAGAAGCTGGGGGTGGAGGTCCGCACGGGGGCTCGGGTCACCAATATCACCGAGCAAGGGGTCTTCATCGGCAAGGAGCTCATCCCCGCGCGGACGGTGTTGTGGGCCGCGGGCGTGGCGGCATCGCCGGTGGCGAAGTCGCTGGGCGTCGAACTCGACCGGTCCGGGCGCGTGCTCGTCACTCCTGAGCTGACCATACCGGGCCACGACGATGTCTTCGTCGTCGGTGACCTGTCCTTGCTCAAGGATGCGGAGGGCAAGCCGGTGCCGGGCCTTGCTCCCGTGGCCATGCAGGAAGGCAAGCACGCCGCCCACAACATCCGCCGCCAGTTGCAGGGCAAGCCGATGGAGCCCTTCTCTTATTGGGACCGCGGCTCCTACGCGGTGATTGGCCGAGGCCACGCGGTGGGCATTGCCTTCCGCCGCTTCAAGCAGGCGGGCTTCGGCGCCTGGATGGCCTGGCTGCTCATCCACATCACCTTCCTCATCGGCTTCCGCAGCAGGCTGGCGGTGCTGCTCAACTGGGCCTACTCGTACCTGACGTTTGGCAAGTCGGCGCGCATCATCACCGGCCCTGCGCCTCGCCTGGACCGGCTCCAGCCCGCCCACGCCTTGCCGGAGGGCGGGCAGACACCGTCCATCCCGGAGCCCCGCTTCCAGACGACGGCGTCTCACGCGGAGCCCGCGACGACCGTGACGCACTGACGCGCACGGCCGCCCTCAGCCATCCAGGTCCTCCAGCGGGCTGGCTCTGCCGGAGGGCCCGGTGTTCCGCCAGGCGGCGTCCTCGGGTGCAGGGGCAGGGCGGGCTCCATGAAGTTTGCCTTGCATCGCCCCTCGCCGGTCCAGCATGCGGCAGTTGATGGCAAGCTGCATGTCGGTCTGCTCGATGCGGTCGCGTCCCTCGAGGTCTGCCCGCGTGAGCGCCAGTTTCATGATGCGGTCATGGGCTCGCGCGGACAGGCCGAACATCCGCACCGCTTGCTGAAGCATGTGCTCGGCCCGTTCGCTCATGGCGCAGTACCGGCGCAGCAGGTGCGCGGGAAGCTGCGCGTTGCAGTGGATTCCCGGCTCATCACGATAGCGGGCGCGTTGACGCTCGCGCGCGACCTGGGCCCGCTCGCGGTAGTAGCGGCTCGAGGGCTCTTGGACCGTCGAGCGGGCCATGTGGTGATACTCCACCGGTCGCGTCTGCAGGCTGATGTCGATGCGGTCCAACAGGGGCCCGCTCACGCGCGTCATGTAGTCGAAGACGCGCTGCTCGCCGCAAGTGCAGGAGCGGCTGGGGACGTTGTAGTAGCCGCAGGGGCAGGGGTTCATCGCGGCCACCAACATGACCCGGCAGGGATAGGTGATGTTCTGGTTGGCGCGTGCCAGGTGGATGACGCCTTCCTCCATTGGCTGGCGCAGAACCTCCAGCACGTTCCTCCGGAACTCCGGAAGCTCGTCGAGGAAGAGCACGCCATTGTGCGCCAACGAGAGTTCGCCAGGCCTCGCCGAGAGGCCGCCGCCAACCAGGCCCGCGTCGGAGAGGGTGTGGTGGGGCGCGCGGAAGGGGCGCTCGCGCATCAATGCGTGGCCTTCGCCCAGCAGGCCCAGCACCGAATAGACCTTCGTCACCTCCATAGCCTCGGTGAACGTCATCTCCGGAAGGATGCCGGGCAGGCGCCGCGCCAGCATCGTCTTCCCCGAGCCCGGTGGCCCGGACATCAAGACGTTGTGGCCCCCCGCCGCGGCGATTTCGAGGGCGAGCTTCAGGTCGGCCTGCCCGCGGACATCGGACATGTCAGGCGCCTGTCCCGTGGGCGCCAGAAGACTGGGTTCACGTTGCCGCGTGTACGGCGTGATGCTGCGGGCCCCCGTCAGGTGGTCCACCGCCTCCCGCAGGGTCTTCACGGGAAAGACGCGCAGTTCTTCGACGAGCGCGGCCTCCGCGGCATTGGCCCAGGGCACCATGACGCCTTCGAAGCCACCGTTGAGCGCCGCCACCGCCAACGGAAGCACTCCTTTGATGGGGCGGAGCGTGCCGTCCAGGGACAGCTCGCCTCCGAAGAGAAGCCGTTCCAGCGGGGCTTCATCCATCAGCTTCGCCGCCGCTAGGACGCCCAATGCAATCGGCAGTTCGAACGCCGCGCCTTCCTTCTTCAAATCGGCAGGCGCCAGATTCACGGTGATTCGCTTCTGGGGAAGCTCGAAGCCCGTGTTCTTCAGCGCGGAGATGACGCGGACTTTCGATTCCCGGACCGCGCCCTCCGCCTGCCCCACGACGTTGAAGTAGGGGAGGCCGAGCGCCATGTCGACCTCACACTCCACCACCACCACGTCGATACCCATCAACGCCCCCGACCGCACCCTCGCCAACATGTCCCGTCCTCTCTCCGTGCCGCCCGAAGTCCTTGAGCAATGCACGTACCGGGGCCCACCCCAGGCGTAGGCCCGCGCTCGCCAATCCGCGCCGGCGGATGCCCATCCCAGCCTCGGGAGCTTGAGTTTCAGCCCCGTGGTATTTGTGAAGCCAGGGCTAGCCATGCCCTGACGAGTCCGGTAGCGTTTCACCCACCTTGGGGGACGCTATGGGGGCAAAGGCCGCAGTGGAATCGGGGGACGTTCGTCAGCGCCGGCAGGTTCGTATCCGCAGGGCGGACATCAAGCGGGGCCAACGGATGAAGGTGGCGTTCGCCGTGTTCCGCTTCTGCCTCTACGGCATGGTGGGGCTCAGCGCCGAAATCTTCTTCTACAACCTGGTGCGCATCGCCCAGCACGTGCCGTTGCTGGAGGCGCTCTTTCGCTTCCAATGGCGCGTGGACGACCGGTTGGGGCTCAACGCCATCTGGGATACGCCCATCTCCACGGCGTATGGACAGTGCTCGCTGTGGATGTTCGTCATCTACGGCGTGGCGTGCTTCTGCTTCATCGAGCCGCTCTACCGCTGGATGCTGTACCAGCACACGGGCCTGCGAGCCGCTGTGTACGGCGTGGTCATCCTGCTCTTTGAAGGCGTCTCCGGTGTCATGCTGGAGCGGCTCACGGGATACCGCATCTGGTACTACGCGGATGCCGGCGCCATTCTCTGGCAGATGACCTCGCTCTACATCCTGCCCATCTGGATGGTGACGGGCCTGCTGGCGGAGTTCATCTACAGGGAGCTGATGGACCCCGACCTCCTGGCGGCCTTGGAGTCTCCGCTGCCCGCCACGCCGGAAGAGACCGAGGCCTCGTTCCAGTTGATTCGGTAGACGCAGGCGTGGCCGTCGTAGCCGGACATCTCGATGACGATGTCCTGCGCACCGGCCACCCGCAGCCCCGCGTGGATGATGCCCGCGGTGAAGGCAGGGTAGGGGCCTACCTCGTTCATCCAGAGCTCGAACTGGGTGGGCCCCAACTCACGCAGCTTGGATTCCGTGTAGTTGTTGCCAGCCCGGAAGTTCTGCGTGGCCCGCATCAGCGTCCTGCGGGGCCCCAGCACGCGAAGCAATGAGAGGACGGCGCGTCCCAACATCGTCTCGCGGAAGCCTTCGATATAGGCCTCACCCAGCTTCCAGGTGCCCTGCTCGAGCGGGAGTTGGGGAAAGAGCTCCTCCGACGTGATGCGAAGGAACGTCATCCACGCGTCGAAGGTGTAGGCTGGCCGGAGCTTCTGGTCCACATCGAGCCCTGCCTGCCGCAGGCGTGCCTTGCACTCAGGCGTCAGGCGCCCGTGCAGTGCCCGCAGGAACAGGGCTTCGATGGTCTGCTCGAAAATGAGAAGCTCGTCGGCCATGAGGAGTGAACTCTAGCCGACGAGCTTCTCGATGTGAACCACGTACCCACCCGGAGCGTAGGCTCCGGAAGAGGAGTTTCAGGGCGTGGGTGCGGGGGGCGGGGTCGGCGTATCGACCGAGGTGCCCTGGATGACGGCGTTCTGCGGCAGCTCCGTGGCCATGCCCAGCACCTTCGCGCCAGCGGTCTTCGCGCCGTCCAGCGCGGTGATGAGCCGCCCGTAGTTGGTGGCGTCATCCGCCATGAAGAAGACGACTTTTTCGTCCGCCTTCTTGGCCGCCAGCATGCGCTTGAGCCGCGTCACGTAGTCGGCGGGGGCAATCTTCTCCGTGTTGATGGAGTAGCCACCGTCCTTGTCGAGCTGGACCACCAACTGCTGGTCCTGGTCGGGAGGCGTCGGCTCCTGTTCGACCTCGGTGTCCGGCACGCGCACCACGATGTCCTTCTCGAGGAGCGGCGTGACGACCATGAAGATGATGAGGAGCACCAGCACCACGTCGACCAGCGGCGTGACGTTGATCTCCGAGTTCGGCTGCGCCTGGGGCTTGACCCACTGTCGTTGCTTGCGGCCGGCCATTACTTCTTCTCCTCGACGCCCAGGGAGATCTGCTTGGCCTTGGACTTGCGGGCCACGTCCAGCACCTTGCGCACGTCACCAACGCTGAGCGCGTTATCGCCCTTGAGCAGGATCTTCTTGCCTGGATCCTTCTCGATCTCCGCAGTGAGCTTCTCCTGGAGCCCTTTCTCATCCACCTGGTCGTTCTCCACGAACACCTTCTTGTCCGGGGTGATGGAGAGGATGAGCGGGTCGGCTTCCTTCCCTTTTCCTTCCTTCTCGATCTCGGTGGCCTTCGGGAGCTCCACGGACTTGCCACGCTGGAGCATCGGGGTGACGACCATGAAGATGATGAGGAGTACCAGCACCACGTCGACCAGCGGCGTGACGTTGATGTCGCTCTTGACGCTCCCCTTGGGGCCTGCTGACATTCCCATGTCTTTACCTGTTTCCTGGTAAGGAGGTGCCCGCCTTCACGGTGGGCCTCCAGCGCCCCGAAGAAGAGCTGGAGACAGGGTCACCGTGAAGGGCATCGGGTCGTCCCCGACTCGCCCGGGACGGCTCAGGCGGCGTTCGAGGACTGCGCGCCACCACCCAGGTGGCGGGCAACCACGTCCAGGAACTCGTTGGACGACTCGGAGATATCCACCGAGCGCGCGTCCACCCAGCCCTGCAGGAAGTTGTACGCCATCACCGCGGGGATGGCCACGAGCAGACCGAAGGCCGTGGTGATGAGCGCCTCGGCGATACCGGCGGAGATAGTGCCGAGACCACCGGAGCCCGCCTGCGCCATCAGCTGGAAGGCGTTGACGATACCCATCGTGGTGCCGAGCAGACCGACGAACGGCGCCGTGGAGCCGACCGTGGCCAGCAGGCCCAGACCGCGCTTCATGCTCTGGACCTCACGCTGCGCCTGACGCTCCAGCGCGCGCGCCACCGACTCCACCGCCACGTCCTTGTTGTTCGGGCTGATCCGGTACGCCGTCAGTCCGGAGTTGATCACCCGGCCCAGGTGGCCCACGTCCTTGCCCAGGTTGGTGTTGGCGGCCGTGTTCAGGTCGCCTTTGGCCAGGATGGCACCCATCTTCGCGGCGAAGTTGCGGCTGTCAGACCGCGTCTTGCGGAAGACGATCATGCGCTCCGCCAACACGACCAGCGAGGCGATGGACATGATGCCCAGGGTGAAGATGATCATACGGGCGAAGAGGCCCGTGTGATCCCAGATTTCTGCGAGAGTGAATTGCATGGTTGGGTTGAGCGCTCCTCCTCACGAGCGCGGGGTAGTCAGCAATACGCCTCTAGACGACGCGCCCGGACTCAGCGCGGCAGCTTGAAGTTCAGGGTGAAGGTGTAGTCCACCTGCACAGGACGGCCCTGGAACGTGACCGGCTTGTAGCGCGACGACGCCAGCGCGTCCAGGACGGCCCGGTCCATGTGGGGCAGGGGCTTGATGATCCGGCAGTTCTCCACTCGACCTTCCACGGTGACGATGCACTTCACGATCATCGTTCCCTGGACGCGAGCCTCGAGCGCCTCACGAGAGTACTCGGGCTGAGGACCGGACAACTTCTCCGGCCGCGTCATGCCCGCACCGAACGGAAGCACGTCGGTTCCCGTCCCGCCAAGCTGGCCGCCGACCACGCCGCCAATCACACCACCGACAACACCACCGACGACGCCGCCGACCACGCCACCTTCCACGCCGCCCTCGACGACTTCTTCGCTCGCCTCTTCTTCAGCGGGAGGCTCTTCGGAGGGCTCCACTTCCTTCGGGACCTCCTTCGGAATCTCCTTCGGCTGGACGATGGCGTCCGGCTTCTTGGGCTTCTTCGGCTGCGTCTTCGGCTTGCTCGAAGAGGCAGGAGGCGGTGGAGGAGGAGGGGGCGGCGGAGGCGGTGCCATGGTCGCCTTCAGCGTGACCTCAATCTCCTTCTCCTCCTCGACGGGCGGTCGCGTCGACAGCCAGATGGAGAGGCCGAACAGCGCCACATGGAGGATAACCGAGACAGTAGCCCCGACGCCGAATCGCGACTTGGGCCCCTGACCACGGTCAAGGACTGAATCGAACATGCACTAGACTCCTCTTCACCAGTGGACACCCATTGGCGACGCTCCGCCCGGATGAAAGGGCGCGCTACCATACAGAAACGCGTTCCAGGTTCAAGCAAGCACGGTCGACGGTCGCGGCGTGATCGCGCAATTGCCCCACTGGTTACCAAAAAGCAACGGTCTATTGACAACTGCTCGACCTCGGATATTTTCCCGGGTCATTTTCACTTGCAGCCCACCTTGGAGGGGTCTGGTATGCACTTGAACCGAGTGCTCCGGGAAACCGGAGTTGTTGTCGCCGCAGGTCTGCTGTACGGATCCGCGGCTTTCGCACAGTCGAGCACGATCATCGGTACGGTGATCGACGCTCAGAGTCGGCAGCCTGCCGCTGACGTCGTTGTGACCGCCACCTCGCCCAACCTTCAGGGTGAGCAGACGGTCGTCACCGACGCGCAGGGTAACTACCGCATCCCCCAGTTGCCCCCCGGCGACTATACCCTGCGGTTCGAGAAGGAGCAGTTCAAGCCGTACGCTCGCTCGGCCATCCAGCTGCGCCTCAACCGCACCATCCGCGTCAACGTGGAGCTGCTCCCCGAGGCGCTCGGTGAGGTGGTGGAGATCGTCGGCGCGCCCCCGACCATCGACGTGGGTTCCACGACGATGGGCGTGAACGTCGATCAGGAGTTCATCAAGCGCATCGCCGTTGCGCGTCCGGGTGGTAAGGGCGGCGCGACCCGCTCCTTCGAGTCCCTGGCCGAGCTCGCGCCTGGCGCCCAGAACGACAACTACGGCGTGTCTATCAACGGCTCGACCTCGCCTGAGAACGGCTACGTGGTGGACGGTCTGTCCACGAACGACCCGGCCTTCGGCGTGAACGCCAGCCCGTTGAGCATCGAGTTCGTGCAGGACGTGAACATCATCACCGGCGGTTACATGCCGGAGTTCGGCCGGTCCACCGGCGGCGTCATCAACGCGGTCACCCGGTCGGGCTCCAACGAGTTCCACGGCTCCGTGTTCGCGAACTGGACGCCGGGCACCCTCGAGGGCACCCGCAAGCAGGTTCGTGAAGAGGGCACGGTCATCACCGGCCTGAATCAGCTGCAGAACCTGGGCGACTTCGGCGCCACCCTCGGTGGTCCGATCCTCAAGGACAAGCTGTGGTTCTTCGCCGGCTTCGCGCCGTCGTTCACCCGCTACCAGCACACCCGCACGCTCAATGCGCTGCGCGTGGACGACCAGGGCAACACCATCAAGGACGAGACCGACTTCACGGTCGCGGACGCGATCCCCGGCTCCGCCCGGAACTACTACGCCGACTCCCGTACCATTCAGTACATGGGTAAGTTGACGTACCTCATCAACCAGGACCACAACGTGTCGTTCGCCCTGAACGGCACGCCGACCTCGACGGGTGGCCTTGGGAAGCTGAGCGTCAATCCCCAGTCGGGCGGCCTGCCGGGTGTGCTGGCTACCCGCCCGGGTGACTTCGGTCTCACGGAGACGAAGGCCAACACGACGTCGCTGGCCCTGAAGTACGCCGGTGCCTTCGCGGACAAGAAGGTCCTCGTTGATGCGAACCTCGGCTGGTTCCACCAGACCGCGTCCACCCTGCCGGGTGACGGCAGCAACCTGGGCGATCGCACGGGCCTGGCTGGCTACTCGCGGATGGTGTACACCAGCCCGCGCCCGCTGACCCTGTTCGAGTCCCTGCCCGAAGGGCAGGAGGGTGCCTGCGGCAGCACGCCCGAAGAGCAGCTGATCCGCTGCCCGGTGACGGGTTACGGGGTGGGCGGCCCTGGCTTCATGAGCGACCAGACGCTGGATCGCTACCAGGCCAACGCGAAGGCCACCTACCTGCTGAACGCGCTGGGAACCCACGTGTTCAAGGCAGGCGTGGACGTCGAGTTGCTGTCGTTCGACCAGGTGAAGGCGTACGGCGGCGGCGTGTTCTTCCAGGAGGGTGGAAACTACGGGGTTGCTGGCCAGGGCCCTGCCGTGCACGATGCGCGTCGCTACGGGTATCAGACCGGTCCTGACTCTGCGGTGACGCAGTTCACCCAGGTTGCCAAGACGACCAGCACCACGGTCGGTGGCTTCCTCCAGGACTCCTGGTCCATCGCGAACCGGGTGACCCTGAACCTGGGCGTCCGCTACGACGTGCAGGCGCTCTACGGCGGTAACGGCGACCTCTCGCTGCTGCTCGGCAATCAGTGGTCGCCGCGTATCGGCGCCATCGTCGACCCGTTCGCCAACGGCCGCGCGAAGGTGTTTGTGAACTTCGCTCGTTACTACGAGCAGGTCCCGCTCAACCTGATGGATCGCGCGTTCCCGGGTGAGAACCGCATCTCCGCGCGTCGCTCCCTCGCGGAGCCGGGCCAGGGCACGGCGAGCTCGTGCGACCCGTCCAGCTTCGAGAGCCAGCAGGCTACGTGCAACACCGACTCGAACCTGCTTGCCATTCCGGAGAGCAGCCGCAACGTGAACCGCTTCTACACGGGCGGCACGGTTGGCGGGACGCCGGTCGATCCGGACATCAAGGCTCAGTCCTCTGACGAAATCGTGGTCGGCGCCGAGTACGAAGTGTTGGCGAACACCCGCCTGGGTGCGAGCTACACGCACAAGGACATGAACTCGGTCATCGAGGACATGAGCCGCGACGACGGCAACACGTACTTCCTCGGTAACCCCGGCAGCGGCTTCGCCGGTGAGTTCCCGACGCCGGTTCGTAACTACGACAACGTCACCGTCTACCTGAACCGTACGTTCGCCGACGGCTGGCTCGCCCAGGCCAACTACACCTGGTCGCGCCTGTACGGTAACTATCCTGGTCTGTTCCGTCCTGAGACGGGCCAGCTCGACCCGAACATCCTCTCGGACTTCGACCTCATCGAGCTCCTGGAGAACCGCACGGGTCTGCTGCCGTTCGACCGCACGCACCAGATCAAGGTCTTCGGTGCGAAGGAGTTCAACATCTCGAACGCCCTGTCGGCGAGCGTGGGTGTCTCCTATCGCGGTAGCTCCGGTACGCCGATCAACTACTGGGGTAGCCACTGGGCCTACCTCCAGGACGAGTCCTTCGTCCTCCCCCGTGGCGCTGGCGGCCGTACGCCGTGGATCAACACCATCGACTCCAACATTGGCGTGAACTACCGCGTCAGCAAGGACAGCGTGGTGTCGTTCACCCTGGACGTGTTCAACCTCTTCAACTTCCAGGGCGTGAACACGGTCGACCAGACGTATACCGTGCGCGACATCAAGCCCATCCCGGGTGGAACGCCTGCCGACCTCGAGCCGGGCAACCTGCCGGGTCGCGTGGAGTTCCAGGACCAGGCGCCGCGTGATGAGCCCTTCGGCAGTGTCGACGGCGACGTGAACAAGAACTTCAAGAACCCGCTCTCGTACCAGGCGCCCCGTCAGGTCCGCTTCGGCATCCGGTACACGTTCTAATCCCAGGCCCAGTCACGGAATCGGAACATCAGTCACATGACCAAGAACATCGTCAATACTGCGTTGGTTCTCGTGGGCGCGGGAAGCCTGCTGACGGGCTGCAACTTCGAACAACCTGAGACCAACTGCTTCGTGCAAGAGTCTCCCAGCTGGGCGGTGAAGTACGACGTCGTGGATTCCCCCAAGGACGCGAATGGCGACGAGTGCACCACGACTGCGCCGCTCGTGGAGTTGATGGGTGTCTACAAGTACGTGAACCCGGAGACGGGGGCCGCGCAGCTCGCACTTCGTCCCGCGACTCTGGCGAGCCGCGCGATTGCTGATACGACGACCACGTCGGCGGATCAGACTTCGCTCGGTTCTCTGGACACCGAACCCAAGGACCATGGCTTCTGCCACGCGAACGACTTCGCTCCTGCGTTCGTCAACGTGGCGGCCTCGGATACTGCGGCGGCGAACACCATCCGCTACGAGTTCTCTAATGTTCGCGTGTACTCGGCGGCTGTGGCGCCGGGAACCCAGTTCACGGGCGAGGTCAAGTACACCAGCAATGGTTGCACTTCGTCCTACGTGATGCGCGCTGTGTGGCCGCCCGCACCGTGCGATACCGCCTCGACGGAGCCCGCAGAGAACTGCGGTGTGGGGTCCGGCCTGAACCCGGAATTCGCCGTGGTGTGCCAGCCGACCAGCGCGACTGGAACCACGGGCTACTGCGTGCCGGCGGGTGACATCCCGTCGTTCAAGTAGTCGAACAAGTCGTCTGCTGAACCGCGCCACCCCACTTGGGTGGCGCACCTCGGCCCCGGCGGTCTCTCCCCACATGGGAGTGGCTGACCGGGGCCGCGGTGTTTAAAAGGCTGGACCTGTACTGGAGGCACATGGAGGGCCGTTACTCACTCATCGAGCGCGTCCGCAGCTTGCTAGCGGATGAACAGGGCACGCTGCACAAGGCGGCGCCCTACCGGGTGGCCCTCTGCTACCCCAGCCCCTACCACGTGGGCATGAGCTCGCTCGGCTACCAGGCCATCTACCGTGAAATCCACGAGCATCCTGGTGCGACGGCCGAGCGCGTCTTCCTTCCGGATGACGTGGACGCCTTCAAGCGCACCCGGACGCCGCTCTTCACCTGGGAGTCCCAGGCCCCTGTCGCTGATTTCGACATGCTGGCCTTCTCCGTTGCCTATGAGCTGGAGCTGACGGGGCTCTTCTCCATGTTGGAGCTGACGGGCATCCCGCTCCTGGCGGAGGAGCGCCAGGATGGCCGCTATCCGCTCGTGGTGGGCGGTGGGCCGTTGACGTTCTCCAACCCGGATCCGCTGGAGCCCTTCGTGGACGTGCTCGTCCAGGGCGAGGCGGAGGATTTGATCCACCTGCTGGTGGAGGCCGCGGCGACCATGGACCGCGAGGCCCTCCTGGCGCACCTGGCGCGCATCCCGGGCTTCCGCGTGCCCGGGCGGGGTGGAGCGCGATACCACGTGGCCAAGGCAACCGACTCACGGCTGCCTGCCCGGTCGCAAATCGTGACACCGCACACCGAGCTGCGCTCGATGTTCCTCATCGAGCCGGAGCGGGGCTGCTCTCGGGGCTGCCATTACTGCGTGATGCGGCGCACCACGAACGGGGGCATGCGCACGGTGCCGCCGGAGCGGATCCTGTCCCTGATTCCAGAGCATGCCCGTCGGGTCGGGCTGGTTGGCGCGGCGGTGACGGACCATCCGCGCATCGTCGAGTTGCTCCGGACCATCGTGGAGTCCGGCCGTGAGGTGGGGGTGTCCTCCCTGCGCGCGGACCGGCTGACCCAGGAACTGGTGGATCAGCTCCGGCGGGGAGGGGCCACGAACCTCACGGTGGCGGCGGACGGTCCGTCACAGCGCCTGCGGGACATGGTGGACCGGAAGCACTCGGAGGAACAGATTGTCCGGGCCGCGACCTTCGCTCGTACGGCGGGGATGAAGCAGCTCAAGGTGTACAACGTCGTGGGTCTGCCGACCGAAGAGGACGCGGACATCGACGAGCTCATCCGCTTCACCAGCGAGCTGTCCCGCATCCTCCCGGTGGCACTGGGGGTGGCGCCATTCGTGGCCAAGCGCAACACGCCCTTGGATGGCGCTCCCTTCATGGGCATTCGCGAGGTGGAGGGACGGCTGGAGCGACTGCGCAAGGGGCTCCGGGGGCGCGCCGAGGTGCGCCCGACGTCCGCGCGCTGGGCCTGGGTGGAGTACATGCTGGCCCAGTGCGGTCCGGAGGCGGGGCTGGCGGCCATGGATGCCTGGAAGGCTGGAGGGAACTTCGCGGCCTGGAAGCGGGCCTTCGACGCCCGGGACTGCGAGCCGTACCTGGCCCGGCGGGTGGAGGACGGTCGGCGCAACCCCGTCCTGTGGCCCACCGTGCCGAGGACCGCGCCCCCGGCGTCCGCCGCCTGACGCGGGATTGCACGTGGTGGTGCACGTCCGCCCCGGCTTCCGCTAGAAGGCCGCTTGGCGCGCCGATGGCCGGCGTCCAGGGCAGCGGAGATCCAGGTGAGCACGCAGCGAGTGGACAAGTCGTGGCAGCAGAAGGGCCTGAAGGAGTACTCGACGGAGGCCCTGCTCGGGACGCTGGGCCACTACGGCATTGCCGTGGGCGAGGACGACTTCCGCAAGCTGGCGGAGACGGCCTTCCCGATTGGCATTGCCCAGCAGTGGCGGCCGCAGTGGAAGGGCACCGGCCCCTTCAAGGACTTCGCGGTGGCGGCGGCGGTGGAGCTGTGGAGTCGCTGGCTGCCGGACCGCGTGGCGCCCATGGAGATGGCTGACACGCTGGCGAACCTGATGCAGCAGCTGTCGTTCCTGTTGGGTGGGCGGCAGGACGCGGCGGTGGACGCGGCCTTCGAGAAGATGAACGCGGTGCGCGCGAAGATGCCGCTCGACGAGAAGGGTGCGCCGCAGGAGCGCTTCATGCGCGAGGCGCTGGCGCCCTTCACGGAGAAGCAGGCCGAAATCTTCGACAGCCTCGCGGAGGCGCTGGCGTCGTCGGGCCACGTGGGCCACGCGGAGTCCTTCGCGGACCTGGAGGAGTTCCTCCTGCCGGACCGCCGTGGAATCTCGCGCGCCATCGTCCGCGCTGCCAAGGGCGAGCTGGCGCCCGCCACCGAGGACATGGTGAAGCTCACCGAGGACACCGAGCGCTCGCCCATCGCGCGCCTGCTGGCGGTGGACGGCCTCATCCACATCAAGGCGCACGGTCAGGCGGCTGCTGCGGCCCGCACGCTGCTGGCGGCGGCAGAGCAGGGTGGTGATTTGCACCTCGCGCTGGACCTCGTTCCCCGCCTGGAGCACGTCTACAAGGCGCAGAACGACCGCGAGTCGCTGCTGGAGTTGATGGGCATCTCCGAGCGCCTGGAGGCGGCCCACGACAAGATTCACCCCGGCCACCGCCGTCACCGTCACTGAGGCACGCGCGTGACAGGGGGCCTGCGTGGCCTCCTGTCACAGCCCGTGGGAAGAGTGGGGCCGGTCCGCGGCTCCGCCCCTTCGTCCTAGCCGTTCGTCTCCTGTCCCTGAGGAGATTCGGAGGTGGGTGGCGTCTCATCCTCCACGTCCTTCGCGCCGCCCCGGCGCTTCAGCGGAACGCGAAGCACGCCGGGGACACCTTCCGCCACGTCCCGCACGGAAACCACGGCGCCCACGGTGGTGTAGCGGATGGCGCCCGTCTGGGTGAAGGCGTGCTTGAGCGGGTACTCCTTCGCCCGGGGGAGGAACCACTCGCGTGCCGCCTTCATGGGCACGACGTGCAGCTCTCCCTGCGAGAGGAAGACGTACACCAGCAGGTCCGCGCCGCTGTAGAGGAAGCAGCCCGGGGTGTCCTTCTCCAGGTTGGACACCAGCTCGAAGAAGTAGCGGCGGCGGGTGGCGTTGCGGTCGCCCTTCACCTCGATGCCGCGCACCTCTCCCGAGGGGAGCTCCCAGAGCAGGTCCACACCCCGGTGCTGGAAGCGCGGGTCCAACTGCACGTCATGCACGCGCGAGCCCGGCTCCGTCTCCAACATCCATGCGCGGGCGTGCTGCACGGCGCGGTCCGCCGCGCTCTGCACGCCGCGCATGCTGAAGCTTCGTGCCATGTCGTCTCAGCGGCGCAGTTCGACGCCCGTGGCCACCAACTGCACCTCACGCGGCTTGCCATCGGCGCCGCGGGGGACGATGGCGCCCTCCGACTCGTAGTGCTGGGCGCGGCTGTCGGTCAGCTCGGCCACCTTCAGCACGCCTTCCACACGCGCCTGCGCGCCCGCGGAGTCCAGGGGGACGAAGAAGCCGTAGTCCTTGAACGTCACGCGCACGCCCGGGCCCTTGTCCTGGCCGTTCGCCGCCAGCTCCATCCAGCAGCCCTTGCGCTCACACGCCTTGCGCACCTGCCCCTCGAGCAGCACCGTCTTGCCGTCGTGAGCCTGCGGCTTGGCCAGCACGTCCGCGAGCTTCACCGCCTTGGCGCCCTTGAGGGGCTCGCCGCGGGTGAGCTTCCAGCCATCGGGCGCGCCTTCGGCCTTGGGCGCGGTCTGCGCCTGCGGGGCGGGCGGGTGGTGGCAGTCGGCCTCGGCGGCCTTGCCCGCCTTGGCGGACGACTTGTCACCCGCGAGGGCAACCAGGGGAACGGCGACCAGCAGCATCAGGGACGTGCGGAGCGTGTTCATACCCCGTCCGCTTAGCCAAAAGTCTTTGCTCCGGCAAGGCGACCCCCGTACTAAAGAGTCCATCCATCCGCACACGCTGAGGAGGTGCGCTTGAAGGTCGTCATCCCTCCCCGCAACCGTCGTTTCAGCACCGTGGACGCCATGGGCCTCGCCGGCGTGGTGGGGCTGCTCGTGGCGCGCTACATCCCGGTGGCCCGCATCATCCCCTTCTGGGGCTGTGTGCTCAGGGAGCAGACCGGGTGGCCCTGCCTCGGCTGTGGTCTGACGCGCGTGGCTGACCGGGTGTCGCACCTCAACTTCGCCGGCGCCTGGGAGGCCAACCCCCTGGGAACGGTGGCGGCCATTGTGTTCGCCCTGGCGGCGGTGGTCATGGTGCTGCACCTGGTGTTCGCGATGCCCATCCCCCAGGTGGAGCTCTCCCCCCGCGAGTGGAGCGTCCTGGGCGTCCTGACGCCCATCATCATCCTGGTCAATTACGCCTACGTGGTGGTGAAGACGCGCTTCCCCCACCTGCTGCTGTAGCCTCTGCTTCGTGACTTCCGCGCTCGTCCTGCTGGGCTACCTCGCCGGCTCCATTCCCTTCGGTGTGTTGCTGACGCGGTGGCTGCGCGGCGTGGACGTGCGTACGGGCGGTAGCGGGAACATTGGCGCCACCAACGTCACGCGCGTGGCGGGCAAGAAGCTGGGCGCGGTGGTGTTGTTGCTGGATGCCATCAAGGGCGCGTTGCCCGTGGTCCTGGCGGTGCGCCTGCTGCCGGATGCGCCCACCGTGCACGTGGCGGTGGGGCTGGCCGCGGTGCTGGGCCACATCTACCCGGTGTGGCTCAAGCTCCAGGGTGGCAAGGGCGTGGCCACCGCGCTGGGCGTGCTGCTGGTGCTGGTGCCCCAGGCCGCGCTGGCGGGCGCGCTGGCGTACGTCGCCGTCTTCGCCGTGTCGCGCGTGAGCTCGCTGGGCTCGCTGGCGGCGGGGGCCACGGCGGTGGGCACGTCGGCACTCACCGCGCGGGCCGTGGAGTACGCGGGCCTCTCAGCCCTCCTCTTCGCCCTCATGCTGTGGACGCACCGGGGCAACATCCTCCGGCTGGCGCGGCGCACCGAGCGGCGCTTCTGAGCCGTCCCCGGTGTCACCCCGAGCGCTGCCACCGTCTGGAGGACGGTAGCCCAGCAGTGAGCAGGCGATGGGGCCGTTCCAGAGGTCTCGCTTTGCGGAGGGGCGCGCGTGGAAGGCGCTCTCGAAGCCGGGGTTGCCGCAGATGACCCACACGCGCCAGCCCGGCACGCGCAGCGACTCGCCCAGCTTGAAGTAGAAGCTCTTCATGCCCTTCTGGCCGCCCGTGCCGAGCCGGTCGCCGTAGGGCGGGTTGGTGACGAGCAACCCACCGGTCTCCGGCAGCGGCGGCAGCCGGGTCGCATCACCTTCGGCCAACTGGATTTCCTCCGTCAGTCGCGCGGCCCGCACGTTGCGGTCCGCGGCCTCCAGCGCCTCCGGGTCCTTGTCGAAGCCGAGCAGCGGCACTTCCACCTTCCGCTCGTTGCGGCGGGCATCCGCGCGCATGTCGGTGAGCAGCTCGCGGGCCCGGGTGCCCAGCTCCGGCCAGCGCTCCACCGCGAAGTCCCGGTTGAGTCCGGGCGCGCGCCGGCGGGCGATGAGGCCTGCCTCGATGATCAGCGTCCCGGAGCCGCACATCGGGTCCACCAGGCCCTCCGTCCCCGTGTAGTTCGCCGCGCGAAGCACCGCCGCGGCCAGCGTCTCCTTCAGCGGGGCGGGAGTGGGGCGCACGCGGTAGCCCCGGCGGTGCAGCGGCTCGCCGCACAAGTCCAGGGACAGGGACAGCGTCTCACGGGCGAGGTGCGCCACCACGCGGATGTCCGGGTCCCTCGTATTCACGTCCGGCCGGGCGCCTTTCTTGTCGCGCATCCGGTCGACGATGGCGTCCTTCACCTTGAGGGCCACGAAGCCGGAGTGGCTGTGCTCGCTGTCCTTCAGCGTGGCATCCACCGCGAAGGTGTGTTCGGGGGTGAGGTGCTCCTCCCAGGGGACGCTGGCGGCGGCTTCGTACAGGCCTTCCGCGCCCCGGGCCTCGAAGGCGCCCAGCGGGTAGAGCACGCGCATGGCGATGCGGGACCAGAGCGCCACCATGAGCGCCTCGTCGAGCGTGGCCATGAAGCGGACACCGCCGCGGTCCTGGCGGATGCGGCGGGCGCCGAGCTCCTTCAGCTCGTCGGCCAGGAGGTCTTCGGTGCCGCGAGCGGCGGTGGCGAAAAGGGCAATGCGTTCAGCCATGGGATTCCGCCCATAGACGACACCGGGCCGCTTGGGAACCGGCATCGCGTTTCATGTGCCCACCACCTCGTAGAGGGCGAAGGTGGCGTCCTCCTGCTGGGCGCTTGCCTCCCGGGCCCGCTGGAAGTCCTCGGACTGGAAATAGGCCCGCATGGAGGCCTTGTCCCGCCAGCGCGTCACCAGCATCAGCTCCGGCGGCCGCTCGAAGGAGCGCAGCACCTCCAACCCCAGGAAGCCCGGGTAGCCGTCCACCGCCCGCGTGCGCGCCTGGAAGCGGGCGACCAGGCGGTCTGCTTCCTCGGGGGCCGGCCGGAAGCGGGAGATGGCGACAATCATGGGCACGCCTCGGTGGAAAACAGCGAGGGCGTCCGGGCCGAGCCAGGACGCCCCCGTGAAGTGGAACCGCCAGGGCCACCGCCTCCCATCCCATCCGGGAGACGGCGGCCACGTGGGCCTTACATGGCCCCGGCGCCGGGCATGTCACCGAGGCCCCGGATGAGCACCTCGCGGGGCTTGGCACCATCCGCCGCGCCCACCACGCCGTCGCGCTCCATCCGCTCAATCATGCGGGCCGCGCGGTTGTAGCCGATGCGCATCTTGCGCTGGAGCATGGAGATGGACACGGCCCGCATCTCGCTGACCGTCGCGAGCGCCTGGTCGTACAGCTCGTCGGACAGCTCGTCCTCCTCGCCGCCACCTTCCACGTCCTCGTCGCGCGGCTTGAGGATGGAGTCGTCGTAGACGGGCTTGCCCTGGGCCTTGAGGTGGTCCACCGCCTTCTTGATTTCGTTCTCCGAAACGAAGGCGCCGTGCACGCGCTGCAGGTGCGCGCTGGTGGGCGGCATGATGAGCATGTCGCCCATGCCCAGCAGGGACTCGGCGCCCACCGTGCCCAGAATCGTCATCGAGTCCGGCTTCGAGCGCAGCATGAAGCTGACGCGCGTGGGGAAGTTGGCCTTGATGATACCGGTGACGACGTCCGTGGACGGACGCTGCGTGGCGACCATCAGGTGGATGCCGGAGGCGCGGGCCATCTGCGCCAGGCGGGCGACGTACGTCTCCACCTCACGGCTGGCCACCATCATCAGGTCGGCGAGCTCGTCGATGATGACCACGATGTAGGGCAGCTTCTTGAGCTGCTTCTTCTCCGGCTCGGTGGACTCGCTCGCCTCCAGCGCCTCGGTGTCCTCGGGCTCGGCCTCCAGTTCCGGGGCCTCGGCTTCTTCCTCGGACGCCTGCGCCTCGAACACGTCGTCATCGTCGTCCCGGGGAGCGGCGACGCCCAGGCTCTCTCCGCCCGCGGGCATGGAGGACTTGGGGCGCTCTCCGTCGAGCACGAGCACGTTCTTCGGCTTCGCCTTCTTCTTCGGCGCGGACTCGGTGGTCGTCTTCACCTCCACCGCGGTGCTCTCCACCAGCTTGTTGAAGCCGGCGATGTTTCGCACGCCCGCCTCGGACAGCAACTGGTAGCGGCGCTCCATCTCCTCCACGGCCCAGCGCAGCGCGAGCGCCGCCTTCTTCGGGTCCGTCACCACCGGCAGCAGCAGGTGGGGGATGCCCTCGTAGACGGAGAGCTCCAGCATCTTCGGGTCCACCATGATGAAGCGGACCTCCTCGGGCGTGGCCTTGAGGAGGATGCTCATGATCATGGAGTTCACCGCCACCGACTTGCCGGAGCCGGTGGTGCCGGCGATGAGCAGGTGGGGCGCCTTGGCCAGGTCGAGGACGTACGGCATGCCCTCGATGTCCTTGCCCACGCACATGGTCAGCTTGCTGGCGCCCTTGTTGAAGGCGTCCTGCTCGGCGATCTCCTTGAGGTAGACGGTCTCACGGTCCCTGTTCGGGACCTCGATGCCCACCACGCCCTTGCCGGGGATGGGGGCGACGATGCGCACGCGCATGGCCTCCATGGCCATGGCGAGGTCGTCCGCGAGCGCGGCAATCTTGCTCACCTTGATGCCGGGGCCCGGGAGGAACTCGTACATGGTGACGACGGGGCCGGGGCGAATCTCCACCACCTCGCCGACGATGCCGAAGTCCGCAAGCTTCGCGCGCAGCTTCTCCGCCGTGGACAGGTACACGTCCTTGTCCAGCGCGGAGCGCTCCGTCTTGTCGCACTCGAGCACATCGAGCGGCGGCAGCGAGAAGCTCTTGCGGTCGCCGACGAACTCGAACTGGTCCTGGCTCTTCTTGACGGTGGGCTTGGGCGGGGCCTTGGGCTCCACGATGAGCGGCATGCGCGCCAGCGCGGACGGCTGCGCGGGGACGATGTCGGCCGGGGCGGCAGGGGCGGGCGCGGCCGGCACCGGCGCAATGGGGGCGGCGGCGACGGGCGCGACAGGCTCAGCCTCCACGTCGGCCATGGGGACCGGCGCCGGGCCGGTGACGATGTTCGGCTTGCGGCGGGCGCGCGGCGTTTCGGTGGCATCGGCGCCGTCGGCGGGAATGATGAGGTTGGGCGAGGGCGGCAGGAAGGACGCGGCCCAGGCCGGGTCGGCACCGAGGGCCGGGCGCTTCTCCGCCTTCGCCGGCGCTTTCTCCGGAAGGGCCAGCACGGGCGCGGGGGCAGGGGGCAGCGAGTCGGCCTCGCGGGTCGGCGGGAGCAGCTTCTTCTCCAGCTTCTCCGCCTTCTCGCGCTCGCGGGACTCCTTGAGGGCCAGCTTCGTGGCGGCGGCCTGCTCCTTCTCCTGCTGCTTCGACAGCCGGAAGGCCTCCTCCGCCATGGCCTCGGCCTCGGCGGCCTCGGCCTCTTCGGCCAGACGCTCGGCTTCGGCGAGTTCTTCCTCGTCGGCCTCGAGCTGCGCGAGGAAGGCGGCCTCCTCCAGCTTCTCCTCGGCGGCGCGCTCCTGGCGCTCCTGGTAGGCCACCTTCTGCGCTTCCCAGAACACGCTGGCGGATGCCTGGACGCGGCGGCCCAGCACGCACAGCCCGGCCCAGGCCAGCGAGCACAGCTTGAGGAAGGTGTACTGGGTGCCGACGATGAGGGCGGCCGCGCTGATGGCTGTCACCAGGATGACGGTGCCCACCGTGGAGAACAGGCCGGACATGATGCCGCCCAGGCTGGCGCCCAGCGCGCCACCCGGTGGGTGTGCCCAGCCCTTGTCACCGGCGAACATCAGCTGCGCCAGCACGGACACGCTGACCGTCAGCAGCGCCAGGCTGATGATTTGCGGACCGCGCTTCCGGTCACGGCTGCCCACGAAGAGCACCATGGCCGTGTAGATGCCGCCCGCCGGGATGAGGTAGGCGCACACGCCCAACAGGCCGCGCAGCGACTCCGCGATGAGGTGCCCCATGGGGCCCACCGCGTTGTTGAAGCCCGGTCCCACCCGGTCCTTCGCGTCGAAAGTGGCCACCGCCAGCAGGGCAATCAACGACGCCGCCAGCAGGAACACGCCGGTGATGGCCCGGGTGGCGACGTCGCCGCCCTTGCCAGCCTTGATCCGCTTGTCCGCCAGCGCCCTGCGGCGCGTCGCGATTTCCTGCCGGGACAAGACCGCCTTCTCCGCCCGACCCTTCTTCGCCGTCATGTCCGTCTTCCCTCTGCGCGTCTCAGCCGCGTAGCGGGCTGTAGCAATGCCCGCAGCGAGTGTAGGGAGGGAGGGGGACCGGTCAATTTTCCAGCTGCGGACGGGGGACCTACATTTCGGCTGCACCCCCCCGCAGAGGGGGTATGGTGCCGCCCAACATCGCCGCCCGGGCGCGCATGCCGCGCGGCGGCGGGACTTCGTGGAGGAACATCACATGGCCGACGCCCGTACCGACAAGCCGTCATCCACCGAGGAGGAGTACTTCGCCCGGGAGGAGATTGAGAAGAAGCGCAAGCTGGCCCTGGAGCAGGCCGCGGCGAGCGCAGCGCAGCAGCGCGAGGAGCTCAAGAAGCTCCACTGGATGAAGTGCCCCAAGTGCGGCATGGACCTCCAGACGCTGAAGCAGGGGAATGTCGAAATCGAGACCTGCTTCAACTGCCACGGCATCTTCCTGGACGCCGGGGAGCTGGACCAGCTGGTCGCCCAGCACGGCCACGAGGGCAGTGGCAAGGTGATGGGGGCCATCCTCAACCTCTTCAAGAAGAAGTAGGCCACCGTGGCGCTCACGCTCGAGCAGGTGCGCCATGTGGCCACACTGGCGCGGCTGTCGCTGACTCCGGAAGAGGAGCAGCGCTTCACCACCCAGCTGTCCGCGGTGCTGGACGCGGTGGAGCAGCTCCAGTCGCTCGACGTGGAGGCCGTGGAGCCCACTTCCCACGCCACGCTCACGTCCTCACGGTTGCGTGAGGACGTGACGCGGCCGTCCCTGCCGCCAGAGAAGTCCCTGGCCAACGCGCCGGCGAAGTCGGACACGTCCTTCGCCGTGCCGAAAATCATCGAGTAGTCCCGGAGGTTCCACGCCATGCAGCTCACGGACCTCACGATGCTGGAGCTGGCCGCGAAGCTGGCCGCGGGGGAGGTCTCCTCCGAGGAGGCCACCCGCGCGAGCCTGACGCGCATCCAGCAGGTGGACCCGAAGGTGCGCGCCTTCTTGCGCGTGGATGAAGCCGGTGCCCTGGCCGCCGCTCGCGCCAGTGACGTGCGCCGCAAGTCGGGCAGCCCCGCCAGTACCCTGGACGGCGTGCCGTTGGGGCTCAAGGACATCTTCCTCACCGAGGGCGTGGAGACCACCGCCGGCTCGCGCATCCTGGAGGGCTTCGTTCCGCCCTATGACGCCACGGTGGTGCGCCTGCTGAAGGAGGCGGGCCTGCCGCTGGTGGGCAAGCTGAACATGGATGAGTTCGCGATGGGCTCATCCAACGAATCCAGCGCCTTCTTCCCCAGCCACAACCCGTGGGATGTGTCGCGCACGCCGGGCGGCTCGTCTGGTGGCTCGGCGGCGGCGGTGGCCGCGCGCGAGGTCTTCGGCGCGCTGGGAACGGACACGGGCGGCTCCATCCGCCAGCCCGCGGCGCTCACCAACACCGTGGGGCTGAAGCCCACCTACGGCCGGGTGTCGCGCTTTGGCGTCATCGCCTTCGCTTCGTCGTTGGACCAGCCGGGCCCCATGACGCGCACGGTGGCGGACGCGGCGGCGCTGCTCCAGGTGATTGCGCGGCCGGATGCGCAGGACGCCACGTCCGCGGACGCGCCCGTGCCGGATTATTCGGCGGACCTGGAGGCCGGCGTGCGGGGCCTGAAGCTGGGCGTTCCGCGCGAGTACTTCACCGAGGGCATGGACCCGGAGGTGGAGGCCGCGGTGCGCGAGGCCCTGCGCGAGTACGAGCGTCTGGGCGCGACGCTGGTGGACGTGTCGCTGCCCCACACGAAGTACGCGCTGGCGACGTACTACCTCATCGCGCCCGCGGAGGCGTCCAGCAACCTGGCTCGCTACGATGGCGTGCGCTTCGGCCTGCGGGCGAAGGACGCGCGCAGCCTGCGGGACGTGTACGCGCTGACGCGGGAGCAGGGCTTCGGCGCGGAGGTGAAGCGCCGCATCATGCTGGGGACCTTCGCGCTGTCGTCCGGCTACTACGACGCCCACTACCTGCGTGCGCAGAAGGTTCGCACGCTCATCCGCGAGGACTTCACGCGGGCCTTCCAGCAGGTGGACGCGCTGGTGTCGCCCACCTCGCCGGTGCCGGCCTTCAAGCTGGGTGAGAAGGTAGAGGACCCGCTGTCCATGTACCTCATGGACATCTACACGCTGCCTTGCAACCTGGCGGGACTGCCTGGCCTGTCGGTGCCCTGCGGCTTCACGAAGGCGGGCTTGCCGGTGGGCCTGCAGATTCTGGGACGGCCCTTTGACGAGGCTGGCCTGCTGCGCATTGCCCGCGCCTACGAGCGCGAGCACGACTTCTTCCGCCGCTCCGCGCCCCTGTAGGGCCCGCGAGCGTCCGCCCTGGTGACACCGCCATGCCCGTGAGCGATTTCCAGCCCGTCATCGGCCTCGAGGTCCACGCGCAGCTCCTGACGCAGTCCAAGATTTTCTGTGGCTGCTCCACCGCGTTTGGCGCCGAGCCCAACCGCAACACCTGTCCGGTGTGCCTGGGCATGCCCGGTGTGCTGCCGGTGCTCAACCAGCGCGTGGCGGAGTTCGCCGTGCGCACGGGCCTGGCGCTGGAGTGCACCATCCGCCCGACGAGCGTGTGGAGTCGGAAGAACTACTTCTATCCGGACCTGCCCAAGGGCTACCAGATTACGCAGTTCGACCAGCCCATCTGCGAGCACGGGCGGCTCGTCATCGACACGCCGCAGGGCGAGAAGGCCATCCGCATCCTCCGCATCCACATGGAAGAGGACGCGGGCAAGAGCGTGCATGACGCCGGTGGGGGCCAAAGCCTGGTGGACCTCAACCGCGCGGGGGTGCCGCTGCTCGAAATCGTCAGCCAGCCGGACCTGCGCGACGCGGACGAGGCGGTGGAGTACCTCAAGGCGATGCGGGACGTGCTCGTTTACCTGGGCGTCAACGACGGCAACCTGGAGGAGGGGAGCTTCCGCTGCGATGCCAACGTGTCGGTGATGCCGAAGGGCTCCACCACGTTTGGCCAACGCTGCGAGCTGAAGAACCTCAACTCATTCCGCTTCCTCAAGCAGGCCATCGAGTACGAGATTGCCCGGCAGGTGGACGTCATCGAGTCGGGTGGCAAGGTGGTGCAGGAGACGCGCCTGTGGGACGTGAACAAGGGCGTCACCCGCTCCATGCGCAGCAAGGAGGAGGCGCACGACTACCGGTACTTCCCGGAGCCGGACCTGCCGCCGCTGCACGTGAGCGCGGAGGCCATCGACGCCGCGGCGAAGGCGCTGCCGGAGCTGCCGCGTGCGAAGCTCCAGCGCTTCACCAGCCAGTACGGACTGCCCGCGTATGACGCCCGCATCCTCACCGCCGAGCGTCCGCTGGCCGACTACTTCGAGGCCTGCGCCGGGCACTACAAGGACTACAAGAAGCTCTCCAACTGGTTCCTCGGAGAGCTGATGCGCCTGCTGAAGGAAGAGGGCACGCCGCTGTCCGCGCTGCGCTTCACGCCGGCACAACTGGGGGAGCTGCTGGGCGCTGTCGACCAGGGCATGGTGTCCGCCAACGCGGGCAAGGATGTGCTCGGGGAGATGTTCCGCACAGGCAAGGCGCCCGCGGACATCATCGCGGAGAAGGGCCTGGCCCAGGTGAGCGACACCGGCGCCATCGAGGCGGTGGTGGACGACATCCTCGCGAAGAACGCGGGGGAGATTGAGAAGTACCGCGCCGGCAAGAAGCAGGTGTTCGGCTTCTTCGTGGGCCAGGTGATGCGGGCCATGAAGGGCAAGGGCAACCCCGCCCTGGTCAACGAGCTGCTGAAGAAGAAGCTCGGCGACTAAGGCGTGCCTGGTGCCGTGGTGGGGACGGTGGCGTGCACCACGTCCTCCTCCTGCGTCGTCTGGGCCTGGGCGAGCACGCGCACCTCGCCGGAGGCCGTGCGCTCCAGGATGTGTGAGGCAGCTTCGAAGGTGCCGCCGAGCAGACTGCCCACCTGCTGCGCGCTCACCACGTAGCGCACGTTCCGGAGCGTGCGGAGCTGCGCGGGCAGGCCTTCGTGTCGCCAGCGCTCGCCTTGGGCAGAGCGTGCCCACGGCCCGGCGTGGATGGCGGGATGGGCGAGGACGTCCACTCGCATGGCGTCAAGGTACTGCGCGCAGGGGACGAACCAGGGCTCGTCGCGGGTATGCGGCTGGGCGAAGCCGTCATAGCCGATGAGGGTCGCCAGCTTTCCGAAGGGCGTCTGGAGCACGGTCAGGTCCTCCGGGCGGCCAGGGCTCAGGTGCAGCCCGTCCTCCCAGGAGGGCACCAGGTTGGCCTTGCGCGCGGCCGCGACGCAGTTGCCTTCGGGCGAGAAGGTGTAGCTGGTGTTGTAGGTGCGCGCGCTGAAGGGCTCGAAGTCCGGCGAGTCCTCCCCCCGACGGCTGGCGGGCAGCAGCGCACTGCCCGCCACCACCCACAGGCCGAAATCCCGCGCGATGCCAGAGAAGGTGTTCCACAGCGTCCGGTGCACGAGGGGCGCTCGCGCGGCGTAGAGGCACTCCGTCAGCGACGGCGGCCGGAAGTCGCTCCAGGCATTCCATACCCCCCAGGCCTCGGAGAGGAGCACGCGTTTCAGTGCACCCTGGAGTGAGGTGCTTTGCCGCACGCGGCGCATGTGGCCCAGGAACAGCAGCGGTGCCCCCACCGACTCCGGCCACACGACGAGCGCTGGATAGCGCGGCTGGCCTGACGCATCCCGGGCGCGCAGGGCATCCACCTTCGCCGCCAGCGCACGGTGTCGCGCGGCGAAGGCTGCCGGAGAGGCGTAGTCCTCCAGCGAGACACGGGGCTGGAGGGCGAACAGTTCGACGAGGTCGGTGGCCGTGTCCACGGTGCGTTACTTCAGCAAGCCATTCTCGCGCAGCCGCTGCTTGAGAAAGGCATCCGCGGTGATGGGCGCATAGCGCGCCGGGGTGTCCGCCGTCTGGGTGCAGGGCAGCGCCTGGAGCACGCAGTCCGCGTAGGGATGGACGAAGAAGGGCATCGAGTAGCGCACCGTGTCCTCTTCCTTGCTGCGCGGGTTCACCACCCGGTGCGTGGTGGCGGGGATGATTTCGTTCGTCACGCGGCTGAGCATGTCGCCCGAGTCGACGACAATCTGTCCGCGTAGCGTGTCCACCGGCAGCCATTCCCCGTCGCGGGTGAGCAGCTCCAGGCCGGACGCCGTGCCCTCGCAGAGCAGGGTGATGAGGTTGATGTCCTCATGCTCGGCGGCGCGCACGCCCCCGGGGATGAAGCGCTCCTTCAGCGGTGGGTAGTGGATGAGCCGCAGCACGGAGTTGCCGTCCGTGGCCATGCCGCTGAAGGTGTCGCGCGCCACGCCGAAGTACTCGGCCAGCGCCTGGAGCATGACGCCCGCCGCGCCATCCAGCGCGTTGAAGAGCGACAGCGTGTGCTCGCGGAAGGTGGACACCTCGGTGGGCCACACGTTGGGGCCGTAGAGCGCGTGGTACTTGTGGTCAGGCGGCAGCTCGCGGCCCACGTGCCAGAACTCCTTCAGGTCTCCCACCTGGCGGTTCTTCGCGTGCTCCTGACCGTAGCCGATGTAGCCGCGCTGGCCGCCGTGCCCCGCCTGGGCGTACTGGGCCTTGGTGGCCTCGGGCAGGGCGAAGAAGCGCTCCACGTCCGTGTACGTGCGGCGGATGAGGCCGTCGTCGATGCCGTGGCCTTCCACCGTGACGAAGCCGAACTCCTTGATGCCATCGCCGAACACCTGCACGAAGCGGGCGCGTTCATGGGGCGTGCCCGAGCGGTAATGGGACAGGTTGACGACGGGGATGCGGCGCTGGGTTGGCGACATGGCGCCGCACTCTAACCACCGTGATGGATTGTCGGCACGCACAGCGTCCGCCAGAGGACCCTGTTCTGCGACCGTGGCTCCGAGGGTGCGGCAACAGCGGACATCCGCCCTCATTCCCTGTGGAAGTCAGTGCTCCCGGAGTCCATGTTGGGCGGGCAGGTTGGGGGGAGGCGGATGCCCGAGGTGAGCAGCGGTAGTGGGTGTGGGGCGTGTGGCCGGCGGCATGGGACGGATGCCTCGTGTCCGACGCTGGTGCGCGCGGACGTGCGGGCCGGGGGAACGGCGCGTCCCAGGTGTGCCCCCGTGGTAGAGGCGCAGGACCCTCTGGTGGGCGTCCGGTGCGGCAGCTTCCGGCTGGTGCGGCGCCTGGGCCGGGGCGGCATGGGGGCCGTCTACCTGGGCGAGCACGTCTCCATTGGCAGCCGGGTCGCGGTGAAGGTGCTGCACGCGCACCTGACGATGTACCCGGAGCTGGTCCAGCGCTTCCATGCGGAGGCGCGGGCGGTGAATCTCATCGGCCACGAGAACATCGTCAGCATCTTCGACATGGATGCCACGCCGCCGCGCCCCTACCTCATCATGGAGTTCCTGGATGGAGCTCCGTTGTCCGCGTGGGTGGGGACGCCCCTGGCCGCGGGCGCGGTCGTCTCGGTGCTGTCGCAGGTGTGCGACGCGCTCCATGCCGCGCATGCGCGAGGCATCGTCCACCGCGACCTGAAGCCGGACAACATCTTCCTGGTCCGGCGCAAGCGCAACGCGCCCTTCGTCAAGGTGCTGGACTTCGGCATCGCCAAGCTGGCGGACGCGCACATGCCCCAGACGCACGCGGGCATCATCGTGGGGACGCCCGAGTACATGGCCCCCGAGCAGTCACTGGGGCGCGGCGTGGATGGCCGCGCGGACCTGTATGCGCTGGGCGTCATCGCCTACCAGCTCCTCACCGGCCGGCTTCCCTTCAACGATGAGGGACTGGCCGCGCAGCTGGTGGCCCATCAGCTGCGGCCACCGCCGCCCCCCAGCTCCGTGTACCCGGCCGTGTCCGCCGCGTTGGAGCACGTCATCCTGCGCGCCCTGGCCAAGAAGCCCGAGGACCGATACGCCTCCATCGCGGCGTTCCGGAACGCGTTGCAGGTGGCGCTCGCCGAGCACGTGCGCGTGTCGGCGCGGAAGACGAGTCCCGGAGGACTCGCGGTGCTTGAGCGGGCGCCCGTCGCGCCAGATATGCCCACCGAAGGCCAGTCGCGGGGGCGGCTTGGCGCGGACGCGTGGGCGGGGCAGGTGCCTTCCTCGCTCGCGAGCACGACCCTGCGGCGTCTTGCCCCCGCCGTGCCGACGGCGCCCCGGGCCTCCGTCGTGGAAGTGCCGGTGCAGGTCGTGCTACGGCCAGGGGAAAGCCCTGTGCGGCTCAGGGGCAGTGGCCTCTCCCGGGGCGGCTTGTTCCTTCACGGTGGGCGCGTACTGCCGCCGTTGTGTTCGCGGCTGCCCGTGGTGCTGGAGCTGGCGTCCGGGCCCCTGTCGGTCATGTGTGAAGTGGTGCGGCTCGTTCCGCCCGCGCAAGCGCGCGTCTGGGGGATGCCCACCGGCTTCGGCGTCCAGTTCGTGGAGGCCACCGCCGTGCTCAAGGCCGCCGTGGATGCGCTCCTCCAGGGCGAGCCGGTACGTGCCGTCCCGCAAGTTCCGCCCACGGAAGACCCGGCCGTGGCGCGCTTGCTGGAGGCCTGGCGTCAGCGCTCGGCGGGGGACGCGTATGCGGTGCTGGCGCTGGAGCCTGACTCGGACATGGTCACGGTGCGCCTGCGGACCCGCGAGGCCTGGCGCTCGCTGGAGTCCCTGGAACAGCACTCGCTGACGCCTCCCCAACGCGCGCAGGTGGATGCGTTGCGCGTCCGCGTCCGCGTGGCGGCCGAGGCGTTGGGTGCCACGGTGCAGCGGGCCCTCTACGATGCCTGGCGCGGCAATCACCGCGGGGTGGCGAAGTGCCTGGAGGCGGGGCTCACGGCCGAGCAGTTGGAGTCCCTGCGGCGCGAGTTCCTGGCGCGCAGGCCGCAGGCCATGGGCACGGCGCGGATCCACTTCCAGTCTGGTGGCGCGCTGGAGCGCGACGGCCAGCTCTCCCAGGCGCTGGAACAGTACGAACGAGGGCTGAAGCTCGCGCCGCTGGAGGTGGACATGCTCCAGCGCTACCGCAGGCTCCGCCGGGTGCTGGGCGGGCGGGCGCTAGCGCCGGCCGTACATGACAGGGCCCGGTCACCTTGAAGAAGGAGCCGGGCCCAGGACTGTTTCTTGGGATGGAGGCCGCTCGAAATTACGGCTCTTCGTCCGGATCTTCCACGGTAACAGCGGTCCGGCAGTCCTGACTGATCCCGGAGAGCTGTGCCGCACAGCCGAGCAGCTCGCCAAAGTACTGCATCTCGTTGCCTTCGGAGCAGGTGTTGACACCGTCCAGGCACTTGATGGCGCGCTCGATCTTCTCCTTGTCGCTATCGGTGCACTTGTCGAGGCCGCTCTTGCACTGCTGGATGGCGGCGTCCATCTCGTTGTCCGACAGTCCAGTGACTCCGCAGGCGCGACCCTTTTTGTCGACCTCGTTGCTGCTGTTGTACAGGTCTGCGCAAAGGTCGTCATCGCCACCGCCACAGCCGGTGCTAAAAACAAGAGAGCTGGTGGCGACGAGGCCGATCAGGAGCTTCTTCATGGTAGTCCCCCCTCGGGACGAGGTTGTCGGGCCGGCTCGCGAAAGGGTGGCCGAAAGCCCAGAGTCCGAGTTAGCATTGACCCAGGGGGCGAGTAAACGGCCAGGGAGTGGCGGTCTGATCCTTCAACCACCTTGACTCCCCAGGGTATCTCCCGTAAATCCCGCCGCCTTTGGCGCGATTGGATGGTCCACCCGTCCGAAATGCGCGGTCGATTCCACGGGTTGACCCAACCCGACAGATGACAGGGGTTTGACGATGTACGCAGTGATTCGCACGGGCGGGAAGCAGTACCGCGTCGCCGAGGGCGATGTGGTCCGGATCGAGAAGATCGCGGGCGACGTCGGGGCCGAAGTGACCTTCACGGAGATTCTGCTGGTCGGTGGTTCGGAGAGCCCGAAGGTGGGCCAGCCGACCGTCGCTGGCGCGAAGGTCGTGGGCAAGGTCCTGGCTCAGGACAAGCACCGCCGCGTCCTCCACTTCCGGAAGGAGAAGGAGGGCTGGACCCGCCGCCGCGGTCACCGTCAGCCGTACACCGAGGTGAAGGTCACCTCCATCGCCGGTTAGTCCGGGCGGTTTCACCTCAAACTTCAGGAGCACGGTGTCATGGCTCATAAAAAAGGACAGGGTTCTTCGCGCAACGGTCGCGATTCCAACCCGCAGTATCGCGGCGTGAAGGTGTACGGCGGTGAGACGGTGTCGGCGGGCAGCATCCTCGTTCGCCAGGTGGGCACGGTCATCCACGCCGGCGCCAACGTGAAGCTCGGCCGCGACTTCACCCTCTATTCGGTGGTGGACGGCGTGGTGAAGTACGAGCGCCTGGGCCGCGACCGGAAGAAGGTTTCGGTCTACCCGGCCGCCGCTGAGCAGGCGAGCGCCTGACGGCTGGCTGGCCCTTGAGGCCGGCAACCGTGCGGCACCCACGAGCGGGTCGCTTCTCCAGTCCACGCGCCCTTCCGGCAGCGGGATGCGAGGGCGGCCCGCTCTTTGTTTATCCAGGAGTCCCAGATGAAGTTCGTCGACGAGGTCCGCATCTTCGTGAAGGCGGGGGATGGCGGCAACGGCGCCGTCTCGTTCCGGCGGGAGAAGTACATCGAGCGCGGTGGCCCCAATGGTGGGGACGGCGGCAACGGCGGCTCCGTCGTCTTCGTGGCGGACCCGCAGCTCACCACGCTGCTCGACTACCGCTACCAGCAGCACCACCGCGCCAAGAATGGCGAGCACGGCATGGGCAGCGACTGTAACGGTCGCGCCGCCGAGGACATGGTGCTCAAGGTGCCTGTGGGCACGCTGGTGAAGGATGCCGACACCGAGGAGCTGTTGGTCGACCTGAGCGAGGCCGGCCAGCGCTGGGTGGCGGCGAAGGGTGGGCGCGGCGGCCTGGGCAACATGAACTTCGCCACCTCCACCCGGCAGACGCCGCGCTTCGCCCAGGATGGGACGAAGGGCGAGGAGTTCACGCTCCGGCTGGAGCTGAAGCTGCTGGCGGACGTGGGGCTGCTGGGCTTCCCCAACGCGGGCAAGAGCACGTTCATCTCCCGCGTGAGCCGGGCGCGGCCGAAGGTCGCCGACTATCCCTTCACCACGCTGGTCCCCAACCTGGGCATGGTCCAGTACAAGGACGGCCTGTCCTTCGTGATGGCGGACATCCCCGGCATCATCGAGGGCGCCAGCGAGGGCGTGGGCCTGGGCCACCAGTTCCTCCGCCACGTGGAGCGGTGCAAGGTGCTGATCCACCTCATCGACATGGGGGCGGAGGGCGAAGGCCGCGCGCCGCTGCACGACTTCGACGTGCTCAACGCGGAGCTGGGCAAGTACAGCCCGGAGCTGGCGTCCAAGCCGCAGGTGGTGGCGGCCAACAAGTTGGATCTGCCCGACGCGCAGGCCCGGCTGGAGGGCTTCACGGAAGCGCTGCGTGAGCGCGGCATCCGTGTGTATCCCGTGTCCTGCGCCACCGGCGAGGGCATGCAGCCGCTGATGGACTCCGTGGCGGAGGTGCTGTTCACGGGGCGCACCGAGAAGCTCCACGTGGAGATTCCCGCCAAGGCGGCTCGGGCAGGGAAGGCCAAGGCGAAGGCCGCCGAGAAGAAGGCTCCGGCTCGCAAGGCTGGCGCAGCTGCGGCGAAGAAGGCCGCGACGAAGAAGTCTGCGGCTGCGAAGAAGGCCGTGACGAAGAAGGCTCCGGCTCGCAAGGCGGGCGCAGCGGCGAGGACGTCTGCAGCGCGCAAGGCGGGCACTGCTGCGGCGAAGAAGGCCGCAACGAAGAAGGCCTCGACCCGCAAGTCAGGCACTGGGGCCGCGAAGAAGGGCGCGACGAAGAAGGCCCCAGCTCGCAAGTCGGGCACCGCGCCGGTGAAGAAGTCCGCCGCGAAGAAGGCCTCCGCGCGCAAGAGCGGCTCGTCGGGCAAGGCCGGGGCGAAGAAGTCAGCCACGGCCACGAAGCGTGCTCCGGCGCGCAAGTCGGGCGGCGGGAGGAGCTGAGTCCATGTCGGGTGGTGGTGCGCGCTACGAGCGCTACGAGCGGGAGCAGTTCGAGCCGGAGCAGTTCCTGCTCGACGTGCGCAAGGAGAAGATTGATCGCGTCGTCAGTCACCGGACGCGCAACTTCACGGTGGTCCTGGACCGGCTGGAGGACAGCTTCAACATGGCCGCGGTGCTGCGCACCTGCGAGTCCATGGGCGTTCAGGAAGTCCACATCATCATCAACCCGGAAGCGCCCTTCGTTCCCAACTCGAGGGTGGCCCAGGGCTGCGACAAGTGGCTGGACGTGAAGCTGTACAAGACGTTCGCCGAGTGCCGCGAGCACCTGAAGTCCCGTGGCTTCTCGCTGTATGCCTCCGCCATCCAGGAGGGGGCCACCAGCCTCTACACCCTGCGCTTCGACGGGAAGATGGCGCTGGTGTTCGGCAACGAGCGGCGCGGCGTGAGCGAGGACGTGCTGGCCGGCGTGGACGGCACGTTCTGGGTCCCCATGAAGGGTTTCAGCCAGAGCCTGAACATCTCCGCCGCGGCGTCCGCCTGCATCAGCCGGGCGATTGCCTGGCGGGACGAGCACCTGGGCCAGTCGGGGGACCTGTCTCCCGAGGATGCCCAGGCCCTGCGCGAGCGCTTCTACGTGCTGGCCATCAAACAGAGGAAGCGCCTGTTCAAGAAGGCCCCATGAATGCCGGGGCCCAGGCCCCGTCGGGATGGTTTAGATGGAGGCACGCCATGTTCTTCGAAGCCCTGCTCGCTACGCTCCTGTCCGCCCCTGCTTCCGCTGCCACCACCCCGGTGAAGCCCGCTCCGACGGTCCAGGCCGCCGCGCCCGCGGCCCCTGCCGCCGCGAAGCCCATGACGCCGGAAGTGAAGTCCCTGGTGGACCGGATGCAGGCCTTCTACGAGAAGACCGGTGACTTCCGCGCGGGCTTCCGCCAGGACTACAAGTACAAGACTTTCCGGCGCACGCAGACGTCCGAAGGCACCGTCACGTACAAGAAGCCCGGCCTGATGCGTTGGGAGTACCAGAAGCCCTCGCCGCGCACCTTCGTGCTGGCGGGCAACAAGGTGTACGCGTACGACCCGGCGGCGCAGAGCCTCACCGTGGCCAACGTGGACACCAGCCAGCTCTCCGCGTCGGTGACGTTCCTCTTCGGCCAGGGAAAGCTCGCGGACGAGTTCAACATCACCAAGGGCGCCTGCAAGGACTGCAAGGGCACGCTGCTGGTGTTGGATCCGCTGAAGAACGAGCCGCGCTTCCGCCAGGTGCGCCTGGAGGTGGATCCGTCCACGGCCCAGGTGCTCAAGAGCACGGTGGTGGACCCGGACGGCAGCGAGAACACCATCTCCTTCCTCAACCTGAAGACGAACGTGGGCCTCGACGCGGACAGCTTCAAGCTGGATGTGCCGGACGACACTCGCGTGGATGACTTCACGAAGGCGAAGAAGCAGTAACCTGCGGAGCGTGCGTCGCGCGTTTCTGCTGATGGGGTGGATGGGGCTGGCCGGGACCGGGTGCCATCGGGAACCGGCCGCCAGCGCCGAGCGTCCGCAAGGCTTCCATGGTCAGACGCTGCCGCTCCTGGCCTCGCCCGCGCTGCGGCTCACCGTGGCGGGCCAACTGGGGACGCGGCCAGTGCCGGTGGTGTTGGACGTGGCGCGGCCACTCTCGCTCGTGTCGCGAGGCTGCTTCGACGGCGCGCTTCCCGCCCCCGAAGGCACCATCCGCGCGCCCGAGCCCGCGGGAGGTTTCCGCTCCTGGCCCGTGGTGCCTTTGCCCGCCTTCTCGGTGGGCCCGGTGCGGTCGCCTGTGCGCACCGCGGGCTTGTCCGGTGAGAAGGTCTGCGCCGTGACGCTGGGCGCGGATGTCCTGGAGTTCTACGCGCTCACCGTGGACCCACTGCGGCGGGAAGTGACCTTCACCACCTCTCGCCCGCGCGCGGACTACGTCGCGGAAGCGGCGGCCACGGAGGCCTCGCGCGAGGTGCACGTGGTGGAGCTCAGCCGCGAGCCGCTGGGCGATTGGCCCCTGCTGGCCGCGCGGATGACGCAGGGCGGAGCGGAGCTCACGGGCCCCTTCGTTCTTGGCTCGCGCGAGCCCTTCTCGCGAGTGTCCGTGCGCCTCGCCGAGGCACAGGGGCTTCAGCCGCTTGAAACGGCCGCCAACCTGCCGCCGCGAACCTTCGCGCTGGACGCAGTGGAGGTGGCCGAGGGCCTGGGTGTTCGCCCGTTGGTGGTGGAGGCCGCTGGGCGCTGGGACTCGCCGAGCAGCCTGGGCCGCCTGGGGCCGGATGTATGGGGCCGCTTCACCGCGACGCTGGACGCAAAGGGCGGGGCCCTGGTGCTGCGGCGTCCCCGTGTCCGGCCGCCAGAAGGCTCCGCCATCAGCCATTGCGCCGCGCCCGATGGCTCCTTCCGTGAGGAGGCTTGCTACGGCCTGCATGTGCGGCGTGAGCCGGATGGCAGCGTCTCGATCAGCGGCGCCGTGTACCGGGACCTGCCAGAAGGAGGGCGGCTTCACCTGGAGCCGCTGGGGCCGGACGGGCAGAAGCTGGTGAGCGGCTGTGGCGTGGGGCTGAGCTTCCCCTCCACCAGCAGGGGCCTGACGACGCAGCACCGCGTGCCCTGGCGCTCCCTGGCGCAGGCGCTGCCTGCCTGCCATGCGGCGCTGTCCACCGCGCGAGACTTCACGCTGGGTCTGGTCGAGGAAGGCCGCCAGCCCGAGTGCCCCACTGCTTGTGCCTTCGTCACGGAGACAGCCACTCGCCGCACCGTGTGTGAGTGCCAGCCCACGCCGCTGGGTGAGGGCGTGGCCATGCCGGTGCGAGGCGCTCCCTCGCGCGAGCCCCCGCCTGGGGAGCGGGAGCTGGAGCCGGAGGACCCCCGTTAGCGTTGCCTGGACAGGGGCGGGGGTGCTGCGCTCTCCTCTGGCGCACATGCGCCCGTCTCCCACCGAGTTCGACCGTCAGTACACCGAACAGCGCCGCTCCATCGAGCTGGCCCGCCGCTACCTGGAAAAGGAGGGCGTCTCGCGGATGTACGACGCCCTCTCCAAGGAAGTGGAGCGGGGCCGGTTGTCCGTGCAGGACGCAAGCGGCGCCATCCGCTTCGGATTGCTGGCCGTCATCGAGCGCGTCGCGGAGCGCGTGGGGCACACGCACTACGTCGACATGTTGAAGGACGAGGAGATGCTGGACGCGCTCCGCTCCACGCTGGACGACATCTGCCGGCGCAAGGGCGTGGACACCTTCGAGTTCCGCCAGCAGTGGGCCCACGTCAACCTCCAGGCCGTGCTGCGTGACTGGCACCTGGTGGTGCACGAGGAGCGGGGCCGGCAGCGCTATGAGGTGGCGGCGGACCTGGCCCGGCGCCTGGTGAAGGAGACGCCGGGGGCGGTGCTGGCGCAGACGCTGAAGCTGCCCACGGATGCGTTCGTGCTGCTGGTGTCGCCCGAGGCGGGGCTCGTGGGCCTCGGTCCGGACGGCGCGCCCGCGCCCATCACCGAAATCTACGTGGTGGAGTCGCCCGCGCCCGAGGGCAAGGCGTGGTTCCTGTGGCTCAACATGCGGGACGCGGGGAACCGCGCGGCCCGGGCGCTCATCAACGTCTACCTGCAGGACGGGAAGACGTTGGATGACGCCATCGCCTTCACCCGGGAGCAGGGCGGCCCTCAGCAGGATGCGGGCTTGGAGGACTGCTGCCGGCTGCTCGCGGGCGTGGCGCGGCACCTGGCCGAGGGTGGGCCCGTGCGCGAGGTCTGGTACGACGCTACGGCGCGCGAGCTCCACGAGAAGCTGGCGGCGACGCCGAAGTCGGCGAAGGCGGACCGGGAGAAGCTGCGCGAGCGCCTGCGCGCCGTCAGCCCGGGACGCACCCTGGTGCTGGAGGAGCCCTCGAGCTGAGGGCTCCCGCGGCGTCCGGGGCCTTCGCGCCTACTCCGCGCGAGGGGCCGGACGCTGCATCACGGACACGGGCAGCGGGGCCGGGTGCGCGTCGCGCGCGGTGTGCTCGCGCTGCTTCGGGTCCGGGCGCTCCACCACGCGGGCGACCAGGTCGTAGTCGTGGGCTTCCGTCACCTCCACGGTGACAATCTCCCCCGGGTACGCCAGTCCGTCGTTGATGTAGACCATGCCGTCGATGTCCGGCGCCTGGCCCTGGTGGCGGCCCACCAGCAGGTGCTCCGTCTCCGGGGCGGGGCCTTCCACGAGCACCTCCAGGCGCTTGCCCACGAGCTTCTTGTTCTGCTCGCGGTTGATGCGCTTCTGGATGGCCATGACCTCGCGCCAGCGGCGCTCGATGAGCTTCTGCGGCACCTTGTCCGGCAGGTCGTAGGCGGCGGTGCCCTCTTCGTCGGAGTACTGGAAGACGCCCAGGCGCTCGAAGCGCTGCGTCTTCACGAACTCCTTCAGCATCTCGAAGTCCTCTTCCGTCTCACCCGGCAGGCCGACGATGAGCGAGGTGCGCATCACCAGACCGGGCACGCGCTCCCGCAGCTTGGTCAGCAGGCCCTTGAGGAACTCCGAGTTGCGGCCGCGCTTCATGGACAGCAGCAGCTTGTCGCTGACGTGCTGCACGGGCATGTCCAGGTAGCGGGCAATCTTCGGCTCCGCGGCCATCACCTCGATGAGCTCGTCCGGGAAGATGCGCGGGTAGGCGTAGTGGAGGCGGATCCACTTCACGTCCACCTGCACCAGCGCCTTGAGCAAATCATGCAGCTTCGGCCGGCCCGGCAGGTCATGCCCGTAGGCCGTCAAATCCTGCGCGACGAGGTTCAGCTCCTGGACGCCGCTGTCCGCCAGCTGCTTCGCCTCGGCGACGATGTCGTCGATGGGCCGCGAGCGCTGCCCGCCGCGCAGGGTGGGGATGATGCAGAAGGCACAGGCGTTGTCGCAGCCCTCGGAAATCTTGAGGTACGCCGTGTACTTCGGCATCGAGTTGATGCGCGGCGTATTGGCGTCGTGGATGTAGTCCGGGTCCGGAATCACCTGACGCGGCGAGGCCTCGGCGGCCAGCAGGTCACCAATCTGGGCGTAGGCGCTGGTGCCCAGGAAGTGGTCGACCTCCGGCATCTCCTTCGACAGCTCCTCGCCGTAGCGCTGGGACAAGCAGCCCGTCACCACCAGCGTCTTGCAGGCGCCTGACTTCTTCAGCTCGGCCATCTCCAGGATGGAGTCCACCGACTCCTGCTTGGCGGGACCGATGAAGGCGCACGTGTTGACGACGATGACCTGAGCGTCGGACGCCTCCTGCACCAGCGTGTAGCCGCGGTGCCGCAGCGTGCCCAGCATCACCTCGGAGTCCACCCGGTTCTTCGGGCAGCCGAGGGTCATCATGTACAGGCTCTTGGTGGTTTCCACTGCGTCTACCGCTTTCCGAGTTCGGTTCGCGAGAAGTGGGTCCCACTCCAGGCGAAGTTCATGGACGTGCCGTTCGAGTAACGGATGGACAGCACGCCCTCATCTTCCAGTTCCACCGACGACGTGCGCCCCAGCGCGCAGGTAGCGGCCGGCCACTCGAGCACCCGCTGCGCTGTCTTCCCGGTCACCAGGTAGAGGCCCAACCGAAGCTCGTCATCGGCGTCACATTGACCGGCGACGGCATACGGATTCTTCCCGGTCACCACCGTGACGACGCGTCCGCCGTCCTCCAGGGTGAGCGTATCCGGCACGTTCAGGTCCACGGACGAGGGAACGACGGCGTTCGGCGCCACCAGACCGCGCAGCGAGGCAGGGGTCAGCTCGTCGTCCGCTTGAGCCCAGGCCGGGTAGCTCATGTAGTCCCAGCCCAGCAGCCCGTCCTCCTTGGGTTCGAGCGAGGTGACGTTCTCCGGCAGCTTCAGCTTGAGGCCCTTGCGAGGCTCGTCCGGCATGCGCAGCGCGTCACCCACCATGGTGCCGCTCTGGCAGTTGGAGATGGACGTGGCCTTTCCGTCCGCGCTGTCCCGGTCCTCGTAGGTGAGGCACAGGTCCATCACCAGCGGGTCCACGGCGGGAAAGCGGGGGAAGGCGCGCACCGGCACCGACGCCATCAGCAGCAGCGTGTTGCCCTGGCGCTGCACGGCGGCCGTCACCAGGTCCTGCGCGAACTGCGGCGTGCCGCTCTCCGCCCCGGACGCGCGCTTGCCATCGAATGCGAAGCGCCACGTGTAGCCGGAGGCAGTGGGGCCGGTGCCCGGGAAGTAGAGGGACAGGGTGAGCAGGTCCCCGGCCTGGAGCTGGTCGTCGGTGGCTTCCACGCCGACGTACAGCGTGTCCTTGCGCGCGCCCACCTTGGCGGTGAACGAGGCGGTGGCGCCCTCCACGGCGACGGGTTTGAGCACCATCGGCGACGCGAAGGCCTTGAGCCCACCCTGGATGCGCGGGGGCTTGGCGAGGGAGGGAACCGGCTTGGAAGGACGGTCCGCCTGGGCGGACGCCACGCCCGGGGCGCAGAACAGGAGGCAGAAGGACAGGGCGGCAGCGCGCATGGGCCTCTTCAATCGCGGAAGTTGATGAACTGCATGTCCAGCTTCAGCCGGTCCTGCTCCTTGCGGAACAGGGCGATGGCCGCCTGGAGGTCGTCCCGGTTCTTGCCCGTGACGCGAAGCTGGTCGGCCTGGATGGAGCCCTGGACCTTCATCTTCGAGTCCTTCAGCAGCTTCACCAGTTCCTTGGACTTCTCCACCGGGATGCCCTGCTGGAGCTTGATGACCTGCTTCACGTTGTGAAGGCCCGTCTTCTCGATGTCGCCGTACTCCAGGGCGAACAGGCTGATGTTCCGCTTGGCCAGCTTCGTCAGGAGGACTTCCTTGGCGGCCTGGACGCGGTCTTCGCTGTTGGCCTTCACCGTGATGGCGGTATGGTCCGGGGCCAGCACCACGTCGGCATGGGTGCCCTGGAAGTCGTACCGCGTGCTGATCTCCTTCTTGGTCTGGTTGACCGCGTTGTCGAGCTCAGCGAGGTCGATTTTCGAGACGACGTCGAAGGATGGCATGGGCAGCGGCCCTTACCATACCTACACCCGGACGACCAAGGGCACCACCAGGGCACGTTTGGACGTGTGCGTCTTGAAGGCCCGGCGCACGGCCCGGGTGAGTTCCTCTCTCACCAGGGCGTCATCGCCCCGCAGGACGGGGGACAGTTCCTCGAAGAGCACTCGCGCGTCCTGGGCCACCCGGGGGAGCAGGACCTGTTCGTCCAGGGAGAGCCCCTGGCCGGACAGCTGTGGCCCGGCCACCAGCTTCTGGGAACCCCGCTGGAGGACCACCACTGCGGCCACCATGCCCGTCTCCGACAGCCGGACGCGCTCCTGGAGCGTGTCCGGCGTCACCAGGCCAGGGCCAAACCGGTCCTTGAGGATGCGTCCGGACGGGACGCTGCCGGTGAAGCGCCCCCGGCCTTCCTCGAAGGTGACGACGTCGCCGTCCTGCGCCAGCAGGCACTGGGCGGGCTCCAGCCCGGCCTCGCGCGCGGTGAGCAGGTGCTTGTGCAGGTGGCGTCCCTCGCCGTGGACGGGGATGAAGTGGGCCGGGCGCACCAGGTCCAGCACGCGCCGCTGCTGGGGCTGGCTGGCGTGGCCGGAGACGTGGATGCCCGGCTCCACCTGGGCGTAGGCGACTTTCGCCCCACGCCACTGGAGCGCGTCGATGAGCGCGCCCACGGAGCGCTCATTGCCGGGGATGGGCCGCGAGCTGAGTACCACCAGGTCGCCGGGATTCAGCCGCACGGGGCCATCCCCCGACGCGAGCTGGGACAGCCCGGCCCGGGGCTCGCCCTGGGCGCCGGTGGTCAGCACCAGCACCCGCTGCGCGGGCAGCGCCGGCACGGTGTCCAGGTGGACGAAGAGCGAGTCGGGTACGTCCAGGTAGCCCAACTCCCGCGCCATCTCCACGTTGCGGAGCATGCTGCGGCCCTGCAAGGCCACCTTGCGCCCCAGCCGCTCCGCCAGCGCCAGCAGGTGCCGCACCCGGTGGAGGTTCGAGGAGAAGAGGGCGACGACGATGCGGCCGGTGGCGCCCTGGAAGAGGCGCTCGAAGGTCTGCTCCACCACGCGCTCGCTGCCCGTCTCCTCCGTCACCTCGGAGTTGGTGGAGTCGGAGAGGAGGCACAGCACGCCTTCCTCGCCGGCCTCGCCCCAGCGCTCCAGGTCCGTGCGCAGCCCGTCGATGGGGTCCGGGTCCAGCTTGAAGTCGCCGGTGTGGATGAGGGTGCCTTCGGGCGTGCGCAGGATGAAGCCCACCGCGTCTGGCACGGTGTGCGTGACGCGGCTGGCTTCCACGCGGAAGGCGGTGCCCACGGTGAAGGGCTCGCGCGGCTCGATTTCGCGCAGGTCCGCCTCGATGCCCAGCTCCTCCAGCCGGTGGCGCGCCATGGCCAGCGTGAATCGCGTGCCGTAGACGGGGACGGGCACCTCGTTGAGCAGGTAGGGCAGGGCGCCCAGGTGGTCTTCATGGCCATGTGTCAGCAGCACGCCCTTGAGCTGCGCGGCGTTCTGCTTCAGGTGGCTGAAGTCCGGAATGATGATGTCCACGCCGGGCATCCCCGCGGAGGGGAACATCAGCCCGGCGTCGATGAGCAGCATCTCCCCACGGCAGGCGATGACCATGGAGTTGAGGCCGATTTCGCCCAGGCCGCCCAGGGGAATGACGTGAAGCATTGGGCGAAGTCTAGCGGTGGAAAGTGACGGAAGCCCCGAGAATGGGCGTGAGCCGTGTCCGCCTGTCTGGCGGCCCTCGGGGTGACTTCATCAGATGCGGATGGGGACGCCGCGCCCGGACTCGACCTGGAAGGCGCTGTCCGAGGAAGGCTTGTACGTCCCCTGGCGGCCCTATGGGGACGGCAGGCGCATGACGAGCTCCGGACCGGGCACGGCGGGCCCGTGCGCATCCCCGCTTGATGGTGTGTGTGAAGGGGCGCGATTTCGGTAGATGTGGGCCCTGGCTGTGGCTCAGCGCCTCCGGCGCCGGAGGTCCTGGAGCCAGTTGCGGACGGAGTTGGCCTCCATGGCGTAGGTGGGCTCCTCGGTTGCGTAGAAGTGCAGGGCCTGGTTGGCCAGCCCCCGGGCGCGGGGCCCGTCCTGCTTCACCAGCGTTTGGGCCAGGGCGAAGCGGGTGCTCGCGAGGTCCTCGGCCGGGCCCGGATGGGCGGTGCGAAGCGCCAATGCGCGTTCCAACATGGCGCGGGCCTCGTGGCTCTTGCCCAGGGCGTGCAGGGCCAGGCCCAGCGTGGTGAGCGGAGCGGCCGTGTCCAGGTGGTCCTTCTGGACGGACTCGTAGGCCGCGATGCTCCGGCGGGCGTAGTCCAGTGCGTCGCGTGGCTTTCCCTCGCGCAGGGCCAGCGCGCCGAGCAGGGCCAGGTCGGTGGCGGTCTCCGGATGCTCGGGGCCGTAGGCCTTCAGGTCCACCGCGAGCGCGCGCTCGCGCAGGGGGCGGGCCTCTGCGTTGCGGCCAAGCGCTTCCAGGGCCTCGGCCAGGTTGTTGAGCGGATAGCTCAGCGTGGCGCTGTCGTGCCCCAGCGACTGCTCCTCCAGGTGGATGGCGCGCTGGAGGTAGGGGAGGGCTTCCTCGAAGCGGCGGACGATGACCAGGTGGTAGCCCATGGCGTTGGCCGCCATGGCCGTCTGAGGATGGTCCGGGCCGAGCACGCGCTCCGTCGTCTCCAGCACGCGGTGCAGCAGTCCCATGGCGCGCTCCGTCTCGGGCGTGCGGGACAGGGCCGCGGCCTGGTTGCGGAGCGACTCCAACGTGAGCAGGTGCTCGGGACCCAGCTCCTGCTCGCGCAGCGTCGCGGAGCGGCCAAAGGCTTCCACTGCCTGGGCGTACTGGCCTCGGAGGAAGGCGTTGCGGCCCAGGCTCGTCTGGAGCAAGGCCTCCAATTCGGAGGCGCCGCCCGCGCGTTGGATGGACGCGCGCGCCTGCTCCACCGTCCAGGACTCCAGGGTGGGGTCGGAGGAGACGGCGGTCACCAACCGCGCCGACGCGCGCGCCGCCAGGTGGTCATGGCGGTGCGCCTGCGCGGTGAAGAGGGATTCCCGCAGGGCCGCGGCGGCGCGAGCGTCATCCCCCGCGACGAGTCCGAGCCGGCCCTCCAACTCCAGCGCCTCCGCCAGCACCGGCCCGTAGCCGAGCTGCCGTGCCTCGGTCAGCACCGCCTTCGCTTCTTCCTGCGCCTGGGGGTAGCGGCCGGCGTCCACCAGGGCCGTGGCCCGGTCCACCCGGGCGCGCAGGGCCTCTACCTGCTGCCGCTGCCCCTCGGGCTCCGACAGGCCCCGCCAGAGTGCGTCCACGTCCGCGCAGGCGGCGATGGGAGGCAGTCGCTGGGCCGCGTCTGGTGCGGCGGTCAGCGCCTCCGCATCCGTCTGCGCGAGCACGCCCGTCAAGGCCACCAGGGCCGAGTGGCGCCGGTCCAGGCACGCCATGCGCAGCGCGAGCTCGTGGTCCGACTGGTGGCCCTGAACCCGGGTGGCCTCGCAGGCCTCGCGGTGCATGCGCGTCCAATCGTGCGCGAAGCCATCCAGGGTCGTCGCCACGCGTTCGAAGGCGGCGGAGGCGTGGACCTTGCCCGTGGCTGCGAAGGCCTTCTGGATTTCCGCCCGGCGTGCCGTGTCCCAGACGCCGGTGAGCCGGGCCTCGGCATCCGGACACGGGCCGTCTCGCTGCGAGCCCACCAGCAGCCAGGTGACGGCGACCACGCTGTTGAGCAGCATGGACGCGGCGGCCACCGCGCCACGGCGGCGCCAGGCCGCCAGCGGGTCCGCGCCCAGTGCATCCAACAGCACGCCCATGGACGGGAAGCGCGCTTCGGGAGCCGGGGACAGGCCCCTCGTCACGGCGCGCAGCACCCACGTGGGGACGCGGCTGCCCCGAGGCGGCGGGCGCACGCGGCCGGCGCGGGCTTCCTCCAAGTACTCATCCGGGCGCTTGCCGTTGAAGGGAAGCTGTCCGTAGAGGGCTTCGTAGAGGGACGCGCAGAAGCTGAACTGGTCCCCGCGCGCGTCGATGCGCCCATCTTCGTGCTGCTCGGGCGGCATGTACGCGGGCGTGCCCATGACGAGCCCGGCCTCGGTGAGCGCCGTCTGGAGCAGGTCTTCCGGGGCGAGGCGCGGCAGCGCGGGCGTGGTGCCCCGGCCCGCCTCGGCCGCGTCGAGGTCCGCTGTGGTGCGGGCCAGCCCGAAGTCCGTCACCTGCGCCCGGCCGTCCTTGCTGACCAGCACGTTGGCGGGCTTGAAGTCCCGGTGGACCAGTCCAGCGGCATGTGCGGCGGCGAGCCCTCGGCCCGCCTGGCGGAAGATGTCGAGCACCTCTCGCCAGGTGCGGTGCTCGGCGCGGAGCCAGTGGCGCAGGGACAGGCCGTCCACCCGCTCCATGGCGATGAAGACGCGCCCCGCGAACGTGCCCGCGTCGTAGACGGAGACCACGTTCGGGTGAGACAGCCGCGCCATCGCCTGGGCTTCGCGAAGCAGCCGGGACGCGCCGTCCGAGCGCGCCGCCGGGTTGGCGTCCGGGTGCAGCAGCTTGATGGCCACGCGCCGGTGCAGTTCCGGGTCATAGGCGCTGTAGACAGCGCCCATGCCGCCCGCGCCCAGGGTGTCCAGGATGTGGTAGCGGCCCACGCGGATCTGGGCCGAATCCCGGGGCTCGGTGTCCTCGGCATCCTTGCGCGCGGGGGGGCGGCCCGACTTTCCACCCCCGGGGCTCGCCAGAAGCGGCTTGGCCGGCGAGGGCGCCAGGGGCATGGACAGGGTGACTCGAGAGCCGCGTCCCTCCGCCGCGTCCGGGGCGGAGCGCAGCCGGCCGCCATGCGGGAGCACATGGGCGCCCGCGAAGTTCTTGGGGCTCGCGCTGGGACCCGGCGCGGCGTGTGCGTTGGGCAGGATGCGCGCGCTCAGGTCCTGAGGCGGGGCGGGTGGCGGAATCGAGAGGATTGCCGGTGGAGGC